>NZ_BAED01000083.1 GCF_000241345.1 Gordonia amarae NBRC 15530
GGGGTCGAGGTGTGCGCCCGTTGCCGGTTGAGGTGCGAGCCCGCGAGCCTCGAAACCCCGCGAGAGGACAATGTCGTCTCACCGGGTTTCCAGGCTCGTCGCTAACGCTCCTCACACCTCAACCGCCGGA
>NZ_BAED01000082.1 GCF_000241345.1 Gordonia amarae NBRC 15530
GAGGACGACCTCGCTCGGCGACTGCACCGGTCCGGATGGCTGAGCCGCGGTCACGGGTGCGGCCGCAGCGGCAGGCGCCGCGGCTGCCGGAGCAGGTGCGGCGAAGGCCGCGACGGAGTTCACGACGTCCTGCAGAGTGCGCATCGATGCCAGCTCGGAGCCGGGGATCTCGGGAGCGCCCGGGTACTGCGCCTGCAGCGCAGACAGGATCTCGACCTGCTTGATGGAGTCGATACCGAGTTCGGCCTCCATCTCCATGTCCAGCCCCAGCATGTCCGCGGGGTAGCCGGTCTTCTCGGACACGATCTCGAGGACGACGTCGGCAGCGGACTTGCCCGGTGCGGCGGACGCAGGCGCGGCAGCTGCTGCCGGTGCGGCGGGAGCGGGGGCGGCGGACACGAACGACGATACGGAGTTCACGACATCCTGCAG
>NZ_BAED01000081.1 GCF_000241345.1 Gordonia amarae NBRC 15530
AGCACCACATCGGCGGCGGACTTGCCGGGCGCCGCGGCGGGAGCCGGAGCGGCTGCGGCCACAGGTGCCGTCGGCGTCGGACCCGCCGACACGAACGAGGACACCGAATTCACCACGTCCTGCAGTGTCCGCATGGACGCCAGT
>NZ_BAED01000080.1 GCF_000241345.1 Gordonia amarae NBRC 15530
ACCTCAACCGGCGAGGGGGTTGCCGGGTTGGGTGGCTTGTGCTTCTCGCACCTCAACCGGCGGTGGGGGTGGTTTCCCGCTGGTTGAGGTGCGAAGAGCCGCTAGGCGATGAGCCTCGAAACCTCGTGAGACGACAGTGTCGCCCAGCAAAACAAGCGTGCGTGCTTGCTTTTTTTGAACCGGTGTGTGATCGTCGGAGACATGGCGCTGATCGAGCAGCTGATAGCGGACCTGGACGCCGAATCGGCATCGGTGGACGAGATCGTGGCGGACCTGCCGGCGGAGGAGTGGGCGCGGCCCACCCCGGCGGAGGGGTGGAGCATCGCCCACCAGATCGGGCATCTGTGCTGGACCGACATGGTGGCCACCATCGCGGCCACCGACGCCGAGGCGTTCAACTCCGTGCTCACCGACGCCTGGGCCGATCCGCTCGGCTTCGTCGACGCGGAGGCCGAGGCGATGGCCCGGTACGAACCCGCCGAGATTCTCCGGCAGTGGCGACAGTGGCGGCGGAAGCTGTCCGAGGCGCTGGCGGCCGTACCGTCCGGAACGCAGATCCCGTGGTTCGGGCCGCCCATGTCGGCGGCGTCGATGGCCACGGCCCGGCTCATGGAAACCTGGGCACACGGCCTCGACGTCGCCGAAACCCTTGGTGTGCAGCGCGAACCGACCGACCGGCTCAAGTCGATCGCGCATCTCGGGGTACGGACCCGCAACTTCGCGTACCTGGTCAACCAGCTCGAACCGCCGGCCGGTGAATTCCGCATCGAACTGACCGCACCGTCGGGTGACCTGTGGACCTGGGGTCCGGAGGGTTCACCGAATACGGTGCGCGGCAGCGCCATCGACTTCTGCATGCTCATCACGCAGCGGCGGGCGCCGGAGGATCTGGCGCTGGAGGTGACCGGCGACGACGCTCGCACCTGGGTGACGATCGCGCAGTGCTTCGCCGGGCCTCCCGGCGGGAAGCGGGCACCACAAGAAGATTCGGCAACCGAAGAAAAGGTGGAGCGGTGATCAGGGTCGGCAACGCGTCGGGCTTCTACGGCGACAGGTTCTCCGCGGTCCGGGAGATGCTCGAAGGCGGTGAGCTGGACTATCTCACCGGCGACTACCTGGCCGAGCTCACCATGCTCATCCTCGGCCGCGACAAGCTGAAGAACCCTGACCTGGGGTACGCGAAAACCTTTCTGCGGCAGATGGAGGATTCGCTCGGCCTCGCCGTCGACCGCGGTGTGAAGATCGTCGTCAACGCCGGCGGGCTCAACCCGCACGGGCTGGCCGTCGCGCTGCGCGAGCTTGCCGAGAAGCTGGACGTCGACGCGTCCGTCGGGTTCGTCTGCGGCGACGACCTGCTGCCGCGGGCACAGGCGCTCGGGCTGGGAAATCCCTTGACCGCCAACGCCTATCTCGGGGCGTTCGGGATCAAGGAGGCGCTCGACGCCGGGGCCGATGTGGTGGTCACCGGCCGGGTCACCGACGCCTCGCTGGCCATCGGCGCCGCCGCCAGCGCCCACGGTTGGGGCTACGACGACCTCGACGCACTCGCCGGAGCGACCGTCGCCGGGCACATCATCGAATGCGGTGCCCAGGCCACCGGCGGCAACTACGCGTTCTTCACCGAGATCCCGGCGATGACCCGCATCGGATTCCCGATCGCCGAGATCGCCGCTGACGGATCGTCGGTGATCACCAAACACGACGGCACCGACGGTGCGGTCACCGTGGGAACGGTGACCGCGCAACTGCTGTACGAGATCGGCGGGCCGCGGTACCTCGGACCCGACGTGACCACCCGCCTCGACACCATCGAACTCGCGCAGGTGGGGCCGGACCGGGTATCGGTGAGCGGGGTGCGCGGCGAGGCACCGCCGTCGACGGTCAAGGTGTCGCTCAACTACCTTGCCGGACTGCGCAACGAGATCAATGTGGTGCTCACCGGTCTCGACGTGGACGCCAAGGCGGCGCTGTTCACCGAACAGTTCGAGGCGGCGCTGCCCACGCGTCCCGAATCGATGGAGTGGACGCTGTCGCGGCTCGACCGGCCCGACGCCGCCACCGAGGAACAGGCCAGTGCGTTGCTGCGGTGCGTCGTGCGGGACACCGACCCGTCAATCGTCGGGCGGACGTTCACCTCGACCGCCGTCGAGCTGGCGTTGGCGAGCTACCCCGGATTCACCATGACCGCACCACCCGGAAATGGTTCGCCGTACGGGGTTTTCGAGCCCGGATATGTCGACGCGGCCGAGGTGGAGCATCGGGTGGCGTTCCCGTCGGGGGTGGTACAGCGCATCGATCCGAGCCCGCTGCGGGGGCGGCCCGCCGCCGACGAACCGACCGAAGTGGCTGTGGTGGCGCGGGATTGGGGTCCGACACGGTCGGTGCCGCTCGGGCTTATTGCCGGGGCGCGCTCCGGAGACAAGGGTGGCAGCGCGAACATCGGTGTGTGGGTGCGGGATCGGGATCAATTCGACTGGCTCAACGCCACCCTTGACGTCGATTTGCTGCGGTCGTTGTTGCCGGAGGTCGCGGAGCTGACCGTGCACCGGTACCCGCTGCCCAACCTCCTCGCGATCAACTTCGTCATCGAGGGGATCCTCGGGCGGGGTGTGGCCGACAACGTCCGCTTCGATCCGCAGGCCAAGGGGCTCGGGGAGTGGCTACGTTCGCGGAATGTCGATGTGCCCGAACGGTTCCTGGGTGGAGTCGATGGTTGAGGACATCGTCGGCTCGCCGGGTTTCGAGGCTCCTCGCCTAGCGGCTCGTCGCACCTCAACCAGCGGCGACGGGTGGTTTTCGGGGAGCGGACCCCCTTGTTGATTGAGGTGCGAGGCCGCCCGGCGGCCGAGCCTCGAAATCCGGTGAGAGAACGATGTCCTGTCACCGAGCGATCTGGACGGTTGGCAAAAGGAGGAATGCGGTGCCGATAGGTAGTGCGGTGTGGGATACCCCGGAGCGGCTCGCGCTGCGGGAGACCGTCCGTGACTTCGTGGGTAAACATGTGCTGCCGCATCAGGATCAGTGGGAACGCGACGGGGAACTGCCGCGGTCGCTGCACCGTGCGGCGGCCGAACTCGGACTGCTGGGGATCGGGATTCCCGAGGAGGTCGGCGGCTCGGGCGGAGACCTGCTCGACACCACCGTCGTCGGCGAAGAATTTCACTACGCCGGAGCCGCGGGCGGTGTGTACGCGTCGCTGTTCACGCACGGGATCGCGTTGCCGCATATGATCGCCGCCGGAGATCCGGCGCAGATCGACCGCTGGGTGCGGCCCACCCTGGCCGGTGAGCTGATCGGCAGCCTCGCGATCACCGAACCGGGCGGCGGCAGCGACGTCGGACACCTGCGCACCAGCGCCATCCGCGACGGTGACCACTACATCGTCAACGGCTCCAAGGCCTACATCACCTCCGCGACCCGCGCCGACTTCATCGTCACCGCCGTCCGCACCGGCGGTCCGGGCGCGGCCGGGGTGTCGCTGCTCGTCATCGACACCGACACCCCCGGATTCAGCGTCACCCGCAGGCTCGACAAGATGGGCTGGCGCAGCTCTGATACCGGCGAACTGTCGTACGTCGACGTGCGGGTGCCGGTGGCGAATCTGGTGGGACCGGAGAATTCGGGATTCGCGCAGATCGCGCAGGCCTTCGTCACCGAACGATCCGCGCTCGCGGTGCAGGCCTACGCCAGCGCCCAGCGCTGCCTCGACCTGACCCTGCAGTGGACGCGGGACCGGGAGACGTTCGGCAAACCGCTCATCTCACGGCAGTCGGTGCAGAACACCCTCGCCGACATGGCCCGCCGCGTCGACATCGCCCGCACCTACACCCGCGCCGTCGTCGAACGGAAAACGGCCGTCGAGGCCGGGCAGACCGGCGGGCATGCCTCCGACGACCTGCTCGCCGAGGTCTGCTTCGCCAAGAACACCGCCGTCGAGGCCGGTGAATGGGTGGCCAACCAGGCGGTGCAGTTGTTCGGCGGGCTCGGCTACATGACGGGAACCGAGGTGGAACGCCAGTACCGCGACATGCGGATCATCGGCATCGGCGGCGGCACCACCGAAATCCTCACCGCGCTCGCGGCAAAACGATTGGGGTATCAGCGATGACGGCACTACGTTCGACGGTGGATGTCGCAGGAGACGACTTCGCCCGCAACAGCGAGTCGATGACCGAGAAGCTTGGCGAATTGTCGGCCGAATTCGACAAGGTCCTGGCCGGCGGTGGCGAGAAATACGTGGAACGGCACCGCAAGCGCGGCAAGATGCTCGCCCGTGAACGGATCGAGATGCTCATCGATCCCGACACCGCGTTCCTGGAACTGTGCCCGCTCGCCGCGCACGGCTCGCAGTTCCCGGTGGGCGCGTCGGTGGTGATGGGGATCGGCGTGATCGAGGGCGTCGAATGCCTGATCAGCGCCAACGACCCCACCGTCAAGGGCGGCACCTCCAACCCGTGGACCCTGCGGAAGATCCTGCGCGGCAACGACATAGCTCTGGAGAACCGGCTGCCGGTGGTGTCGCTGGTGGAGTCGGGCGGCGCCGACCTGCCCACCCAGAAAGAGGTGTTCATCCCGGGCGGCCGGATGTTCCGGGATCTGACCCGGCTGTCGGCGGCCGGAATCCCCACCATCGCACTCGTGTTCGGCAATTCTACCGCCGGCGGTGCCTACGTGCCGGGTCTGAGCGATCACACGGTGATGATCGAGAATCAGTCGAAGGTGTTCCTCGGCGGTCCGCCGCTGGTGAAGATGGCCACCGGTGAGGAAAGCGACGACGAATCGCTCGGCGGCGCGCAGATGCACGCCCGCACGTCGGGTCTGGCCGACTACTACGCCGCCGACGAACAGGACTGTATCCGCCTCGGCCGGCGTATTGTGGCCCGCCTCAACTGGCACAAGAAGGGGCCCGGCCCGGTGGCACCGGTCATCGAACCACGGTACGACGCCGAGGAACTCGTTGGTATCGTGCCGCCGGACCTGAAGATCCCATTCAACCCACGGGACGTGATCGCCCGAATCGTCGACGACAGCGACTTCGACGAATTCAAACCCGAATACGGGTCGTCGCTCTGCACCGGCTGGGCCCGTATCCACGGCTATCCGGTGGGGATTCTGGCGAACGCGCAGGGTGTGCTGTTCAGCGCCGAATCGCAGAAGGCCACCCAGTTCATCCAGCTCGCCAACCGCAGCGACACCCCACTGCTGTTCCTGCACAACACCACCGGCTACATGGTGGGCAAGGAATACGAGCAGGGCGGCATCATCAAACACGGGTCGGCGATGATCAACGCGGTGTCGAACTCGACGGTGCCGCACATCTCGGTCCTGATGGGTGCCAGCTACGGCGCCGGACATTACGGAATGTGCGGGCGCGCCTACGATCCGCGGTTCCTGTTCGCCTGGCCCAGTGCCAAATCGGCGGTGATGGGCGCCGCGCAGCTCGCCGGCGTGATCTCCATCGTGTCCCGCGCCGCCACCGAGGCCCGCGGCGGGGTGGTGGACGAGCAGGCCGACGCCGGGCTGCGCGCCATGATCGAGGCGCAGATCGAACTCGAATCGGTGCCGACGTTCCTGTCGGGAATGCTCTACGACGACGGTGTGATCGACCCACGCGACACCAGAACGGTGCTCGGGCTGTGCCTGTCGGCAATCGACACGGCAGAGGTCAAGGGCACCAGCAACTTCGGCGTCTTCCGGATGTGAGGGGACTTCATTCATGAGCATAATTTCTGTGCTGGTCGCCAATCGTGGCGAGATCGCCTGCCGGGTGTTCGCCACCTGCCGACGGATGGGATTGTCGACGGTCGCCGTGTTCTCCGACCCCGACGCCGGCATGCCACACGTGCGGGCCGCCGACGTCGCCGTCCGGTTGCCGGGAGAGACCTCCGCCGAGACCTATCTGCGCGGTGAGGCGATCATCGCCGCCGCCATCGCCGCCGGTGCCGACGCGATTCACCCGGGCTACGGATTCCTCTCCGAGAACGCCGCATTCGCGCAGGCCGTGATCGACGCCGGGCTGGTGTGGATCGGGCCGCCGCCCGCCGCCATCGAGGCGATGGGCGCCAAGGTCAACGCGAAAGCACTCATGGACCGGGCGGGGGTTCCGGTACTCGGGTCGATCGACCCGGCGTCGGCGACCGAAGCCGATCTTCCGCTGCTGATCAAGGCGTCCGCCGGTGGTGGTGGCCGGGGCATGCGGATCGTGCGGGACCTCGCCGACCTCCCGGCGCAGGTGGAGGCGGCGGCGCGGGAGGCGCAGTCGGCGTTCGGTGATCCGACGGTGTTCTGCGAACCGTATGTCGAACGCGGACATCACATCGAGGTCCAGGTCCTCGCCGACACGTACGGAGCGGTGTGGGCCGTCGGCGAACGCGACTGCTCCATTCAGCGGCGGCACCAGAAGGTGGTGGAGGAGGCACCGGCACCGCTCGTCGACCGGGTAGGTGGTGACCTGAGGGACCGGCTCTACGCTGCCGCCCGCGATGCGGCCAAAGCCATCGACTACGTGGGGGCCGGAACCGTCGAATTCCTTGCCGACGAACAGGGCCGGTTCTACTTCCTGGAAACCAATACCCGGCTGCAGGTGGAACATCCGGTCACCGAACTGACCACCGGCACCGACCTGGTGGAATGGCAACTGCGCATCGCCGACGGTGAGGCCCTCGACGGCGAAGAACCGGCGAGTTCCGGTCATGCCATCGAGGTGCGGCTGTACGCCGAGGACCCGGCCGCCGACTGGCAGCCGCAGTCGGGGACGGTGCACGCCGTCGACATCCGTTCCGACGCTGTGTTCTCCGGTCTGACGCGGCCCGGTGTCCGTGTCGACGCCGGAATCGACTCGGGATCGCAGATCTCCACCTTCTACGATCCGATGCTGGCGAAGGTGATCTCGTGGGCGCCCGACCGGCGAAGGGCCGCGGCCATGCTCGCGCGTGCGCTCTCGGATGCGACGCTGCACGGGCCGGTCACCAACCGCGACCTGCTGGTGAACATTCTGCGGGACAAGAACTTTCTCGACGGGCGGACCGACACCGGATTCCTCGACTCGTCCGCAGCTGGATATGCGGCGCTGGTCGCACCGGCGGCCGGTGACGACGAGGTGCGGCTCGCGGCGCTCGCCGCCGCGTTGGCCGATGCGGCGGCGAACAGGGCGTCGGCGCCGGTGCAGGGTGGGGTGCCCGGTGGGTGGCGCAATCTGGCATCGGGATATCAGACCAAGAAGTATGCGGCCGTGGGTGGTTCGGACTCAGACGAGATCATCGTGCGGTACCGGCCGGCCCGCCACGGGTACGAACTCCCCGATCACCCGCGGGTGCGGGTCGTCGACGTGCGGGAAGGCGGCGATATCGGGTCACCGGGTTTCGAGGCTCGTCGCTTGCGCTCCTCACACCTCAACCGGCGAAGGGGTTCGGCCCAGGGCGATGGTTACGTGGTGAGCCTCGATGTGGACGGGGTGTTGCGGGCCCTGAGCGTCGTGCAGTACGGCGACTCCGTGTATGTGGACGGACCGGGAATCGCTGTGGCACTGCGGGCCGTGCCGCGGTTCATCGATCCTTCGGCCGTGCAGAAGCCCGGTTCGCTGCTGGCGCCGATGCCGGGGTCGGTGATCAGGATTGCCGTCGCCGAGGGCGATCGGGTGACCGCGGGGCAGCCGCTCATCTGGCTGGAGGCGATGAAGATGGAACACACCATCAGCGCACCCGCCGACGGCGTCGTCGAGACGCTGGCAGTCACTGAAGGACAACAACTTTCCGTCGGCGACGTCCTCGCCGTCATCACCGAAGAAGGGGCGCAGGCATGACCGCTTTCACCGAAACCGACGAACGCCGCGAACTGCGCAAGGCCGTGGCCGCGCTCGCTGCCAAGTACGGTCAGGAGTACTTCCGCACCTGCGCCAAGGAAGGCCGCAAGACCGACGAACTATGGCAAGAGGCAGGCAAACTCGGCTTCATCGGGGTCAACCTGCCGGAGGAATTCGGCGGCGGCGGGGCCGGGATGTACGAACTGTCGATCGTCATGGAGGAGATCGCCGCAGCCGGAACCGGACTGCTGATGTTGGTGGTCTCGCCCGCGATCTGCGGCAACATCATCGTCCGCTACGGCACCGACGAACAGAAGCAGCGCTGGGTGCCCGGGCTGGCCGACGGGTCGTACGTGATGGCTTTCGGCATCACCGAACCCGACGCCGGATCCAATTCGCACAACATCACCACCACCGCCCGGCGTGACGGGTCCGACTGGCTGCTCAGCGGGCAGAAGGTGTTCATCTCCGGTGTGGACCAGGCGGATTCGGTACTCATCGTCGCCCGCACCGAGGACTCCAAGACCGGCAAACTCAAACCGGCACTGTTCGTGGTGCCCACCGACGCACCCGGATTCAGCCGCACCATGATCGACATGGAACTGGTCAACCCGGAAAAACAATTCCAACTGTTCTTCGACGACGTGCGGCTGCCCGCCGACGCATTGATCGGCGACGAGGATGCGGGGCTGGCGCAACTGTTCGCCGGACTCAACCCCGAACGGATCATGGCCGCGGCGACGGGGGTGGGGATGGCCCGGTACGCGCTCGGCAAGGCCGTCGACTATGTGAAGGACCGGACGGTGTGGAAGGCGCCCATTGCCACCCATCAGGCGATCTCGCATCCGCTGGCGCAGTGCAAGATCGACATCGAGCTGGCCAAGCTGATGATGCAGAAGGCTGCTGTCCTGTACGACTCCGGCGACGATTGGGGTGCCGCCGAAGCCGCCAATATGGCCAAGTACGCGGCCGGTGAGGCGTGCGTGAAAACCGTCGACCAGGCGGTGCATTCGCTCGGTGGCAACGGTCTGACCGTCGAATACGGGCTGGCGTCGGCGCTCGGGCTGGCCCGGGTCACGCGGATCGCCCCGGTGAGCCGCGAGATGGTGCTGAACTTCGTGGCGCAGGCGAGTCTTGGGCTGCCGAAGTCGTACTGAGAACATCGTTGGCTCACGGGGTTTCGAGGCTCGTCGCTAGCGCTCCTCACACCTCAACCAGCGCGTAGGTGTGACGAGCCGCTGGGCGAGGAGCCTCGAAACCCGGTGAGCCGACAGTGTTGGTAACCACGAGAAGGAGATGACGGTGACCGAGACACTGGTGCGGCGGGACGTCGACGCGGGAGTACTGACGCTGACGCTGGATTCGCCGAAGAACCGGAACGCGCTGAGTACCACGCTGGTGGCGCAGCTGGGTGCGGGACTGGCCGAGGCGGCCGAGAACGACGGGGTGCGGGCGGTGGTGCTCACGCACACCGGCGGAACCTTCTGCGCCGGAGCCGATCTGAGTGAGGCGCTGGCGTCGGGCGCGACACCCGAGGAGGCGTCGGCGCAGGGGACCGGGGCCATGATCGAGCTGATGCGCTCCATCCTGGTACTGCCCAAACCGGTGATCGCCCGGATCGACGGCCACGTGCGGGCAGGTGGATTCGGGATCGTCGCCGCCGCCGACATCGCGATCGGCGGCCCGGCCTGCACTTTCGCGCTCACCGAATCGCGGCTCGGCCTGGCGCCCGCCGTCATCTCGCTCACCGTGCTGCCCCGGCTTTCGTCGCGGGCGGCGTCGCGCTACTTTCTCACCGGAGAGAAGTTCGGACCGGAGCAGGCCGTCGACATCGGCCTGCTCACCGCGTCCGCCGACAACGGGGAAGGTGTCGACGCACTGATGGGCGAGGTGTTGACCGGCATTCGCAAGGCATCGCCGCAAGGGCTGGCGGCGTCGAAAGCCCTGACCACCGAAAGCGTGCTGGCCTCCTTCACCGACAAGGCGGCCCGGCGTGCCGACGAATCGGCCGCGCTATTCGGCACCGACGATGCTCGCGAGGGAATGACCGCGTTCCTGTCGAGACGTAATCCGGCCTGGGACCTGACGTGACCGAACGCATTCCGCAGCAAGAACGTTCACGCATCACCCGGGAAGGGTTGCTGCGTGCGGCCGTCGACGTGCTCGCCGAACAGGGTTGGGCGGCGGCGACCGTCGCCACCGTCGCCGCTCGTGCCGGGGTGTCGCGCGGCGCCGCCCAGCATCATTTCCCGACCCGCGGAGCCCTGGTCACCGCCACCCTGGAACAGATCTTCGCCGACCTCACCGCGGTCACCTCGGAAACCACCGCCACCGAGCCGGCCGGCGACCGCATCGCCGCCGTCGTCGATCGCGCCGTAGCCATCTACACGGGCAAGGAATTCAAGGCCGCCCTACAGGTGTGGGCGGCCGCCGCCTCCGACCCGGCGCTGCGCGAACTGATCCTGCCGCTCGAAGCGAAGTTCGCCCGCGCCGCGCACCGGATGACCGTGCAGGCCCTCGGGCCCTCGGACGACGACCAGCGGATCCACCGCATCGCCCAGCTCACCCTCGACCTCGCCCGCGGCCTCGGCCTGGCCGACACCCTCTCCGACGACTCGAAACGCCGCGCCCAGGTGGTCGCCACCTACATCGAGCTGGTGCGGTCGGCGTTGGGGGAGTGAACGTCTCGTCGACATCGGCGGACTTTCGGTGAACCGGTTGCGGTCCGCTCCGGGATCCGGATCAGACCGCAACTCGTGGAAGCGGCGGCCGAGTCGTCGTCCGAAATGAACGGGACGATCAGTCCCACCAGAATCCGAGGGCGTGCTCGTCGCTGATGAATTCGGCGAGGTCGTCGGGTTCCGCCTCGTCGAGGTCGGGGCAGAAGGCGAATACTTCGAAGGCCAGGCGCCGGAGCTGATCGCTGGTCTCGGGGGTCCGGGCGAATTGCACGGACATGGTGTCGAAGCCGATGCCGGTGATCGTGGTGCCGAATCGGTCCTCCCATGAGCGCAGCACTGCTGAGGCGGACTCGCCCAGGATGTCGTAGTTGCAGCCGCCGAGCCAGCCGAGAACCTTGGGGACGTCGGCCGGCCGGTGCGTGGGCACCAGCAGGAGTCCGCCGGGTTGTGTGACGTTCAGCATCGCCGACGACAGCGATTGTCCCGGAACGGGATCGGCCGGTGAGGTGTACTCCGGGGCGGGGCGGCCGGCGAGGATCCCGGCGGCGTCGACGGTGCGGGTGTCGAGACCGCCGAGTTCGCCGTCGAACCACGGGCGTTGCAGCGAGTCTCGATAGAGTTCGGCGCGCAGCGGCCACAGGCCCGTCGTCGGGTACACCGCCGCCAGAGCACGGACGTGGTCGGTGAGGGTATCGGCGTCGAGAATGTCGTTGGAGATCCAGGCCACCGGAGCCGGCTTGTCGGCCTCGCGCGCGATGACCTGCTGTCCGGGCGGAAGCGCGACCCCCGCCACCTCGGTGGTATCCGCCGACGGAACGGGCCAGAGCTGCGCAGCGGTGAACATGGCCGTCACGCTATCGACATGGCAACGCCCTGTGCCACGGGTGGCGACGCCAATTCGTACGGTCAGACGACGACCGCGCCAGTCAGCTGCACCGGACCGATGTGGCCACGACGCCTGTCGTCATACGGCGACAAGTGGTACTGTCGTCGAATGACGACAGTCGAGGTGTCCAGGTCCTCCGACCTCGGCCCCGCGCTGCGTGCGGAACGTCTGGAGCAGGGGACGAGTCAGTTGGCGCTGGCCGAGATCGCGGGCGTCGGCCGGCAGTGGCTCAACGCCTTCGAGATGGGCGACAAGCCCTCGGCGCCGCTTGACATGGTGATGCGCGTCGCGGACGCCCTGGGCGTCTCGGTCATGTTGAACCGACCCGTGCGGCACGCTCCGGGCAACGTGCCTGAACCCGTTGACCTGAACGACCTGCTGGAACGATTCCGGCAATGACGGTTCCCGATTCGCGGCGAATGCTGCGCAAGGTTTAGATATGTCGACGTCTCGGACAGGAACGCTCACAGGTTGCGGTGCAGGGCGTTGGTGATGGTGGTGGCGTCGGTGGCTTCGGGATCCAGCTGGCGGTTGGTGGGCGAGCGGCGGCCGGCGTACCAGCGGTCGACGGCGGTGGCCTGCTGTTCGAGATTGCACTCGGACCAGACGACCGGGGCGGAACCGATGTCGTAAACGCGTTCGCCGAGTTCGTTGCGGAGCTGGACCTCGGCGGCGTGAGACAGGAACGCGGCCAACGACTTCGAGTGCTCGATCTGCCAGGCGTGGGTGAGTTCGTGGACGAGGATCTGGCCGATCGCCGGGTAGAGGCGATTGCCGTCGAGCGGAGCGTGAAAACCCTTGGCGCCCAGGTTGAGATAGGTGCGGCCGTCCGCGCCGGGGAACGCGAAGGCCCGGCCGTGCTGCACCGACATCGTCGTCAGGTGCACATCGTCGAGCCAGGCAGCTTCGCCGAACACCTGGACGGCGATGGCGCGTTCGTACGCGTTGAGGGGCCGGGACCGGACCGTCAGCGCGGTGATCGCGGCGGCGGTCAGGCCGGCGAACACCGACGCCGCGAGCCCGATCGGGCCGAGCCAGAACGTCAGCGCCAGGACGTTGGCGCCGACCAGCAGGCCGGTCGTCGACGGCGGCCCCGGCAGGCGCCGGAGACCGGTGCGGCGGGCGGCGCCGAGAAGCAGACCTACCGCGCCACCGTAGACGCCGGCCACCCTGGTCGCGGCCGGCTTGATCGCCTTGGCCAGGGCGGGGTTCGTCCGGGCGAGCTTCGCCATCACTTGTCCTGTGACTGGGGCAGCGGAACCTTCTTGCCGCCGCGTTTGGCCGGATTGGACGGCGGCGGGACCATCGGGCCGACGTCACCGTCGGGGGCGGTGTCGAGGTCGGCGATGACGGGGGCGTGGTCACTGGGTTTGGTGCCCTTGCGCGCCAGCCTGTCGACCCAGGCGGCCTTGGTGCGTTCGGCCGGATCACTGCCGGCCAGGATCAGGTCAATCCGCATGCCGAGGTCCTTGTGGAACATGCCCGCCCGGTAATCCCAGTAGCTGTACACCCGTTCGCCGGGCCAGCGGCGCCGCACCACATCGGTCAGGCCGAGCGCTTCGAGCGCGGCGAGGGCGTCGCGTTCGGGAGCCGTCACGTGGGTGTGGCCGTCGAACGAGGCCGGGTCGTAGACGTCGGCGTCGGTGGGTGCGATGTTGATATCGCCGCACAGCATCGTCGACGCCGGGTCGGCGATGGACGCACCGAGCTTGGCCAGCCAGTCGAGTTTGTAGATGTAGTGCGGCGAGTCGGGCTCGCGGCCGTTGGGCACGTACAGCGAATAGACGCGGACGCCGCCGCACACCGCCGACACCGCACGCGCCTCCACTTTGCCGTCGTACTCGGGGACGTCGGCGAAACCGTGCTGCACGTCGTCGAGGCCGACGCGGCTCAGCAGCGCCACCCCGTTCCACTGACCCTGGCCGTTGTGGGCGATCTCGTAGCCGCGTTCGGCCAGGTCGGCGCCGAGAACGTCGTGGAAGGCGTCGTCGGAGAGCTTGGTCTCCTGCAGGCAGACGACGTCCGGCTGCCGCTGGTCGAGCCAGGGCAGGAGACGGGGGATCCGTTGCTTCACCGAGTTCACATTCCAGGTCGCCACGCGCATGAGGTCGAGGGTATCTGTGGTGGTTGCGGACACTGTCGGGTCACCGGGTTTCGAGGCTCCTCGCCTTGCGGCTCGTCGCACCTCAACCAGCGAGGGGGTGGCTTGGCGGGCGGAGGGGGTGGCTTGGCGGGCGGAGAGGGGCGGGTTGTGGTCATCGTGGGTCTGCCTCTTGTTTGCGCTGGGTGAGCGCTTTTTGACCTGTGCAAATCGGATCGGTAGAGTGAATCGGCGGTGCCCGGCACATGCTGGGCCAGTCTGCGTGCCCACCCGCATGCTCGGAGGAGACTCCGCGGAGGACGCGCAGCGCTGACAGGCGCTAATGCGAGGATCGGCAACACGCCCGACCTCGGGGTAGCGATACATGTACTGACCAGCACTTATGTGCCGGTGGGGCGAGTTGCGGAGTAACCGTGGACCTCGGTTCGCGGATCCTGCCCGGAGCACAAACCGCAACGAAGAAGACTGCCAACCAAGGAAGGGCCTCAGTGCCAACCATTAACCAGCTGGTCCGCAAGGGCCGCCACGACAAGCCGTCGAAGACCAAGACCGCGGCTCTGAAAGAGAGCCCGCAGCGTCGCGGCGTGTGCACCCGCGTGTACACCACCACCCCGAAGAAGCCGAACTCGGCGCTCCGGAAGGTCGCCCGTGTGCGACTGACCACCTCTGTCGAGGTCACCGCCTACATCCCCGGTGAGGGTCACAACCTGCAGGAGCACTCGATGGTGCTCGTCCGCGGTGGTCGCGTGAAGGACCTCCCCGGTGTTCGTTACAAGGTCATCCGCGGCTCGCTCGACACCCAGGGCGTCAAGGACCGCAAGCAGGCCCGCAGCAAATACGGCGCCAAGAAGGGATAAGCGACATGCCACGTAAAGGACCCGCTCCCAAGCGTCCGCTGATCAACGACCCGGTCTACGGTTCGCCGCTGGTCACCCAGCTGATCAACAAGATCCTGCTCGACGGCAAGAAGTCGACCGCCGAGCGCATCGTCTACCAGGCTCTCGAGCAGGCCCGGGACAAGACCGGCACCGACCCGGTCATCACCCTCAAGCGCGCCCTCGACAACGTCAAGCCCACGCTTGAGGTCAAGAGCCGCCGCGTCGGTGGTGCCACCTACCAGGTGCCGATCGAGGTCAAGCCGGGTCGCGCCAACACCCTCGCCCTGCGCTGGCTGGTCACCTTCAGCCGGCAGCGCCGTGAGAAGACCATGGTCGAGCGTCTGGCCAACGAGCTGCTCGACGCCTCCAACGGTCTCGGTGCCTCGGTGAAGCGTCGCGAGGACACGCACAAGATGGCCGAGGCCAACCGGGCGTTCGCGCACTACCGCTGGTGAACGCTGCTGCGCAGGGCATTGCTACTGCGCAGGGCTACGCCAGATGGTCTTGTCGCGAGGGCATGGCGACGCGTATTGCGGAACGGATAAGTCCATAACGGTTGCTGGGGCGGGATGCAGCGAAGCGAATCCCGCCCCAGCCCGCCGAAACTTGTTTCGGCGGCGCGAGCGTAGCGAGCGACCCTTGCGAATAAGATCTGCCTTTAGTCAATAAACTTCCCGAAGGGAACGTAATGGCACAGGAAGTGCTCAGCGACCTGAACAAGGTTCGCAACATCGGCATCATGGCGCACATCGATGCCGGCAAGACCACCACCACGGAGCGAATCCTCTTCTACACCGGTGTGAACTACAAGATCGGTGAAACCCACGACGGTGCCTCGACCACCGACTGGATGGAGCAGGAGAAGGAGCGTGGTATCACCATCACCTCCGCCGCGGTGACGTGCTTCTGGAACAAGAACCAGATCAACATCATCGACACCCCCGGCCACGTCGACTTCACCGTCGAGGTCGAGCGTTCGCTGCGCGTCCTCGACGGCGCCGTTGCCGTGTTCGACGGCAAGGAAGGCGTCGAGCCGCAGTCCGAGCAGGTGTGGCGGCAGGCCGCCAAGTACGACGTCCCGCGTATCTGCTTCGTCAACAAGATGGACAAGCTCGGCGCGGACTTCTACTTCACCGTGCAGACCATCATCGACCGGCTCGGCGCCAAGCCGCTGGTCCTGCAGCTCCCGATCGGCGCGGAGGACGACTTCGTCGGTGTCGTCGACCTCCTCGAGATGCGGGCGCTGGTCTGGCCGGGCGACGCCAAGGGCGACGTGACGATGGGTGCCTCGTACGAGGTGCAGGAGATCCCCGCCGATCTCGCTGACAAGGCCGCCGAGTACCGCGAGAAGCTGCTCGAAACGGTCGCCGAGTCGGACGAGGCCCTCATGGAGAAGTACTTCTCCGGCGAGGAACTCACCATCGAGGAGATCAAGGGCGCCATCCGCAAGATGACCGTCAACTCCGAGCTGTACCCGGTGCTGTGTGGTTCGGCGTTCAAGAACCGCGGCGTGCAGCCGATGCTCGACGCGGTGATCGACTTCCTGCCGACTCCGCTGGACATCGGCGAGGTGCACGGTCACAAGGTGGGCGACGAGGAACAGGAACTGATCCGCAAGCCCAGCAAGGACGAGCCGTTCTCGGCGCTGGCCTTCAAGATCGCGGCTCACCCGTTCTTCGGCAAGCTGACCTTCGTGCGGGTGTACTCCGGCCACCTCACCGCCGGTACCCAGGTCCTCAACTCGACCAAGGGCAAGAAGGAGCGCATCGGAAAGCTCTTCCAGATGCACGCCAACAAGGAAATGCCGGTCGAGGACGCCACCGCGGGCCACATCTACGCGATGATCGGCCTCAAGGACACGACCACCGGTGACACCCTGTGTGCCGCCGATGCGCCGATCGTCCTGGAGTCGATGAGCTTCCCGGACCCGGTCATCAACGTCTCGATCGAGCCGAAGACCAAGTCCGACCAGGAGAAGCTGGGCACCGCGATCCAGAAGCTCGCCGAAGAGGATCCGACCTTCTCGGTGAAGCTCGACGAGGAGACCGGCCAGACCGTCATCGGCGGCATGGGCGAGCTCCACCTCGACATCCTGGTGGACCGGATGCGCCGT
Source organism: Gordonia amarae NBRC 15530 (assembly GCF_000241345.1). GTDB lineage: Bacteria > Actinomycetota > Actinomycetes > Mycobacteriales > Mycobacteriaceae > Gordonia > Gordonia amarae. The sequence goes on from NZ_BAED01000080.1 coordinate 16,461, forward strand.
GAGTTCAAGGTCGAGGCGAACGTGGGCAAGCCCCAGGTCGCCTACCGCGAAACCATTCGCCGCGTGGTCGAGAAGCACGAGTACACCCACAAGAAGCAGACCGGTGGGTCGGGGCAGTTCGCCAAGGTCATCATCAAGCTCGAACCGCTCGTCGACGCCGAGGACGGCGCGACCTACGAGTTCGAGAATGCTGTCACCGGTGGTCGCGTTCCGCGCGAGTACATCCCGTCGGTGGACGCGGGTGCACAGGACGCCATGCAGTACGGTGTGCTCGCCGGCTACCCGCTGGTGAACCTGAAGGTGACGCTGCTCGACGGTCAGTACCACGACGTCGACTCGTCGGAAATGGCCTTCAAGATCGCCGGCGCGCAGGCCCTCAAGGAAGCTGCGAGGCAGGCCAACCCGGTCATCCTCGAACCGATCATGGCCGTCGAGGTCACCACCCCTGAGGATTACATGGGTGACGTGATCGGCGACCTGAACTCCCGCCGTGGCCAGATCCAGGCCATGGAGGAGCGCAGCGGTGCTCGTGTCGTCAAGGCACAGGTGCCGCTGTCGGAGATGTTCGGCTACATCGGAGACCTTCGGTCGAAGACCCAGGGCCGGGCAAACTACTCCATGGTGTTCGACTCCTACGCCGAGGTTCCGGCGAACGTGTCGAAGGAGATCATCGCGAAGGCCACCGGCGAGTAGTACTACCGCCGCCTGGCGGTGGGCGGGCAGACCGTCCGCCCACCACCGGCCCCAGCGGAGCGCTCCTCGTGACGAGGACCGCGCAGCGCCCCCCGGACCTCGGGGATCCACGGCGCGACAACAACCCCATAAAAATTCTCTGCTGGGATCCGCCCAGCAGTGCAACAGTCCAGGAGGACAATCAAGTGGCGAAGGCGAAGTTCGAGCGGACCAAGCCGCACGTGAACATCGGCACCATCGGTCACGTCGACCACGGCAAGACCACCCTGACGGCGGCCATCACCAAGGTGCTGCACGACAAGTACCCGGACCTCAACAAGAGCTTCGCGTTCGATCAGATCGACAAGGCTCCTGAAGAGAAGGCTCGTGGCATCACCATCAACATCTCGCATGTTGAGTACGAGACCGAGAAGCGTCACTACGCACACGTCGACGCTCCGGGCCACGCCGACTACATCAAGAACATGATCACCGGTGCCGCCCAGATGGACGGCGCGATCCTCGTGGTCGCCGCCACCGACGGCCCGATGCCGCAGACCCGTGAGCACGTGCTGCTGGCCCGCCAGGTCGGCGTTCCGTACATCCTGGTCGCGCTGAACAAGGCCGACATGGTCGACGACGAGGAAATCCTCGAGCTCGTCGAGATGGAGGTCCGCGAACTGCTGGCCGCTCAGGAATTCGACGAGGAAGCCCCCGTCGTCAAGGTGTCGGCTCTCAAGGCTCTTGAGGGTGACCCGGAGTGGGCCAAGTCGGTCGAGGAGCTCATGGCTGCCGTCGACGAGTCGATCCCGGATCCGGTCCGCGAGACCGACAAGCCGTTCCTCATGCCCGTCGAGGACGTCTTCACCATCACCGGCCGTGGCACCGTTGTCACCGGTCGTGTGGAGCGCGGCTCGGTCAACGTGAACGAGGAAGTCGAGATCGTCGGTATCCGCGAGAAGTCGCAGAAGACCACCGTCACCGGCATCGAGATGTTCCACAAGCTGCTCGACTCGGCTCAGGCCGGCGACAACGCGGGTCTGCTGCTCCGCGGCCTCAAGCGTGAGGACGTCGAGCGTGGCCAGGTCATCGTGAAGCCGGGCACCACCACCCCGCACACCGAGTTCGAGGGCCAGGCGTACATCCTGTCGAAGGACGAGGGCGGCCGCCACACCCCGTTCTTCAACAACTACCGTCCGCAGTTCTACTTCCGTACCACCGACGTGACCGGCGTCGTGACCCTCCCCGAGGGCACCGAAATGGTCATGCCGGGCGACAACACCGAGATGAGCGTTGTGCTCATCCAGCCGGTCGCCATGGACGAGGGCCTGCGCTTCGCCATCCGCGAAGGTGGCCGCACCGTCGGTGCCGGTCGCGTCACCAAGATCATCAAGTGATCATTGATCTCTGAGTGATCTGACTCTGTGAGTCATCGGGCAGCGCCTCAGCCGCGAAAGCGGCTGGGGCGCTGCTTCTTTGGGTAGGACACCGGTGATGTCGGCCGGCGGGAGGTTGCGGGACCGGTGATCGGCCGGACCGGGCCGGTCAATCGACCAGGGTGTGGTGGAGCGGGATGGTCGCTTCGTCGGCCAACTCGGGCCCGCCGCCGCTGTAGGCCGGTGTCAGTTCGATGAAGGGGTTCTTGTCGCCGGTCACGGCCACCGCCTTTACGTCGGCGGGCAGTTTGGTGCTGCGGTCGATCGTGGCTGTGACCTGGTAGAAGGTGTCCCTGGGCGCGCCGCCGCGCGTCAGCATCTTGACGGACGTGACGCGCCCGACGGATGCGCCGTCGACGACCAGCCGGGACCCCGAAGACTGGTGCGGATTCGCCGTGAACTCGATGGTGATGGTGCGGCCGTTGCTGTCTCCGCCACACGCGGTCATGACGAGCGATACGACCATCGCCAGTCCGATCATCGTCAGGCGTGTGAGCGCACGGAAGCGGCCCGCTCGGCCGTAGCGGGTCGGCACATGTCGGTTTCCGGTCGTCGTGGGCGTGGCAATCATGTTCGTAACGGTAACGACAATCCGGACGTTTCGGGGTCGTCCGAATGCGTGACTCGATGCAGTGACGGCAGGTCGATGTCCCGATGCGAAGTGTGTGGAGCCTGGCATTCTCGGTGCCGCAGCGCGCCTCTCTGGTCACATAGATGTGATTTAGTCACAGCATTAACTTTGGTAACAACCCTGTTGCGATCTGTCGCGTCCTCTCGCTTTGCGAACGGTCGCCGCATTGACTGGTCGGGTGAGATCTCTGCCCGTCCGGATACCCGCACGCTCGAACCCCGACCCACCCAGGCGCAGACGCCGGTGGTCGCTGCGTTCGGGCGTGCTGCTGATGGTCGTGCTGATCGCGGCCGGACTGGGAGTGACGGGCGCGGGCCAGGCCGCGGCCGTCGCACACTACCGGTTCATCGTCGGCGGCTGCGGCATGCCGGCCAAGCCGGTGGACATGTGGGTGGGCGCCGGAAACTACAAAACCGTCATCGCGCTCGACGGCCTGCGGGCCACGAGCCGCAAGAGCGGCTGGGCGTACGAGACCAACATCGCCAAGATGGCCTACAGCGGCGTCAACGTCGTCGAACCGGTCGGCGGACTGGCGAGCTTCTACACCGACTGGAACGCCAAACCCGGCAACAAGATCAAGTACCGGTACCGCTGGACGTGCAGGCTCAACCGGATCATTCGCGAACTCGACGCCCGCGGCATGGCGACCGGCCGCAGCGGCAAGTACGCCATCATGGGCGTCTCGATGGGCGGTGGTGCGGCCCTCACCTACGCCGCCCACCACCGCAAACGCATCTCGCACGCGTTCTCGATGTCGGGCTACATCAGCCTCGCCTCGCCCGGTATGCGCACAGGTATCAGGATCGCGCTGGCCGACGCCGGTATCGAGGCCGGGCTGGGCCCGTTCAACGCCGACGCCATGTGGGGACCGCCCTGGGATATCCGCTGGATCAACAACGACCCCGTCATGCAGCTGAACCGGATGCGCGGGATGAAGATCCGGATCGCCTCGGCCACCGGCATCTGGGGGCAGTACAACGTCGACCCCGTCGGCTCGGCGAAGGGCACCCCGCTGGAGATGCTGGCGTTGCAGCAAGCCGGGATCTTCCAGGCCGCGGCCGCCGCCCAGGGCATCCCGATCACCACCGACTACGCCCTGCTCGGCACCCATCAGTGGGACTACTGGCAGGACATGGTGTGGCGGGCCAAGAACTCGGGCTGGTTCCGGGACCGCTGACACCTGCCCCATCCGTACTTGCCCCATTCGTACCCGCTTAGGGTGGGTGCCATGCGAACCCTGACCGGTGCCGGCGGCACCACGCTGGCCGTGCGCACCTCGGGACCGATCGACACGCGGCCCCCGGTCCTGCTGGTGCATGGGATGGGGTCGGACCACAGCACCTGGCGGTCGACGGCGTCGATGCTGCGCCGGGCCGGCCGCACCGTGATCGCCCCCGACCTGCGCGGGCACGGCCGCAGCGCCCACACCGGCGACTACTCACTCGGCAGCTTCGCCGACGACCTGCGCGCCGTCGTCGACGATCTCGGCGTCGAACAGGCCGACGTGATCGGGCATTCGCTGGGCGCGCATTCGGCGTTGCGGCTGGCGATGGAGCATCCGACGCGGGTGCGGTCGCTGGTGCTGGAGGAGGTACCGCCGATGCCACGCGACGACGCCGACCTCGCCGAGGAGATCACCATGGGTGCGGGTCTGGGCGAACGGGTCCGCGGGATCGCCGCGCTGCTGCGCAACCCGCTGCCGGTGCTGCGCTGCGACCGGGCCGTCGGGGAGGCTGTGCAGCAGCAGTTCGCCGTCGCCGATCCGGGGTGGTGGGAGCGGCTGCCCGAGGTGACCACACGCACGCTGGTCATCTCCGGCGGCACCCGCAGTTTTCTGCAACCCCGGCACCTGCGTGATCTGGCGACCGCCCTACCGGAGTCAGGTTTCGAACAGTTCGACGTCGGGCACAGCGTGCACCGCGACGCCGGCCCCGCGTTCAACTCGGCCGTCGGCCAGTTCCTCGGACTGGCGGGTACCCGGCCGGCCTAGCGGACTGTCGGGGCCGGAAGAGCCCGCCTAGTGGTCCTCGGCCTCGGGGTCGATGAGGCCGACGTCCTGCCAGTCGGAGATGTCGATGTACCCGTCCTGGACGGCCCGGATGAACAGTGCCGCTTTCGACGCCGCCGGGCGACCGACGGCCATGTACTTCTGCCGGATGCGGGTCAGGTGCGACTTGACCGTCGCAGTACCGATGAACAGTTCCCGGCCCGCCGACTCCTTGGTGCCCACCCGCAGCCACGTCAGCAGCACCTCGATCTCCCGGTCGGTGAGCGCCGGACTGGTCTGTCCGGAGTCCACAGCTGTGCTCGCGGCCGGAGTGGGCGGGGCGTCGCGCTCGGGACCGGCCCAGGGAATGTGCGAGGAGATGGTCGCCGTACTCAATTGGTGTCCTCCGTTGGGGTAGTTCCCGGCAACCGGGATGCAACGACATACTGAGGACTCGAATTATTCGGTGGACCGGTCGGTGCGGGAGTGAAGAACCTGCACCAACCACCAAGTCGATACGCGATTCGATACAGTGACCAGGTAAAACACGACGGAACGGGGGGTGGAAATGCACGCTGACAATGGCTGCCGCGGCAACTTCGAACACCCCGATACGGGACAGAAGGCGGCGGTGTGACGGCAGAGCAACTCAGTCGCTCCGCGCCCCGGGACGACGTCGCCGCACGGCCACGCTCACCCGAGGACATCCGCACCCGGGAGGATCTGGGTGCGGCGCTGACGGCGTGCCGTGAGGCGGCCGGGCTCAGTGTGCGCGACGTCGCCGAGCGCGCCGACGCCTTGCTGGGAACCGTGGCGGGCTGGTTCGCCGGGCAGCACGCGCCCACCAAGGCCAGCCGCGAACCGTTCGACCGGGTGCTGGGGGTGTGCGGCGTCGCACCCGGCGACGTGGCCGCGTGGTGGGCTGCCATCGACGGTTTGTCCCGCCGGGGCGGTCGCCGTCGTCGGTCCCGGCCCGAATCGCCGTACCTCGGTTTCGCCACGTTCAACGCCGGTGACAGCTCCCGGTACTTCGGGCGCCGCGAACAGATGGGGCATCTGGTCGAGTCCGTCGCCCAGGTGTACCGGGAGTGGCTCCCCGAGCGCGCGGCGATGGACGACGACGAGACCGCCGCCGCGGTGCCGCCCGCGTTCGTCGTGCTCGGGCATTCCGGTGTGGGCAAGTCGTCGCTGGTGCGGGTGGCGCTCGGCAGTGCCGTCGGCACCCCCGGGCCGCTGCACGGCTGGAAGTACGCGGTGATGGTGCCGGGCATCGACCCGGTGGGCGCCTTCGAGAAGGCCCTCGACGACCTGCACGAGCAGGACGACCGGCCGGGCCCGGCGATCCTGGTGATCGACCAGTACGAGGAGATCCTCACGCTGCACCCGTATGCCGAGGGCATCGCGCAGGGCGCGCAGTGGGCGGAACTGTCCCGTGGCTGGGACATGGTTGTCGTGTCGGTGGTCCGCCCCGACATCTACGCCTACGCCCACGAGGCGTCCTCGCGCGGCGTGCCGATCCGTGGGCAGATGCTGATCGCGCCGATGACGGCCGAACAGTTGCGCGAGGTGATCGTCGGGCCCGCCGACGCCGCCGGGGTGAGCGTCGACGACGACCTGGTCCGGATGCTGCTCGACGATGTCGCCGGCACGGGAGGGGCGCCCGGAGCCGGTGCGTTGCCACTGCTGAGCCATGCCCTGCGGGCCACCTGGCAGGAGTCCGACGGCCGCAGGCTGACGGTCCGCGACTACCTCGCGACCGGCCGCATCGCGGGTGCGGTCGAGAAGTCCGCAGAGGACGTGTACGCGGCGCTCACCCCCGACGAACAGGCCGCAGCCCGCACCCTGCTGCTGGCGATGGTCAACGTCGATGAGGACACCGTCACCCGTCGTGTCGTGCCCCTGGCCGACCTCACCGCCGACGGTGAGCCGCGCATCGAACTGGTCGAACGCTTCGCCGCGGCCCGGCTGCTGACGGTGTCGCTGGACAACGTGCAGGTCACCCACGAGGCGCTGCTGACCGCCTGGCCGCGGTTGACCACCTGGATCGAGGAGGACCGCGAGCGGCTGCTGCTGGTGCGGCGGCTGCGGTGGCTGAGCGAGGTGTGGGACGCCAACGGCCGGCTCGACGACCTGTTGCCCGGTGCCGCCCGGCTCCAGATGTTCGATGAACTGGTCGGCGACTCGGCGCTCGACCAGACCAGCCGCGACTACCTCGACGCCGGCGGCGCCAAACGGCGGGCCGAACTCGACGCGCGGCGCCGCAACACCCGCAAGCTGCGGAACCTGACACGTTTCGCGCTGGTCTTCGGCGTGGTCGCGGTGCTGGCCGCGGTCGTCGCGATCGTCACCGGCATCAGTTCGGTGATCGAACGTGAGCACGCCGAGCGGGCGAGCACCGAAGCGCTGAGCCGGCAACTGGCGGCGGAGGCCTTGCGGCTGAGCAGTCGCGATCCGTTCCTGGCGATACAGCTCGCCATGGTCGCGTACCGGCAGTCGCCGACGCGGGAGGCGAGATCGGCGCTCATCGACCTGGGGGCGGGTTCGGTGCCGGCCGGCTTCGCCGGCCCCGGCGCCGAGTCGGGCCGGATGGCGACCGCCGCGACCACCGACGGCACGCAACTGCTCGCCCTGGACACCGCCGGGCACTTCCGGATGCTGCCGCTGGGCCCGCACGGGATCGCCGGGAACCCGGTGAGCGGAACTCTGACTGCCGGCTCCGGCCCGAACACCCCACACCCGAACCGCACGGCCGGGGAGTTCGGTGCGGCGGCGTTCCTGCCGGGTACCCGGACGGCGGTGGTCGGCGGGCGGGACTCGCTGACGCTGTGGGACCTGACCGACCCGCGTTCGCCCCGGCGCGGCCAGTCGTTGCCCGGAGTCTCGGGCATGGTGACGGCGGTCGCCGTCGACCCCGCCGGCACCTTCGTCGCCGCATCGACGTCCCAGGCCGGGATCGGGGTGTGGACGCGGGACGGCCAGGACTGGCGCCGGCTGCCCGCGCCTGCCGGGATGGGCCCGGTCGCGGGCCCCGTCGCGTTCTCGCCCGACGGGCGGATGCTCGCCACCGGTGGCAACTACAGCCGGATCGACCTGTGGTCGGTGTCGTCCGGTGGCCTGACTCCCGTCGCGCGCATCCCGGCGTTCGGGCCCGAGGCCCAGTCGGCGAGCGAGATGCGGTTCACCGACGACGGCAGATCCCTGGTGGCGGCCATGCGGATCGCGGGCGCGGCCACCTACGATGTCTCCGACCCGCGACATCCGCGGCAGGTGCGGACCTGGCCGTCGTCGTCGGCGTTCGTCAATGGTTTCGGGATGACCGGTGACGGGTCGACGATCGCGCTGTCGGGAACCGACAACACGGTGCGTATCTTCGACAGCACCAACCCGGACGCGCCGCCGAGGACCGTGCAGAGCACGGCACACTCGGTGTTGTTCGCCGGTGACCACATGATCACCACCGACACGTCCGGACGGCTTCTGGACTGGCCGCTGACCATGTCGGCCACCACGATCGGCACCGACACCGTGCAGCAGTTCGCCCTGTCGGCAGACCGCAGGCGTGCGTTCGCCGTCGACAACGCACCCGGCGGTGGCGTCCACCGCTGGGATATCACCGACGGCAGGCTGGTCCGTGCCGGGCCGGTGCTGGCACCGCCCGCCGACGGCCTCACCGGTGGCGTGGCGGCGGGCGGATCGGGTCACACGGTCGTGCTCGCCGGGCAGACCGGCGACCTGCATTTCGCGGACTACAGCGACGGTGACCACCCGCGGTACGTGAGCAGTATCAGGGCTCAGGACGCGGTCAGCATCTCCGTCGACTACAACGAGCGGTCACGGCTGGCGGTGGCGGTGAGTATGGATCTGCCGACGGTCGCGATCATCGACGCCTCCGATGTCCGGAACCCGCGCAAGGTGGCCGATGTCGATGTCGGGTCCGGAGCCATCCTGGTGACCCTCAGTCCCGACGGCCGCCGGGCGGCGGTGGCCCTGGTGTCCGGGGTCGTCAAGCTGGTGGATCTGTCCGACCCCGCGCACCCGAAGGTCACCGCCGACGCGTACTCGTTCGCGGGGATGGCGATGGCCGCCCGCTTCAGCCGCGACGGCCGCAGGCTCGCGGTGGGATCGACGGAACCCACGGTCGCGGTGATCGACGTGGCCGACCCCGACCGGCCACGCGTTGTGTCCACGTGGCCCACCGCGGTACTGACCTACGCCGTCGACTTCAACGACGACGGGACCAGGGTCGTCGCCGGCGGCGGAACGTCGGAGGTCTGGGTCTGGGAGATCGGCAAGGCCGAGGCGTCGACGATTCTGCGGTCGTTCCCGGACGGCATCTACGACATCCGGTACGCCGCGGACCGGACGTTGGTGGCGGTGGGTGACGGCGGAGAGATCCGGACGTGGTCGACGGGCCCCAATGCCATCATCGAGCGCGAGTGTGCCCGCCCCGGTGACGCGATCAGCCGCACCGAGTGGGAGTTGTACGTGCACGACCGGTCGTATTCGCCGCCCTGCGGCAAGCGCTGACCGGGTTCGCGGTGCTCCCTCGGGGGCGTACCGGCATCGGCGGCGCACGAGGTGCGCGATACTGACCGGATGCGACAGGTCCTGGTGGGAGAACTCGATGTGCTGCCGTCGGCCGCCGAACTCGCCGCCGGGGCGGTCGTCGTGACACTGCCGATGCGGACCCGGTTCCGGGGCATCACCTCCCGCGAGGTGATGCTGCTGCGGGGTCCGGCGGGCTGGGGCGAGTTCGCGCCGTTCACCGAATACGACGACGCCGAGTCGTCGGCGTGGCTGGCCGCCGGTATCGAGGCCGCCTACCTCGGCCCGCCGCCCGCCCGCCGTGACCGGGTCGCGGTGAACGCCACGGTGCCGGCGGTGCCCGCCGACCAGGTCGCCGGGGTGCTGGCCCGCTACCCCGGGGCCACCACCGCCAAGGTGAAGGTGGCCGAACCCGGTCAGAGGCTCGCCGACGATGTCGAGCGGGTCGCCGCCGCCCGCGAGGTGGTGCCCGCGGTCCGGATCGACGCCAACGGCGGCTGGTCGGTCGACGAGGCGGTGGCCGCCATCGCCGCGATCGGCGACGTCGAATACGCCGAACAGCCGTGCCGCACCGTCGAGGAACTGGCGCAGGTCCGCAGGCGCGTCGGCGTGCCGATCGCCGCCGACGAGTCGATCCGCAAGGCCGACGATCCGCTGAGGGTGGTGGCCGCCGACGCCGCCGACCTGGCGATCCTGAAGGTGGCCCCGCTCGGCGGGATGCGGGCGGTGCTGTCGCTGGCCGGGCAGATCGGGTTGCCGGTGGTGGTCTCGAGCGCCCTGGATTCGGCGGTCGGCATGGCCGCCGGTGTCGCGGCCGCCGCGGCGCTGCCGGAGCTGGACCTGGCGTGCGGACTGGGTACCGGTTCCCTGTTCGTCGACGATGTGGCACCGTCGTTCCTGCCGTCCGGCGGCGAGGTCGCGCCGCGCTGGGTCACCGACGTCAGCGTGCCGGATGGATTGCGGGCGAGCCCGGACCGGGAACGATGGTGGCGCGAGAGACTGGCCCGGTGCCACGCGGTGCTGGCCGGCGGCGGAACACACGGGAGTGGGTGGAGTAGGACGTGAGTGCAGGCCGTAAGCCGCGGAACACGCTGAGCAGCCGCGACCAGGAGTCGATGATCCTGGCGGCGGCCGAGGCGGAGTTCACCGAGGCCGGGGTGCGCAAGGCGAATGTCGATACCGTCGCCGCCCGCGCCGGCGTCAGCAGGAGCACGCTCTACCGGCGGTTCGCCAACAAGGAAGAACTGCTGATCGCGGTGGCCCAGCGGGTCTACGAGCGGGTGATGCGCGAGCTCGACACCGCGGTCGCCGGGCTGTCGCCGCAGGATGCGGTGGTGGAGGCGTTTGTCGCGGGCGCGACGCTGATCGAGCAGGACAATCTGGTGCGCAGGCTGCTCGTCGACGGCGACGTGAAGATGCTGACCGCCCAGGCGCCGGCCATGTTCATCGAGCTGGCCGTGCAGCGGGTCGCGTCCACCCTGCGCCGCGCCGGTGCGCAGATGCCCGACGCCGACTTGCACGACGTGGTGGAAATCCATGTGCGGCTGGTGATGTCGTTCATGGAGGTGCCGCCTTCGGATGCCGGGCGCTGGGCGCCGGACCGGGTGCGTGCCACCGTCGGCAAGTTCATCGCCCCGATGGTCTGGTAGTGCTCAGCCGGCGAGTTCGGTGAGGATGCGCGGGCCGTCGTCGGTGATGGCGATGGTGTGTTCGGTGTGCGCGGTCATCGTGCCGTCGGCCGAGCGCAGGGTCCAGCCGTCCGGGTCGATGGCCAGTTTGTTGGTGCCGCGCGACCACCACGGTTCGATCGCCAGCGTCATCCCCGCCTTCAGCGGCAGACCCTGACCCCGTTTGCCGAGGTTGGGGATGTGGGGGTCCTCGTGCATGGTGCGGCCGAGGCCGTGCCCGCCGAACTGCGTGTTCACGGTGTAACCGTCGGCGATGGCGACGGCACCGATCGCAGCCGAGATATCGCCGAGGTGCCCGCCCGGCACCGCCGCGGCGATCCCGGCGGCGAGGGCGCGGCGGGTGGAGTCGATGAGCCGCTGGTTCTCCGCACGCTGCGGCCCGCCGTCGCCGGCGATCACGGTGATCGCCGCGTCGGCGACCCAGCCGTCGATGGAGACGGCGAAGTCGAGGGTGAGCACATCGCCGTCGGCGAGGACATGGCTGCGTGGCTTGCCGTGCAGCACGGCGTCGTTCACCGACAGGCAGATCACGTTGCGGAACGGTCCCTCACCGAACGACGGCGCGTAGTCCCAGTAACAGGACTGCGCGCCGCGCTCCGAAACAAGTTCGCGCGCATGGTGTTCGAGGTCGAGCAGGTTGACGCCGGGCTGCGCCTGCGCACCCAGGATGGCCAGGGTCCGCGCGACGAACTGCCCGGTCACCGCCATCTTGTCAATCTCCTGTGGTGTCTTCAGCTCGATCATCGGTGGCTCCTCACTTCGCGCTCCAACACTATCGCCCCAGGTTCCCACCCCATCGCTTGAGCGTTCCCGCTCATCAGTTCCGATTACGCTCACCCGATTCCCTGAGCGGGACCGGAACGGGTGAGCGGGAGAAATTGGATGGAACCGATCAGGTGTTGGGCGCGTCCAACACCCATGACTACGTATCCGAGGGACCAGCATGGGATTATCCGGCGTTCTGCTGCACTGGGGGCCGGTATCTCTGACCACGAGATCACCACAGACCTACGGCGCCATCGGCTCGTCCGGGTGTACCCAGGCGCATATGTCCTCGCAGGCGAGGAATTCGCTGGTCATGAGGGTGCGCAGGGACTGCATCGCCTTGCTTCGATCGCGGCGTCGATCACGGAGATCGGTACAGGAACCGACCTGCCACTGAGCCATGCGTCGGCAGCGGCGCTGCACGGTATCCCCCTTCTGAAGCCGGACATCGCACGTGTTCATGTCACAACGGGACGATCCGCCGGTGGGTCGATCCGCAAGTACCGACACATCCATGCGGCTCCACTGGACCCGGTCGAGGTGACATTCGTTGACGGGACAGCGGTGACGACCGTCGAGCGAACCGCCGTCGACGTCGCGTGTTGTGGTGACTTTGCCCAGGCGCTCACGGCCTTCGACCACGGGTTGCGGGCAGGTGGCCGTGCCGATCTCATGCGGGACATTCTCGGCAACCGTCGCCGACGCGGTGGCAGTGTTGCCCGGCGCGCTCTCGACCGGGCGAGTCCCCTGTCGGAGAGCGTGGGCGAGTCGTGGAGCCGTGCTCAGATGATCGAGGCGGGCCTGCCGCTCCCACGTCTGCAGCACACCTTCAGGTGCGCGTCAGGTAACTACAGAACGGATTTCGACTGGCAGGGCCTTGTGATCGGCGAGTTCGACGGCATGGTCAAGTACGGGAGGCACCTGCGTTCGGGGGAGTCCGCCGCTGAGTCGGTAGCTCGAGAGAAGCGACGGGAAGACGATCTGCGGGGCACTTCCGGGGCGATGGTCCGCCGATGGACGTGGGCCGATCTGGAGCGGCACAGATTGGTCGCCCTGGTCACCCCTTTGGCTGGAGCGCTTCGGACTCTTGGTCGCCTAGCCGAGTTCACGCTCACCGAATCTGGTCACGCTCAGCCGATTCCCTGAGCGGGACCGAGATAGGTGAGCGGGACGCGAACCGGGTCGAGATGTCGGTGGCGGGGCATACCATCGTCGCCATGACCACCCGACCCGCAGTGACCCGTCTCGTGTTGTTCAAGCACGGCATCGCCTACCTCGAACGGAGTGGACCGGCCGACAGTGACTTCGAATTGTCGTTCCGCAAGGGCGACATGAACGATGTTCTCAAATCACTGTCCGTCGGGGTCGTCGACGGCGACGCGACGGTGGGAGCGCTGGCGTATGAGGCGCCCACCGATCCCGACGACGAGCTGGCCCGCCGCAATCTGTACCTCGAACCGGGTCAGGCGCTGCCGGGACTGCTGGCGGCGGTGCGCGGCCGGACCGTCGAGGTGCGCACGGCGGACGGCACCACTCACCGCGGGGAGGTGGTGGGTGTCGACGAGAACTCGGTCGGATCCGGCGGTACGCAACGGCTGCTGGCGATCCGCACCCGCGACGCCGGGATCGGGCTCGTCGACCTGTCGGCGGTGCGGGCCCTGGGTTTCGCCGACGACTCCTCGCGTGAGGATCTGGCCTATCTCATCGATCGTTCACGGGCGGCCACCGCGGGGGAGAACCGCACCGTGCGCGTGTCGGTCAACGGCCGGGCAGACCGGCTCGACGTCTCGTACGTGCTGGCCGCGCCGGTGTGGCGGATCTCGTACCGGCTGGTGCGATCAGGTGATGCGGTCACGCTCATCGCGATGGGGATCGTGCACAATCCGGTCGACGAGGATCTCACCGACATCGAGCTGACCCTCACCACCGGGCAGCCGGTGTCGTTCGACATCGACCTGTACAACGCGCGCTGGGCCGAGCGGGCGATGATCGAGGAATCCGAGCGGGGCGGGGTGGTGCCCACCAGCTACGAGCAGGCCTACGGTGCGTTGGACATGGAGCCGACCGGTGCGCCGCCGATGCTCGGGGCGGCTCCCGCGCCGCGCGCGGCCAAGGCGATGGCGCGCTCGTTCGCGGCCGAGGCTCTGGCCGAAACAGGTGCCGCCGGTGAGTATTTCGAGTACCGGGTGGGAACTCCGGTGTCGCTCAAGCGCGGTACGGCGGCGATGGTCCCGCTTACCGTGGCCGAGATCGATTCCGCTGTCACCGAACGCATCTGGCGGGAGGAGTCGGGCCCGAACCCTGACATCGTGCTCAGCTTCGACAACAGCAGCGGCATCGTGCTGGAGGAAGGGCCGGCGGTCATCTACGACGACGAGAGCTACGCCGGCGAGTCGATGATGCCGTACACCACGCGCGGCACCCATGTGCGGCTCGGCTTCGCCCGCGACCTCGCGGTGCGGTGCAGACGCACGTCGGAGACGACCACCGTCACCACCCGGCTGCATCTGGACGGCGACGCCCTGGTCGCCGAGATGCGGCACGAGGAGATCCACACCATCCGCGTCGAACACGACGGCGACGCCCAGACCGAGGTGATCATCGAACTGCCCAAGGGGTACGACACCAGGCTGATGCGCGGTGCGGAATATCTGGCGCCGTTCGAGGAGACAGCGGGCCACAACCGGTTCCGCGTGCCGGTCTCGGGACGGGGAAAGGCCGAGGTCAAAGTGGGTGAGGCGCGCGTGCTGTCCCGGTACACTGCCTACGCCGACCTCACCGGACGGGCGCTCGGTGAGTGGCTGTCGCAGCGGCTGCTCGACCGCACCACCTTCGCCGAACTCAGCGCCGTCGTCGAGCACTGGGAGCAGGCCCGGCGCTGCGATGAGAAGGTCAAGCAGCTCGAAGCCGAACGGAAGGTCGTGTACGACAACCAGTCCCGTGTCGCCGAACAACTCAAGGTGCTGCACGACGGCGGCGAGGAGGGGCAGGTGCGGGCCCGCACCGTCGCATCCCTGGTGTCGCTGCAGGACCGGGAGACCGCGCTCGACGCCGACATCACCACCACCCGTACCGCCGCCGCCGACGAACGGGCGGCCGCCGACGAACAGTTGCGCAGGCTGGTCCGGCGGTAGCCGGGCAGGGTCTCGCCGATGTCGCTGAGGGTGGCGGTGGGGGAGATCCCGGCGATCCGGACCGTCGGGTCCATCGGCTTGGCACGGAATGCCGTCGTCCTGCGGCAAGCACCGTCATGCAGCCCCTCCTGGTCGGTCCTCCGGGCCGGAAGTGTCCACGTTCCCGCGACGCTACCGGTGAATAATTCATCCCGCACGGGCGGTGCTATGCCTGGGGTGTCGGGGAAACGGCGGCGTTTCCGCCAGCCCGGTCAGTGTGTGGGATCGAGTGGTTCGACCCATTGGACCAGTTGGTAGATGATGCCGTTGGGGTCGGCCATCTGGAAATAGCGTTCGCCCCACGGCTCGGTCTCGATCGGGGTGACGATGTCGACGCCCTCGTCGCACAGTCGCGCGTAGTCGGTGTCGATGTCGTCGACGGTGAACACCACGAGGAGCCCGTCGGCGGTGCCCGATGCGGAGGACGGTGTGAACGTCGGCAGACCGGTCCGCAGGTAGATCAGGTTGAAACCGGCATCGGGATGTGTGAGCGAACAGAAGCCGTCCGCCGACATGGCCTCCTCGAAACCCAGGTGGGTGCGGGCCCATTCGGCCGATGCCTGCACGTCGGGGACGTTGAGGGAGATGGCGGATGCGGTGAATTGCATGGGGGCTCCTCCGTTGCAGATATCTCTATACGATGTACACCGTACGCCGTATAACAAAACCATGCCAGAATTGTTCCCATGACCGACAACAGCACCGGGGCCGGCGAGCCCAGCCGCACACTCGCACTCCTGTGGGGCGTGCAATCCGCACCGGCGCGACGCAAAGGACCTGCCCGGTCGGTCACCGTCGGGCAGATCGTCGACGCCGCGGTGTCCCTTGCCGACGAGCACGGTCTGCAGGCGGTCACAGTTCGTGCGGTGGCCGACAGGGTCGGGGTGTCGGCGATGTCGATTTACACCTACGTGCCGGGCAAGCCGGAACTGCTCGACCTGATGGTGGACGCCTGCTACGCCCGGATGGAACGCCCCCAGTGGGGACGGGAACGCTGGCGAAGGCGGCTGAGCGCGGTGGCCGAGTCCAATCGCGCACTACTGCTGGCGCATTCGTGGCTGACCGAGGTTGCATCGCTGAGTCGACCACCACTGGGCCCCGGGGTGATGGCGAAGTACGAGCATGAGCTGGCAGCCCTGGACGGCACCGGACTCTCCGACGTCGACACCGACGCCGCGCTCAACTATCTGCTCGGTTTCGTCCAATCACATTGCCGGGCCGCACACGACGCGGCGCGGGCCACCAACGATTCGGCAATATCCGACGCCGACTGGTGGGCCGCCAATCAGCCCATCCTGGCCCGGGTATTCGACCCCGGGCGCTATCCGCGGGCAGTCCGTGTCGGTGCGGCCGCAGGCGAAGCCCAGGGCAGCGCCTGGAACGCTTACCTCGCCTGGGAATTCGGGTTGGCCCGCACCCTCGACGGCCTGGCGGCCCTGATCAATCCAGCCCACTGACCTGATGATCCGGTGCCGGGCGGCAGAATACGGCAGCCCGTGGGTGTATCCGAAGCTTCGCCGAACGCTGACGGCAGCACGACCGGGCGTGGTGCGGGTCAGTCCGCGGAGTCGATCCTGCGCAACATCGCTGCTTCCAGGCGGCCGGTGTCCGGGTCGATCACGAGGCTTGCGATCGTGCTGTTCACCGGAAACGGGGACGACGACGAGGCCGGCCGGGCACAGGCCCTGGCCGCCGCCACCACCGGCGTGACGACGATGCTCACCGCCGACCCCGCCGATGCGGAAGGCTTCGCCGACCGCGTCATCGGGACCTCGGCGGGACAGCGGCGCGATCAGCTCACCGCAGCCCGCGACAGCCTGATCGACGCGGCCCGCGGGCTCGCCACGCCCAGTACCGGCAACGTCATCGTCGCCGGGCTGCGCAGCGACCCCACCGACGGCGACGCCGAGGGCTCCACCGCCCAGGCGCTGCTGGTGGCCGAGGCGTCGGACCCCGAACTCGTCGGCAGCACCGCGCAGGGTGACCGGATCACGTTGTCGGTGCGGCTGTTGCGGACCGCCGACGGCTGGCGGATCACGGGTGCCGTCCCGGTGAAGGCGGGGTCGTGATGGCCGCAGCACGTCCCGCTGGGTATCGCGCCCGGCCGGTCACCCCGGTCGCGCCGCCACGCACGCTCACCCCAGGCGGGCGGCGATGGCTGCTCGCGTGCGCGGTGATCGTCGTGGCGGCACTGGCCGTCGCCACCCTCGCCTTCGTCGCGGCCGCACGATCGACCACCGGCATGAGCGAGGGGCACCGCGACGCCCTGCAGACCACCACCCGGGACGCGGTCGAGCGGCTGATGACGTTCTCCCCGGCGGCCTCGGCGCAGCACCGGACTGACGTCGCCGACCGGCTCACCGGCAGGCTGGCCGCCGAATACCGGTCCCGCGGGCCGGACGTGGTGCTGCCCGGGGCGCGGCAGTCGAACGTCACGATGAGCGCGAAGGTCGTCGGCGTGGGAGTGCGGACGGACGACGACGCGGGGGAGACGCGGATGCTGGTGTTCGTCGACCAGACGGTCGCCGTCCCGGGTTCTGTCACTCAACGAGGCTCTACCGCCAAGTGGGCCTTTATGCGTAATGTCGAGGGCACTTGGCGACTCGCCGACCTCACGCCGGTGAACAGCGTGGCAGGGGTCGGCACAGGGGCGGGGTAGCGATCAGAACGCACCCGCCGGTCCGGACACCAACCGGACGGTCCGGAACACCCGGACACGAACATCGGCCCGATCGGGCAGACAAGGAGAACAACCACACATGGGGAACAACGCTGGGGTGGTGATCGTCGGAGCGGGACTCGGCGGGATCCGGGTGGCCGAGGCCGTGCGCACCGCCGGATACGAGGGTCCGGTCACGCTGATCGGGGCGGAGCAGCATCCGCCGTACGACCGGCCGCCGCTGTCGAAGAACGTCCTCGCCGGCAAGCAGGAGCGCCCGGACCTCAAACCGGCCGAGTTCTACGCCGATTCGTCGATCGACCTGCGGACCGGGCGCACGGTGGTCTCGGTTGACCCGCAGGCACATTCGCTGACGGTCGCCCGCACCGACGACCCGGGACGGACCGAGACCGTCGCCTACGACACGCTGGTGCTGGCCACCGGGCTCGCCCCGCGACCCTTCCCGGGCGCCGACGAGACCCTGACCGGCCTGCACACCCTGCGCACCATCGACGACGCGCTCGCCCTGCGCACCGAAATCGACGGTGCGCGTTCGGCGGTGGTGATCGGCGCCGGCTTCATCGGCTGCGAGGTGGCCGCCACCCTCCGCGGCTACGGTGTGCCGGTGACGCTGGTGGAACCGGCGCCCACACCGCTCGCCGCCGCGCTCGGCGAGCAGATCGGCGCACTGGTCACCCGGCTGCATGTCGGCAACGAGGTGGATGTGCGTGCCGGGGTGGGTGTCTCGCAGATCGTCGGCACCGACCACGTGAGGGCGGTGACCCTCGACGACGGCACCGAACTGCCCGCCGACATCGTCGTCGTCGGCATCGGGTCGGTCCCGGTGGTCGGCTTCCTCGACGGCTCGGGCATCGAGCTCGCCGACCGTTCGGTGGGCGGCGGCATCGCCTGCGACGCGAGCGGAAAGACCAGCGCCGCCGACGTGTACGCCGTCGGTGACGTGGCCAATTGGCTTGATGCCGAAGGCAACCCGAATCGGGTCGAGCACTGGAACCATGTGGTCGAGCAGGCCTCGATCGTGGCCGCCGCGATCACCGGCGGGGAGTCGGTGCGCGGTGCGGTGCCCTACTTCTGGAGCGACCAGTACGACGTCAAGATCCAGGTGCTCGGCGAACCCCGCGCCGACGACGACGTGCACATCGTCGACGACGATGGTAAGAAGTTCCTCGCCTACTACAGCCGGGATGGCATCCTGACCGCCGTGGTGGGTGCGGGCAAGGTGGCCGCGGTGATGAAGACCCGGCCCAAGCTGATGACCGAAACGCCCATCAGCGAAGTACTCACCCCCGCCGGCTGAGTCGGCGAAGTACTCACCCTCCGCCGGTTGAGGTGCGAGGAGCGTTAGCGACGAGCCTCGAAACCCGGTGAGACAACATTGTTCTCGCACCGGGTTCCGGGGCTCGGTCGCTGCGCGACCTCACACCTCAACCACCGAGGGGATTCAGAATTCGATACGCAGCCTGTCCGCCGTCGGCGTCGACTGGCAGCCCAGGATGTAGCCGTCGGCGATGTCGTCCTCGTCGAGCGCGCCCGGGTTGGCCATGTCGACGGTGCCCTCGGTGAGAGTGCAGGCGCACGAACCGCATTCACCCTCCAGGCACGAGTAGGGCGCGTCGAGGCCCGCGGCGATCATGACGTCGATGAGGTTGCGCCCGCGCGGCCACTTGAGGGTGTGGGTCTCGCCGTCGAGTTCGATGTCGACGGTCGCGGCGTCGGCCTCCTCCTCGGCGGAGAGCGCCTCGTGCTCGACATCGGTGAACGGATCGCCCGACAGCGAGCTGTACACCTCCGAATGCACGTCGTGGTGGGGGAATCCGGCCGCGGCCAAACCCTTGTGGACGGCGTCCATGAACGGGCCGGGACCGCATAGGTAGGCGTGGTGGCCGGCGAAGGGGGAGAACACCCGCGCCAGCGTCGTCTCCGACGGCAGTCCGGACAGGCTTTCGAGCCAGTGGATGACGGTAAGCCGGTCGTCGTGTTCATGGGTCAGCTCGCGCAGTTCGGCGGCGAAGATGACGTCGTTCTCGCCACGGTTGGCGTAGAAGAACACGATCGGCCCGCTGCCCGAGGCCAGCGCCGTCTTGAGGATCGACATCACCGGCGTGGCGCCGCTGCCGGCGGCGATCAGCAGCAGCGGCGCGTCGAGGTCGGCGGGGGTGAACACGCCGCTCGGCGGCAGCGCCTCGATCTGCGAGCCGGCCGCGAGGTTGTCGCACACCCAGTTGGAGCCGTACCCGCCGTTGGTGCGTTTGACGGTGACCTTGGGCAGTTCACCCGAGACCGGCGAGGACGCCAGCGAGTAACAGCGGGCCACCGATCCGGTCTGGTCGCTCGGGATGCGCAGGGTGAGGAACTGGCCCGGCTTGTACGCGGTGAACTTGTCGGTCATCGCGGTGGGTACGTCGAAGACGATCGACCGTGCGTCGGCGGTCTCGTCGACCACGTCCGCTACAGTCAGGATCACGCTGCGGGAGCTGTGGGGGGTCAGGTCGGTCATCGGTTCTCCGCCTCGGTGGGGTGTTCACCCCAAAGTAGAACATGTTCTAGTTTTGGTCGCCAGTCCCCTCGCCGGGCGGGGGTGAGAACCCCGCTGTTATCGTCTGCGAATGGTCACTCCGACGTGGGACGAACTCCTTCGCCGAAACCGTGCTACCGCAACCAAAGCCATCAGCGCGACCGTCCACACCTCCGGCGTCGGCGGCTGGCGGGAACACCACGTCTGGCACGCTCCGCCCGACCTGTGGCGGATCGAGGACGCCGACGGAAACCCCGAGCGGATCGCCGGCACGCGCTGGTACTTCGACAGGTCCGGCGAGGTGATGGTGCGCACCGATCGCTTCGCCCAGCGCACCGCCGGCGCCTCGCACGCGGGTGGTCCCGAACAACTGCTGGTGCTGCACCGCGACTGGCCCGAACAGGCCCCGCGCACCGCGGAACTGCAGCTCATCGACGGCCGCTCGGCCACCTTCAGTACCCCCGACGCGCCCGAACCCCGCTACCGGGCCGCCGGCGAGGTCGTGGCCACGCGGGTGCGCGGCCGGGCCGGGTGGACGGTGCCGTGTGTGCGTACGGCCAACGGGCACCCGATCACCTGGACGTTCGACGACGAGTGCGGCGTGGTCATCGGCCGCAACGCCGGCGGGTTCGGGGCGATCGAACTGTCCGATCTCGTGGTCACCGACCACTTCTCGCCGGCCGTCTTCGGCTTCCACGGCGACTACATCGATATCGCGCAGGCGGTGCGTGACTCCGAACGTGAGGTGCGGCAGGAGGACGTGTTCCGCGACACCCAGGGTGCGGGCAACACCATCGAGCGCTACCTCGGCACATACGCACCGCTGTTCGTCCGCACCGACTTCTCCGACAAGACGTCGTGGGAGGCGGTGGTGGCCGTCGTCGGCAGCCGGAACTCCGACGGCGACGAACCCGACCTCACCCTCATCGACAACCGCGACTACTCGGGCTGGACCACCGACCGGTTCCTCGAGGTCATCGACGGGGTGCCCGACTACATCCTCATCGCGGACGCGCGGACCATGACCCATCCGGACCTGCCCGTGCTGTTCCTGTCAACGGCAGCCGCCGACGCGGAGTGGGCCGGACGCGGCGATCAGGTGCGCGTCGCGGCCCGGTCGGTGGCCGCTGTCGACGCGGCGCTGTCGATCGCCGAGCACACCATCGCCGAACTCGCCGACGAGGCCGGGCGCGACGGAATCTACCGGTAGTTCAGGAGGGGTTCGGTCGGGACTTCGGGGCCGGCCGAAACCCGACCATTCAGCGCAGTGCCGCGATACCGCCGGCGAGCAGATCGCTGCCCGCCTCGATCAGCTCGATCAGGTCGGTGTCCGGGGCGGCGAGCCACTGCTCGTAGGCGGCCAGGGCCGTCCCGAGGCACAGCCAGCCGATGGTCTGCGGCAGATGCCCGTCGGCGTCGATTCCGAGCCGGGCCGCGCAGAACCCGGCGATCACCTGCCGCCAGTCGGCGTACATGAGCATCGAATACGCCTGCAGTGCGGGAACTTCGAGCAGCAGCCGCAGGCGCCGGCGATGGTTGTCGAGCTCGGCGTCGGGCACCTCGTTGAAGGTCACCAGCGCCTGCCGCAGCGCCTCGGCGATGGGCAGGTCGTCGGGGATCAGTGCGAGCCGGGTGCGCATCGCGTCGAGATGGGCGTCGAAATCACCCCACGCGATCGCGTTCTTGCTGGGGAAGTAGCGGAACAGGGTGCGCCGGGCGATGCCCGCGGCCTCGGCGATGTCGTCGACGCTGGTCTCGTCGAAACCCTTGGCCGTGAACAGATCGATGGCGATGGTGCTGAGCTGGGCGTGCGAGGTGGCCGGCCGGCGCCCCGGCTGGGGTGCGGTGTCGAGGAGATCGGGCTTGTGCGTCGATTCCCGGACGGCCATGACCACCTCCCCGTTGAGTGCGCGTCGCCGCGGGTGGGTGGCGACGCTGAGGCATCCATCGTATTCCGGGGGCCGTCCGGCGGGTAAACACTGGAACCGGACTGTCTGTTCGGCTAGTTTCGGACCGGTAACTGGATTGATGCACCGGGTGCCATTATAGTATGTCGTGATCCGCATCACTACTGATACAGGAGGATGGATCATGGCAGATCAGACGGCCGATGTGACCGCTGCAACCGAACTCGTGGGCGAATCGCTCGTCGAAGAGGTGTCGATCGATGGGATGTGCGGGGTCTACTGATGTCGGCCCCGGCAACCATGCCGGACTCCGGCGGCCGCGCTGACGCGGCCGCCGGGAACCCGGCAGCAGACACACCCACCGGTTTCGATCTGGATGCCGCCTGGGAGCTCAACCCGAAGGTCGCGCTGCGGCCCGAACCGTTCGGGGCGCTGCTCTACCACTTCGGCACCCGCAAACTCTCGTTCCTCAAGAACCTGACCGTCGTCGGCATCGTGCAGTCCCTCGCCGAGACGCCCACCGCCGAGGCCGCCCTGGCCGAGGCCGGCATCACCGACGCCGAACGGCCCCTGTACCTGCAGGCGCTCGGCGCGCTCGCCGACTCGGGGATGATCACCCGGCGCTGACGCCGGCACGCCCGTACCCACCCCACCCAGACCCGGAGACTTCCGATGACCACACTTGAGATGCCGCCCAGCGCAGCGGATCCGGCAGCACAGGTACGGGCGACGCCCCCGCTCGACCTGCAGGCCCCGCCCAAGGTCGGCCGCCTCGTCGACCAGTTCGAGAAGGGCCTCGACGCCCCCATCTGCCTGACCTGGGAACTCACCTACGCCTGCAACCTCGCGTGCGTGCACTGCCTGTCGTCGTCGGGCAAGCGCGACCCGCGTGAGCTCTCGACCGAGCAGTGCAAGGCCATCATCGACGAGCTCGAACGCATGCAGGTGTTCTACGTGAACATCGGCGGCGGCGAGCCCACCGTCCGTTCGGACTTCTGGGAACTCGTCGACTACGCCACCAGTCACAAGGTGGGCGTCAAGTTCTCCACCAACGGCCTGCGCATCGACAAGAAGGTCGCCGCGCGCCTGGCCGCCTCCGACTACGTCGACGTGCAGATCTCGCTCGACGGCGCCACCGCCGAGGTCAACGACGCCGTGCGCGGCAAGGGCTCGTTCGACATGGCCGTGCGGGCGCTGGAGAACCTGCACGAGGCGGGTTTCAAGGACGCCAAGATCTCCGTGGTGATGACCCGCGAGAACGTCTCGCAGCTCGACGAGTTCAAGGCGCTCGCAGACCGCTACAATGCCACCCTGCGCATCACCCGCATGCGCCCGTCCGGCCGCGGCGCCGACGTGTGGGACGACCTGCACCCGCTGCCCGAGCAGCAGCTCGAACTGTACAACTGGCTTGTCGCACACGGGGATCGGGTGCTCACCGGCGACTCGTTCTTCCACCTGTCGGCGTTCGATCAGGGCGGGGGAGGCCTGCCCGGCCTCAACCTGTGCGGCGCCGGCCGCGTGGTGTGCCTCATCGACCCGGTGGGCGACGTGTACGCCTGCCCGTTCGCCATCCACGAGAACTTCCTCGCCGGAAACATCCTGTCCGACGGCGGTTTCCAGGAGATCTGGCAGCGCTCGGATCTGTTCACCGAGTTGCGCGAGCCGCAGTCGGCCGGGGCGTGCACCAAGTGCAACCACTTCGACGCCTGCCGCGGCGGCTGCATGGCCGCCAAGTTCTTCACCGGCCTGCCCCTCGACGGCCCCGACCCCGAATGCGTGCAGGGCTACGGCGAGTCGCTGCTGGCCGGTGACCGCACCAAACCGACGGCCAACAAGGATCATTCGCGCGGCACCCCGCTCACGCTGATGACCCGTGGCTCCGACGGCAGCTTCACCCCCCTCGGCCGCCCGTCCAAGAGCTGCGACGAGAACCCCCTCGCCGGCTTCAGCCCCGTCGGCTGACCCGCGTATCGGCGACACCGTCGGCGCACCGGGTTTCGAGGCTCGCAAGCTCGCACCTCAACCAGCGACGGGCCACGCCTTCGCCGGTTGAGGTGCGAAGAGCCGCCAGGCGATGAGCCTCGAAACCCGGTGCGCCGACCATGTCCGCAACCACCATCAATCCCAAAGGCGAAAGATCAATGGCGAACTTCAAGCTGACCAACCCGTGGGCCCGCAACCCCTGGTTCGAGACCGTTGCCGAGGCCCAGCGCCGGGCCAAGCAGCGCCTGCCCAAGTCGGTGTACTCGTCCCTGGTGGCCGGTACCCAGGGTGGCATCACCGTCAACGACAACGTGGACGCGTTCTCCGAGATCGGGTTCGCCCCGCATGTCATCGGCGCCCAGGACGATCGTGACCTGTCCACCCGGGTGATGGGTGTGGATCTGCCGTTCCCGGTGATGATCTCGCCGACCGGCGTGCAGGCCGTCGACAAGGACGGCGAGGTCGCGGTGGCCCGCGCCGCAGCCGCCCGCGGCACCGCGATGGGTCTGTCGAGCTTCGCCAGCCACCCCATCGAAGAGGTCACCGCCGTCAACGACAAGATCTTCTTCCAGATCTACTGGCTTGGCACCAAGGAGGAGATCCTCGCCCGCGCCGAACGCGCCCGTGAGGCCGGCGCCAAGGGCCTGATCGTCACCACCGACTGGGTGTTCAACATCGGCCGCGACTGGGGCAGTCCGGAGATCCCGGAGAAGATGAACCTGAAGGCGTTGATCCGGCTGGCTCCGGAGGTCGCGGTCAAACCGCGCTACGCCTGGGACTGGTTCAACAAGGGCAACCTGACGATCCCGGATCTGACCGCCCCCAACGTCTCCCACGGCAAGGGACTGCCCGGCCCCACGTTCTTCGGTGCCTACGGCGAGTGGATGAACACCCCGTCACCCACCTGGGAAGATCTGCAGTGGCTGCGTGAGAAGTGGGGCGGAGAGTTCATGGTCAAGGGCGTCACCCGCCTCGACGACGCCAAGCGCGCCGTCGACATCGGCGCCACCGCGATCTCCGTCTCCAACCACGGCGGCAACAACCTCGACGGCACCCCCGCCACCATCCGTCTGCTCGGCCCCATCGCCGACGCCGTCGGCAAGGATCTCGATGTGCTCCTCGACGGTGGTATCCGCCGCGGCAGCGACGTCGCCAAGGCCATCGCCTTCGGTGCCAAGGCCGTCATGATCGGCCGCGCCTACCTGTGGGGCCTGGCCGCCAACGGCCAGGCGGGCGTCGAGAACGTCCTCGACCTGCTCCGGATGGGCCTCGACGGAGTGGTCATGGGCACCGGCCACAAGTCGGTCCACGACCTCAGCCGCGACGACCTGATCATCCCGGAGGGCTTCGAACGCTCCTACGGCGGCTGACCGCCGTCCCGAACCCCACCGATACGCCCCGGCATCACAATAGTTGCGATGCCGGGGCGTATTCGTGGGGTTTCGGCACTCGACCCAGAACTAGAACGTGTTACAGTTTTGGCATGGGACAGTTCGACGGCAAGGTCGTCTACATCACCGGCATCGCCCGTGGTCAGGGCCGCAATCACGCACTCCGCTTCGCACGCGAGGGGGCGTCGATCATCGGCCTCGACATCGCGGGACCGGTCGCCGATCACACCACCTATCCGCCCGCCACACCCGATGACCTCGCCGAGACGGCCCGGCTCGTCGAGGAGGCCGGCGGCAAGATCCTGGCGCGGCAGGGCGACGTCCGTGACCTGGCCTTCCAGCAGCAACTGGTGGCCGACGGTGTCGAGCAGTTCGGCGGCCTCGACGTTGTCGTGGTCAACGCCGGCGTGCTCACCTGGGGCCTGAGCTGGGAGATGTCGGAGGAACAGTTCACCGACGTCATCGACGTCAACCTCGTCGGCGCCTGGAAGACGCTGCGCGCCACGCTGCCGTCGATGATCGAGGCGAAGAACGGCGGGTCCGTCGTCATCGTGTCGTCGGTGGCCGGCCTCAAGGCCATGCCGGTGCAGGCCTCCTACAGCGCATCCAAGTACGGGCTGACCGGCCTGGCCCAGGTCGTCGCGAAAGAGGTTGCGCCCTACCGGATCCGCGTCAATTCGATCCACCCGTACGCCGTCAACACGCCGATGGGCGTCGCGGACAGCTCCGCGCTGGAGGTGTTCTCCACCGAGCGCTTCACCCGCTTCTTCCCGTCGATGATGGACTACAACCCGGTGGCCGAGCCCGACGAGGTCTCCGACGCCATCCTGTACCTGTGCTCGGATGCCGCCAAATCCCTTACCGGGGTGCAGCTTCCGATCGACATGGGTCACTCCAAAGTCTGACCCGGTGCCCCTGCTCCGCTGGTTGAGGTGTGAGGAGCGCTGGCGACGAGCCTCGAAACCCGGTGAGATGACAATGTTGTCTCACCGGGGTTTCGAGGCTCGGTCGCCGGGCGACCTCACACCTCAACCGGCGGAAGAGGTTTCGAGGCTCGTCGCTTACGCTCCTCACACCTCAACCGGTGAAGGGGAGCCTCAACCGGCGGAAGATGCCGTTATGCCCAGAGGGTGGCGGGATCGGTTGCCTCCGTTGCCGGTCCGGCCGGTGTCTCGGGCGAGGTGCGCGAGAACCGCGGGGCCACCTGCGCCTGCCGGATGCCATCGATCTCGACGAGGTTGGCGCGCGCGGCCATGTGTGGCTCGTCGGGTGCCTCGCCGAAGGTCAGGACGGGCGAGACGCACGCATCGGTGCCGTCGAACACGGCGGTCCACTCGTCGCGCGTCTTGGCGGCGAACGTGTCGGTGAAGATCTTGCGCAGCTCGGGCCAGCGGGTGAGGTCGGCCTGTCCCGGCAGGTCCTCGCCGTCGAGGCCGAGGCCCTTGAGGAGTTCGGCGTAGAACTGCGGCTCGATGGCGCCGACGGCCATGTACTTGCCGTCGGAGGTCTCGTACACGTCGTAGTACGGCGCGCCGGAGTCGAGGAAGTTCACGCCCCGCACATCCGACCACATGCCGGTACCACGGAACGCCCACATCATCTGTCCCAGAAGCGAAGCGCCGTCGACCATGGCGGCGTCGATCACCTGCCCGCGCCCGGACACCTGGCGTTCGAGCAGCGCCGAGAGCACGCCGACGACCAGGAACATCGACCCGCCGCCGAAGTCGCCGAACAGGTTGAGCGGCGGCACCGGGCGCTCGCCGGCGCGCCCGACGGCGTGCAGCAGGCCGGTGAGCGAGATGTAGTTGATGTCGTGGCCGGCCCGGTCCGCGCGCGGGCCGTCCTGGCCCCAGCCGGTCATCCGGCCGTACACCAGGCCGGGGTTGACCTCGGCGAGATCGTCGGGGCCGAAGCCGAGGCGCTCCATCACGCCGGGACGGAAACCCTCGATCAGCACGTCAGCCTTGGCGATGAGGCCGAGCACGGTCTCCCGGTCGGCGGGATTCTTGAGGTCGGCCTCCACCACCTTGCGCCCGCGCAGCAGGGCGTCGGCCGGCCTGCCCGGCTTGGGGAGAGCGCCGGGCCGCTGCACCCGCACGACGTCGGCGCCCAGGTCCGACAGCAGCATCGCGGCATGCGGCCCGGGGCCGATACCGGCGAACTCGATGACCCGGATGGCGTGCAGGGGTCCGCTTTTTCCACTGGTGGCGTTGGGTGTGGGTGCCATG
This sequence comes from Gordonia amarae NBRC 15530, assembly GCF_000241345.1. Lineage (GTDB taxonomy): Bacteria > Actinomycetota > Actinomycetes > Mycobacteriales > Mycobacteriaceae > Gordonia > Gordonia amarae. The sequence goes on from NZ_BAED01000080.1 coordinate 44,062, forward strand.
GGATTCCGATCTCCTCGGGTGTGTGGGACCCCGCCTGCCGCCGATGCCGTGCCGGCCGCGCGAGATCGTTGATTTGTGTCGTCGGTCACCACAGCTTGGCACACCCGAGCGAGCGTTCGGGCAGGGGGTCAGTAATCATATATGTTTCGGTGGGCGGTGACCCTTACCCCGATGGCGCGCATATCGCTAGAGTTGACCGAATGATGCGCGGCACGGGGCTTGGTGCTCTCTCCTGGCCTGAGCTCGACGGTTCCGTGGTGACCCTGCTCGTTCCGCTGGGCGCCGTCGAACAGCACGGGCCTCATCTTCCGCTCGACACCGACATCCGCATCGCCGACGCCGTCGCCCGCCGCGCCCAGCCCCTGCTGGCGGATGATTCGGCTGAGCAGACGTTCATCGTCGCCCCCGGCCTGCCCTACGGTGCCAGCGGCGAGCACGAGGGCTTTCCCGGGACCGTGTCGCTCGGGCATGAGGCGCTGCGGCTGGTGCTTGTCGAGTACGGGCGCAGCGCGTGCCGGTGGGCGCGGCGGATCGTGTTCGTCAACGGTCATGGCGGCAACGGCCGCACCCTGGTGGAGGCGGCGCGGTTGCTGCGCTACGAGGGCCGCGACGTGGCCTGGTTCGCGTGCGGGCACCCAGGCGGCGATGCCCACGCCGGTGACACCGAAACCTCGGTGCTGCTGCACCTTTCACCCGACGATGTGCGCCTGGCCGACGCGGTGGCCGGCAACTGCGCGCCGATCGCCGAACTGCTGGTGCCGATGCGGGCCGGCGGGGTGGCGGCGGTGAGCGCCAACGGGGTGCTCGGTGATCCCACCACGGCCACGGCGGCGCGCGGCGGCGATCTCGTCGGCGCGTTCACCTCGTCGCTGGTGTCCGCGATCACGCGCTGGGATGTCGACGAGCGCGGGCTGCTGCGGGGCGGTGCCGCCGCGTGAGCGTCGTCGACAGCCGTGACGGAAGTGCGGCCGGTGGGGTCGAGGCCGTGCCCACCGACCTGCCGGACGGATTCCAGGTGCAGGTGGATCTGCGCTGCGCGCACCGCGGCGACCTGCGGTATCTGGTCGGCGGATCGCCGACACGGATGCTGCGCCTGTCGGACGCGGCACTCGGCATGATGTCGGCCGACGGCCGTATCGCGGTGTGCGACAAGGCTACCCGAACGCTGTGCCGCCGCCTTCTGGACGCCGGTATCGCGCATCCGCGACCGATGTTCGGTCCGTCGACCGACCAGGTGACCATCGTGGTCCCGGTGCGCGACAACCAGGCCGGCATCAACCGGCTGATCGCAACCCGGGGCGAGGCCCGGATGATCGTCGTCGACGACGGTTCGGACACCCCGATCACCGTGCACGGCGTCGGGGTCAGTGTGCTGCGGCTGCCGCGTAACCTGGGTCCGGCCGCCGCCCGTAACGCCGGTGCCGCGGCGGCTGTGACGGATTTCGTGGCGTTCGTCGATTCGGACTGTGTGCCCGCGCCGGACTGGCTGACGATGCTGCTGCCGCATTTCTCCGACCCCGCGGTGGCCGTCGCCGCGCCCCGGATCGTCGGATTGAACACGCGTCCCGGCCTGTTCGCGCTCGCTGCCCGCTACGAGAACGGCTATTCCTCGCTCGACATGGGCCCGGCGGAGGCGCCGGTGGTGCCGTCCACGCCGATGCCGTATGTGCCGAGCGCCGCGATGGTGGTGCGCCGCAGCGCTTTTCCTGGGTTCGACGAGTCGCTCCGGGTGGCCGAGGATGTGGACCTGTGCTGGCGGTTGCACGACGGCGGCTGGCGGTTGCGCTACGACCCGGTCGCCCACGTGGCGCACGATCATCGCACCGGAATGCGTGAGGTGCTGGGCCGGCGCCGTTTCTACGGCACCGGCGCCGCCTACCTCGCCGACCGGCACGAGACGCTGGCCGCGCCGATGGTCATGTCGGCCACGATGGCCGCGGCCGTCGTCGCGCTGCTCACCCGCACCGCCACCGGCACGGCCATCGCGATGCTGTTGCTAGGTCAGATGGCGGTGCGCCTGCGGCGCAGGCTCGACGGCCTGCCGCAGGCCCCGCTGGTGGCCGCGCAGATGACCGGGCGGGCGGCCGGCTTCGGCCTGCTACAGGCGGGGGCGGCGATCTGCCGGCACTACTGGCCGATAGCCCTGGTGCCGGCCCTCTTCTCGCGCCGGTACCGGACTTTCGTGGTGGAGGTGGCGATCGCCGAGGGACTCGTCGACTGGACCCGGCGGGTGCTGAGCGAACCCACGGCGCGGCCCGCGCTCGGACCGGTCACCTACGTGTTCATGCGCCGCCTCGACGACCTCGCCTACGGCCTCGGCCTGTGGCAGGGGGTGATCACCCACCGCGATCCGGGTGCGCTGCGACCGGTCCTGAGCAGGTGAGTGCGCGGTGGCCCACGATGTGGTGATCGTGGGTGCGGGTAGCGCGGGATGCGTGCTGGCCGAACGACTCTCCCGTGACCCCGGCCGCTCGGTGCTGCTGCTGGAGGCCGGGCCGGGGCTGCCCGGTGCGGAGGTCATCGACCTGTTCCACCTGCCGGTCGGTGCCGACGCCGAGCGGATGGGCCGTACCGTCTCCTATCCGGTGTCGCCGGCGGAGTTGTCGGTGGTGCGGGGCCACGGGATCGGTGGGTCGGCCGCGGTGAACGGGGCCTACTTTCTGCGGTGGCACCGCGAGGATTTCGGGGACTGGGAACATTCCATCGGCGACATCGAGGCCGCCTACACGGAGGTGGAGGCCGCGATGTCGGTGAGTCCGTTCGGTGACGACGAACTGCCCGATGCCGCACACGCCTTCGAGGCATGGTGGGGTACGCACCTGCCGACGCGGCGCCTCGATGACCGGTGGCCGGTCACCGGGGTCAACCGCGTGCACTCCAACAGCATCCGGGACGCGGCCGGTGGGCGCCGGGTGACGACGGCCGAGGCCTTCCTGCGGCCCGCTCTCGGTCGCCCGAACCTGACCGTGCGGACCGCGGCCCGGGTGAGTGCCCTGGACATGGCCGGCACCCGGGTCACCGGCGTGCACTGTGGCGCGGAGGTGATCGGTGCCGGTGAGGTGGTCCTGTGCGCGGGCACGCTCGGCACGGCCGCGCTGTTGTTCGCCTCCGGGCTGGTGACCGGGCCGTTGCGCGTCGTCGAGCACCGGGAAATGCTGGTGCACTACCGACTTTCGGGGCCCACGCGGCCCGCACCACTGCTGCCGTCCGTGGTACACACCGGCTATGGTGTCGAGATACGTTGCTATGGCGGAGATTTCGCCGACTACATCGATGGGGTTCCGCCCACAGGGCCCGCTGTCGGGGTGGCTGCGATGGTGCCTGGCACTCCGGGCGAACTGACCTGGGACGGAAGACGGCTGGCCGTCGACCTCGGTACGGCCACGCAGCTTCCGGACCGATTGCGTCCCGAATTGGAGCAGGTCCGGGACATGTTGGCGTCGGAGACCTTCCGCGGCATCGTCGAACCCGGATCGGTACGTCTCGACCCGGTGGTCAGGACCTCCCAGCACGCCTGCGGCTCACTGCCGATGGGCGACCGGACGGATGCCTCGGGCAACCTCGACGGCGTCCGCGGCCTGCGCATCATCGACGGCTCGGTCCTGCCCCCCGGCGGCCGAAGCGGCCCACACGCCACCACCGTCATGGTGGCCGCCCTGCTGTCGTGAACCCCACGAATACGCCCCGGCATCACAATAATTGCGATGCCGGGGCGTATCAGTGGGGTTTGTGCCGGCTTAGGCGGGGGTCACCCAGGTGGTGATGTCGCAGTGGACGACCTCGGTGCCGGTGGTGTCGCGGATCTCGATGGACACCACCACGTCGGTGCCCTCGGTGAGAGCGGCGAAGTCGACCGGCTCGGCGAGGGTGGCGGTGGCGGTCAGTCCGGTGTTCGCCTTGGTGAGGTACTGCGCCGACATGCCCTTGGGGATCCAGCGGTGCGTGGCCGGGGTGGTGGCCTCCATCAGCATGCCCATGGCGACCTCGGCGAGGTTGCAGGCGGCGATGGCGTGGAAGGTGCCGATGTGGTTGTGGATGCCGAACCACTTGGGCGCCGACACCACGCAGCGGCCCGGTTCCATCACCGAGACGTAGGGCAGGATCGTGCCGAAATACGGCACCCGGGCCACCATGCCCAGGGAGAACAACGCGTTGCCGAAGGTGTTGTCGGGCAGCTTGCGACGCAGGCGGTAGGTGGCGCTTCCGGCCGCGGTGGAGATCGACATGCGCGCAATCTTACTGGTCGGTAAGGGGGTGGATCAGTCCTGGGGCCGGGCGAACGGCGTCAGCAGGCCCGTGTACGGCTTGGGCGGCGGTGGGGCGAACTCCCCGGTGCGGGTGCCGGTGCGCAGGCCCATCGCCGCCATCGCGGTCAGCATCCCCACCCCGGCGGCCACCCCGTCGATGACCGGCGCGCCCACGGCGGCGCCGATGTCGCCCACGAAGCCGGCCATCCCGGCGCAGCCGAGGACCACCGCGTCCGAGCCGTCGGCGGCCAGCGCCTCGGCGCACATCTTGGTGATGATGCCCACCGCCTCCGGGTTGCTCTCGAGTTCGAGCACCGGGATCTCGCAGGCGTGGATGCCGCGGCAACTGCGGGTGAATCCGTAGTGCTCCACCAGGTCCGCGGCCCGGCCGATGGTGCGGCTCGCGGTGGTGACCACCGAGAATCCCCGCCCCAGCGGCGCCGCGAGATGCATTGCCGCCTCGGCGATCCCGAGAACGGGTGCACCGGCCACCTCCCGTGCGGCGTCGAGTCCGGGATCGCCGAAACAGGCCAGCAGGTAGCCGTCGGCGCCGGGGTTGTCCTCGATCGCGTCCACGATGCCGGGCACGGCCATCGCCTCGTCGTAGTGGCTTTCGATCGACGCCGGCCCCATCGTGGAGGTGACCGAGACGATCTCGGCGTCGGGCCGGGCGACACCGCGGGCGGCGGCGTCGATGACGGCGGTCATCGCGGTGGTGGTGTTGGGGTTGATGATGACGATGCGCATGGAGGCTCCCGGTGACCGGTGCGGGCTGGGTTGTGATGCCACACAGGCCCCCTCATGACCCCGGTGTCACGCGAGGGGGTCAGGAGAGGGCCCGGGTCGGTGCGTCAGAACAGGGTGCGTTCGGCTGATCCGTCGGCGGCGCCGTCCCCGATCACCGGTTCGGCACCGGTGTCGTAGATGAACGACTTGGGTGCGTACTTCATCCCCGTCCAGTAGACCGCACCGGCGACTCCGGCGCCGATGAACCAGGTGAAGCTCGCGGCGTACGCGGTTCCCCAGATCACCACGCACAGCGGCGGAATCAGGCCGACGGCCGTGGCGATCACGGCGACCGGGTTCCAGCCCTTGCGGTAGGCGTAGGTGGAGCCCGGCTCCATGCTGAACAGGTCGTCGACGACGATCTTCTGCTTCTTGATCAGGTAGAAATCGGCCAGCAGGATGCCGAACAGCGGGCCGATGACCGCGCCGAGGGTGTCCAGCGTGTAGTGGATCGCGTCCGGGTTGTTGAACAGGTTCCACGGGGTGATCAGGACCGAACCGACCGCGGCGATCATGCCGCCGGTGCGCCAGGTGATCTTGGTGGGCGCGACGTTCGAGAAGTCGAACGCGGGGGAGACGAAGTTGGCGACGATGTTGATGCCGATGGTGGCGATCGCGAAGGTCAGCACGCCCAGGACCGCCGCGGTGGTGTTGTCGATGCGGTCGACGATATGCACCGGATCGGTGATGATCGCACCGTCCTCGTCCTTACCGATCACAGTGACGGCCGCGGACACGGTGCACACCACCAGCAGGGAGAAGAACAGGAAGTTGATCGGCAGACCCCAGAAGTTGCCCTTCTTGACCTCACCGAATGTCTTGCCGTACCGGGAGAAGTCGCCGAAGTTGAGCATCGGTCCCGAGAAGTACGACACCACAAGAGCTATCGCGCCGATGGTGGCGGTCACCGAATCCCAGCCGACTTTTCCGGGTCCGACCGACAGGTCCAGCGAGACATTGCTCCAGCCCGCCTTGGCGATGAGATAGCCGGCCAGAATGACCATCACGACGTAGACGGCGGGTCCGCAGAAATCGATGAATTTGCGGATGGTCTCCATGCCGTTCCAGAAGACAATCGCCTGCAGAATCCACATCAGAATGAATCCGCCCCAGCCGAGGACGCTCAGGCCCAGGAATCCGTAGTCGTCGACGACGTCGTATTTCGCCAGGCTCGGCCAGAACTTGAGAGCGAGCAGGCCGAACGCCACCGACGCCAGATAGGTCTGGATTCCGTACCAGGCGACGGCGATCAGGCCGCGCAGAATGGCCGGGATATTGGCACCCATCACACCGAAGGACACGCGGGTGGTCACCGGATACGGAACCCCGGCCAGCTGTGACGGTTTCGCGACCAGGTTGCACAGGATATTGACCGCGACGATGCCGATGATCAGCGCCACCAGCACCTGCCAGGCGGCGATGCCCAGCGCGAAAAGGCTGCCCGCGAACACATATCCACCAACGCTGTGAATATCGGACATCCAGAAGGCGAAGATGTTGTACCAGGTCCAGCTCTGCTTGCGCAGCGGTGCGAGATCGCTGTTGGTCAATCGCTGGTGGTATTCGAGCTTGATGACACTTTCACCCGCGGCGCTGTGCGCGGCCGCCGGAGCGTTCTCCGTGGCAGTCATGATTCTCCTCGATTAAGCCGTACGTCGGGTCGACGGTGACGTTTCTCAACCTAGGAGTGCTGTGTTACTCGGCGATTACCTCGCGGATATATTTGCCCGATCCGGCGGTCTGATCGGGGTGGGTATTTCCCACATTCCGGGCTATCGTGGCGTACCGCTGCCGGAGTGGGATTGAAACCTACCGGGTATCAGGATGGTCCGGCCGCAGGGTGAGGTCCGGTTCGGCGCCGGCGATCGCGTCGCCGAGGCGGGCGTGGTGCTCGCGGGCCAGGTTCAGGACGGTATCGGTGTCCCGGGCGGCGACAGCATCGAGTATCCGCGCGTGGTCGTCGTTGAGGGTGTTCTGGACGTCCTCGGACACCGATCGCATCACCTGGAACGGTTCGGTGAGATTCCAGGTCGACTCGAACATGTTGAGCAGCCGCGGCATCGCGCACGGCAGCACCAACTGCCGATGGAACTCGCGCGAGACGTCGTGAAAGGATTTGCGGTCGCCGAACCTGGTCGCGGTCAGCAACTGCTCGTGATAGCCGCGCGCGAGCGCCAGGTCGTCGTCGGTGACCCTGGCGACGGCGCGGGCGAGTGCGGCCTCCTCCAGGACCCCGCGCACGAAGTAGATCTCGTGCAGTTCCTCCACCGACAGCAGGCTCACGTTGTATCCGCCGTGCGGCCGGTGATCGACCAGGCCCTCACCGATCAGCGTCTTGAGTGCCTCGCGCACCGGGATGGCGCTGACCGCGAACGCGTACGCCACCTCCGCCGGCGGGATCTGCGTGCCCGGCGGCACCGACCCGGACAGGATGAGCCGGCGCAATTCCTCGAGGACGTTGGCCCGGGTGTTGCCCGAGCGGGTCTCGGCGAGCTGGGCGATGAGGTGATTGGACACCGGGCGAGGGGGCATCGCTCACCACCTCCTGGAGCCGGGCGCATGCGGAGTCGACGCCGTCGCCGGAGCGTGCGGCACGGTCTGTCGGGTCACCTGAGAAGCGTAAGGCCGCGCGCGTGCGACGGCAGCGTGAAGGGAGGCGGCCGGTAGGCCCCCGGCAGCCCCTGAGCGGCCGGTGGGACGAACGTCACTCGAGCACGGACGTGACGGCGGCGGCGGAGCGGCGTACATTTACTTTCGTCAATCAACTATATAGAAAGGCTTTGCCAATGGCGCCGCGACGTGAGACGGTCGTCGAGCTCATCGACGAGATGTCGCTGCTGTTGCGCGCGGCGCGCCTGATGGCCCAGCGCTCGACGGCCAGGGTTGATCTGCCCGCGCCACTCGTCGGCGTGCTGTGGACGCTGTACTCCCATGGGGCGTTGCGGCAGAACCAGCTGGCGGACAGGCTGTGCATCAGCGAATCCGCGCTGAGCCGGCAGATCTCGGTCCTGGCCGGTGACGGCCTGATCGAACGCACCCGCAGCGAGGACGACGGACGGGTCAGCCTCGTCCAGATCAGCGAGGCGGGCAGGGACCGGCTCAACGCCGCGCTCGAGCACCGCGCCGACGACTACGCGCCGAAGTTCACCGACTGGTCCGACGACCAGGCCCGCGACGTACTCGCCACCATCGTCACGCTCCGGCGCGCGATCGCCGAATGACCTGACGCGGCCGCCCCGGGGTTCCCGGGCGACGCCGTAATAGAAGAAGCCTTTCACGGCAGTGAAGCAGTAGAGGAAAAGAAATGAGTTCACCAACCAGTACCGCGGCGGAACCGGCAGCGCCGACCGCCATGACGCACCGCGAGGTGCTCGAGGCCATGACCGGCCTGCTGGCGGGCCTGTTCACGGCCCTGCTGTCGACGACGATCGTCGCGACCGCCCTGCCGACCATCGTCGGCGATCTCAAGGGCACCCAGACGCAGTACGCGTGGGTGGTCACCGTGGCGCTGCTGGCGAACGCGGCGTCGACCCCGATCTGGGGCAAACTGTCGGACCTGTTCAACAAGAAGCTGCTGGTCCAGGTCTCGCTGATCACCTTTGTGGCCGGTTCGGCGCTGGCCGGTGCGGCCCACAACATGGAGCTGCTGCTCGTCGGCCGCGTCATCCAGGGCCTGGGCATGGGCGGTCTGACCGCGCTGGTGGTCGCGATCATCGGCTCGATCATCCCGCCGCGTGAGCGCGGCCGGTACTCGGGATATATGGGTGCGGTGATGGCCGTCGCCATGGCCGGTGGCCCGGTGCTCGGCGGCGTCATCGCCGACAGCCCGCTCGGCTGGCGCTGGTGCTTCTATGTCTGCATCCCGCTTGCGGTGATCGCGCTCGGGCTACTGCAGCGCACCCTGCACCTGGAGACCCAGCGCAAGGACAATGTCACCATCGACTGGCTGGGCGCCACCCTGATGACCGCCGGTGTCAGCGTGCTGCTGATCTGGGTCTCGTTCGCCGGCAAGGACGACTACTACGCCTGGATCTCGCCGGAGAGCGCCTACTACGTGATCGGCGGCGTCGCGCTGCTGGCACTGACCGTGTTCGTCGAATCGCGGGCCAAGGATCCGGTGATCCCGCTCAAGATCATCACCGAGCGCACCACCGCGCTGGCGATCATCGCCTCGGTCATGGTGGGGCTGGGCATGTTCGGCGCCATCACCTTCCTGGGGCAGTACTTCCAGACCGCGCGGCACTACAGCCCCACCGAGGCCGGCCTGCTGACCATTCCGATGGTCATCGGCATGCTGACCGGCACCATGGTCTCCGGCCAGATGATCACCCGCTTCGGCAAGTGGAAGCCGTTCATCATCGGCGGCTCGATCCTGCTGACGATCGGTCTGGGGCTGCTGGGCACCATCGACCACGCCACCCCGATCGTGCTGATCGGCATCTACATGTTCATCATGGGCCTGGGCACCGGTTCGCTGATGCAGAACCTGGTTCTGGCGGTGCAGAACACCGTCAGTGTCGAGGACATCGGCGCGGCCTCGTCCAACGTCGCGTTCTTCCGGACCTTCGGCGGTGCGATCGGCGTCTCGGTGCTCGGTTCGGTCTTGGCCACCCATGTCGCCGACCTGTCCGAGAGCGGCTTGGCCAAGCTGGGCATCGACACCAGCAAGCAGTCCGGCGGTGGCAACCTCGACATCAAGTCGCTGCCCGCGCCCGTCGCGGACGTCATCCGGCACGCCTACGGTGACGCCACGGCCACCATCTTCCTGATCGGCGCGGCCTGTGCCGCGGCCGCGATCATCGCGATCCTGTTCATCCCGAACCGGCCGCTGCGTAAGACCATCGACATCGAGAAGCCTGCTGTCGCCGAGGAGGGGGCTGTCAAGGCCGCCGTCACCGATGCCGATGCGGACGCGCCGGGCCGCCCCACCGCCGGTTGAGTCACCAGGGCTTGCCGGCCGCCGATGCGGGAAAGCCGACCCCTCGCCGGTTGAGGCGTGAGGAGCGTTAGCGACGAGCCTCGAAACCCCGTGAGCGAACAATGTCGTCTCACCTGGTTTCGAGGCTCATCGCCTAGCGGCTCTTCGCACCTCAACCGGCAAGGTGATCGGTTTTCGGAGCAGGTGCGAAGGTGCGAGACGTACGGATTTGAACCGGGCACCCCCGATGGTGCATAATTGTCGGGTTGCCTTGACCGGCGCCGCGGTGAACTGCGGTCTCGGGCGAGGTGAATGACTCCCAGGCTCCCGACACGGGGTTTGGCGTGTTCCGCGTGCAACCATCAGGTTCACGGCCACGACACGCCCGACCGCGGGTGCCGGAGCACAACGGGTTCGCTCCTGTAGCGAGCCAACGTACAACGATAGATGAACAGCGTCGATCCCCGAATCTCACACGGGTGGTCATGTGACCGTCGGCCTCACGCGCCGATGTCCGGGTGCTTTGGTGGCATCCGGCTGTAAGCGGCCACGCGGTGTTTGTCTGTCGAGAACAACTGACGGAAGAGGACACAGCGTGGCGGGACAGAAGATCCGCATCAGGCTCAAGGCCTACGACCACGAGGCGATCGACGCTTCGGCGCGCAAAATCGTGGAGACCGTGACCCGTACGGGTGCACGCGTCGTCGGCCCGGTGCCGTTGCCCACCGAAAAGAATGTGTATTGCGTCATCCGTTCGCCGCATAAGTACAAGGACAGCCGCGAACACTTCGAGATGCGCACTCACAAGCGACTCATCGACATCCTCGACCCGACGCCGAAGACCGTCGACGCGCTGATGCGCATCGATCTTCCGGCCAGCGTCGACGTCAACATCCAGTAGGGCGGGGGCGAGAAAAGACATGAGCAACCAAGCGAGTACCAAAGGCATCCTGGGCACCAAGCTCGGCATGACCCAGGTTTTCGACGAGAACAACCGCGTCGTTCCGGTCACCGTCGTCCAGGCGGGCCCGAACGTCATCACCCAGCTGCGCACCGCCGAGCAGGACGGCTACACCGCCGTGCAGCTCGCCTACGGCGCCATCGATCCGCGCAAGGTCACCAAGCCTGTCGCCGGTCAGTTCGCCAAGGCCGGGGTCACCCCGCGCCGGCACCTGGCCGAGATCCGCGTCGCCGATGTGGCCGAGTTCAGCGTCGGCCAGGAGCTGACCGCCGAGATCTTCGCCGACGGAGCGCTGGTCGACGTGACCGGCACCTCCAAGGGCAAGGGCTTCGCCGGCGTCATGAAGCGTCACGGCTTCGCCGGTCTGGGCGCCAGCCACGGCGTGCACCGCGTGCACCGCGCTCCCGGTTCCATCGGTGGCTGCGCCACCCCGGGCCGCGTGTTCAAGGGCATGCGGATGGCCGGTCGCATGGGTAACGACAAGGTGACCACGCAGAACCTCACCGTCCACAAGGTGGACGCCGAGGCCGGTCTGCTGTTGATCAAGGGCGCGATCCCCGGCCGTAAGGGCGGCATCGTGGTGATCCGCGACGCAGTGAAGGGTGGTGCGTAATGAGCACCGATCTGACCAAATCCGCAACCAAGCTGACGCTTGAGGTCAAGGCCGCCGACGGCTCCGTCAACGGCACCGTCGACCTCCCGGCCGAGCTGTTCGACGCACCGGCCAACATCTCGCTGATGCACCAGGTCGTCGTCGCCCAGCAGGCCGCCAAGCGTCAGGGCACCCACGCGACCAAGACCCGTGGCCAGGTCAGCGGTGGCGGCGCCAAGCCGTACCGCCAGAAGGGCACCGGCCGCGCTCGCCAGGGTTCGACCCGCGCACCGCAGTTCGCCGGCGGTGGCACCGTCCACGGCCCGCAGCCGCGTGACTACAGCCAGCGCACCCCCAAGAAGATGAAGGCCGCCGCCCTGCGCGGAGCCCTCTCGGACCGGGCGCGCAACGAGCGCATCCACGTGATCACCGAACTGGTCGCCGGACAGGTTCCGTCCACCAAGTCGGCCCGCTCCTTCCTGGAGTCGCTCAGCGACCGCACCAAGTTCCTGGTGGTGCTGCCGCGCGAAGATCTGACCGCGTGGAAGAGCGTGGCGAACCTGCAGAACGTGCTGCCGATCGCCGCCGATCAGCTCAACACCTATGACGTCCTCGATTCCGACGACGTGGTGTTCAGCGTCGAGACGCTGAACGCGTTCATCGCCGCGAACACGAAGACCGCCAAGACAGAGGAGGCGTGAGCATGGCTACCATTGCCGATCCTCGCGACATCATTCTGGCGCCGGTGATCTCGGAGAAGTCCTACGGACTCATCGAGGATGACGTGTACACCTTCGTGGTGCACCCGGACGCCAACAAGACGCAGATCAAGATCGCCGTGGAGAAGATCTTCGGTGTGAAGGTGTCCTCGGTGAACACGCTCAACCGGCAGGGCAAGCGCAAGCGCACCCGCTTCGGTTACGGCAAGCGCAAGGACACCAAGCGCGCCATCGTGACGCTGGCCGAGGGCAGCAAGTCCATCGAGATCTTCGGAGGTCCGGTCAGCTGACCGGGTTTCGAAAGTAGGGACTGAGAACTAACTATGGCTATTCGTAAGTACAAGCCGACAACCCCCGGTCGCCGCGGCGCCAGCGGCTCCGACTTCGCCGAGGTCACCCGTGACCATCCGGAGAAGTCGCTGGTCCGCCCGCTGCACGGCCGCGGTGGCCGTAACGCGCACGGTCGCATCACCACCCGTCACAAGGGTGGCGGCCACAAGCGCGCCTACCGTGTCATCGATTTCCGTCGCAACGACAAGGACGGCATCAACGCCAAGGTCGCTCACATCGAGTACGACCCCAACCGCACCGCGCGGATCGCGTTGCTGCACTACGTCGACGGCGAGAAGCGGTACATCATCGCACCCAAGGGCCTGAACCAGGGCGCCATCGTCGAGAGTGGCCCCGGCGCCGACATCAAGCCCGGCAACAACCTGCCGTTGCGCAACATCCCCACCGGTACCCAGGTGCACGCCGTCGAGCTGCGTCCGGGCGGCGGTGCCAAGATGGCCCGCAGCGCCGGTGCCTCGATCCAGCTGCTGGGCAAGGAAGGCCCCTACGCCACGCTGCGTATGCCTTCCGGCGAAATCCGCCGTGTCGACGTGCGCTGCCGCGCCACCGTCGGCGAGGTGGGCAACGCCGAGCAGTCCAACATCAACTGGGGCAAGGCCGGCCGTATGCGGTGGAAGGGCAAGCGCCCCACCGTCCGCGGTGTGGTCATGAACCCGGTCGACCACCCGCACGGCGGTGGTGAGGGCAAGACCTCCGGTGGTCGCCACCCGGTCAGCCCCTGGGGACAGCCTGAAGGCCGCACCCGCAGCAAGAACAAGGCCAGCGACAAGCTGATCGTCCGGCGTCGTCGCACCGGCAAGAACAAGCGATAAGCACAGGAGGGAGTTAGAGAATGCCACGCAGCCTCAAGAAGGGCCCGTTCGTCGACGACCACCTCCTTGCGAAGGTGGACGCCCAGAACGAAAAGGGCACCAAGCAGGTCATCAAGACCTGGTCGCGCCGCTCGACCATCATCCCCGACTTCATCGGTCACACCTTCGCCGTCCACGACGGCCGCAAGCACGTGCCGGTGTTCATCTCGGACAACATGGTCGGCCACAAGCTGGGCGAGTTCGCGCCCACCCGCACGTTCAAGGGTCACATCAAGGATGACCGGAAAGCGAAGCGCCGGTAACCATGAGCACACAGACTGAAAACCCGACCGCCCAGGCCACGGCGCGCTTCGTGCGCGTCACGCCGATGAAGGCCCGTCGCGTGCTGGACCTGATCCGCGGCAAGGATGTCGACGAAGCGCTCGACATCCTGCGGTTCGCCCCGCAGTCGGCGTCCGAGCCGGTGTACAAGGTGCTCGCGAGCGCCGTCGCCAACGCCACCAACAACCTCGGTGTCGACCGCCGGACCCTCGTGGTCAACACGGCGTTCGCCGACGAGGGCCCGACGCTCAAGCGGTTCCAGCCGCGTGCGCAGGGTCGTGCGTTCCGGATCCGTAAGCGCACCAGCCACATCACCGTGGTCGTGGAGTCGCTGCCGGAGAAGGCAACCGCGGGCCGCGCCCGTTCGCGCCAGCCGAAGAAGAAGGGAGCCTAGTAGTGGGCCAGAAAATCAACCCGCACGGCTTCCGTCTGGGCATCACCACGGACTGGAAGTCGCGGTGGTACGCCGACAAGCAGTACGCGGAGTACGTGAAAGAGGATGTCGCCATCCGCAAGCTCCTCTCGCAGGGGCTCGAGCGCGCCGGCATCGCCAAGGTGGAGATCGAGCGCACCCGTGACCGGGTCCGCGTCGACATCCACACCGCCCGTCCGGGCATCGTCATCGGCCGCCGCGGCGCCGAGGCCGACCGGATCCGTGGCGACCTGGAGAAGCTGACCGGCAAGCAGGTCCAGCTGAACATCCTCGAGGTCAAGAACGCCGAGTCCGAGGCCCAGCTCGTGGCCCAGGGTGTCGCCGAGCAGCTGAGCAACCGTGTGGCCTTCCGCCGCGCGATGCGCAAGGCGATCCAGTCGGCGATGCGTCAGCCGAACGTGAAGGGCATCCGGGTCCAGTGCTCGGGTCGCCTGGGCGGCGCCGAGATGAGCCGCAGTGAGTTCTACCGCGAGGGACGCGTGCCGCTGCACACGCTGCGCGCCGACATCGACTACGGACTCTACGAAGCCAAGACCACCTTCGGCCGCATCGGTGTGAAGGTCTGGATCTACAAGGGCGACATCGTCGGCGGCCGTCGCGAACTGGCCGCTGCCGCTCCGGCCTCGGAGGATCGTCGTCCCCGCCGTCCCAGCCGTCCGCGTCGCAGCGGTTCGTCGGGCACCACCGCCACCAGCACCGAGGCGGGTCGCGCAGCCGAGGCTCCGGCCGAGGCCACCGCCGGTGCGGGTGCGGCCACCGAGAATCAGGAGGGCTAGCCCATGTTGATCCCTCGCCGGGTCAAGCACCGCAAGCAGCATCACCCCAGCCTGAAGGGCCAGGCATCGGGTGGCACCAAGGTCACCTTCGGTGACTACGGCATCCAGGCGCTCGAAGGCGCCTACATCACCAACCGGCAGATCGAGTCCGCTCGTATCGCCATCAACCGGCACATCAAGCGTGGCGGCAAGGTCTGGATCAACATCTTCCCGGACCGCCCGCTCACCAAGAAGCCGGCCGAAACCCGCATGGGTTCGGGTAAGGGTTCGCCCGAGTGGTGGGTCGCCCCGGTCAAGCCGGGTCGGGTGCTGTTCGAGATGACCTACCCCAATGAGGAGATCGCTCGCGAGGCCCTGCGCCGCGCGCAGCACAAGCTCCCCATCAAGACCAGGATCGTCACCAGAGAGGAGCAGTTCTGATGGGACTGGGAGTGGCAGCAGCAGAGCTGCGTGACCTCACCGACACCGATCTGGTCGACCGTCTGAAGGAGTCGAAGGAAGAGCTGTTCAACCTTCGTTTCCAGATGGCCACCGGCCAGCTCGACAACAATCGTCGGCTGCGGACCGTGCGTCGTGAGATCGCCCGGATCTACACCGTGATGCGTGAGCGCGAACTCGGCCTGGCGGCCGGGCCGGACGGTGACGACGCATGAGTGAGGACCAGAACGTGACCGAAACCCAGGCTGAGGTCCGTAACCGGCGCAAGGAGCGCATCGGTTACGTCGTCAGCGACAAGATGCAGAAGACCATCGTGGTCGAGCTGGAAGATCGTAAGAGCCACCCGCTCTACAAGAAGATCATCCGGACCACCAGCAAGGTCAAGGCACACGACGAGAACGGCGATGCCGGCGTCGGTGACCGCGTGCGGATCATGGAGACCCGCCCGCTGTCGGCGACCAAGCACTGGCGCCTCGTCGAGGTGCTGGAGAAGGCCAAGTAGGCCGTTCTCCCAACGCCACGAAGCGACCCGTTCCCCTGTGGGGAGCGGGTCGCTTCACTGTTTCCCGCGGGCGTCACCAGGGCTGGTCGATGAGGGCCTGGTGGAAGGCGGGGACGAGGTAGTCCGGTTCCGGTTCGGCGGGGCCGCCCCAGTGGTAGCCGGCGTTCTGCTCGGGCAGGCTCAGCCGTGACCCGTGGATCCAGTCGGCGATCGCCACCCGCGAGTAGTCGACCTCCCAGCCGTGCTCACGGGCCAGCAACCGCACCAGGAGCTTGCCCGCTCGCCCGTTGCAGTCGCGGAACGGGTGGGCGTAGTTTAGCCGCGCGTACACGTGCGCCAGCGCCACCGCCGTCTCGTCGTGCCCCAGGGACGCCCAGGGCTGCTTCCGGACGAACGCGGCCACCTTGCGCAGCTGACCGTCGATGACGTGGGTCGGGGCGAAGGAGACGCTGCCGCGGCCCAGTTCGTAGATGCGGCACTGCCCGGCCCACGGATAGATATCGCCCACCAGCGCCACGTGCAACGCCTTGAGGTGGGCGAAGTCATAGGTCGCGGGGATCTGGAGCGAGCCGTCGAGGATGCGCAGCTCGGCGTCGGCGGACAACTCGAACTCGGCGCGCTGCAACTGCCGGGCGTCGGTGATCCCGAGCGAGTTGGCCAGGATATAGGTGCCCGGGATGAAGGTCGCCTCCCACGCCGCGCGGGCCTTGCGTTGCCGGAACAACGGTCAGGCCCGGCGCCACGTCGCGAGCAGCTCATCGCGGCTCAGGTCACCCAGGCGCAACGCGACCATGGTGGCGACGAACTCGTCGTCCGGGTCAAGACCCTCGTGCATTGCGCTGCCGAGGGTGCCGATGAGGTCGGCCTTCTGCCGGGCGGTCAGCGGGGTCAGCGCGGCGGAGAAGCGCAATTCGGGCCGGTGATCGGTCATCGGGTCAGTATCGGGTAACAAACCGCCCCGTGCAGACCGATAGATAACGGGGGCCTGTGACGGTCTGGTGGCCGTCGTGGCGTCATCGCTACCATGGGGCGGTGATCGCCGGATTTCGACGCGGCACGCTTCCCAAGCGCGCCGGAGGCCCGGCAGAGGGAAGGAATACGATGATCAGGAAACTGACTGTGGCGCTGATGGGGCTGATCCTGTCGGCGGGACTGGTGAGCGTCGCATCCGGGCAGGCCGCGGCTGCCCCGTGGGACAACGACGGCGGCCCGGTGACCAACGCCGTGAACATCACCGTGTGGACAAGGGGCGACAACTACCGTGCACCCCGCGTGTACATCACCACCGCTTACGGCCGCTACGTGAAGGATGCCCGCAACGTCGGCTACCCGAAGCGCCGTCCGGGCCGTACTGGGTTCAGCTATGTGGCGTACAACGTGCCGCAGGGTGTCGCGCTGAAGGTGCGCGTGGCCAGCCCGTACCACTTCCTGGGCGGTGAGCGGCTGTTCTTCCAGAACTTCCACTTCACCAAGCATCAGGAGCGGTCTGTCGGACTGATCCAGCAGGGATTGGGTTCGTTCACCGAGTGATCGGACAGTGATCGAACGCAACTCCGCCCCATCCACATCAGCAGAACACGATGTCGATGGGGCGGAGTTGTCTCTGCATCGACCCCGTGAATCAGACCGGGGAGACGCGGGTCTTCTTGTTGCGGTTGAGGAAGAACGGCACGAAGTGCCCGGTCTCGGGGTTGTAGTTGTTCTGGATGAGCCACCGGAACCGGAAGTTCTTGTAGACGGCGGGCATCTGACCCTTGTACCATTCGGCGCGCTCGGCGAGTCCGTGCGCCTCGATCGTGTCGTAGGTGGTCTGGATGTAGTGCTTGAGTTCCTTGAGCGGTGACCTGTAGCGGCGCGCGGACACCCAGACGTAAACGGTGTGGCAGTACCACATCGTGAGTCCGGCCTTGTCGGCAGCACAGTTGATGTCGAGGTCTTCGTGCAAGAGGGGATCGTTCAGAAGGTACGGTTTCACCGCTTCCCAGGCGCCCTTGCGCAGAATCATGTGGTTGCCGGAGATCGGCCACGTGTCCTTCTCCGGCGGCACATCCGCCAGCTTCGGAAGAAGCTCACGGACCTTGCGTTCCTGGCGTTTGGATCCGGGAATGTCGTAGAACAGCGTGGGTCCGGTCATCGCGTCGAGGTCAGGATTGTCCTCCATGTACCGGATGACGGTCTCGCACCACGTCTCCGACAGCCTCGTGTCGGCGTCGAACCGGGCGAGGATGTCGCCCTGGGCGGCATTGAGCCCGGTGGTCCGGGAGTACAGGAGTCCTTGCTCGGGCTCGTTGAGCACCACGAGCGGGAGCTTGTCGGCGTAGGTGTTGACGATCGCCATGGTGCCGTCCGTGGAGTTGTTGTCCACGACGATCACCTCATCGATCAACCGTGTCTGCGCGACGACGGCGTCGAGGCATTCGGTGATGCAGTCTTCTTCGTTGTACACGGGGATCACGACGGACATTCGCAAAGTCACCGTGCGAGAGTAGCCGATTCATCGGCGCGCTCACCATCGCCGGATCGGGCGACACCGGACCGGGTGCGCAGTGCGGCGATGGCCTATCTCACGGAATGGTGACCGGTGAGACCCGCTTCTTCTTGTCCTTGCGGAGGAAGAACGGCACGATCCGGTCCTTGTCCGGGTCGTAGTTCTGCTCGATGGCCCACAGGATCGCGAAGTTCAGGCCGATAGCGTACTTGTTTTTCTTCAGGGCGGTGATGAGTTCCTGGTCGTCGTGTGCGACGGCGGTGTCCATCATGGTCTGTCCGTACTGCAGCAGCTCTTTGCGGGAGGACCGGAATCGGCGGGCCGAGACGTCGGCGAACACCGGGGGCGCGTACCACAGGGTGGCCTGTGCCTTCTTGAGCGCCATAGACAGGTCCATGTCCTCGTGCAGGTCCGGCCTGCCCACCAGATACGGCTTGGCGGTCTCCCAGGCGGTCCTGCGGATGGCCATGTTGTTTCCCGACAGTGCATCGGTGACACTCGGTTCCGTACTCATGAACGTGTCCAGCGCGGCACGCCGCTGCCGTGCCTGCAGCTTCTTCCAGGGGAGTTCGTAGAAGAACTGACTGCCGGCGATGGCGTCGAGTTCGGCATTGTCGGTCATGTATCCCATGACGTTGGCGCACCACTTCGGGTCCAGCAGCGTGTCGGCGTCGATACGTCCGACGACCTCACCCGTGGCGGCCTCGAAGCCGGTGTCCCGGGCGTACATCGCGCCCTGGCGGGACTCCGACAGGAGCGTGAGGGGGAGCCGGTCGGCGAAACCTTCGACGGCCGCGCGGGTGCCGTCGGTGGATCCGTTGTCGACGACGATCACCTCGTCGGCCGGTCCGGTCTGACGGGCGACAGCCTCCAGGCAGGCGCCGATGTACTGCTCTTCGTTGTAGACGGGTATCACCAGACTCAGCCGCAAGGTCACCCGAACAGGCTAGCTCAGCACGCGGACGGCCGCGATCCGCAGACGGGACTTCCGGCCTCACGGATAGTCCGTGAGGTACCTGATGTCTCTACGCCTCCGGTCAGCCGCGGGCCGTGGCTGCCTTCCGGTATCCGCGGATCGCCGGGTAGATGAAGAGGACGATCATGATCGCCGACCAGATGAACACGATGACGAGTTTGTGGGCGATGGGCCGATCGCCCAAGGCCAACCCGCGCATGACGTCGATCGCCGGCGACATCGGCTGATACTCGACGATCGGCTGCAACCACTCCGGATACATGTCGACAGGCGTGAAGCCGGAGTTGAAGAACATCAGGACGGTCGACAGCAGCGACACATAATGCACCATCGACGCACCCGGCCGGCTGTTGACCGCCAGCGCGATGATGAACACCGAGAACGACGTGCCGTACAGCACCGCCACGCCGATGAGGCCGAAGACCGTCCACACGCCTTCGGCGAACCGGAATCCGAGCAGGTAACCCACCCCGAGCAGCACGACGGTGGTGACCAGGATGCGGACCAGCTCGGCGACGATCCGTGCTGTCAGGTCCGCGCCGCGGTGAATGGGCATCACGTACAGCCTGCTCAGCAGGCCCGCCGTACTCTCCTGGTTCAGGCGCAGGGCGGTGGCCATCGACCCGAACATCGACCCCACCAGGATGATCATCGGCACCGAGCCGTACACGCTGTTCACGCCGGTGGCCCGGCCGATGGTGTCGCCCATGACCACTTTGATCAGCACCATCGACAGGGCGGGCATCAGGATGCTCTGCGCGGTGGTGAACGGTTCCCGTGCCCAAATCAGGAACTGGCGGCCGGCCAGCACCATCGAATGCTCCCACCAGCCACGCAGCGTCCACTCCGGTGGGGCGTTGACCTCGGCCGCGGTGATCGAGCGAAGTGTTGTGGTCGTGCTCATCGGGCCAGCGCCGCCTTCCTCGTGCCGACCGCGATCAGGACCGCGGACGTGACGGTGAGGCCGACGCACCACCAGATCGCCGGCCCGATGTGATACCAGTCCAGGTCGTACTCATCGAGCGCCCGCAACGCGTTGGTGATCTGCGACACCGGCTGATTGCGGACGAACGGCTGGATCCATTCGGGGAATCGCTCCGGCGGGATGAACCCGGACGAACACATGCTCAAGATCATCAGCGGCAGGCCGATGACCTGGCTGGTGGCCTGTGGGGTGCCGGCGACCATCCCGATACCGTCGGCGAGCATGCTCACCACGACGCCGACGACCAGCGCGAAAGAGTACAGCAGCACCAGGCCCATCACGCCGCCCTGCGGGCGCCAGCCGATGATCAGGCAGATGATGGTGGCGAAGATGATGGACAGCACCAGCAACAGCAGGTTGGTGGACACCCGGGCGAGCATCGGGATGCTGCGGTGCATCGGCAGCGCGCGGAACCGCGTCGATATGCCCCGGTCCATGTCGATCGTGACGCGCATCGCGGCCGTCGATCCGGTGAACCCGATCGACTGCAGCAGGATGATCGGCATCAGGAATTGGGCGTAATTGATACCGCCCAGATCCATCAGGCGCCGCAGTGGCACGTAGAAGCACACGGCCAGCAGGAGCGGCGAGATGATGGCGAAGACCACCTCGCCGTTCTTCACCACGTGGATGAGTCCGCGATGGCTGAGCGCCAGCCACTGGCCGACGGCGCTGATGGGCGGTGTCCGTACGCCGACGAGCCGGGTGTCGATGTCGGCGGCGACCGTGGTCTCCGACGTCACTTGTCGCCCTTTCCGGCCTGATCCGGGTCGGTGAGATAGAGGAAGACCTCGTCGAGGGACGGTCGTCGTAGCGTGACATCGGACAGCTGGATCCCGGCCGCCGAGGTACGGCTCACCACCTCGACGAGGGTGTCGGCACCGTCGGGGGCGGGGACGGAGACGGTGAGCCCCGGTGGCTGGGTGTGATCGGGGCCGAGCAGATCCGACAGCGTGTTCAGCAGCCGGGGCAGCTCGGTGGCGTACTCGGGCGTGACATCGCAGTAGGCGTTGCCCGTCCGGGTCTTGAGCTCGTCGGCCGTGCCCTCGGCGATCACCTTGCCGCGGTCGATGACCACGATGTTGTCGGCCAGCATGTCGGCTTCTTCAAGATACTGCGTGGTCAGCAGGGTGGTGACACCGTTGTCGCGCAGGGTCTCGATGAGTGACCACACGTCCTGGCGGCTGCGTGGATCGAGTCCGGTGGTCGGCTCGTCGAGGAACACCACGCTCGGCCAGGTGACCAGACCGCACGCGATGTCGATCCGGCGCCGCATGCCGCCGGAGTAGTCGCGCACCCGCTTGTCACCCGCGTCCACGAGATTGAAGTGTTCGAGCAGTTCGCCGGCGCGGACCTTGGCTTCCTTCTTCTTCAGGCCCAGGAGTCTGCCGAACAGGACCAGGTTCTCGCGCCCGGTGAGCGACTCGTCGAGCGAGGCGAACTGTCCGGTGAGCGCGATGGACCGGCGGACCTGCGCGGCGTCCTTACTGATGTCGTGCCCGGCGACGGTGGCGTGGCCCCCGTCGGGTTTGAGCAGCGTGCACAGCATGTTGACGGTGGTGGTCTTGCCCGCGCCGTTGGGACCGAGGAGAGCCAGGATGCTGCCGGAGGGCACCACCAGGCTCACGTCATCGACGGCGACGAAGTCGTTGAAGCACTTGCGCAGGCCCACGGCCTCGATCGCCGGGGGTGCGTCGGAGGCCGGTGTCACGCGGGCCGCGGCCGGCTGCGTCTCCCGCGTCGCCGCGGGAGGTCTCGCGGCGCGGACCACGGGCAGGATGTCGGTGATGTCCGGGTCGTCGGCGCCGTGGTGCAGTCTCTGCCCGAACTGGCGTGGCAGCGCCGCGGAACCGTTGGCGCCGGGCCGGGCCGGCAGGCCGGCGGGGGCCTCCGGGCCATGGTTGTCGCGCCGGTACCGCAGCCCCGGACCCGTGGCCGGCTGACCGTCCGATCGGTGCGTGGCCGGACTACGACCGTCGCCGGTGCGGGATGCGAACGCGCCCTCGCGGTCGCGCGCTGGCCGGTCGGCGTGGGTCATGCTGCTCCTGGTGTGTCACGGAAGGTTGACGATGACCGTCGTCTCAGAGCATACGTCGGGCTCGGTGGCCGCCGGTGCGGACTTGTCCCTGCGATGCTGTGTCTCGGGTCTGTATCGGTCAGCCCCGGCAGAGTTACAGACGGGTACCAAACCCGATGACTGTATCGTGTGCCGCCGCCCGCGAGGTTACTGTCGGATCGCGCAACCCCGGTCGGGTACGCACCACATAGGTGCGACCATTGCGAGGATCGCCACGAACGGCGAACCTGCGCCGCGGTGCGGAATGTGTCGGTCATATGGTCGAACCTAGGAGGAGGTGGACCACAATATGGCGAGGTCAGGCGCGCGGGTGGGGAATCGGAAGCCCGACCTCGGTGCCCAACCGGCCGTGCTGGTGACAGAATGACCCGATGGAATCGCGAATTATGGCCCCGGTCGGTGTCTGTGACGGGCTGTAACGTGCTCACCGCCGGTGCCGAACATGCACAGGCATGGCGACGTGCGGCGACGGTATCGGACACGACAGCCCCTACACTGTCCGATGGGTTTGGGCGCGGCTACAGGCTTGCGGCGCTGCCTGCATACCACTGCGGGGTGAATTCCGTAGGGGTGACGGTGGAGAGAGGTAGCGAGGAGGATTGATTCCGATGGTTGGGGCAAACAGGGATCGCGACGCGGTGGACGGCATGCTGCCGCTGACACCTGCGCAACGCGGCATGTGGTTTGCCGAGAATCTCTCGCCCGACTACTCGGTCAATATCGCGCACTACCTCGATATCCGGCACGCGCCGGGCGGTCTTGACCTCGAACTGCTCGCCTCCGCCTGCGAGGAGGTCGGTAAGCAGATCGAATCGCCGTTCGTCAGGCTCGCCGAGGTCGACGGCGTGCCCATGCAGTACGTCGACGTCGACTTCGACCAGCACGCCGAGATCAAGGATCTGCGGGGTGAGGCCGATCCGGTGGCCGCCGCGCTGGCCTGGATGAACGCCGAGTATCGGCAGCCCGTCGACCTGCTCTCCGACCAGTTCGTGGTCAACATCCTGCTTCGCGTGGCCGACGACCGGACCCTGTGGTACCAGCGCAGCCACCATATCGTCGTCGATGGTTACGCCGCCCTCGTTCTCGTGCAGCGCATCGTGGACCGCTACAACACGATCCGGCGCGGCGAAGAACCGGTGGCGCGGCCGGTCGTCGGCATGGCGGGGATCATCGAGTACGAGCAGTCCTATCAGAACAGCACTCGCCGCACCACCGACCGCGAGCACTGGCTCTCCCGCGTACAGGACCTGCCTGAGCGTGTCACGCTGGCCCGGACCACCAATAACGCGGCACTGTCATTCGATAACGTGGTCGCGAGCAAGGCGCTCGACCCGGCGTTGCAGGCCCGGCTCGAAGCGGTCGCCAAGGAATGCGGGTCGTCCGTGGCCGTGGTGCTGACCGCGGCGTTCGCGGCGTTCCTCTCGCGCATGACCGGTGCCGACGACATCGTGATGAGCCTTCCCGTCACCGGACGGTCGACCGCGAAGATCAAGCGTTCGGGCGGCATGGTGTCCAACATTCTCCCGGTTCGGGTCCGCGACGTGTCGGGCCGCTCCGCGCGCGACCTGATCGCCGCCGCCCAGCTGGAGATGACCGGCGCGCTGCGGCATCAGCGTTATCGCTCCGACGACATCAAGCGCGATGCCGATATGGACGGCAGCTCGGTGGGCTTCGGGCCCCGCATCAACATGGTGTTCTTCGACGAACCCATCGAGATCGAGGGCGCGAGCGTCGACTACCGGATCCTCACCTCGGGCATCCTCGAAGACCTGCTCGTCAACCTGTATCAGGCCAGCAAGGGTGCCGAGCTGGTCGTTGACCTGCACGGCAATCCGCACCTGTATTCGCCCGCGGAGATCGATACCCATCACCGGCGGTTCCTGGCCTTCGTCGCGCGCCTGCTCGACGACCTGGCGGTGGATGTGCGCGATGTCGACATCCTGCTGCCCGGTGAGCACTCGGGGCTGATCGAACTCGCCACCGGCCCCGAACGGCGGTGGACCGAGCAGCAGCTCGCGCCCGACGGTCTCCTCGGGTTGTTCGCGGCGCGGGTCGCCGAGCATCCCGATCGTGTCGCAATCAGCGACGACACCCATGACTGGACCTACGCACAGTTCGACGGACTGCGGCGGGTGCTGGCTGCGCGCCTGGTCGACGACGGTGTCCGGCCCGTCGACCGCGTCGCCGTTGTGCTCGATCGTGGGATCGAGCAGGTCGCCGCGATCTATGCGGTGCTCACCGTCGGTGGTGCGTATGTGCCGATCGACCCGGCCTCCCCGGACGGCCGGCGGTCGCTGGTCCTGGAGACCGCCGAGCCCTCCCTGGTCATCGACGCCGACTACCTTGCCAAGGTCGGGCTGCGTTCGGAGCCGACCGTGTACGGAACCGATCCCGTTGCTGTCACCTCGCCCGAGCTACCGCCCGGTGCGAGTGCCTACGTGATCTTCACCTCAGGTTCCACCGGCGTCCCCAAGGGTGTCGGGGTACCGATGGCCGGGGTGGCCAACAGGCTCGCCTGGATGCAGGACCGCTACCCGATCGATGCCGGCGACTCGGTGCTGTACAAGACCCCGTTCACCTTCGACGTCTCGGTGTGGGAGCTGTTCTGGCCGCTGCAGGTGGGTGCCCGGATGGTGATCGCCCGTGCCGACGGCCACCGTGACCCGGAGTACCTGCGGTCGGTGCTCAGCGCCAAGTCGGTGACCAACGTCCACTTCGTGCCGTCGATGCTCGACGTGTTCGTCGACGCCGCCGAACCGGGTGCACCGGTGCTGCCGTCGGGTGTGCGCCGCGTCTTCACCTCCGGTGAGGGTCTGCCCGCGCCGCTGGCCCGGCGTGTGGTCGCCGAGTCCGAGGCCCTGCTGATCAACCTGTACGGCCCCACCGAGGCCTCCGTGGAGGTGACCGGTTACGAGGTCGCCGGTGCTGAGCACACGATTCCCATCGGTGCCCCGGTCCCTAACACCCGCACGTACGTTCTCGACGCACGCCTGCGCCAGGTCCCGGTCGGCGTTGCCGGCGAACTGTATCTGGCCGGTGTTCAGCTCGCGGACGGCTATGTCAAGCAGGAGTCACTCACGGCCGGCCGGTTCGTCGCCGACCCGTTCGTGCCGGGCGAGCGGATGTACCGGACCGGCGACCTGGTCCGGTGGAACGCCGACGGCGACCTGGACTACCTGGGTCGCACCGACTTCCAGGTCAAGATCCGCGGTCAGCGGGTCGAGCTCGGTGAGATCGAGGCGACGCTGCTCGGTGAGGGTCGCGTCGACAGTGCGGTCGTGGTGGTCCGTACCGACCTGGGCGCACCCACGCTCGTCGCCTATGCCCGGCCCAACCCGTGGACCACCGTCGACGAGGATCTTTCGGCCTCGCTGCTGCGCTGGTGCCGCAGGCACCTGCCGCGCTACATGGTGCCCGCCGCCGTCGTCGTCCTGGACGAGTTCCCGGTCAATTCGTCGGGCAAACTCGACCGGTCCGCGCTGCCGGACCCGATATTCACCGCCGACGATTCGGTTCAGTTCGTCGAGCCGACGACTCTCACCCAGCGCCGACTGGTGGCGTTGCTGTCCGAGCTCCTCGACATCGAACGAATCGGCCTGCGGGACAACATCTTCTCTCTTGGTGCCGATTCCCTCACCGCGGCCCGGCTCGCCGCCCGGGTCCGTAAGGAGTTCGGTTCCGCGGTCGCCCTGAACGAGGTGTTCGACAGCGTCGACATCGGCGAACTGGCCGCGGCCATCGACAACGCCGAGCGCGCCGACGACCGGCCGCCGTTGCGCGCAGCCCTGCGTCCCGAGCGGATCCCGCTGTCGTATCCGCAGACCCGGCTGTGGTTCATCAACCGGATGGATCCGTCCGCGGCCACCTACAACATGCCGGGCGCGGTCCGGCTCGGCGCCGACGTCGATGTCGATGCGATGCGTTCGGCGGTGGCCGACGTGGTGATGCGGCACGAATCGCTGCGCACCCGTTTCCCGGCCGTAGACGGTGAGCCGCTGCAGGAGATCATTCCGGTGGAGGTGGCAGTCGCGGAGACGGCGTTGTCGGTGCGCAGGGTATCGGTGGCAGAACTCGACTCCGCGTTGAGCTCAGAGGTGATGGTCGGCTTCGATGTCGCCTCCCAGCTTCCGGTCCGGTTCCTGATCTTCCAGGTGATCGATGCCGGCACGGTCTCCGACAATGTGCTCGCGATTGTGCTACATCACATCGCCGGCGACGGTGCGTCGCTCGAACCGCTGATCACCGATCTGATGACCGCCTACGCCTCCAGGCTGGCCGGTCAGGCCCCGCTCTGGGCGCCGTTGCCCGTCCAGTACGCGGACTACGCGCTGTGGCAGCGTGAGGTCCTCGGCGCTCCCGACGACGAGAACTCGCGGCTCAACAAGGAACTGGCGTTCTGGTCCGACGAACTGGCCGGTGCACCCGAAGTGCTCAGCCTGCCCGTCGACCATCCCCGGCCGCACATCCCCACAGGTGTGGGTGCCTTCGTCGACACCGTGCTCGACGGTAAGACGGCCGCGGGCGTGCGCGCCCTCGCGCGGGCGCACGACGTCACCCCGTTCACGGTTCTGCATGCCGCGCTTGCCGCGGTGTTCTCCCGGCTCGGCGACAGCGGCGACATCTCGATGGGTACCGCTGTCGCGGGCCGCGACGAGCCGGAGACGGCCGGACTCATCGGCATGTTCGTCAACACGGTGGTGCTGCGCACGCAGGTCCGGCAGGGGCAGACGGTGGCAGGTTTCCTGCGCGAGGCGGGCCGGGTGCGTACCCGGGCTCTCGAACACTCGCAGGCACCGTTCGAGCAGGTTGTCGATGCCGTGGCCACCCACCGGACGCTGGCCCACAGCCCGCTGGTGCAGGCCATCTTCACCATGACCACCGACCACCACCGGGCGTTGCGCACCGAGGGGATCGAGGTTCTCGACGCCCGCGTTCCGGCGGCCAAGTACGACCTGAGCGTCTCGGCGGTCCAGTTCCGCGGAAACGGCGCCGACAGCGACCGCATCGAACTTGAATTCTCTTATTCGACAGATCTTTTCGAGCGTTCGACGGTCGAGCGGATCGCGGAGTACCTGGCCGCGACCATCGACGGGATGATCGCCGACCCGGATCGCCCGCTGGGGTCGATCGATATCCTGCCCGCCGACGAGATCTCGGCGCTGACCCGGCACAGTGCCGGAGCCGCACCGCGGACACTGCGCGAGTTCGTGGTCGACGCGCTCGCCGCCGCGGATCCGCAGCGGCCCGCGGTCGTCGGCACCGCCACCGTGAGCAACGAACTGTTCGACATGCACAGCAATCAGCTGGCGCGTGACATGCTCGCGGCCGGAATCGGTCCGGGAGATGTTGTCGCACTTGCGATTCCACGATCACACCTGTCGGTGATGGCGGCGGTTGCCGTGATCAAGACCGGTGCGGCCTTCGTGAGTATCGACCCGGAGTTCCCGCAGGAACGCAGGGAGACGATGCTGGCCGACTCGCGTTCGGCCGTCGGCATCACCACCACGGCCACCGAGGCCGCGGGCGACGGCGGGATCGACTGGATCGTGCTGGACGACAGCGTCTGTGAGCTGAGGCTCGCCGGTCACCGGGAAACCCCTGTCGATGACGCGGAACTGCGCAGGCCGCCGCAGCTCGACGATCCGGCCTACCTGATCTACACCTCCGGTTCGACCGGTGCCCCCAAAGCCACCGTTGTGCCCAACCGGGGCCTGCAGAACCTGGCCGAGCGGTGCGTCGAGATCTTCGACGTCGCGCGCACTTCCCGTGTGCTGCATGTGGTGTCGACGAGTTTTGACGTGTGGGTCGCCGAGCTCATGATGGCGCTGTCCACCGACGAGCCGTTGGTGGTCGCCGACCGCTACACCTACGGCGGGCAGGAACTCGAGGCGCTCATCGCCAAGCACCGTGTCACCCACGTGGTGATGACGCCGTCGGCACTGTCCACGGTGGCGCCGGAGCAGGTGTCGTCGGTGCAGGTCGTGGTCAGCTGCGGTGAGCCGTGCTCGCCCGACCTGGTCCGCCGCTGGACCGACGCCGGCCGCAAATTCTTCAACGCGTACGGCCCCACCGAGGCCACGGTGTTCGCCACCTACATCGGCCCGATGACCACCACCGAAGAGGTGACCATCGGCCGGTCGCCCGCGGGTGTGGGGGCGATGGTGCTCGACGCGGGTCTGCGTCCGACGCCCACCGGGGTGATCGGTGAGTTGTATCTCACCGGTGACCAGGTGGTCCTGGGCTACCTGAACCGGATGCGGCTCACGTCCGAGCGTTTCGTCGCCGATCCGTTCGGGACGGGCACCCGCATGTACCGGACCGGCGACCGGGTGCGGCGGCTCGCCGACGGCAGGCTCGTGTACCACGGCCGCGGCGACTTCCAGATGAAGGTCCGCGGTATGCGCGTGGAACCGGGCGAGGTCGACGCGGTGCTCAACACGTATCCCGGTGTCGCCAATGCGCTCAGCATGGGCGTTCCCGGTCCGGCCGGTGCGACGGTCCTGGTGTCGTATGTGACCCCGGTCAAAGGCGGCACCCTCTTCCCCGATGACGTGATCGACTTCGCGGCGCAGTCCCTGCCCTCGCACATGGTGCCGCAGTCGGTGGTCGTGGTCGATGAGTTCGAGCTGACACCCGTCGGCAAGATCGACCGCAAGAAGCTGCCAACCGCCGATTTCACGCGGGTGACGGACTTCGTCGCACCGCGGACCCAGCTCGAAAGCGTCATCGCCGACGTGTTCGCGCAGACACTCGGGCTCGAGCGGGTCAGCGTCCATGACGGATTCTTCGAGCTCGGCGGCAACTCACTGTCGGCGACCAAGCTCGCGGCGGCGCTGTCGAATGTGATCGGCCGTCCGGTTCCGGTGAAGACGCTCTTCGAGGCACCCAGCGTCGCGGGCATGTCCGAGGCCATCGGAACGCTCACCGCGGGTCACATCATGCCGCCGCTGGTCGCCCGGCAGCGGGCCGAGCTGGTGCCGGTGTCGGATGCGCAGCGCGGCATGTGGCTGCTCAACCGGGCCGACCCCGATTCGGCCGCCTACAACATCGCATTCGCGCTACGACTGGCCGGCGATCTCGATCTCGGCGCGCTGCGGGACGCCGCCGGCGACCTGATCCGCCGTCAGGAGGTGCTGCGCACCAGCTACCCGATGATCGACGGGATGCCCACCCAGGTGATCCGCCCGGCCGACGAGGTGGTGGCCGGACTCGAACTCACACCGGTCGATATCAGCGGTCCGGTGAACGAGGCGATCGCCGAGGTCACCGGCAAAGGTTTCGACGTGGTCGCCGCGCCGCCGGTGCGGCTGGCACTGCTCCGTGTCGGCCCGGCCGAGCATGTGATGGTGTTCGTCATCCACCACATCAGCGGTGACGGTTCGTCGCTCGGACCCCTCGCGCGTGATTTCATGACCGCCTACTCGGCTCGTGCCGAGGGCCACGCACCGTCCTGGCAGCCGTTGCGGGTCCAGTACGCCGACTATGTGCAATGGCAGGCCGAGCGGCTGGCTATGTGCGACGACGACGGGGTACCCGAACGCGACCGGCAGATGGCCTACTGGAAGCGCCGCCTGGCGGGGGCACCCGAGCGTCTCGACCTGCCCAGTGATCGGCCCCGTCCGGCGGTACCGACCTTCGGCGGTGCGCGCGTCGGGTTCGAGATCCCCGCGCGTCTCGTCAACGCACTCGAAGGTATCGCGCGGGCGCGGAATACGACTCTGTTCATGGTCACCCACGCGGCCCTGGCGATTCTGTTGACCCGGCTGAGCGGACGCAACGACGTCGTCATCGGCACCCCGTACGCGGGCCGCTCCATGCCGGCGCTCGACGACATCGTCGGGATGTTCGTCAACACGCTGGCCCTGCGCACCGAGGTCGATCCGGCCGAGCGGTTCTCCGGTCTCATCGAACGGGTCCGCAGCAATGACCTGGCCGACATGGCGCACACCGATGTGTCGTTCGAGTCGGTGGTGGCCGAGCTCGGCACCCCGCGCAGCGCCTCGTTCAATCCGGTGTTCCAGGCGATGTTCGCATTCCAGAACATGGAGTTCCCGGTGGTCGAGCTGGCCGGGCTGGAGATCTCCCCGCTGTCGGAGGAACTCGTCGCGGCGAAGGTCGACCTGCAACTGACCCTGCTGCCGAATGACTCCGGGCTCAGCGAACCCGGTGCCCCGATGCGTGGCGAGTTTGTTTATGCCACAGATCTTTTCGATGAGGAAACGATCGCCCGGCATGCGCAGCGCTACCTGAGCGTGCTCGAGGAGATCTGTGCGGATCCGCAGATCGTGGTCGGCGACATCTCGATCGCCACTGAGGCCGAACGTGCGGCTGCGAGCGAGTCACCCGCCGACGACGATCAGCCGCTGCCCGAGCTCGTGGCGGCAGCCGCGCTGCGCTCGCCGGACGGTGCGGCGCTCACCCGGGACGGGGCCACGGTCACCTTCCAGTCGCTGGCGACGATGACAACCGCCATGTCGGCGGCCCTGCCCGATGCGGACTCGGCATTTGTCACCGCGCTGATGAGTCTGGCTCCCAGTCTGGCCGGGGGGGACGCCGAAGTACTCGGTGAGGCGCTCGACGAGATCCGGCGCCGTGCCGCCGGTGAGCGTGAGATGGACCAGGGTAACGTGATCTGACTCGGCCGATGGTGTCGACAACTCAGCCCGGTGCCGATCCCGGATGGCTGCTCGCGGCAGGGTACTTCCGTTGTTCGCGGATATCGTCCCAAGTCGCCATCCTTGATTGCGGGCTGGGCGCAGGGCGCCTCGGGAGGTGGTGCCGTGACAGGGGATAGGGGAAGTGTCCGGGATGAACGGTAGTCGTGAGGGCGTGGTGGCCTTCTCCCGTCTGTGGGGAGAGCACGAGCCGGCGACGGTCGATCTGCTCGCGTGTGCCGCAGTTCTCGATCCCTCCGCGACGGCGTTGGCGGGAACCCCGGCCATCACCTTCGGTCAACTGCACGAACAGGTCACGGCGACCGCGGAAGTACTTGCGGCCCAGGGCCTGGACTCCGATGCGGCGGTGGGGGCCGTCCTCACGGTGGCGCTGATGCGCGACGGGGTCGGTTCCTCCGAGGTGGCCGAGCGGGTTCCCGTAGCCGTGGCCCGGGTACGGGAGGCGGCCCGGGAGGCCCTGGGTCCTGCCGATCTGGCGTCTCCGGCGGGGGTCGTGCGTACTGTTGCGGCCAGGAACGCAGACCGCGTCGCTGTCGTCGACGTCTCCGGAAGCCCGATGACCTACCGCGAACTCGACACCCGGTCGGATGCCGTCGCGGCGGGACTGCTGCGTCACGGGGCCGGTGCCGGAACGCTGGTCGGTGTGGGCGTGGCCCGTGGCGCCGACCTGATCGTGGTGCTGCTGGGGGTGCTCAAGGCGGGAGCGGGGTATGTGCCGCTCGACAGCGCCCACCCTGTCGAGCGGATCAGGATGGTGGTGCGGGACGCCGCGCCGGCTCTGGTCGTCACCGATCCCTCGGTGGCCATCGCCTGGTCCGAGGTTCTTGACCTACGGTGCGTTTCGGTCGCCGATGTGGCCGCGTCCGGCTCCGACCGGTTCGGTGAGGTGGTGCTGCCAGCGCGGATCGATCCGGGGCTGCCCGCCTATGTGATGTACACGTCGGGATCGACGGGGGTGCCCAAGGGCGTGGTGGTGACGCACGGTGACGTGCTGGCCTTCTTGAAGGCGATGGTCGGGGAGTACGACGTCACGGCCCACGATGTGTGGGCCGGGTTCACCTCCTTCGGGTTCGACGTGTCGGTTGCCGAGATGTGGTTGTCCCTGGTGTGTGGTGGACGCTTCGTGGCGGTCGGCTTCCTGACCTCACGCTCGCCCGGGGATTTTCTCGACCTGGTCAGCCGCGAGGGCGTTTCGGTTCTGAACGTGACCCCGTCGGCGTTCTACGAGATGGCGGGCTCCGTGCGCGACGGCGGTTTCCCGGCGTGTGTGCGCCTGGTGATGCTGGCCGGCGAGGCCCTGGACTTCCTTCAGGTCCGGAGGTGGTTCACCGACTGGGAGGCCGAGGGCGTCGAAGGCCCACGCCTGAACAACATGTACGGTCCCACGGAGGCGACTGTCTACGCGACCCGGCGTGCATTGACGCGGGACTTCGTCGCGGCCACCGCCGCCAGCGATGTGGGCTCGGCTTTGCCGGGAATGCGTCTGTACGTGCTGGATTCGCGGCTCGGGGTGGTGCCCGACGGGGTGCCGGGCGATGTGTACCTGGCCGGTTCGCAGGTGGCCGACGGGTACGCACATCAACAGGGGCTGACCGCTTCGCGGTTCGTCGCCGACCCGTTCGGCGAGCCCGGTGACCGCATGTATCTCACCGGCGACGTGGGGCTGCTGCGGGACGGAAGCCTGGAGTTCCTGGGCCGGTCCGATGACCAGGTGAAGCTGCGCGGCTACCGGATCGAGCTCGGTGAGGTCGAGTCGGCGTTGTCGGTGGCACCCGGCGTCGTCGCCGCGGCCGCCGCCGTGCACGTCGCTGAGGGATCTCCGGATCGGCTGGTGGGTTACGTGACGGGCGACGAACTCACCGGGGACTCGGTCCGGGAGTTCACCCGGACCCTGGTACCCGACTACATGGTGCCCGATGTCGTGATGACGCTGGCACGTTTGCCATTGACCGTCAACGGCAAGCTCGATCGTCGTGCACTGCCCGCGCCCGTCTTCGGTTCGGCGACGGAATACGTTGCGCCGCAGGGCACCGTGGAGGAGTCGGTGGCGCGGATCTGCGCACAGGTGCTCGGCGTGGAGCGGTTGAGCGTCACCGAATCGGTCTTCGATGTGGGTGGCAACTCGATGCTGGCCGCCCGGATCGTGGCGCGGGTATGTG
Source organism: Gordonia amarae NBRC 15530 (assembly GCF_000241345.1). Taxonomy (GTDB): domain Bacteria; phylum Actinomycetota; class Actinomycetes; order Mycobacteriales; family Mycobacteriaceae; genus Gordonia; species Gordonia amarae. Next base: position 77,278 of record NZ_BAED01000080.1, read on the forward strand.
ACGAGTTCGGCATCGATCTGAACCTGCGGGACCTGTTCGAGGATCCGACAGTTCATGGTCTCGCGGTGCGAGTGGCGCGCGCGAACGCCGGATTGCCCCCGGTGGTGGCGGTGTCGCCCCGGCCGGGCCGGGTGCCGTTGTCGTTCGCGCAGGCGCGGATGTGGTTCATCAACAGGCTCGACCCGGATTCACCCGCGTACAACATCCCGCTGGTCCTGAGCGTCACCGGCCCGCTCGACACCGGTGTGCTCCGACAGGCGGTCATCGACGTCGTCGTCCGTCACGAGGTGCTTCGCACCATCTTTGTCGCGGATGCATCGGGTGCCGGCGACAGCACGCCGTACCAGGTCATCGCCGATCCGGATTCGGTGGCAGCGCAACTTGATTGGGAAGAGGTTACCGATCCGTCGGAGATCGGCGCGGCGGTGGATCGGGGATTCGACGTGTCTGCCGCCTGGCCGATCCGGATCCGGGTCCACCGCGGCGGTCCGTCCGAATTCCTGCTGGCGATCGTCGTGCACCACATCGCCGCCGACGGGCAGTCGCTCGCACCATTGATCTCAGACCTTTTGCGGGCGTACGAGTTCCGCATGGGTGGCCGGGCGCCGGACCTGGATCCGCTCCCGATCCAGATCGCGGACTACGCGATCTGGCAGCACACCGTACTCGGCGGTGCGGACGACGAGGAATCGGTGATCGGGCGTCAGCTCGGGTACTGGCGTGAACGGCTTGCCGGGGTGCCCGATGTGCTCGAACTCCCCGCTGACCGGCCGCGACCGGAGGTGGCCTCCGGTCGCGGGGACAGGATCGGATTCGAGGTTCCCGTCCCTGTCGCCCGCCGGATCGAAGCCCTCGCGCGCACCGGCGGGGTCACGCCGTTCATGGTGGTGCATGCGGCACTGGCCGTGCTGCTGGCGAGACTCACCGCGACCGCCGACATCGCCGTCGCGACGCCGGTCGCCGGGCGGGGTCAGGCGGCGCTGGACGATGTCGTGGGGATGTTCGCGAACACGCTGGTGCTGCGCACGGCCGTGGTGCCGGAGCTGACGATGAACGATCTGCTGAATCAGGTCAGGTGCACCGACCTGGACGCCTTCGCGCATGCGGAGGTGCCGTTCGAGAATGTCGTCGCGGACCTGGTGCCGCACGCGGGGCAGGCGTACGAACCACTGGCACAGGTGATGCTGTCGTTCAATCCGGTGGGTGAGCTCGGGGACGTCGACCTGCATGTGCTGGGGCTCGAATTCCGGGAGCTCGCTCCGGGAACGACGGTCGACGGTGCGGGTACGCAGACGGGAGGAATTGTCGGTCAGGTTGCCGCGCAACGTGATCTGACTGTTACGGTCGTGCCCGGGCCCGGATCGTGGCACGGTTCGATCTCGTACGCGACAGACCTGTTCGACAGGGCGACGATGGCGGCGTTCGCCGAGCGGTTCGTCCGGGTGCTCGACGCGCTCACCGCGGACCCGTCGATGGCGGTCGGCGATGCCGATATCTTCACCGAGGCAGATCGGGCGATGCTGGCCCAGGTGCCCGCCCCGGTGACAAGCACCGCGCACACCGGCTCGTCGTTGGCCGAAGTTTTCACGGATTCTGCTGCGGCGCACCCCGATTCATTGGCAGTCACGGCGGGTGCGGTGTCGCTGACCTATGCCGGGCTCGATGCCCGGTCCCGGGCGATTGCGGCCGGCCTGCGCGGTCGGGGGGTGCGGTCGGGTGATCTGGTCGGCGTCGCCACAGCCAGGTCGGTGGATCTGGTCGCCTCGATCATCGGCGTTCTGCGGGCCGGTGCGGCCTACGTGCCACTCGATCTCACCAACCCCGTCGGGCGGCTGACCCATATCGTCTCCGATTCGGGTGTCACGGTCGTGCTGACCGACGCGTCGTCGACGGGCCATCCGCTCTGGGAGTCCGTGGCCGAGGCCGTTACCGTGGTCGATGTCGATCACCTGGCAGACACCACCGATGCGCTCTGTCCGATTGTCGTGCAGCCGGATTCGCGTGCCTACGTGATCTACACGTCAGGCTCGACGGGGCTGCCGAAGGGTGTCGAGGTGACACACCGCGACGTGCTCACCCTCCTCGACGCGTCGTCCGCGGACTTCGACTGCGGGCCCGGCGACGTGTGGACGATGTTTCACTCGTACGCGTTCGACTTCTCGGTGTGGGAGCTGTGGGGCGCCCTGTTCCACGGCGGGCGCAGCGTCATCATCGACCGTGACCTGGCACGCGACCCGGATGCCTTCGTGGAGCTGCTCCTGACAGAGAGCGTGACGGTGCTCAATCAGACCCCGTCGGCGTTCTATCAGCTCATCGACGCGCGGCGGCGTGACGAACCGGACCGGGTGTGGCCGGTACGGTACATCGTCTTCGGCGGTGAGGCGCTGAGCTTCGAGCAGGTGCGTCGCTGGTTCGACCTGTTCCCCGAGGACCGCGCCCGGCTGGTGAACATGTACGGCATCACCGAGACGACGGTGCACGTGAGTTTCCGCGAACTCGACCGTGCGGTGATCTCCGCGGACGACGGTTCGTTGATAGGCAGGCCGTTGTCGTCCTTGGGAATTCACATTCTCGACGGGCGCCTGCGTCCGGTGCCCGCGGGGGTGGCCGGCGAGATGTACGTGGCCGGCGGCCAATTGGCACAGAGTTACCTCGCGCGCCCGGACCTCACCTCGACCCGGTTTGTGGCGAACCCGTTCGGCCCGGCCGGTTCGCGGCTGTACCGTACCGGTGACGTCGCCCGGCGGGTGGCCGCCGGTCCCGGTGGCGGCGACGATATCGAGTATCTGGGCCGGGCCGATGCACAGGTGCAGCTACGCGGTTTCCGGATCGAGTTCGGCGAGGTCGAGGCCGGGCTGCTCGCGGCCGACGGTGTGGTGGGTGCGGCGGCGCGAATCGTGGACATGCCGGTGATCGGGGAGCAGCTCATCGGGTACGTGGTGGCCGCGGACGGGGCCCACCCCGACGCCCGTGCCGTACGGGAGCAGGCGGCGACTCTGGTGCCCGGGTACATGGTGCCCTCGACGGTGCTGGTTGTGGAATCACTGCCGCTCACCGCGAACGGGAAGCTCGACCGAGACGCGCTGCCGATCCCTGAATTCGGTACGGCGGCAGATGGTTTCACCGCGCCGCAATCGGCTCAGGAGATCCTCGTCGCCGAGGCGTTCGCCGAGGTCCTCGGGGTGCCGAGGGTCGGTGTCACCGACTCCTTCTTCGATATCGGCGGCAACTCGCTGTCGGCGACGCGGCTCGCGTCCCGGGTCGCGGCGGCCCTCGGGGTGGGGGTCGCGATCCGCGATGTCTTCGCCGCGCCGTCGGTTCGCGAGCTGATCGAGCAGGTTGCCGACAACGAACTCGCCCCCGAGCCGGTCACCGCGCTCGCGGTGCGCCCCGACCCGATCCCGGTATCGTTCGCCCAGCAGCGGATGTGGTTCATCAACCGTTTCGACCCCGCCGCCCCCACCTACAACGTTCCGGTGATCCTGCGGATCACCGGACCGCTCGACGTCCCGTCGGTGCGCGCGGCGATCATCGATGTCATCGAACGGCACGAGGTGCTGCGCACCACGTTCCCGGCGATCGACGGCGTGCCGTGTCAACGGATCTGCCCGGCAGGGGAATTCGAGGCCCGGGATGTGTGGCGGGTCGTCGACTCCCGGCAGGCGGTACTCGACACCGTGGCAACGGGTTTCGATGTCGCCCACCAGTGGCCGATCCGTGCGTGCATCTGGCGCAAGGACACCGACGTGCATGTGCTCGCCGTCATCATCCATCACATCGCCGGTGACGGGGAGTCGCTGCACCCGCTGGTCACCGACCTCGTGTCGGCGTATACCGCACGGGCACAGGGCCGCGCACCCGAGTTCGAGCCGCTGCCGGTGCAGTTCGCCGACTTCGCGATCTGGCAGCACGACGTGCTCGGTCCGGTCACCGACGAACACTCGGTGATCGGGCGTCAGCTCAGCTACTGGCGCCGGCAACTTGACGGCCTGCCCGACGTCCTGGAACTGCCGACGACCAGGCCGCGGCCACCGGTGGCATCGATGTCCGGCGGCAGGGTCGAGTTCGTGATCCCGGCCGGGATCGGTGACCGGATCACGGCTGTCGCACGGGGTCACGGCGTCACGCCGTTCATGGTTGTGCATGCGGCGTTCGCCGTTCTCATGGCCCGGCTCAGCGCCACCACCGACATCGCCGTGTCGACACCGATCGCCGGACGCGGCCAGCGGTCGCTCGATCCGCTGGTCGGTATGTTCGTCAACACGCTCGTCCTGCGCACCGAGATCAGGCCCGCCACCCGGTTCGCCGAGTTACTCGAGCAGGTACGCCATGCCGACCTGGAGGCTTTCGCGCACGCCGATGCACCCTTCGAGACGGTGGTCGAGGCCCTGAATCCGGTGCGCTCGGAAGCATTCTCACCGCTCGCGCAGGTGATGCTGTCGTTCGATCCGGCGGCGGCGCTGGCCGATGCGGATATCTCGGTGGCCGGCCTGACGGTGGAACCGGTGCGCCCGCCGGATATTCCGGCGCAGCTCGATCTGATCACCATCGTCGCCTCCGCGGCGGCCGGATCGCCGTGGTCGTGTGCGGTCGGGTACGCCACCGACCTGTTCGACGCGGCGGCGGTCACCGACATCGCTGCACGGTTCGTCCGGGTGCTGGACGCGGTCACCGCGGACCCGGAGGCCGCCGTCGGTGATGCGGACATCCTGATCGACGCCGACCGCGTACAGCTCGCGGCGCAGGACCGGCCCTCCGCTGCCCAGATTCCGGACGGTCGTTCGCTCGTGGACGTCTTCGCGCGGACCGTCGCCGACTTCGGTGCCAGACCTGCGGTGTCGGACGAAACGGGAACGGTCCTCACCTACGCACAGCTCGATGAGTGTTCCGCTGCGGTCGCCGCGGCGCTGGTGACATCCGGTGTGCGGCAGGGAGATCTGGTGGGGATCGCCACCGCGCGTTCGGTGGATCTGGCCGTCGCGATCCTGGGTGTGCTCAAGGCCGGGGCCGGCTACGTGCCGCTGGACGTGACCAACCCAGTGGACCGGCTGGCATACCTCGTGACCGATTCGGAGGTGTCCGTGGTACTCACGGATTCCGCCGCCGCCGGGCACCCACTGTGGGACGCGGTCAACGACCGGGTGCGGTGCCTCGATATCGCGGACCTGGGCCGGCCCGCCCCCGGCGGTATTACCCTTGCGATCACGGTGCACCCCGATTCGCTGGCCTACGTCATCTACACCTCCGGCTCCACAGGGCGCCCCAAGGGGGTCGAGGTGACCCATCGGGACGTCGTGAGCCTCCTCGGCGCGGTGGCCGAGGACTTCGACTGCGGCCAGAATGACGTATGGACACTGTGTCATTCCTATGCCTTCGATTTCTCGGTATGGGAGCTGTGGGGTGCGCTGGCGACCGGTGGCACGTGCCTGATCGTCGACCGTGACACGGTGCGCGACCCCGCCCTCCTGATCGAACTGATCGCCGCGCGCGGCGTGACGGTGCTGAGCCAGACCCCGTCGGCCTTCTACCAGTTCATCGACGCCCGCAGCCGCCGCCGACCGAATACGGGGCGCGGCGCCGGCGGTGACATCGGCCTGCGCTACGTGGTGTTCGGTGGTGAGGCACTGAGTCCGCAGCGGGTGCGGCGCTGGTGGGAACTTTTCCCCGACGACCCTGCCCGCCTGATCAATATGTATGGGATCACCGAGACGACGGTGCACGTCACCTTTCGTGAGCTGACCCCGGAATCGATGCCGGACGGAGATCGCTCGCTGGTCGGCCGTCCGTTGTCGTCACTGCGCGTCCACATTCTCGACAGCAGGCTGCGGCCGGTGCCGATCGGTGTGCCGGGCGAGATCTACGTGTCCGGGGAACAACTGGCCCGGGGATACGCGGGCCGGGCGGTGATCTCGGCGGAACGCTTCGTCGCCGACCCGTTCGCCGGTGACGGCCGGCGGATGTACCGGACCGGCGACATCGCGCGCCGGGTACGCGCCGATGGCACCGGGTCCATCGATATCGAGTATCTGGGCCGCAACGACTTCCAGGTCATGCTGCGCGGCTTCCGGATCGAACTCGGCGAGATCGAGGCCGCGATGGCCTCGGCTGACGGTGTGGCCCATGCGGCCGTCGGTCTTGCCGCCGATGCCATCGTCGGATATGTGGTGCCCGCGACGGGTGCCGACGTCGATTCGGACGCGGTCATAGTCGCCACGGCGCGGCGGGTGCCGGCGTACATGGTGCCCGCCGCGATCGTCGTGCTCGATGACCTACCGCTGACCGCCAACGGCAAACTGGACCGGCGTGCGTTGCCTGTTCCCGACCTCGGCGCCCGCCACGGTGCGTACACGGCCCCACAAAGCCCTGCGGAGAGCCTGGTGGCCCAGGTTTTCGCCGAGCTTCTCGGTGTCGGGCGGGTGTCGGTCACCGACTCGTTCTTCGACCTGGGCGGAAACTCGCTGTCCGCGATGCGGCTGTCCGCGCGAGCCGGTGACGCGCTCGGGGTGACGGTGTCGGTGCGCGACGTGTTCGCCGCGCCGAGCGTGCGGGAACTGGTGGCGGCGGTGTCGGGCAACGCGTCGGCACTGCCCCCGGTCGTCCCGGCCCACCCCAGGCCCGCTCGCATCCCGTTGTCGGATGCGCAGTCGCGCATGTGGTTCGTCAACCAGTTCGATCCGGGGTCGAGCGCGTACAACATCCCGCTGGGCCTGCGGATGCGGGGACCGGTCGACCTCGAGGCGATCCGGGCGGCCTTCGTGGATGTCCTGGGCCGCCACGAAGCATTGCGGACCCGCTACCCGGTTGACGGCACCGGGCCGTATCAGGACATCATCGATGCGGAATCGGCTGCACAGCAACTGGATTGGCGGATAGTCGGCCAACGTGACCAGTTGCGCGCAGCGGCCGTGGCCGGATTCCGGGTCGAGTCCGAACTGCCTGTGCGGGTCAGGTTCTTCCGTGACGCGCAGTCCCATGAATCGGAGATCCTCGTCGTCGTCCACCACATCGCGTGTGACGGTGAATCGGTGCGGGTGCTGTTGGAGGACCTGGTGACGGCGTATGCGGCCCGGGGTGCCGGTGGTGCACCCGAGTGGGAAAGCCTGCCGGTGCAGTATGCCGATTTCACGCTGTGGCAGCGGGAGATCGTGGAGGAGAGAACCGAGCACCCGGCGCCGGGCGGCCAGCTCGGCTATTGGGTGCGGCACCTGGCGGGTATGCCGCAGGTGACCGACCTGCCGATGGACCGGCCCCGTCCCGCGGTGGCGGGCACCGAGGCCGGGGTGGTGCGGATGACGGTGCGCCCAGACATCGCCGGGGCCGTCGCCGCGTGTGCGGCCGAGCACCGGGTGACCCCGTTCATGGTGTTCCACACCGCTCTTGCGCTGACCATCGCGCGGATGACCGGCAAGTGGGATGTGGTGATCGGCACCCCCATCGCCGGCAGGGCCGACCGGGTGCTCGATCGTGTGGTCGGGATGTTCGTCAACACGCTGGTCCTGCGCACCACCTTCGACCCGTCGGACACCGTCACCGAGGTCCTCGCGGTGGCCAGGCGCACCGACCTCGACGCCTTCGCTCACGCCGAGGTGCAGTTCGACCAGTTGGTTGACACCCTCATCGAGGAGCGGCCCACGTCGTACTCACCGCTGTTCCAGATCGCCCTCACCTACACCGCAGGTGATCTGGACGTCTTCGCCGCGGCACAGGCTGTGGGAGACCTGGCCGTCGAGCCCGTGGTCGAGGACGTCATCGAGGCGAAGACCGACCTGATGCTGAGCGTGCACGAGGGCAGGGGACACACCGAGGCCGAGTTCACCTACGCGACAGCACTGTTCGACGAAGACAGAATCGTCCGGTTCGGCCGGGTGTGGGAACGCATCCTCGAATCCCTCGTCGGGAGCACCCCGGTCGCCGATCCGGCCGTCGGCGACATCGACATCCTCGGTGCCTCCGGGACCGGCGCCGGCGTGGTTGCCGCGACAGGGAACGCGGGTGGCTCCCCGTCGCGGGCCGAGGCCGCGGACGACCCGTCGACCCTTGTCGGTGTGCTGGCCGCGCGCGATCTCGACCCCACTCATCCGGCGGTGCTCGGCGACGGTGCGCTCCTCGCATATGCGGAGTTCGAGTCGCGGACCAACCGGGTGGCGCGGGCGCTGATCGGCCGGGGAATCGGTCCCGGCGATATGGTCGCCGTGGGGCTTGGCCGGACCGTCGACGCGGTGGTCGCCGCCTGGGGCGTGCTGAAATCCGGGGCGGTCTATGTGGGAGCAGCCGGCGACGAGGACCCCGCCGCATGGCCCGGGCTCAGGTTGTGGATCGGGCCGGACGGTCCGGACGCCGTCGAGCGGGCACATCTGGCCGATCTCGAAGGCGCGCAGTCGGCGGCGCCGGTCAGCGCGGCCGAACGTACCGCGCCCGTCCGTCCTGGCGACGTCGTGGCGCTGGTCCGGTCGAGGCCCGGCGCACCGTTGACGGCCATGACCCATGCGGGACTGTCGCTGATGCCGGCCGAGAACCTGAAGGTCACCGGCAGCCTCGCCACCGACCCGGATACGCGGGTGCCGGCGTTCGGGGTGCCGGGCACGATCGATGCGTTCCGGGAGATGCTCGCCGCAGTCGGCGCCGGGCACACCCTGGTGGTGGTGCCCGACGGCAGGGGGCCGATCGGTGAGCGCCTTGCCGCGACGATCGCCGCGCACGCGGTGACGGACCTGTGGACACCGCTCGCCGATCTGAAGGCGCTCGAGGCCACCGCGCTCGAGTCGGTGCGGAACCTGACGTTCACCGGCGAACCCGAGACGGCCGCGGTCTGCGGCCCCTGGAAGGCGCGCGGACGACGACTGTTCACGCTCTTCGGGCCCGCCGAGCTGTCGGGGACGGCGACCACGGCCAGGGTGCGGCCGGGTAAGGACACCGGCGTGGGCCGGGCCGTCGGCGGTGTCGTCGTCCGGATTCTCGACGGGCGCCTCGCGGCGGTGGCCGACGGCACCACGGGTGACCTGTACCTCGGCGGCGCCGGGATAGCGCTCGGTTACCTGGGCGATGCGGCGTCGACGGCCGCGGTGTTCGTCGCCGATCCCGCAGGTGAATGGGGTGATCGGATCGTCGCGACAGGTCTGCGGGCGTACCTCGATGATGCGGGCGATCTTCATATCAAGGACAAGCCCGAAAGGCTGAACGGGTGAGCATACCCACGACCGGACGGTGGCGTATTGTCGGACGGCTAATGTCATTTGGTCCGGCATTACAGCCTTGGCGGTCCTCAACCGGACGTGGTTGTCCGTGAATCGGTACAGGTACGGCCCGATGGCCGTGCGGCAGACGGAGGGCGCCGTGCCGGGTACAGGCGTGACAGATGTGGAAGGAGCTGGTGTGGCGTGACGGGTCTGGGTGAGGTTGCTGCCGCGTTCAGCCGTGTCTGGGGCCCTGCGGTGGCGACGGTGGACCTGGTCGCGTTCGCCGCGGCCGTTCGCCCCGAGGCGGTTGCCGTCGACGGCACCACCGGACCCGTGACGTTCGCACAGCTCAACGCGCAACTGTCGGTGACAGCCAAGGTGCTGGCGGCCCAGGGCATCGACACCGATGCCGCGGTCGGTGCCGCACTCACCACCGCACTGCCGGTGGCCGGGCTGTCCCCGGAGGCCGTCGCCGCACAGACCAGACAGACGCTGGCCTCGTTGCGGGCGACCGCGCTCGATCTTGCGGGCAGCGCCGATCTCGCCTCGTTGCCCGGCATCTTCCGGTCGGTCGCGGCACGCTTCGGCGACCGGACCGCGCTCGTCGACGAGCAAGGGAACACAGTCACCTACACCGACCTCGACAACCGCTCGGACACCCTCGCCGCCGGGCTGCTCGCCGCCGGCGCGGGCCCCGAGCGGCTGGTCGGCGTCGCGTTGCCGCGCGGTATCGAGCTGGTCGTCGCCCTGTTGGCCGTGGTCAAGGCGGGAGCCGGCTATCTGCCGCTCGACCAGACCCACCCGCTCGACCGCCTGCGGATGGTCGTCGGCGACGCGGACCCGGTCCTCGTGCTGACCGACGAGGAGACGATCGGGAAGTGGTCCGATCTCGGCGCCGCCCTCGTCACCGTCGCCACGCAGAGCGCACTGGGCACCGACGACCACCTGGCCGCGCTGCCGGCGACGATCGACAGCGCCCATCCCGCCTACGTCATGTACACCTCCGGCTCCACGGGCCGGCCGAAGGGCGTGGTGATCAGCCATGCCGACGTGGTCAACCTGCTGTCGGCGATAGGCCGCGAATACGACTACACGCCCGAGGACGTGTGGGCGATGTACACCTCCTACGCCTTCGACGTCTCGGTCAGCGAGGTCTGGGTGTCGCTGTGCTGGGGTGGCAGGCTCGTCGTCCTGGACTACCTGACCACGCGCACCCCGTCGGATCTGGTGCGGGTGCTCGACGCCGAGGGCGTGACGGTGATCAATATGACGCCGTCGGCCTTCTACCAGCTTGCCGACGCCGTGCGGGATCCGTCCGTCCGACGGTTCCCGGCATCGGTGCGGTCGATGATCCTGGCCGGTGAGGCACTCGATTTCGAACAGGTCCGCCGCTGGTTCGCCGACCGGGAGCGCTGCGACGGCGTCGCCGGGCCACAACTGAACAACATGTACGGGCCCACCGAGGCCACCGTGTACTCCACGCGCCGCGAGCTGACCCCGGACTTCGTGGCGGCCACCTCGGCCAGCGACATCGGGGCCGCATTGCCCGGCGTCCGGGCCTACGTGCTCGACTCCCGGCTGGCCAAGGTCCCCGCCGGGGTGCCCGGACATCTATATCTGGCAGGCGGTCAGCTCGCTCGAGGGTATGCCGACAGGTTCGAGCTGACCGCCAGCCGGTTCGTCGCCGACCCGTTCGGCGGCACCGGCGACCGGATGTACCAGACCGGCGACGTCGCGCTGATCCGCGACGGCGGCATCGAGTATCTCGGGCGCGCCGACGATCAGGTGAAATTGCGGGGCTTCCGCATCGAACTCGGCGAGGTCGAGGCGGCACTGCTCGCGGCGGACGGGGTCAGCGCGGCGGCGGCCACTGTGCATTCACGGGAGGGCTTCCCCGATCAGCTCGTCGGCTATGTCACCGCGGGCTCCGGTGCCGGCGAACTCGTCACCGCGGACATCAAACGTGCTGTCGCGGGCAAGGTTCCCGAGTACATGGTGCCCGACGTGATCATGGTGATCGAGCAGCTCCCACTGAACGTGAACGGCAAACTCGACCGCCGGGCGCTGCCCGCACCCGTGCTGGTGTCCGCGGTCGAGTTCGTCGCACCCGAGACCGATGCGGAGTCCACGCTCGCGAAGATCTTCGCCGAGGTGCTCGGTCTGGAGCGGATCAGCGTCATCGAGTCGGTGTTCGACGTGGGCGGCAACTCGCTGCTCGCGGCGCGCATCGTCGCCCGCGTCTGTGACGAGCTGGGCGTCGACCTCAACCTGCGTGACCTGTTCGAAGCGCCCACCGTGCGCGGCTTCGCCGAGCGTGTGGCGGATGCCGACGCGGGCCTGGGTGCGGTGGTGGTGGCGGATCCGCGGCCTGCCCGCGTGCCGCTCTCGTTCGCCCAGGCCCGGATGTGGTTCATCAATCAGCTCGACCCGGCCTCCCCCGCCTACAACATTCCCGTGGTGCTGCGGGTGGCCGGGCCGCTGGATGCCGACGCACTGCGGCTGGCGGTCGGTGATCTGGTGTCGCGGCACGAGATCCTGCGCACCTCTTTCCCCGCGCCGGACGGCGAACCGTTCCAGTTCGTCGGCGGCGTGGGCGAACTCCCCGACAGAGGCGTGTGGCGCGTGAGCGCCTCGAGTGAGGAATTGTTCGGCACCATCTCCGCGGGCTTTGATGTGACCTCGGATTGGCCGCTGCGCGTGTGTCTTTCGCCGGACCCGGAGGATTCCGCGCAGCACCTGCTCGCCGTGGTCGGCCATCACATCGGCGTCGACGGTGAATCCGTCCTGCCGCTGGTGAGTGATCTCCTGAGCTCCTATGCCGCCCGGATCGACGGCCGGGCACCAGATTTCGCACCGCTGGCCGTGCAGTACGCCGACTTCGCGCTCTGGCAGCATGCGGCGCTCGGGGCCGTGGATGATCCCGGCTCGGTGGTCGGCCGCCAATTGGCCTATTGGCGTCGACAACTGGCGGGGCTGCCGGATGTGCTGAACCTGCCGGCGGACCATCCCCGGCCCAAGGTCGCCGGCTATCGCGGCGCCCAGGTGCACACCGAGGTGCCCACCGCTGTCGCTGCCCGGATTCTTGAGGTGGCGCGGACGCATGGCGCAACCCCGTTCATGGTGGTGCATGCGGCGCTCGCAGTCCTGCTGGCCAGGCTCAGTGGGACGCGGGACATCGCTGTGGCCACCCCGATCGCCGGGCGCGGCCAGGCGGTGCTCGAGCCGCTTGTCGGCATGTTCGTCAACACCCTGGTGCTGCGCACCCCGACCGATCCGGGTCAGGCGTTCACCGACTTCCTGCGTCTGGTGCGCGGCACCGACCTCGACGCGTTCGGCCACTCCGAGGCCCCGTTCGAATCGGTCGTGGAGGCGCTGGATCCGGTTCGCTCCGAAGCATTCTCACCGCTTGCCCAGGTGCTGCTGTCGTTCGATCCGGCAGCCTCGGCGGCCGGTGCCGACGTGGCGGTGGGCGGCCTTGGCTTCACCCCGGTCGACTTGCCCGAGATCCCGGCGCAGCTGGATCTGTCGGTGATCGTGTCCACCGCGGCCCCGGGCGAGTCCTGGTCGCTGGCGCTCACCTACGCCACCGACCTGTTCGCCGAGCCGACCGCCGCGACGATGCTGCGGCGCTTCGTCGCGCTCCTGGACGCACTCACCGCCGACCCGGCCATGCCGGTGGGCGAGGCGGGCTTCGTTGACGCGGCCGAGCGGTCTGTGGTGCTGGAGGCCGCTCAAGGGCAGGTGCTCCCGGTGCCTCCGGGTACCGTCGTCGATGTGATCGGGGCCCGGTCGATCTCCTCGCCGGAGAGTTCGGCACTCCGCGCCGGCGACCGTGACCTCACGTACGCAGAATTCGGTTTACGCGTCAATACGCTTGCACGGGAACTGATCTCGCTAGGAGTGGGGCCCGACAGCGCGGTCGGCGTGATGATCGACCGCAGCGTCGAACTGCTCGTCGCCGTCCACGCGGTGCTCGCCGCCGGTGGTCAGTACGTGCCGGTTGCCGCCGACGCGCCCGCGGACCGGGTCGACTACATGCTGCGGACCGCCGGAGCGACCGTCGTTCTGGTGGCCGGTACCGATGTCGCGGCGCTGCCGGAGGACGTCGACATCGTTCTCGTCGATTGCACAGGGGCGGTGGATCCGGTTCCGGTGGCGCCGGTGACCGATGCCGAGCGCACTGCGCCGCTGTTGCCGCACCACGCGGCATACACCCTGTTCACCTCGGGATCGACGGGCCGCCCGAAGGGTGTCACCGTGTCGCATCGGGCGCTGCGCAACCGGCTGGAGTGGATGCGCGCGCGGTACGGCCTGTCCGCCCTCGACGTGTTCGTGCAGAAGACGCCGGCCACCTTCGACGTGTCGGTGTGGGAGCTGTTCCTGCCGCCCATGATCGGCGCCCCACTTGTCATCGCGGAAGCGGGTAGGCACGGCGACGCCGACTACCTCGATGCGCTGGTGTGCGACCAGCGGGTGACGGTCGTGCACTTCGTGCCGTCGATGCTGGCGGCATTCACCGACGTGCTGGGTACGGATCGGCTCGCGGCACTGACATCGCTGCGGGTCGTCTTCACCTCAGGTGAGGCTCTTGGGGTGCCGTCCTCGCGTGCGTTGCTGTCCGCGCTCGGGTCGGTCCGGCTGGTCAACCTGTATGGACCCACGGAGGCCGCCGTCGACGTGACCGCCCACGAGGTACACGCCGGCGACGAGGTGATCCCGATCGGTACACCGGTGCCCAACACCACCACGCTCGTGCTCGACGAACGGCTGCACCCGGTGCCCGCGGGGGTCATCGGTGAACTGTATCTCGGTGGCGTGCAGCTGGCCCGGGGTTACGCCGCGCGCCCGGACCTGACGGCCGAGCGTTTCGTCGCCGATCCGCTGGGCCCCGACGGCGGGCGCCTGTACCGAACCGGCGACCTGGTGCGCTGGACGGCCTCCGGAAGCCTGGAGTACCTGGGCCGCACCGATTTTCAGGTCAAGCTGCGAGGGCAGCGACTAGAGCTCGGTGAGGTCGAGGCAGTCCTGGCCGCCGCACCCGGTGTGGTGCATGCCGCCGCCGCCGTCGTCACGACGCCGTCGGGAGATCAGGTGCTCGCCGGGTACCTCGCCCCGGCCGGCGCCGACACGGCCGCGGTCTCGGCGTTCGCGGCGCAACGACTGCCGGCGTACATGGTTCCGTCTGTCTGGGTGGGTTTGGCCGAGGTCCCGCTGAGTGTCTCGGGCAAGCTCGACCGGAAACTGTTGCCGGCGCCCGGGTTCGCCGATGCCGGCGACGACTTCACCGAACCCGGTTCCGACGAGGAGGCCCTCGTCGCGCAGGTATTCGCCGACGTCCTCGGTGCCGAACGCGTGAGTGTCACCGCCTCGTTCTTCGATCTGGGCGGCAACTCGCTGGCCGCGATGCGGCTGGCGGCGCGGACCGGCGATGTCCTCGGGACCGCGGTGTCGGTGCGGGATGTGTTCTCCGCCAACACGGTCCGTGAGCTGGTTGCCGAGGTGGCCGGGCATGCGCGGGCGCTCCCGCCGATCACGGCCGGCCCGCGCCCGGAGGTCATCCCGCTGTCGTTCGCGCAGGCCAGGTTGTGGTTCATCAACCAGTTCGACCCGGCCGAGGCCACCTACAACGTGCCGGCGGTGCTGCGGCTGACCGGCCCGGTCGACGCCACCGCCCTGCGCGAGGCCGTCCGCGACGTGGTGACCCGCCACGAGGTACTGCGCACCTCTTTCCCCGCGGTCGACGGCGAACCGCGACAGCTGATCGGGGCGATCGACGAGTTCGACCGACGTGACATCTGGCGGGTCGTCGGCTCCGAGGCCGACATCGTGGCCGCCGTGTCCTCCGGGTTCGACGTCACTGCCGGATGGCCGTTGCGGGTCCGGCTGTACGAGCAGGCTCCCGGCGACTTCCTGCTCGCCGTCGTCGCCCATCACATAGCCGTCGACGGCGAGTCGATGCCCCCGCTGGTGGCCGACGTGGTTGCCGCCTTCGCCGCCCGCAGCGGTGGGGCGGCGCCGTCATGGGCGCCGCTGGAGGTGCAGTTCGCCGACTACGCGCTGTGGCAGCACGACGTTCTCGGCAGCCCCGAGCAGCGTGCCGGGCGGATGGCGGCGCCCGACTCGGTGGTGGCACGCCAGCTTGAGCACTGGCGTGACCGGCTAGCCGGCCTCCCCGAGGTCCTCGACATCGCCGGCGCCCGGCCCCGTCCCGTTGTCGCCTCGCACCGCGGTGCTCGGGTCGGGTTCACCCTCCCGGCCGCGGTGGGCGCCGAGATCGGCGACACGGCACGCCGCCACGGGGTCACCCCGTTCATGGTCGTGCACGCGGCGCTCGCTGTGCTGCTGTCCCGGCTGAGCGCCACGGACGACATCGCGATCGCGACACCTGTGGCCGGGCGTGGTCAGCAGGTGCTCGATCCGCTCGTTGGCATGTTCGTCAACACGCTCGTGCTGCGCACACCGATCCGCCAGAGCATGTCGTTCACCGAACTGCTGCACCAGGTCCGGGCCGCGGACCTCGACGCCTATGCCACCGCCGACGTGCCGTTCGAGACGGTGGTGGAGGCGCTCGACCCGGTCCGCAGCGAGGCATTCTCGCCGCTGGCGCAGGTGTCGCTGTCGTTCGACCCACAGGCGGGGATCGCGGCTGGGCTGTCGGTGGCGGGGGTGCGGGTGGAGCCGCTGGAGGCGCCGACGACCCCGGCGAAACTCGACGTCGAGGTGATGCTGTCACCGGCCGGGGACGGGACCGACTGGACCGGCGCGATCACCTATGCGACCGACCTGTTCGACGACACCACGATGACCGCCTTCGCCGCGCGGCTCGTCCGGCTCCTCGAGGGCCTGACCACCGACCCCGCGATGGCGGTCGGCGATGCGGAACTGATGTCGGTGACGGACGAGCGGAAGCTTCTCGACGCCGCGTCCGGGGGTGAGGTGGCCGGCGGGGCGGACTCGGTGGCCGAGTTGTTCGCCCGGGGCGTCGCATCGGCGCCGGACAAGGTGGCGGTGTGGGCGGGAGACCGTGAGGTCACCTACGCCGAATTGGGTGCCCGCGTGAATGTTCTGGCGCGCGAACTCATCTCGGCCGGGGTCGGCCCCGATACCGCGGTCGGCATCCGGTTCGGCCGCTCGCTGGAGATGGTGGTGGCGCTGCACGCGGTGTGGGTGGCGGGCGGACAGTTCGTGCCCATCGCCCCGGACGCGCCGGAGGATCGCGTCGGGTACATCCTGGCCACCGCCGGGGCGGCGGTGGTACTCGCCGCATCCGGAGATGCCGGCACCGGCGACGCCCAGGTGATCGTCGTCGACTGCTGCGGCGATGTCGCGCCGGCCATCGCACCGGTGACCGACGCCGACCGGCTCGCCCCGCTGCGCCCGGACAATGCCGCCTACACGATGTTCACCTCCGGCTCCACCGGCCGGCCCAAGGGCGTGACGGTGAGCCATCGCGCGCTGATCGCCGAGATCTACGCCGACCGTGCGCATTACGGATTCGGTCCAGGCGATGTGTTCCTCCAGGTGCTGGAATACACCTTCGACCCGGCGGTGCTGGAGTTTGTGCGCCCGATCGTCGACGGAACACCGCTGGTGCTTCTCGAACCCGGCGAACACCGCGACCCGCGGGCGCTCGCCACCGCTGTCGCGCGGTTCGGGGTGACAGCGATGATCGTCGTGCCGTCGATGCTCGCGATGATGGCCGAGACGCTCGGGGAGGACAACTCCTGGGCGAGAACCCTGACCAAGGTGGCGGCCGGTGGTGAGGCACTGCCGCCGTCGGTGGCCGCCGAGGTCACCGAGGACTGGGCGGTCAGCGTCCACAATCAGTACGGGCCCACGGAAACCACCATCTATTCCACGATCTCGGTGTTCGATCCGGCCGACGGCCGGGTGACCATCGGCCGGCCGGTGCCGGGGGTGCGGGCGTACGTGCTCGATACCCGTCTGCATCCCGTGCCGGCGGGGGTGTCCGGCGAGCTCTATCTCGGGGGTGTGCAGACGGCGCGCGGTTATGCCCGCGCGCAGCGCATGACGGCCGAGCGTTTCGTGGCCGACCCGTTCGCCGTGGGTGGCCGGCTCTATCGGACCGGAGATGTTGTCCGCCTGAATGATTCGGGTGACATCGAGTATCTGGGCCGACGTGACTTCCAGGTCAAGCTGCGCGGGCAGCGTATCGAACTCGGGGAGATCGAGACGGTGCTGTCGGGTGTCCCGGGTGTGGTGCACGCCGCTGCCGCCGTGGTGCGGGCCGACTCGGGAGCCCAGCACCTGGTCGGTTATCTGACGCCGGCCACGATTGACGTCGAGTTTGTGAAATCGCATGTGGTGGAGCTGCTTCCGGATTTCATGGTGCCCGGCGTATGGTTGCCGCTCGATGAGTGGCCCATTAACGCGGCCGGAAAGACGGACCGGGCCGCGTTGCCGCGTCCGGACTTCGGGACCTCGACCGACGAGTACGTCGCACCCGCCACGGAGACCGAATCGGCGATCGCGCGGATCTTCGCCGACGTCACCGGCCTCGACACGTTCGGCGTGACCACGTCGTTCTTCGACGCGGGCGGGAATTCGCTCCTGGCCATGCGGGTGGCGTCGCGGGCCGGGGCCGCGCTCGGGGTGCGGGTGTCGGTGCGCGATGTCTTCGAGGCTCCCACGGTGCGCTCGCTGATCGCCGCGACCGCGGGGAACTCTCCGCAATTGCCGCCGCTGACGGCCCTCGTGCCGCGCCCGGAGCGGGTTCCCCTGTCGCATGTCCAGCGCCGGATGTGGTTCGTGAACCAGTTCGATCCCGCCTCGGCCGCCTACAACATTCCACTGCCGGTACGGCTGCGGGGCCGGATCGACCTCGACGCGCTGCGCGGTGCCGTCATCGACACCATCGGCCGGCACGAGGTGCTGCGTACCCGCTACCTGTCCGACGCCGACGGTCCGTACCAGCACGTCGTCGATGCCGCGCGGGTGCCGGAGCTGCTCGATTGGCGGATCTGCGCCGGCCGTGACGAGGTGCCGGCGGCGGCCCAGGAAGGCTTCGACGTCACCACTGACCTGCCTGTGCGGGTGCGGGTGTGGCAGGATGCCGCGACAGGCGTCACCGAGGTGCTGTTCGTCGCCCACCACATTGCCTTCGACGGAGAGTCGGCGCGTGTGTTCATCGCCGATCTGACCACCGCCTACGCGGCACGGGCCGCCGGCACCGCCCCGCTGTGGGAACCGTTGCCGGTGCAGTACGCCGACTACAGCATGTGGCAGCAGCGGGCCCTCGGCGATGCCGGTGACCCGGGCAGTGTCATGGCCAGGGAACTGGCGTACTGGGCCGGGCAGCTCGACGGGCTGCCCGCGGTCACCGACCTCCCCATGGACCGGCCCCGGCCCGCCGTCGCCGACCCCGCCGGCGGCGTGGTCCGCACGGCGCTGCCCGACGATATCGCCATCGCCGTGGCCCGCTGCGCGGGCGAGAATAAGGTCACCTCGTTCATGGTGTTCCACGCGGCGCTGGCGATCACGGTGTCCCGGATGGCGGCCACCGCCGATGTGGTGATCGCCTCGCCGATCGACGGGCGCACAGACGGCCCACTGGAACGGCTCGTCGGCATGTTCGTCAACACCCTGGTGCTGCGCACCCGCATCGACCCGGCGGCGTCGGTCACCGATGTCCTCGACGAGGTGCGGCGTACCGACCTGGAGGCGTTCGGGCACGCCGACGTTCTGTTCGAACAGCTGGTGGAGCGGTTCGCGCCGCAACGGTCCACCGCATACGCGCCGCTGGCGCAGGTGTCGCTCACACACACGGTGGGTGAGGTGGATCTGGGGGCCACCGGACTCGGCGACGCCGATATCGAGCCCATCGTCATCGACTCGGCGGACGCCAAGGTCGACCTGATGGTGAGCGTGGTGGAATCCGCCGGCCATACCCGTGTCGAATTCACCTATGCCACCGCACTGTTCGACCAGTCGACGATCGAGCGGCTGGCCGCGGTATGGCTGCGGGTGCTCACCGCGATCGTGTCCGGCTCCGACAAGGCGGTCGGTGACATCGACATCGTCACCACCTCGGCCACACCGGCCGGGCCCGCCCCCGCAAACCCCGCCGGTGTAGGCGACGCGAGCGTCGAACCCGGCACGCTCGTCGATCTGCTCGGCGGACGCGACCTCGACCCGGCCCATCCGGCAATCCTGGCCGGCGACACGGTACTCGACTACGCGACGTTCGAGCGCCGCACCGACCGCATCGCCCGTGTCCTCATCGGGCGCGGCGCGGGCGCCGGTGATGTGGTCGTGGTGGACGCCGCCGGCCCGGTCGACGGGGTGCTCGGCTGGTGGGGTGTGGTCAAGACGGGTGCGGCCGTCGCGGCCGCTGCCCTCGATGCTGCTGCCCTCGACCCTGTCCTCGACCCTGTTGCGGGCGGGACGGGCACCGTCTTCGCCATCACCGACCGCCCGGTGGGGGACGCGGTGACGGCGGTCTCGTGGGCCGACGTCACCGACAGTGCCGTCCCGGATACACCGGTCGGCACGGCCGAGTTCCGCCGCTCGGTGCGTCTGGCCGACGCGGTGGCGCTGGTGTCCGACGCCGGCCCGGAATCAGGGGGGACGCCGATGGTCCTGACCCATCAGGGTGTGGCGCAGGTGGCGGCCGAATGTCTGGGCCTGACCGGCTCGCGGGCAACCGACCCCGACACCCGGGTGCTCGTGACTCCCGACGCCCACTCGGTGAGCGTCTGGGTGTCCATGATCGCCGGGGTCGTCTCGGGTCACACCCTGGTCGTGGCGGACTCGGGAGAGACGGGCGAGCTGGAGCGGGCATTGACCGCCGGTGAGGTCACCGACGTGTGGTGGTCGCCGTCGGTGCTGGCCGCGGTTGACCCGGCCGCGGCGGACACGGTCCGCAACATCGTGGTCACAGGTGGCCGCTGCGCCGACGATCTGGTCGCGCAGTGGTGGGCACGGGGCCGCCGCATCTTCACCGCGTTCGGCCCGGCCGGGGCGTCTGGCTGGGTCACCCGGGGCCGGGTGGCGCGCAAGAAGCCCGTCACCGCCGGCAAGGCGATCGGCGGGATGACGGTGCGGGTGCTCGACGACAGGCTCGCCGAGGCGGGACCGGGTCAGGCCGGCGACGTGTACGTGTCGGGGGTGGCTCTGGCCCAGGGCCTGTTCGGCCGTTCGGGCGACACCGCGGTGCGCTTCGTCGCAGATCCGGCGGGTGACGGGCAGCGGATGTACGCCACCGGAGTGCGCGGGATGCTCAACCCGTCCGGAGATCTTGACATAATGGATCGATGACCCGCTGAAGCCCCGAAAACAGTGACCGACGGCGGTCGACCGAATGGTCGACCGCCCTAACGCGTGTTGCGGCCTGAACGATATTCCTTTCGGTGCCACAGACACAATGGACCAACAGCCGGAACCGCGGCCCACATCGTCATCACGATCGGGCTACGGGGGGACAGCGAGACCAGTGAACATGGGCGAAGGAGTGCCACACACAATGGCGACCACGAACGATCCGACCAGCGGCAACCCCGGTCTCGTCGAAGCCGGCACGCTGATCGATCTACTCGCGCGACGCGATCTGGACCTCGACCATCCCGCGGTAATCTGCGGTGACACCGAGCTCAACTACGCCGAGTTCGAGGCCGTCACCAACAGGATCGCGCGGGCACTCATCGCCCGCGGCGCGGGGGCCGAGAGCGTGGTGGCCGTGGCCCTCGACCGGTCCGCCGAGTCGGTGATCGCCGTGTGGGGTATCGCCAAATCGGGGGCGGCCTTCCTGCCCATCGACCCGTCCTATCCTCTCGACCGCATCGAGTACATGCTCGACGATTCGGCCGTCGAGATCGGCATCACCGACGGGGCCACCCGCGAGCGTCTCGGCGGTGACCACCGCGAGTGGCTGCGCCTGGACGATCTCGACGACGAGAGCCTGTCCGGCGATCCGCTGACACCCGGTGAGCTGAACGGACCGGTCCGGCTCGGCAACCTCGCCTATCTCACCTACACCTCGGGCTCCACCGGCCGTCCCAAGGGTGTGAGCGTCACCCATGCCGGTATCGCCGACCTGATGGAGACCTTCGCTCAGGTCACCGGGCCGCGTGAGGACAACCCGGATACCCGTATCCTGCACCTGGCCTCAGCGAGCTTCGACCCGATCGTCGTCGAGATGGCCGCCGCCGTCCTGGCCGGACACACCCTGGTCGTCGCGCCGCAGGCCGACTACGCCGGCGACGCCCTCGGGGAGGTCATCGAGAACCACGAGGTCACCGACGTCATCATCACCCCGACGGTGCTCGCCACCGTCGACCCCGACTTCGGCGAGACGGTCGAACACCTCGCCATCGGCGGTGAGGCCTGCCCACCGGAGGTGGTCGAACGCTGGGCCGCCCGCGGCCGCCGCATCTTCAACGTCTACGGTCCCGCCGAGGCCACCGTGTGGGCCACACGCGCGCGCCTGCTGCCGGGCAAACCGGTCACCATCGGCCGCGGCATCGTCGGATTCACCACCTACGTCCTCGACACCCGCCTGCACCAGGTCCCGCAGGGCGTGGTGGGTGAGCTGTACCTGTCGGCGCCCGCCCTGGCGCGCGGCTACCTGAACAAGCCCGCCGCCACCGTCACCTCGTTCGTCGCGGACCCGTTCGACGCACCCGGAGCGCGGATGTACGCCACCGGCGACCTGGTGCGGGTCAACGCCTCCGGCGACCTGGAGTACGCGGGCCGTGCCGACCACCAGGTCAAGGTGAGTGGCCAGCGCATCGAACTCGGCGAGATCGAGGCGGTGCTCACCGACCAGCCGGGCATCACCCAGGCGCTGGTGCTCGGTGTCGACGATGCCGCCTCCGGCCGCACCCGCCTCGTCGGCTATGTGGTGGCGCCCGACGGCGCCGATGTCGACGCGGTGCTGTCCGCCGCAGCGTCCACGTTGCCGGCGCATATGGTGCCCGCGCAGCTGATCGCCCTCGATGCGATGCCGCTGACACCGGGCGGCAAACTCGACAGGGCTGCGCTCCCCGCGCCGTCCGCGCTGGTGGAGGCCGGATATGTAGCACCCGAGGGCGAGGTCGAGCGGACCATCGCCGCGATCATCGCCGGATTTGTCGGCCACGATCAGGTCGGTGCCACCGACTCGTTCTTCGCCCTCGGCGGCGACTCGATCATGTCGATCCAGTTGTCCTCGGCGTTGCGCGCCGCCGGCTACGAACTGCGGCCCCGCGACATCTTCGAACTGAAAACCGTTCGCGCACTGGCTCATGCGGTGGGCGAACGCGAATCGGTGGTCCTCGACGAGCTGCCCGGCGGACCCGGCGGCGAGGTCACCCTCCCGCCGATGGTCCGGTGGATGCTCGAAAGAAGTGACACTGCAGAAGATTTCGCTGATTTCTCGCAGTCGCAGGTGCTGGCACTGCCGGCCGGCAGCGGCGTGAACGGAATCGGTGCGGTGCTCACGGCGATGGTCGCCAACCATCCGATGCTCACCGCCACCCTCACCGTGTCCGGCGACACCTGGTCGATGACCGCGGGTGCGACTGAATTCGACGCCGCGCAGGCGGTCACGATGCATTCGGTGGCAGCCGCTCCCGGCACCGATGCCTTCACCGCGGCCGTCGAGCAGGCACACGCCGAGGCCATCGGCCGGCTCGATCCCACCCGAGGCGCGATGGTCGCGGCTGCGGGCGTGCTGCCCGCCGACGGTTCCGACGGCCGTCTCGTGCTGGCGATTCACCACGCCGTCGTCGACATCGTGTCCTGGCAAACCGTGATCGCCGATCTCGTGGTGGCCGCCGGGCAGATCTGGGCCGGACAGGCGGTCTCGCTCAACGCGGAGGGCACCTCGGTCCGCAGATGGTCGCAGGTCCTCGCCGATCTCGGCGCCGAACGCGACGACGAGATCGACTACTGGCGTGAGCAATTGCCGACCACTCGGGAATGGTTCGGGCGCACCCTCGATCGCGTCGCCGACCGGGAACGCGCCATGGGTGAGGTGTCGGTCACCGTATCCGCCGACATCACCGAACGCCTGCTCACCACGGTGCCGGAGGCATTCGGTGCCGGCGCGTCGGAGGCGATGGTGGCCGCGCTCGCCGTGGCCGTCGATCGCTGGGCCGCCGCGCACGGGCACGACTGCGGGCGACTGTCGATCCTGCTGGAGGGGCACGGCCGGGCCGAGGAGATCGCGCCCGGCGCCGACCTGGCCCGCACCGTCGGCTGGTTCACGGCGCTCGCCCCGGTCGGCCTCGACCTGGCCGACGAGTCGCCGCGCGCACTGATCAAGCAGACCAAAGAGGCCTTCCACGCCGAGCCGGAGAACGGAATCGCGTTCACCCCCTTACTGTTCGGCCCACACGGTGAGCGTTTCGCCGACCGTGGGCTGCCCGCGGTGTCGTTCAACTACGGCGGCAACCGCGGTGTCCGCGCCGACAATGAGTCGGCTGCCGCTCTGGTTCCGTTCGCGCCGGCACAAGAGCCGTATGCGTTGCCGGGCACGATCTCCGGCGGTATGGTCGCCACATCCGCGATCCGGCTCGACGCCGGTATCGCCACCCACGACGGCCGCCGCGAACTTGTCGCGAGCCTGGGCTACCTGACCACGATCTTCTCCGAGGCGGCCGCCCGCGAGATCGCCGGCCACTGGCAGGACTATCTGGCAGAGGTCGCCGAGTACGTCGAATCCGTCGGGGGACAGGTCGGTTCCAGTCCATCCGACATTCCCGGGGCCGAACTGACCCAGGCCGACGTCGACGATCTGGAAGCGCGTTTCCCCGATGCCGACCTGTGGCCGCTGTCGCCGCTGCAGGGCGGTCTGTACTTCCAGTCACAGCTGGCCATCGACAGTGGTCAAGTGGATGTGTATGTGGCACAGGCGGTTCTGACGCTGTCCGGTGCCGACGCCGATCGGCTGCGGGCAGCGGCCCAGAAGGTCATCGACCACCATCGGGTGCTGCGGTCGCGGTTCGTCGCCGCCCCGAGCGGTGCGGTGGTCGCCGCCGTCGCAGCCGACGCCGAACTGCCTTGGACCGTTGTCGACCTCGATGAACATGGCACCGAGGATGTTGTCGCCGAACGGATCGAGTCGATCGTCGCGGCGCAGCGCGTGCGGCCGTTCGACCTGGCCACACCGCCGCTGCTGAGGTTCGTCCTCGTCCGGCACGGTGCATCATCGACACTCGTCGTGACCAACCATCACCTCATTCTCGACGGCTGGTCGGCACCGCTTGTCCTGGCCGACGTGTTGGCGGTGTATGCGACCGGCACCCCGTACACCTCGGTGGCATCCGGTGGCGCGACAGGCGATTTCGGCGACTACCTGACGATGATCACCGGTCGCGACCGGGCACAGGGACTGGCCGCGTGGCGGGAGGTCCTCGCCCCTGTCGAGGGTGCGACGATGGTGGCCGCCGGCCAGGTACCGGAGGCCGACGCGCTGCCCCGCGACTACGAGACCCGTCTCGACCCCGAGACCACCTCCCTGCTGGAATCGGTTGCACGAGAACATGGTTCCACTCTGGCGACGGTCGTCCAGGTGGCCTGGGCGGTGCTGGTGTCCCGGCTCACCGGAAACCGGGTCGTGACCTTCGGCGAGACGGTATCGGGCAGGCCCGCCGACCTCGACGGTGTCGAAACCATGGTGGGCCTGTTCATCAACACCCTGCCCGCGGTGGTCGACGTCGACCCTGCGGTCTCCATCGGAGAGGTGATCGGCAAGGTCCAGGCCGACAAGATCACGGTGCTCGACCACCAGTATCTGAGCCTGCCGGCCATCGCGGCGGCAGCGGGCAAGCCGGTCGGGTTCGACACCCTGACCATTCACGAGTCTTACCCGGTGAACGCCGATTCGCTGGCCACCGCGGACACCTCGGCCACCGGCGGGCTGTCGATCACCGATGTCCGGGCTAGCGATTCCACGCACTACCCGCTGAACATGGTGACGGCGCCGTCGGCCGACGGGCTTCTGGTCCGGCTCAAGTATCTGCCGTCGGCGTTCGGCGACGACCAGATCGCCGTGTTCGCCCATGCGCTGACTCAGATCATGCGCGCCATCGCGACCGCGCCCGCACTGCCGGTGGCCGACATCGACCTGCTCGACGACGCCGGCGTCGCCGAGGTCGAGGGCCGCGAGTGGGGTGCCGAGGTCGCGATTCGGGCCGGTTCGATCGTTGACGCCGTAGCCGCGCAGGTCGCGGCGACCCCGGACGCACCCGCGCTGTGGTTCGAGGGGCGAAGTGTCTCCTACGCGGAGTTCGGTGCACGCGTCAACTCGCTTGCCCGTGAGCTCATCGAGTCCGGCGTCGGTCCGGATTCGGCGGTGGCGCTGTGCATTCCGCGGTCGGTGGAACTCATCGTCGCGATCCACGCGATCGTCGCGGCCGGTGGCCAGTACGTGCCGATCGGTCTGGGCACCCCCGCCGACCGTGTCGAATACATGCTGGAGACCGCCGGTGTCGATCTCCTCCTGGTCGCCGAAACCTCCGCTCTCGAAGCCGGACAGCCCGGAGATATCCGCACCATCGTCGTCTCCTGCGACGGCGTGGCGGACTTGACCACCACACCGATCACCGACGCCGAACGCGGCGCATCGATCCGCCCCGACGCGGCGATCTACACGCTGTTCACCTCGGGTTCCACCGGCAAGCCGAAGGGCGTTACCCTCCCTCACGCTGCTGTCGTGAACCGGCTGTGGTGGGGTCTGGACGAACTGCCGATCGATCACACCGG
>NZ_BAED01000079.1 GCF_000241345.1 Gordonia amarae NBRC 15530
GATTGCGGCGGTGTCCTACTCTCCCACACTGACTAGGGTGCAGTACCATCGGCGCTGGTGGGCTTAGCTTCCGGGTTCGGAATGGGACCGGGCGTTTCCCCACCGCTATAGCCGCCGCAAAACTGTGAAATTATACAACCAGCCACGCTTTTCGGCCGGTTGACAATTTCACAGTCATCTGTTGATCTTTTGATCTTTCAAATCTGTGAAACCCATCACCGACCTGACGTAGGTCGCCGTGTGTTATTTCAGAGGTACATAGTGGATGCGTAATTCTTTTGGGGGTCCACGGGGGCTCGCCCCCGTGTGTGATGTTGTTGTAAGTCCTCGGCCGATTAGTACCAGTCACCTGAACACATTACTGTGCGTACAGTTCTGGCCTATCAACCCCATGGTCTGTAGGGGGCCTTAACCCTTCAAGAGGGTGAGAAACCTCATCTTGGAACAGGCTTCCCGCTTAGATGCTTTCAGCGGTTATCCCTTCCGAACGTAGCTAACCAGCGGTGCTCCTGGCGGAACAACTGGCACACCAGAGGTTCGTCCGTCCCGGTCCTCTCGTACTAGGGACAGGTTTCCTCAAGTTTCTAACGCGCGCGGCGGATAGAGACCGAACTGTCTCACGACGTTCTAAACCCAGCTCGCGTGCCGCTTTAATGGGCGAACAGCCCAACCCTTGGGACCTACTCCAGCCCCAGGATGCGACGAGCCGACATCGAGGTGCCAAACCATCCCGTCGATATGGACTCTTGGGGAAGATCAGCCTGTTATCCCCGGGGTACCTTTTATCCGTTGAGCGACACCACTTCCACTCGTAGGTGCCGGATCACTAGTCCCGACTTTCGTCCCTGCTCGACATGTACGTCTCACAGTCAAGCTCCCTTGTGCACTTACACTCAACACCTGATTGCCAACCAGGCTGAGGGAACCTTTGGGCGCCTCCGTTACATTTTGGGAGGCAACCGCCCCAGTTAAACTACCCACCAGGCACTGTCCCTGAACCCGATCAGGGTCCGAGGTTAGAAGTCCAATACGATCAGAGTGGTATTTCAACAACGACTCCACAACCACTGGCGTGGCCGCTTCACAGTCTCCCACCTATCCTACACAAACCGAACCGAACACCAATACCAAGCTATAGTGAAGGTCCCGGGGTCTTTTCGTCCTGCCGCGCGTAACGAGCATCTTTACTCGTACTGCAATTTCGCCGAGTCTGTGGTTGAGACAGCAGAGAAGTCGTTACGCCATTCGTGCAGGTCGGAACTTACCCGACAAGGAATTTCGCTACCTTAGGATGGTTATAGTTACCACCGCCGTTTACTGGGGCTTAAATTCTCAGCTTCGCAACCCGAAGGTCACTAACCGGTCCTCTTAACCTTCCAGCACCGGGCAGGCGTCAGTCCGTATACATCGTCTTACGACTTCGCACGGACCTGTGTTTTTAATAAACAGTCGCTTCTCTCTGGTCTCTGCGACCACCACCAGCTCCCACCGCAAGATGTTCACCAGTCGTGGTCCCCCTTCTCCCGAAGTTACGGGGGTATTTTGCCGAGTTCCTTAACCACAGTTCACTCGATCGCCTTAGTATTCTCTACCTGACCACCTGTGTTGGTTTGGGGTACGGGCCATGTACCAACTCACTAGAGGCTTTTCTCGGCAGCATAGGATCATGGAATTCGCCACAACGGCTACGCATCACCTCTCAGGCTCATGCTGTGCGGATTTACCTACACAACGCCCTACAGGCTTACACCAGTACAACCACTCACTGGCCCCACTACCTTCCTGCGTCACCCCATCGCTTAACTACTACAGCCAAGGTCACGTGCATCCCCATCCCGTCACCCGAAGGTGATCGATCCGGTTCAGGACGCTTAGTACAACTGCCTCGCTATTGGGCGCGGATACACGGGTACGGGAATATCAACCCGTTGTCCATCGACTACGCCTGTCGGCCTCGCCTTAGGTCCCGACTCACCCTGGGCGGATTAACCTGCCCCAGGAACCCTTGGTCATCCGGCGGACAAGTTTCTCACTTGTCTTTCGCTACTCATGCCTGCATTCTCACTCCCACACCCTCCACACCTGGATCACTCCGGCGCTTCCACGGATGCAGGACGCTCCCCTACCCACCCACACCACTACACCACCACCCGCAGGCAGTGGCCGATGTCATGTGTGAGTGCCGCGGCTTCGGCGGTGTACTTGAGCCCCGCTACATTGTCGGCGCAGGATCACTTGACCAGTGAGCTATTACGCACTCTTTCAAGGGTGGCTGCTTCTAAGCCAACCTCCTGGTTGTCTTCGCGACCCCACATCCTTTTCCACTTAGTACACGCTTAGGGGCCTTAGCCGGCGATCTGGGCTGTTTCCCTCTCGACTACGAACCTTATCGCCCGCAGTCTCACTGCCACACTCTCACTTACCGGCATTCGGAGTTTGGCTGACGTCAGTAACCTGATAGGGCCCATCGGCCATCCAGTAGCTCTACCTCCAGTAAGAAACATGTGACGCTGCACCTAAATGCATTTCGGGGAGAACCAGCTATCACGGAGTTTGATTGGCCTTTCACCCCTACCCACAGCTCATCCCCTCCATTTTCAACTGAAGTGGGTTCGGGCCTCCACAACATCTTACTGCTGCTTCACCCTGGCCATGGGTAGATCACTCCGCTTCGGGTCTAGACCCGGCGACTACAAACGCCCTATTCAGACTCGCTTTCGCTACGGCTACCCCACACGGGTTAACCTCGCCACCGAGCACTAACTCGCAGGCTCATTCTTCAAAAGGCACGCCATCACCCACCACAGACCAAACTGTGCACAGGCTCTGACGGATTGTAAGCGTCCGGTTTCAGGTACTATTTCACTCCCCTCCCGGGGTACTTTTCACCTTTCCCTCACGGTACTAGTCCGCTATCGGTCACCAGGAAGTATTCAGGCTTACCGGGTGGTCCCGGCAGATTCACAGCAGATTCCACGAGCCCGCTGCTACTTGGGCACCCATCACGCAAGACCACAGGCTTTCAGCTACCGGACTCTCACCGTCTACGGCAGACCATTCCAGGCCACTTCACCTAACCCATGATTTTATCACTCACGCCCGGACAGGTAGATCCGGGAAGATGAACCCCACAACCCCACACACACAACCCCTACCCGGTTACACATGCGCATGGTTTAGCCTCATCCGCTTTCGCTCGCCACTACTCACGGAATCACACTTGTTTTCTCTTCCTATGGGTACTGAGATGTTTCACTTCCCCACGTTCCCTCCACACACCCTATACATTCAGGTGCGGGTAACACCACATAACTGGTGCTGAGTTTCCTCATTCGGACACCCTCGGATCACAGCTCGTTTGACAACTCCCCGAGGACTATCGCGGCCTACCACGTCCTTCATCGGCCCCTGGTGCCAAGGCATCCACCGAACGCCCTAAAACACTTACAACAACACCTACAAACACACCCCCACCACCAACCACCCTGACCACAAAAATCAGAACAAGCCAGCCGGCCGGGATACGAATGTAGACGCCAAAAAAACGCTATCTCAAAATGAAATTGCAATATTCATACCATCAACAACAACCAACACCCCGAAAGGCGCCGATCATCATCAATGAGATGCTCGCATCCACTATGCACTTCTCAAACAACACACACCCACCCCCAGCCACCAGCTCCAGGCCTCATCACAAGACCCCTCAACACCGGCAACCCGACAGCGGGCAGAGATCACCGCGCATTGCTGCGTGTTCTCTCAGAACCCCGATAGTGTGCGACCACCAGCAGTCCGGTCACCCGAACAGCTCACTCACCAACCAGACACCTCTACGGCCCGGCCGGCATAACGAATGTGTTTGATGTTTCACCCATGAGCACCTGCCGTGACACCTACGGTCACGAAACAGAATCCCACACCACCGGCAAACACCGGTCATGTGTGCTTATTGCTCCTTAGAAAGGAGGTGATCCAGCCGCACCTTCCGGTACGGCTACCTTGTTACGACTTCGTCCCAATCGCCGATCCCACCTTCGACAGCTCCCTCCCACAAGGGGTTAGGCCACCGGCTTCGGGTGTTACCGACTTTCATGACGTGACGGGCGGTGTGTACAAGGCCCGGGAACGTATTCACCGCAGCGTTGCTGATCTGCGATTACTAGCGACTCCGACTTCATGGGGTCGAGTTGCAGACCCCAATCCGAACTGAGACGCGCTTTAAGGGATTCGCTCCACCTCACGGTATCGCAGCCCTCTGTACGCGCCATTGTAGCATGTGTGAAGCCCTGGACATAAGGGGCATGATGACTTGACGTCATCCCCACCTTCCTCCGAGTTGACCCCGGCAGTCTCCTGCAAGTCCCCGGCATAACCCGCTGGCAATACAGGACAAGGGTTGCGCTCGTTGCGGGACTTAACCCAACATCTCACGACACGAGCTGACGACAGCCATGCACCACCTGTACACCAGCCACAAGGGAACCGACATCTCTGCCGGCGTCTGGTGTATGTCAAACCCAGGTAAGGTTCTTCGCGTTGCATCGAATTAATCCACATGCTCCGCCGCTTGTGCGGGCCCCCGTCAATTCCTTTGAGTTTTAGCCTTGCGGCCGTACTCCCCAGGCGGGGTACTTAATGCGTTAGCTACGGCACGGATCCCGTGAAAAGGAACCCACACCTAGTACCCACCGTTTACGGCGTGGACTACCAGGGTATCTAATCCTGTTCGCTACCCACGCTTTCGCTCCTCAGCGTCAGTTACTACCCAGAGACCCGCCTTCGCCACCGGTGTTCCTCCTGATATCTGCGCATTTCACCGCTACACCAGGAATTCCAGTCTCCCCTGTAGTACTCAAGTCTGCCCGTATCGCCTGCACGCCTACAATTGAGTTGCAGAATTTCACAGACGACGCGACAAACCGCCTACGAGCTCTTTACGCCCAGTAATTCCGGACAACGCTCGCACCCTACGTATTACCGCGGCTGCTGGCACGTAGTTGGCCGGTGCTTCTTCTCCAGGTACCGTCACCGAAGCTTCGTCCCTGGCGAAAGAGGTTTACAACCCGAAGGCCGTCATCCCTCACGCGGCGTCGCTGCATCAGGCTTGCGCCCATTGTGCAATATTCCCCACTGCTGCCTCCCGTAGGAGTCTGGGCCGTGTCTCAGTCCCAGTGTGGCCGATCACCCTCTCAGGTCGGCTACCCGTCGTCGCCTTGGTAGGCCATTACCCCACCAACAAGCTGATAGGCCGCGGGCCCATCCCTGACCGCAAAAGCTTTCCACCCACCCCCATGCAGGAGCAGGTCATATCCGGTATTAGACCCAGTTTCCCAGGCTTATCCCAAAGTCAGGGGCAGATCACCCACGTGTTACTCACCCGTTCGCCACTCGAGTACCCCCGAAGGGGCCTTTCCGTTCGACTTGCATGTGTTAAGCACGCCGCCAGCGTTCGTCCTGAGCCAGGATCAAACTCTCCATGAAAAAACACTGAAACAAAAAGTTTCAACACAATTCTCAGACCAGAGAGAAAAACCTGACCAAAAAATCCTCAAAAAAACAAACTGGCATTCAAAAAAAGATTTGACTACCAAAAATATTGGCATCAAACAAAGTTTGTCACACACTATCGAGTTCTCAAAGAACACACACCCACCAACACCACC
>NZ_BAED01000078.1 GCF_000241345.1 Gordonia amarae NBRC 15530
GCGCTCGGCGGCGGCGAGTCGGGGGCGGGAAAGCTGGTGCAGGCGGGCAGCATGAGCGCGGCCAGTGCGATCACGACCGCGGCCACCGGCCGCCGGGGCGTCATCGGTACTCCCGGATGCGGGGCATCAGCCCGCCGATCACGGCGAGCGCGGCGAAACAGGCGATGACGAACATTCCGGTCCCGGTGTAGCCGATGACCCGCTGCGCGGTGTTGATGTCGGTGCGGAACGATTCGCGGGTGTCGGTGATGCCCTTGACCAGGTCGGCGTCGAGGGCGGCGTACCGCTTCGCCGACGCACCGGTGCCGATGATCTTCTGCGCCTTCGAGAAGTCGCCGCTCTGGATCGCGGCGCGGGCGTCGTCGTCGGCGGCGGTCCATTGCCGCAACAGATCCCGGGTGGTGCCGAGTTGTTTGGGCGTGACCGCGGCGTCGTCGTCGAGGTTTTCCTGCAGCTTGCCGAGGGTGCGGAAGATCTGCAGCGTCGCCAGCGTGAAGGTCCGGTCCAGGCCCGCCTGGTCGCCGCGCCGCACGAACGACAGCGTTTCGGCCGACCGGGCCTGCTGGGTGAGGATGCGCGCCGATGTCAGGTCGCGCAGCGGGTTGGCGCCGTTGTCCCGGGCGCTGTGGGTGATGGCCACCGACGTCAGGCCCGAGGCGAGCAGCCATACCGACCCGATGAGGATGGCCGCGAGCGCGGTGAGGATGCCGGCGTTGAAGCGTCTGCGCGTGCGCCGCGCGAGATAGCGCGAGGTGGCCAGGAGTGCCACGATGACCACGGCGAGGGCCGCGTACACGCCCCACGGTGGCGTCGACAGGGTTTGCTGCGGGTCGGAGATCGCCGCGGACCGGCGGTCGTAGATGCGTTGTGCGGCAGGGAGAATCTTCTGCTGCATGAGGGTCGACGCCACCCCGAGGTAGGCGGATCCGACCGGATTGCCGAGCCGGTTGTTGGTGCGGGCGGTCTCGACCAGCCCGGTGTAGAGGGGGATGTTCTTGGCCAGCGTCTCCACGTCCCGGCGGGTTTCGGTGAACTCGGCGGCCGAGGTTTCCTTGGACTTCTCCAGCAGGTTGCCCGACGAGGTGATCAGCGACGTCGCGGCCGTGGCGATGGCGTCGGAGTACCGGGTGCGCAGCGCCGGGGATTCGAGACCGCCGGACAGGAACGCGCCGTTGGCCGACGCGTCGGCGATGGACAGGGAACTGTAGAGCACCTGGGCGGATTCGGCGAGGGGTTCGGTGCGGTCGACCATCTGCTGCAGCGTGTTGGTGCGGTCGTCCAGGACGCTCGCCGAGTACCAGCCGGTGACCAGCAGGGCCAGCGACAGCACGATCATGATCCCGACGAGCTTGCCGGGGGAGGTTTTCGCGTAGTGCCGCAGCGCCGCGACGGGCGATTGGGTGCGGGTGCGGGTCTCGGAGAGTTCGCGACGTTCGGCGAGGGCCTGCCGCAGCGGCGGCAGCGTCAGTCCGGATCCGGAGCGGCCGGCCCGTCCTGCGCGGGTGACGGCGCTGCGCACGGGAGATGCGTGGCCGGTCACCGTTTGGCCTCCTACCCGAGCGTGGAACTCATGCATTGCCCAGCGTAGTCGTGCTCAACCTGGTTTGGAGGCTGGCTCACCGGAACCATGTCACATACGGTGGAAATAGTGACGGCCCCGAGGCAGTCGGGTCCGGCAGGGACTTCTCGCGGGGGACACAGGAGGCGACGTGCGCGGAGACGGTGACGGCTGGGTACTTGACCCCGACGGTTCGCGGTATTGGGGCAGACACGGTGCGGCCGGGCTGCTGCTGCTTGCGCCACTGCCCGACGGGGTCACTGGTGTGCTGTTGCAGCACCGGGCCGCGTGGTCGCATCAGGGTGGCACGTGGGCGCTGCCGGGCGGGGCGAGGGACTCGCACGAGAGTGCCATCGACACCGCGATCCGGGAGGCCGACGAGGAGGCCGGGATCGGCGGCGAAGACCTGCGCGTGCTGTCGGCATTCGTCACCCACAGCGCCCCGAGTGGCTGGACCTACACGACGGTGATCGCCGAGGTCGACGAGCCGGTGCGGACCGTCGCCAACGGCGAGTCCACCGAGTTGCGCTGGGTCGACATCGCCGATGTCGAGCACATGCCCCTGCACCCCGCATTCGAGCAAAGCTGGCCCCGCCTGAAAGGCCACCTCACCACCGCTGTCCGGCAACAGTCGTGACGATCCCTCCGAGGTGGTG
This sequence comes from Gordonia amarae NBRC 15530, assembly GCF_000241345.1. Lineage (GTDB taxonomy): Bacteria > Actinomycetota > Actinomycetes > Mycobacteriales > Mycobacteriaceae > Gordonia > Gordonia amarae. Next base: position 2,215 of record NZ_BAED01000078.1, read on the forward strand.
ACCTCCGGTGAGATGGCCGCATGACGCGACCACCTGTTCACTCGCTACCGCGGCTCATGCAACCGGTTGGCCCCGGCGACCAGGGCGTTGACGTTGGCGTCGTCGCCGGTGGTGCCGGTGCCGTAGGCCCAGCGCCGGGTGCCGTTGTGTTCGCACAGCAGGTAGGTGGCGAAGGCGTCGTCGGTCTTGCGCTGGCGCAGTTCGACGATGGCGACGGGGGCGCCGATGTCGTGCAGGATCGAGGTCATGGCGCCGACGGGGCCGGTGGCGGTGGCGCGCAGCGAGAACAGGTCGTCGGCGACGGCGAGGGTGGCCTGGCAGTCGATCATGTCGCGGTCGGCGGGCTTGGTGGAGTAGGCGGCGAGCCGGATGTGGCCGTCGCCGGAGTACTGGTCGGTGAAGTCTTCCCAGGTCATCGTGGATGCCTCCTCACGGATTCCTAAGGGCAGCAGGCGCAGCGGGTGCTGTCCGGGCGTACGTGCCGAGCATGGCGCCGTGGGATGAACGGTGTGCATTGGTGGTGCTCATTTCGGTCGAAATCTGGGTGACCGACTGGGTGCGCGTGCCGACCCGCAGCGGGGGGTCGGTCGAGATCAGACCCCGCTGCGGCGGGTTACGAGAAGCGCAGGTGTGTGGAGCACGGGGTCGAGGGTACACCTTCCCGGCGCGTGGGTGTGAATGGTTTCACACCCCGCTCAGTGAGCTGCGGTGATGCCCGCTGTCAGGGTCCGGGCGGCGGCCGCGGGGTCACCGGCGGCGGTGATGGCCCGGACGACGACGATGCGCCTCGCCCCGGCGTCGACCACCTCGGGCAGCCGCTGCGCGTCGATGCCGCCGATCGCGAACCACGCTTTGGCGGGCGCGCTCGCCGCGACCTCGCGCACGAGCCCGAGGCCGGGTGCGGTGCGGCCGGGTTTGGTGGGGGTGGGCCAGCACGGGCCGACGCAGAAGTAGTCGACGTCGCGGTCGGCGGCCGCGGCCGCGGCCTGGGCGGCGTCGTGGGTGGACTGCCCGATGATGACGTCCTCGCCGACGATGCCGCGCGCCTGCGCCGGGGTCAGGTCGCCCTGCCCGACGTGCAGGACGTCGGCGCCCGACAACTTCGCGAGGTCGGCGCGGTCGTTCACCGACAGCAGTGCCCCGCCGGCGTGGGTGATGTCGCGCAGCCGGGCGAGGATCGCGAGCTCCTCGGCCGCTTCGAGCGCGCCGAACCGCTCCTCCCCGGCCGACCCCTTGTCACGCAGTTGCACGATGTCGACGCCGCCGGTGACGGCCCGGGCGACGAACTCGTCGAGGTCGCCGCGTTCACGGCGGGCGTCGGTGCACAGGTAGAGACGGGCGCGGGCGAGCCTGTCGTGCACGCTCCCGGCGGCGCGTGTCGTGGAGCCGGTGGTCATGAGGCGTAGGTGGTGTAGCCGTTGCCGGAGCCGGGCGCGACGATGTCGTCGAGTTCGGCCAGGTCCTCGGCACTCGGATCCCATCCCGCCGCCCGCACATTGGCGTCGATCTGCTCGGGCCGGGTGGCGCCGGAGATCACCGATCCGACGGCCGGCTGGGCGAGCAGCCCGCCGATCGCCACGTCCAGCAGGGTGATGCCGCGGTCGTCGGCGAAGCGCTGCAGGGCCTCGACGATGTCGAAGTCGGCGCCGTCGTAGCGGAAGGTCTCCTTGGCCAGGCGGGTGCCGGTTTCGGGGGCTTGGTCGCGCTTGTACTTGCCGGTGAGCAGGCCGTAGGCGAGTGGGAAGTACGGCAGCAGGCTGATGCCGAACGTTTCGAGCGCGGGCACGAGTTCGGCCTCGGCGCTGCGGTTGTACAGCGAGTACTCGTTCTGTGCGGTGATGAAATGCGGCGCGCCCAGCGATTCGGCGAGCCAGTCCGCGTTCACCACCTCCCACGCGGTCATGTTCGATGATCCGATGTAGCGGACCTTGCCGGCGGTCACCAGGTCACTCAGCGTGTCGAGGGTTTCCTCCAGCGGCGTCACCCGGTCGGGGGTGTGCAGCTGGTACAGGTCGATGTGGTCGGTGCCGAGCCTGCGCAGGCTGCCCTCGACGGCCCGGGTGATGTACCCGCGGCTGCCGCGTACCCCGAAGTCCTCGCCGTACAGGCCGCCGGTGTCCATCCCGAATTTGGTGGCGATCACCACCTGGTCGCGCCGGTCGCCGAGCGCCTTGCCCAGCATCTGTTCGCTGACCCCGGAGCTGTAGCTGTCGGCGGTGTCGAAGAAGTTGATCCCCGCGTCGACGGCGGCGTCGATCACCTTGGTGGTGGCCTTCTGGTCGATGCGTTTGCCGAAGGCGTTGCAGCCCACGCCCACAGACGAAACGATGAGTCCGCTGGTACCGAGAGGTTGGTAGCGCATGGCCCCGACGGTACTCCCCGGGTCCGCGGTGAGGCCCTTTCCGGTGGCGCCCGCACGGACACCGATCGGGTTCTCTACCCTGGACCGAGGAAGACACGGGAGCCCATGGGAACGCTGGGCTGAGAGTGCGGGCCGCCCCCCGCTGACCGTCAGACCTGATCCGGGTAATGCCGGCGAAGGAAGAAGGATTGTTGTGGCACACGTGCGCGAGGGTCGCGGCCCCACGCTGACCGTGGTCGGCGGTGGGGTGATCGGATTGGGCTGCGCGCTGGCCGCCGCCGACGCCGGGTGGCGGGTCACGGTGCTGACCGATCCGGACTCGCCCCGGGCCGCGGACGTGGCCGGCGGCATGCTCGGCTCACTCGGCGAGGGTCATCCGGGCGAGGATGCGCTGCTGGAGATCACCGCCGACTCGGTGCGCCGCTGGCCCGAGCTGCTGGCCCGGCTCGGCGATCCGGCGATCGCCGCTGCCGACGATTCGTTGTTCGTCGGGGTGGCCGCCGCGGACGTGGCGTTCCTGTCGCAGCTCGCCCGGTTCGTGTGGTCCAAGAGCGTCGATGAGTCGGTGCTGCGGCAGGTGACCGGGCGTGAGATCCGGGAGCTGGAACCGGCTCTCGGGTCGCGTCTGGTCGGCGGCTACCTCGCCTCGGGGGAGGGGGCGGTCGACAACCGGGCACTGCTGGCCGCTCTGGAGACCACTCTGGCGCGCGCCGGTGGCGTGGTGGTGCCCCGGCGCGTCGACTCGCTCGCCGGGCTGGAAGGTGACCGGATTCTCGTGGCGGCCGGTCTCGGATCATCGAAACTTGTTGCCGGAGTGGATCTGTACGCTGCCAAGGGCGAGATACTACGGCTGTCGGCCAATGCGTGGTCGGTGCCGGGGCCGCGGCATGTGGTGCGGGCCCGGGTGGGTGACCGGATGGTGTACCTGGTGCCGCGTCGCGGCGGAATCGTGGTCGGCGCAACCCAATACGAACCCATCGACGCCGACGACCGGGCGCCGCGGGTGTCGGGGGTGGCCGACCTGCTGGCCGATGCGCTCGAGGTGATGCCGGGCCTGCGCACCTACGACCTCGCCGAGGCGGGCGTCGGGATGCGGCCGTGCACCCCCGACGGTCTGCCGATCGTGCGGGAGCTCGACGATCGGGTGATCGTCGCCGCCGGTCACGGCCGTAACGGTATCGTGCTGGCGCCGTGGACCTCTCATCGTGTTGTCGAGATCCTCGGGAAAGCCGCGGCGGAGTGAGGGAAACCGGAGTGAACTGATGATGATCGTTGTGAACGGTGACCGGACCGTGCTTCCGGACGAGACCACCGTCGCCGGTGTGCTCGGTGTGCTCGGCCTTCCGGGGCGAGGCATCGCGGTCGCCGTCGACGGTGCGGTGGTGTCGCGGCGTGACTGGCACAGTCCGCTTCTCGACGGTGCCGAGGTGGAGATCCTGACGGCGGTGCAGGGTGGCTGAGACGACAACGGCCGACGCCGCCGACGTGCTGCGGATCGCGGGCCGCGAATTCGGGTCGCGGCTCATCATGGGCACCGGCGGCGCCGCCAATCATGCTGTGCTGGAAGAGGCTTTACTCGCCTCCCGCACCGAGCTCACCACCGTCGCGTTGCGCCGCATCAGTCCCGGATCGGGTACCGGCATGGTGGAGCTGCTCAGCCGCCTCGGCATCGCGATCCTGCCCAACACCGCGGGTTGTCACAGCCGGGCCGAGGCGGTGCTCACCGCGCAGCTCGCCCGGGAGGCGCTGGAGACCGACCTGGTCAAACTCGAGGTGATCGCCGACGACAAGACGTTGCTGCCCGATCCGGTCGAATTGCTCGACGCCGCACAGGTTCTCGTCGCCGACGGCTTCTCGGTGCTGGCCTACACCAACGACGACCCGATCCTCGCCCGCAGGTTGGAGGACGCCGGGGTGGCCGCGGTGATGCCGCTCGGCTCACCGATCGGCACGGGCCTGGGCATCATCAACCCGCACAACATCGAGATGATCGCGTCGGCTGCCGGAGTCCCGGTGGTGCTCGACGCCGGTGTCGGCACCGCCTCCGATGCCGCCCTGGCGATGGAGTTGGGTTGCGACGCCGTCCTTCTCGCGTCTGCGGTGACCCGTGCCGACGATCCGGTGGCGATGGCCACGGCGATGCGGCACGCGGTGATCGCCGGCCGGCACGCCCGTCGCGCGGGCCGCATCCCGAAACGCTTCTGGGCCAACGCCTCCTCCCCGGACAGAGACCGGACCTGAGTGTCGATCAGCTCTGTCCGGTGAGGCTCCGCAGCGTGAATGAGATCTCGAAAGGTTCGGTCGCCGAGAACAGTTCGTCGCCGAGTGCCCGTCCGGACTCGACATAGACGTCGCCGTCGAGGGTGAACGCGAGAACCGACGGCTCGTCGGGGTCGAAGACCCAATAGTGCCGGCAACCGGCGCGTTGCAACCGTTCACGTTTGAGCATCAGATCGAAACGCCGCGTGGACGGCGACAGCACCTCGACGGCGAGCAGCGGCGCGAGGGGTAGATCCCGGTCGGTGAAGTCGGCGCGCGGTGCCACGAGCAGGTCCGGCTGAATGACGGTGTCCTGGGCCAGAACGACGTCGAACGGGGCGGTCAGCACGGTGAGATCGTCGGGGATGACGCCGAATATCGTGACCGCGAGGCGAAGCAGCAGGTCCTGGTGCCAGAACGACGGCGCCGGACTCACGATGAGCAGCCCGTCGACGAGTTCGTACCGGTGCCCGTCATCGGGCATCGTGTGGAGGTCGTCGCGGGTCAAGGCTCGTCCGCGGGGGAGGCCGGTCACCTCGCTGGTCATGCGTGTCATCGTAAACCCCTTGGTCGGCGTGTCCACGTAGTAAACGCGGACGGCACGGATCGCGCCAGGGGCCTCCGAGACCCTGTGGACAACTCGGTGGTTACTTCGTGGTGGTTACTTCTTGCGCGTCCCTGGCAGCACCCCGGCGTCGATGATGGTCTTGACGTACGGCCGGGCACGGGTGAGCGCGTCGGCCAATCCCGGTGCCGACCATACGGTTTCGCCGAGCGCATCGGTCTCGGCTTCGATGTCGTCGTAGGTGGCGGCGCCGTCGGCGGTGAGCCGGTGCGCCACGCCGAGCGCATTCGGGGTGCCGGTGCGTTCGGCCAGGCCCGCCGCCACGAGCCGGTCGACGGAGCTTTCCCAGTCGGCGTCGGACCAGCCACGGGTGAACTTGATCATCTCCCGGCCCATGATGCGGCGTGCGACGGTCGGATCGGGTAGCTGCGCCTCGTGGAAGGTGACCACGTCGAGCCCGTCGAGGCCGTGGGTGAGCAGGGTGGCGATGTGGTTGTCGCCGCGCCATTCGCGGAGTACCGCCACGTACCGCCACAGCCGCAGGTGCGGGGCGTCGGGCACCTCGCTCGACGCCCAGGCCGCCGCCAGCGGACGTCCCCCGAGCGGCAGGCCGGCGACCACCGCCTCGAAAGTGTCCGCGAGTTCGCCGATCGCCGGGTCGCCGACGCCGTCGCCGAGGATGCCGCGCAATTGTCCGTCGAGCATCTCGTACCGGGCGGCCGACACCTTGTCGAGGCCGACGCCGACGGCATCACGCCAGGCGGGTTCGATGAGGGCGGGGTTGAAGTTGAAGAACGTGGCGCTCACCACCGACGGTGCGCAGGCGCCGAGCGGTGCGCCCCGGGCACCCGCGTAGAACGCGACCGCCGACAGCCCGGTGGCGTCGAGGGCGGCCTTCATGCCGGGGTTGAAGTAGGCGAGGACGTGGAACGGTTCGAGGGTTTCGTACGCGGTGCGCGCGGAGCTCATGCCGATCAGTCTCGCCGGTCTCCGGTGCGCGTGTCCAGCCATGATCGGAGGTCGCCCAGGACTTTGTCGACGTCGGGATAGTCGTCTTCGGTGGGTGCCCCGGCCCGGGCGTCTCGGGCATGTCCTTCGGTTACCGGGGCCGGGTCCCCGGCATCGGCCGGATCGGGGCCGTCGGTGGGGGCGTCCTCACGGCCGCGCCGCCAGCCACCCTTCATCGGTGGCGCCTCCCCGAAGTGGTCGGGATCACCCGAGCCGTACCAGGCCACGAGCACCGCGCCGATGAAGGCACCGACGAAACCGGCGATGGCCAGCCCGCCGAGCCCCGCCTTGGCGTTGTCGTCGAGGAACAGCACACCCACCAGGCTCGGTCCGGCGGTCTCGCCGACGACGAGCACCGCGGTGACGCCGTTGACCGCGCCGAGTTGCAGGGCGACGGTCTGGACGAAGAATCCGGTGGCCCCGGCGATGGCGATGGTCCAGGCGGCCGGATCCTCGAGGAGTGTGACCGGATCGAACGGGTCGACGCCGTGCAGGACGCGGACGGCGATGGCGATCATGCCGAACAGCAGACCCGCGCAGGCCCCGCCGAAGATCGCGCCGTGTTTGCCCATTTTGTACACACCGGCGAGCGCGGCGACGCACAGCGCGGCGGTGGCGATGAACAGCACCCAGTGGAACCGGTCGCTGTCGGAGGTCTGCGTATGCGGCGATGAGGAGAAGCCCAGCATGCACAGCGACATCACCACGAGCCAGATCGCGATCCAGTCGCGGGTGTGCAGGGCGATATTGAGCATGATGGTGCTCAGCAGGGCGGTGACCACCAGGTTGGCCGACACGATGGTCTGCGACAGGAACAGCGGCAGGTAGCGGGCGGCCACCGCACCACCGGCGAAGCCGATCACCACCATCATCGTGCCGAGGATGAACGAGGGGTCGACGAAGGTCGACATCGTCGACTGCAGCGACGGGCCGCCCGATGCGTTGGTCTGACCGGCCTCGTTGCCCTCCTCGCGGGCCTCCTGGGCCACGCGGCGGGCGCCGAGCGCACGCAGGACCGTCGACATGCCGTAGGCGACGGCAGCCAGGCAGGCCGCGATCACGCCGATCACGAACATCTCGAACCTCCGCTCCGGTCCCGTATCACCTGTGTGTAACCGAGGTCACGGGTCCGCTTATTCCCCGGGGCCGCCGGGTCGGGTAGGTGCTCGGTTTAGACTCGTCTGCGTGACTGAGTCGAGTGGTAAGCACGTACTGATCACCTTCGGCCGATCGTTTCTCACACTGAACCTCGCCCGGCTGATGGCAGCGGCCGGACATCGGGTCACGATAGTGGATAGTCTTCCGATTGGTATAACGCGTTTTTCGCACGCGACGTCGAAGTTCTTCAAGGTGCCCTCACCGAAGTTCGAGCCGGTGGCCTACTGCCGCAGGCTCGTGCAGATCGTGGTCGAGGAAAAAGTGGACATCGTGATCCCGATCCACGAGGAGACGGACATCCTGTCGATGATGGCCGGTCTGTTCCCGCCGACGTGTGAGCTGTTCCTGTCGCCGTTCACCACCGAGAACCAGCTCCACCAGAAGGCCGAGTTCTCGCAGTTGCTCGCGGACAAGGGTATGCCGGGACTCAAGTACGCCACCCTCTCCTCGCCCGAGGACGTCGAGAAGCTCGACTTCACCACCCCGTTCGCCCTCAAGCGGGTGTATTCGCGTGGGTCACAGAAGGTGTACAAGGTCTCGCCCGGCGACGACCTGTCGTGGCTGGAGTTCGAGGACGGCAATCCGTGGCTGGCGCAGCAGTGGGCGTCGGGTGACCGGTACTGCACCTACTCGATCTGCCGCGACGGCAGGGTATTCGCGCACGCCGCCTACCCGGTCGGCTACGCCATCGACGGAAACTCTTGTCTGCGTTTCCAATCCGTGGAACATCCGGGAATCCTGGCGTGGATCACCGAGTTTGTCGCCGACATCGGCTTCACCGGCCACATCGGTTTCGACTTCTACGACGACCCGGACATCGGTCTGCTCACCATCGAATGCAACCCGCGCGCCACCAGCGGCATCATGCTGTTCGCACCGCAAGACGGCGTCGACAGGGCGTTCTTCGGGGAGAACACCGAGCTGATCACCCCCGACCCCGACGTCGACAAGATGATCGGCCTCGGCATGATGCTGTACGGCTGGACGCGGAAGTCCTTGAACGGACGCAGCTTCCGTCAGTTCGTCCGCGACTTCCGGCACTCGCACGACGTCGTCTGGGCCTCCGACGACCGCAAGCCGGCGGTCATGCTCCCGCTGGCCTACCTGTTCATCCTCCGTCACTGCTTCAAGTACAAAGTCGGCCTCGCCGAGGGCTTCATGCACGACCACGAGTGGGACGGTAAAGAGATCCCCCTCGACGGCTGACCACCCGCCGGTCGCGAGTGTTGGTTCCGTTCGACCCGCCGGTTCCGTTCGACCCGCCGGTTGAGGTGTGAGGTCGCCCTGCGACCGAGCCTCGAAACCCGGTGAGACGAGTGTTGGTCCGTTCGGCCCCGCCGGTTGAGGTGCCCCGCCGGTTGCGAGTGTTGGTTCCGTTCGACCCGCCGGTTGAGGTGTGAGGTCGCCCTGCGACCGAGCCTCGAAACCCGGTGAGACGACAATGTTCTCTCGCCGGGTTTCGAAGCTCCTCGCCTAGCGGCTCACCACACCTCAGGGGGGATCACGACGGAGCGACCACCCGGCTGCCACGGACGTAGACCTCGGTGATGGCCGGTTCGCGCATGCCCAGCAGGAGGGCGAAGAGCATCTGGTCGCGGGCCATTTCGTCGTCGTCGGCGCGAATGCCCTTGGACAGCAGGCGTTCCAGGGGTTCCCAGCGGGTGGGGTCCACCACCAGGAAGTCGGCCTCCTTGCCGGTGTCGAAGTTGCCGAAACGGTGTTCGGCGTCGAGAGCCCTTGCCCCGGCGAGGGTTCCGGTGAACAGCAGCTCGGCCGGGTGCAGAGCGATGGCGTCCTCGCCGGGTTCGGACAGGTGCACCTTGAACGCGCAGCCGAGTACCTGCGGGATCAGCCATTCGTCGCCCGCGCCCACATCGGTGCCGGCGGCCACGTTCACCCCGGCGGCGACGGTGCGCCGCCACGGCATCGTTCCCGAACCCAGGAACTGTTGCGACACAGGACAATGCGCGATCGAGGTACCGGTCTCGGCCATCCGGGCGAGTTCGGTGTCCGTGCAGTGCACCGCGTGCGCCATGATCGTGCGGCGGCCGAGCAGGCTGGAGCCGCCGGTCTGGGAGCCGGGCAGGAACTTCCCGTCGTAGGTGTCGAGATAGGAGTCGACGGAGAACAGGCTCTTGACCGCGTCGATCTCACCGGTGCCGGGCCGGTTGTTCTCGTTGAGGTGCGAGTGCAGGTACACCCCGCGCCCGCGGACGTCGTCGTACAGTTCGCCGAGCGCGTGGAGTGTTTCCGTGGATACCGACAACGTGAACCGGGGCACGATGGCCACCTGCAGCAGCGACGAGTCGTCGCCGTGCCAGCGGTCGATCTCCGCGGTGCACAACTCGATGGCCCGCTTCTCCGAGGTCATCAGCGGCGCGGCCGACGGCGGTCCCACCGTCTGCACACCGCGGCCGCTCACCAGCCGCAGCCCCGCGCCCCGCGTCTCGGTGAACAGGGCGTCCTGGGCGTCGGGAAACGCCGACCCGAACACCATCGCCGCGGTGGTGCCGGAGCGGATGCGGGCGGTGACGAAGTCGCGGGCGATCTGTGCGGCGAACTCCGGATCGGCCAGGCGTGCCTCGGCGGGAAAGATGCACGAATCGAGCCATTCGAGGAGTTGCCCACCGCCATAGGCGTCGAGGGAGTAGGTCTGCGGGAAATGGATATGGGTGTCGACGAACCCGGGCAGCAGGAACGAACCGCGATGGTCGGCGACGCTGCCCGTGGGATCGGCGGGGGCGTCCTGGCGTGGCCCGCAGTAGGTGATCGCGCCGGCATCGTCGACGACCAGCGCGCCGTCGGAGAACGTCGTCAGGGCCTCACGGGCGCCGGTGACGTCGGGGGAGCCGGCGATATGGACGATGTGGCCGAGATGGGTGACGCTCACCGGACAACGAAAACACACCTTGACCGGCGCCGCTCGGCAAGCGCACGCGGCCGCGTGTGCGTGTATGGCGCCCGGAGGGGTCAGGGTCACGACACGCCGGACCGGAGTGAGACCGTCGGCGCGTCCCATACCTGTCCGTCGGGTAATCAGTCGAACGGACGACGCTCTGTCGGCGCGGCGAGTGATTCATTTCACTACAGTTGGCAGTCGGTCTACTGAATTCAGTGGCCGCAGGATCCCGACCGAGAGGTGAGGAGAACCGTGTCGACAACCCAGCACGTGCCCTGCCCGAGTCAACAGTACGTCCGGCCGCCCCGCGCGGTGCGACGGGCCGCGGTCGCAGTCGTGGCCGCCGCAGCCGCTGTGTCGCTGGTCTTTCCGGCGATCGCCGAGGCCAAACCCGGGCGGCAGGTTCGGGAGCTGACGATGTCGGGGATCGTCACCGACGGTACCGACCGGGCCAACAGGGTCGGTCCCCGTGATGACGGGACCGTCATGGTGGTCACCCCCGGTACCGATGACGGAAACCTCGGCGAACGCATCAAACGTACTGTGGGACAGCGTCAGACACTGATCGTCGCGTACCCGGAGTCGCTGTGGCCGTTTGTCGGCGGCAAGTCCTCGCCCGTGCCACCGCTCGCCGACACCTACGACACCTCCAAACGCATCGCGATCAACCGCAATCTGGCCGTGATGCGCAAGCTCGCCGGCGCCGGTATGCAGGTGATCTACACCGGCTACTCCCAGGGGGCCGACGCACTCGGCAATGCCACCGAAAAGGCTGTCGCCCAAGGGATCGACCTGAGTGACTCGAAGATCGTCCTGGCCGCCGACGTCCGCGGTCCCTGGGGCATCAAGGCTGCCGCCGAGACCATTCCGGGTGCCCCGGCGGTGGTCAAGCGGTTCGGCATCACCCCCGACGGTGCGCGTGACCCTGAGCGAAGCTCCGGTGCCGACGTCACGTCGACGATCATCGTCGGCGACCCCGCGTCGAACTTCCAGTGGCAGCCGCGGCGGCCGCTGGAATCGATCCTGGTGAACGGTGCCGGCTTTATCACCATCCATACCGGTTGGGGGGCACAGACTTACGGCAACCTGGATGCCCTGGGATCACCCACTGAGCTGCGCAGCGTCGACGGCACCACGCGCTACCAGGTGTACGACGCCCGCCATCCCCTGGCCCTGCTACGGCAGATGGTGCACGACCGGACCGGATTGCCGTACACGCGAGCCGATCTCAAGCGCTGGGACGCCGAGGGGGAGCGCTTCTTCGCCACCGAGGCCCCGTCGGTGCGCAATTCGGCGGTCCCGGTGACCGAGGTGAGCGCACCGCCGCACGAGCAGAAGCAGGTGGTCCAGAAGCGGACGAAGGCCGCCAGGACGACCAAACGGCCGCGGGCCGCGAAGGTTCGCGTCCCGCGGCCGTCCGCCGATCCGGGTGGTCAGTTGCTCCGGTCGATCACCGTCACAATGGAAGACCTTGTTCGAGGAGGTCGATCGCCTCGAGCAGGGCGTTGAGGGACGCATCGTCCCGGACATCGTCGAGCTCGTTGGCGATGTGGAACATCATCCCGCCGATCGCGGCGGCGAATGCCCGCAGTCGGGGATTGGCGGGATCGACCCCGAGGTAGTCGGCCATCAGGTCGATGGTGTCGTAGATGGCGCGATCGGATTCGAGTTGCTGGGCGACCCTGAGCGCGGGTTCGGTCTGGATCAGCCGGAGCCGTTCCGGACTCGATGTCCACGGATCGTCGGCGGCCGCCCGGTACAGCCCGCGGAGCAGGGTCCGGACGAAATCGAAATGATTCAGTCCCGGGGGGATCGAGGAGACGACCGCGGTCCGGGCGTCATCGAGGTCGTCGCTGAGGACCACCTGCTCCTTCGAGGCGAAGTAGCGGAAGAACGTGGTGTGCGAGACCTCGGCCTCTCGGGCGATCTGCTCGACCGTCGTGCCCGCATAGCCCTGAGTCTTGAACAGCCGCATGGCCGCGTCGCGGATCGCGTTGCGGGTGCGGATCTTGTGTTTCTCGCGCAATCCGATGGGTCTCCCGATCCTGCACGGGGAGGCCGGGGTGGCCGCGGTGCCGTTACCGGCACCGCGGCCACCGTCGGATTCGCGTCGTGGTGACGCCGCCATCGGACTACGCGGGAGCCGTGGCCTTCTCCAGGGACGTACCGTCGCCGGGAAGGTTCTCCAGTCCGTTGTTGCGCACCGCGCCGCCCTCGATGTCGAAGTCGACGACCAGCTTGTCCAGCCACTTGGGCAGGCCCCAGGCCCGGTCGCCCAGCAGCGCGATCACCGCGGGCACCACCGTCATGCGGATGATGATGGCGTCGAAGAAGACCGCGATGGCCATCGCGAAGCCGAGCATCTTGGAGGTGGTGTCGGGGGCCAGCATGAACGCGGCGAACACGCTGATCATGATGACCGCGGCCGACGACACCACGCGGGCGCCGTGCCGGTAGCCGGCGATGATGGCCTCCTTGGCGGTCATGCCGTGGATGTATTCCTCGCGGACGCGGGTCAGCATGAACACCTGGTAGTCCATCGCCAGGCCGAACACCACGCCGATGAGGAAGATCGGCAGGAACGACAGCAGCGGCATCGTGTTGTCGATCAGGCCGAACCAGCCTTCCTGGAAGATCGCCACGGTGGCGCCGAAGGCGGCGAGCACCGAGAAGATGAATCCGATGGTGCCGATCAGCGGAACCCACAGCGACCGGAACACGGCGATCATGATCAGGAATGCCAGGCCGACGACGACGATCAGGTACGGGACCAGCGCCTTGTCGAGCTTCTCGGACATGTCGGCCATGATCGCGGTCATACCGCCGACGTGCATCTCACCACCGGCCGCGGAGATCTCGTTCTTGTAATCGCGGATCTGTTCCATCAGGTCGTGGGTGGCCTGATCGGACGGGCCGCTGTTGGGGATGATCGAGATCAGCGCGGTATCGGCGCCCGCGTTCGGGTTCTTCGGATCGCTGCCGTTGCCCATCCAGGCCAGGGCCTTGGCGTTGGCGACGTCGTCGAGCGTCTTGATGTGGGCGACAGCCTTGTCGGCGGCGGCCGAGACGTCACCGTCGGCGGTGCGGACGGTCACCAGCAGCGGGCCATTGATGCCCTTGCCGAAACCCTCTGCGAGCAGGGACAGCGCCTTGTTCTCGTCCTCGCTGTTCATCGTCATGCCCAGTTCCATCTTGGACATCGGGATGGCGGCGGCGATCAGGATCACCAGACCGGCGATGATGAACGGCAGCGGCTTGGATGTGACGGCCCGGCCGAACCGGACACCGTTGGTGACGTCGGTCTCCGACTCCTCGGCGTGCTTGATCCACGGGATCTTGGGGGTGAACGCGAAGCGTCCGAACGCGCCGAGCAGCGCCGGGATGAAGGTGATGGCGGCCAGCACGGCGAGTGCGACGGCGATACCGGCACCGGCACCCATCTGGGTGACGAACGGCAGACCGATCACCATGAGCGCGACGACGGCGATGATCACGGTGAGGCCGGCGAACACCACAGCCGATCCCGCGGTACCCACCGCACGCCCGACGGCGTCCTCTCTGGATCCGCCTCTGGCGACCTCGCTTCGGTACCGGGACACGATGAACAGGGCGTAGTCGATGGACACGGCGATGCCGAGCATGGTCACGATGCCGGTGGCCGACTCGTTGATGTTGAGGAACTCGGTGCTCAGAGTCAGCAACATGATGGTGATCAGCACGGCGAAGATGCCGGTGATCAGCGGGATGAACGCGGCGACGAGGGCGCCGAAGAACACGATCATCACGATGAACGCGACGCCGAAGCCGAGCATCTCGGCGGCGCCACCGGCCTCCTGGACCGACATCAGCGATCCGGTGGCCTCCACGTTCAGGCCGCCGGTGCGATGTTCCTTGAGGATGTCGACGAACGCGTGTTTGTCGTCGATCTTCAGGTCCATGATGTTGGTGCTCTGCTTGACCTGGATGAGGCCGACCTTGCCGTCCTGGCTCAGCACCTGCGCCGCTGCCTCAGCGGGTGCGGCGAGCGGGTTGACGATGCTCGCGGCGTCCTTGAGGTCGGGCAGTTCCTTGAGGCCCGCGACGAGTTTGTCGATCTCGGCGGTGTGCTTGGCGAGCCCGTCGGGAGCCTGGACCAGGACACTGGTCGAGGCCTGCTCCTGTTCCTCGGTCGCTGCCGGGAAGTACTCCTGCATGGTGGACATCGCATCGCCGGCGTCGGTGCCGGGCAGTTCGAAGTCCTTGGAGAACTGCGGCTGCAGGGCGCTGACGAGGCTGACGACGAGGACCATCGCTGCCACCCAGGCGGAGATCACCCACCACTTGTGTCGAAATGAGAACCGGCCGAGCCGGAAGAGTATGGACGCCATGGTCTCCATCCCTCGAAACTGGATTGGCAAGATGTGGCAGTCAATCAAAAGTGGAACTGACTACCAGTTCGGTATACGCCCCGGAATTTGTGATCGCAACCTTCGCGGAGCATCTGTGATGGACATCGCCCCAGGATGTCCATGTGACGACGCTAGGGCACAAGGTCACTACGCGACACTGAATAACTTCTCCCGACTGCACATGCGGGTTCAAGTGTGCTGGTCAGTGCACGGTCGCCGCATCCCCCGATGTGCCGAACCCGCCCCCTACTTAGGTATGACGCCGTATCCGGACGCCCTCAGGGTCTACGGTGTTACACATAATGTCTGGACAAACGGTGGCCGCTGTCGGCACCGGACCGGATCGTCGCAGGAGGTAGGGCATGGGACTGAAGATCGGTGTTGTCGGCCTCGGCCGGATCGGCGCCTTCCACGTCGGCACACTGTCGGCACTCGACGCCGTCGACGAGTTGTCCGTCACCGACGTGGTGCCGGTGGCGATCGACTCGGTGACCGGGCGGTACCCGGATGCGCGGGGCTGCGCCGACGCCGATGCCGTGCTGGCCTCGGGCGTCGACGGTCTGGTGATCGCCTCGGCGACCGCCACCCACGCCGCACTGATCGAGCAGTCGGTCGCGGCGGGCATCCCGGTGTTCTGTGAGAAACCGATCGCGATGTCCTCGGGCGAGTCGGCCGCCGTGGTGGACCGGTGCGGCGGGTCGGGAGTTCCGGTGGCCATCGGCTACAACCGGCGCTTCGATCCGGCGGTCTCGGCGGCCCGCGCCGCGGTGGTCTCGGGTGAACTCGGATTCATCACCACGGCCCGGTCGACGACGCTCGACCCGGCACCGCCGCCGATGTCGTATATCGCCGGTTCGGGCGGCATCTTCCGGGACTGCGCCGTCCACGATTTCGACACATTGCGCTGGGTGGTCGGTGGGGATGTGGTGGAGGTGTACGCCACCGGCGCCAACCAGGGCGACCCGGGGTTCACCGCCCACGACGACGTCGACTCGGCCACGGTCATTCTCACCTTCGCCTCCGGTGCGATGGGTGTGGTGTCGGCGACCCGGTACAACGGCCGCGGTTACGACTGCCGGCTCGAGGTGCATGGCAGCACCGATTCGGTGGTGGCCGGCTGGGATCCGGGGACCCCGGTGCGGAACCTGGACCCGGGCTGCGCTTTTCCCGACGGCTCACCGCACGGTTTCTTCATGGACCGGTTCGCGCAGGCCTACCGGCGCGAGCTGGGCGAGTTCTGCGATCTTGTCGGCGGCGCGGCATCGTCGTCGCTGTGCACGATGAACGACGCGCTCGCGGTGGCGCTGATCGCCGACGCCGCGACGGTCTCCCTGCACGAGAAGCGCCCGGTCCGCATCGACGAGATCGCCGAAAGCCCTTCCGCCGGTTGATGTGCCCCTCCGCCGGTTGAGGTGTGAGGAGCGCAAGCGACGAGCCTCGAAACCCGGTGAGCGAACAATGTCGTCTCACCGGGTTTCCAGGCTCGCAAGCTCGCACCTCAACCGGCGAAGGGGGTACCTTGGGCCGGCGGGGCGGTCCGTCAGGTCAGCTTGTAGACCGTCGTCCCGCCGACCGTGATCGCGGTGAAGTTCTCCGCGACCCACTCGGAGATCTCCGAGTTGCCGCCGGGTCCGCCGCCGCTGCCGCCGATGTAGTAGCCGATCTTGCCCGCCGCCACGTAGGCCTTGAACTCGTCCAGCGTCGGGGCGGGGTCACCGCTCCAGCCGCCGATCGCCATCACCGAGGTGCCGGTGGCCAGTTCGATACCGGCCGCGGACTGCGAGCCGTTGGTGGCCGCCGACCAGGTGGTGCCCGCCGACTTCAGCAGCGCCACCAGTTCGGTGTTCGACGAGATGTCCTCGCCGCCGGGGCCGCCACCGCCCTGACGTTGTCCGTCGGTGTTCTGGCTGTTGGTGCCGGTCGAGTTCGTGCCGGTGCCTTTCTGGCCGGTGGTGCCGGTCGAGTTCTGGCCGCCGGCTCCGCCGCCGTTGCCGCCGGGACCGCCGCCGCCGGGGCCGCCCATGCCGCCGCCGCTGATCGAGGTGCTGACCGCGGTCGGGATCGAACCGCCGTGCGATTCGGAGGCGGTGGCGATCGTGAAGGCCGCGGTACCGCCGAAACCGGCGAGCGAGCCGGCAATGAGTGCCGAGGCGACCAGCTTGCGCATACCCAGGGTGCTGCCGATCAGCAGACCGGCGACCGAAATCAGCGCCACCACTCCGATGGCCCAGCGGCACCATTCGGGGCCCCAGCTGTTGCGGTTGAGCAGCACGATCGACCACCATGCGGCCAGGCCGATCATGCCGGCCATCGTCAGGCGTCCGTCCCAGTGGTCACGTCGGCGCCAGGCCAGTACCGCGCCGATGCCCACCAGGGCGCCGATCGCCGGGGCCAGTGCCACCGTGTAGTACGGGTGGATGGTGCCGCTCATGAACGAGAACACCAGTGCGGTCACCAGAAGCCAACCACCCCAGGCGAATACGGCTCCACCCTCGACGCGGTTCATGCGTCCGGTGAAGTTGCCGAGCTGGTTGATGCTGCGCACGCCGATCCAGGCCGCGAAGACCAGGACCAGCAGCGCCACCGGCAGCAGCCAGGAGATCTCGTTGCCCATCTCGGAACTGAACAGGCGGTTCAGGCCGGTCTCACCGCCGAACGAGCCGCCGGCCTGACCGCCGCCACCGCCGGGACCTCCGCTGCCGCCGCTGATGCGGCCCAGACCGTTGTAGCCCAGGACGAGGTCCATGAAGCTGTTGTCGGTGGACCCGCCGATGTAGGGGCGCGAGGATTCGGGCACCAGCATGGTGACCACCACGAACCAGCCGGCGCTCACGATCAGCGCGACGGTCGCGCCCACCAGGTGCAGGACCCGCTTGACCCAGCCGTTGTTCGCGAACACCAGGTATGCCAGACCGAAGGCGGGCAGCACCAGCAGGCCCTGCATCATCTTGGTGAGGAAGGCGAAGCCGAGGGCCACGCCCACCAGCGCCAGCCAGCGTCCGGAATTGGCCGAGATGGCCCGCACCAGGCAGTAGGCGGCAGCCGTCATCAGCAGCACCAGCAGCGCGTCGGGGTTGTTGAACCGGAACATCAGCGCGGCGGCCGGGGTGAAGGCGAGCACGGCGCCCGCGATCAGGCCGGCGACGGTGCCCTGTGTCGGGTCGCTGAACGTGCGGCGCATCGTCGCGTACAGCAGGCCGACCGCGGCCACACCCATCAGTGCCTGCGGAGCCAGTGCGGCCCAACTGTTCACGCCGAAGACGCGCATCGACAGCCCCGTAACCCACAGCGAGGCAGGAGGTTTGTCGACGGTGATGAAGTTGGCCGCGTCGAGCGAGCCGAAGAACCATGCCCGCCAGCTCTGCGAACCCGCTTGTGCCGCAGCCGCATAGAAGGTATTGGCGAATCCGCTCGCGCTCAGGTTCCACAGGTAGAGCACGGCGGTGGTCGCCAGCAGGCCGCTCAGGGACCACCTGCTCCACCACAGCGGACGCCGACGCGACGCCGCCCCGGGCGGTGGCGCCGGCGTCACCTCCGGTGCGGGCCGGTCGAGTACTGCTGTCATGTCTGCATCTCCTTTTCTGGTCGGTAGCCAGAATGGGCGCTGTCCCTCCGATGGCACTGGACGGACGCTGGGAGATACCTGTGAGCGCATCGGTACAGGTCAGGGCCGGATCTCGGGATGAGATGCGGGTTCTGCCGCCCGATCAGAACACGTTCAGGGGCACGGCCTGACCGGCCAGGTGGGGACGATGCGGACGCAGGGTGAACTCGACCTGGCCCGAACCGGTGGTGACGGTCCCGAACACCATGCCGGCGGTCGCGTCGGTGAGGGTGAGCGGCGGTCCGGATGCCGTCCGCACCACCGACCCTGACCGCCCGGTGGTCTTGTTCCGCCACGCGAGGGTCACCTTCACGGTGCAGTAGCGGGGAGTGCCGGAGATGCCGAACAGGTTGGCGCTCAGCGAGTATGACACCTTGCCGAGATTCGACACAGGCGTCCCGTCGGGATAGAGGTACGGCTGCGTCGACACCATCGCCCGCACCGCGCCCGCGCAGAGCGGGCTGTCGGAGAGGGTGTACACCTGTCCGGTCCGCGCCTCCCGGCGCAATGACGGATCGTGCGGGTTGTACGGATTGGCCGTCGCCGGAGCGACTGTCAGTGCCGCTGCCGTGAGCGCGGCCGCGGTGGACAATGCGGCGACCGCCGCCCGGGTCTGCCTGCGTGTGGATGCCATGACGCCCGCCTTCCGAAGGGGAATGTCGTACGCCATACCTGTCGGTTTGTGCTGGTGAGGCGTTACCCCGGCCACGGCGGTCGGTGCGGCACTATGCTCGGAGGGCATGAGTGTCCACGCGTTCGAACAGAGCCAGAAACTACGTCTGCTCACCACCGGCGAGACCGGTCAGCTGCTGGGCTACCTGCCGTCGGGTCTGCTGAGCGTGCAGCTCACCGCCGGCGGCATCGTCGTCATCGACGAGAAGGATGTGGAGAAGGTCTAGGTGAGCGACTGCCCGCACTGCTGGCAGTAGATCGCGCCGATCGGGTTGCCGTGCGAGCAGCCCCGGCAGGGCACCTGCTGCGCGAGCGACGACCCGCACGCGGTGCAGAATCTGCCGCCGGCGGCGTGGGTGCCGCACGACGGGCAGCGCGTCGACGACTGCTGTCCCAGATCGATGCCCCCGATGAGGTCGACGTTGCGCAGCCCGTCACGCATCTGGTCACGCCGGGCATCGGCCTGCAGTTGTGCGAGTTCGTGCGCCTGATTGGGGGAGCAACGCACACACTGTCCTACCTGGTCGTTCCAGCAACCGTCGTCGCACACCCAGTCGCCGCAGCCACGGCACTGCCGGAAATGCGGCGACACCTCCGCCACGGCCTTCGCGAGGGCCCTGTCCTTGGCCTCGGAGTTGGTGCTGCGGTCGAGGAAGCGGTCGGCGGCCGAGGTGACCCGGTACATCGCCCCGTAGCCGACGAGGCGGCCCAGACCCTGGACGATCTTCTGTCCGGTGGCGGCCATATCCCGCTGGAACCCGGACCGGAAGCCGTTGCCGCAGCGTTCGCAGCGGAACTCGAACTGGTAGCCGTCGTTGTTCGACAGGTCGCTGTAGTTGCCGGTGAACGGGATTCTGATGGACACGGTGACCTCACGACTCGATGGCGGACTGCAACGGAATGTGCTGAGAATAGCGCCCCGGCGGCGTGGCGACCACGGTCGGCCCGGCACCTGTCAATCGAACGGAAGACGAGCCGTGGGTCGCCCTCAGATCCATCCGAGCGAACGTGCCTTGAGCGCCGCCTCGTACCGGTTGGTCGCGTCCAGTTTGCTCATCGCCGACGACAGGTAGTTCCGGGTGGTCCCCACCGACAGGTGCGCCCGGGAGGCGATCTCCTCCACCGATGCGCCGGTGATGGCGTATTCGAGGACGTCGGCCTCGCGCGGGGTGAGCGGGGAGTTGCCGGAGCTGATGGCCTCGGCCGCCAGCTCCGGATCCACATAGCGGCCGCCCCGGTGCACGGTGCCGATCACCTCTGACAGCGTCGACGCCGGTGTCGTCTTGGGGAGGAAGCCGCGTATCCCGGTTTCCAGGGCGCGTTTGAGATACCCGGGCCGGCCGTGGCTGGTGACGATGATGATCGGTGCGTCGGGGGTGACCGTGAGGATGTCGGCGGCGGTCTCGATGCCGTCGATGCCGGGCAGTTGCAGATCGATGACGGCGACGGCGGGCGCGCCGGCCGCGTCGACGTGCTGGTGCCAGAGTGCGACGAGTTCTTCGCCCGTGCCGACGTGTGCTTTCACCTCGATCTCGGGATCGAGGTCGAGCATGGTCGCCATGGCCACCCGGATGAGTTCCTCGTCATCGGCCAGAAATACGGGAATCATGTGTTGTCCCAACGTATGTGAAGTCCGAACCACCCGTCGTCGAGCGAGGTGTCCAGGGTGGCGCCGACGGTGTCGAGGCGCTCGGCCAGGCCCCGCAGGCCGGATGGTTCGGCCGGGTCAGCGTCTTGTATGCCGTTGTTGCGCAAGGTGATACCGGCAGAACCGAGGATCAGCCGTGCCTCGTCCGCAGTCGAGTGTTTGACGATGTTGGTGGTGCCTTCCCGCACCACCCACGCCGCCGCGTCGTGCAGTGCGGAGGGGATGGCCGAGGGGGATCCCTCGACGCTCAGCTCGCAGCCGGCGGATCTGAGCAGTGCTGCGGCACCGTCGATCTCGGCGGCCAGGTCGAGTTGCCGGTAGCCGCGCACCAGGGTGCGCATCTGCTCCATCGATTCCACGGCCAGCGTCCGGATCTCCTCGACCTCCCCGGCTGCGCGGGTGTTGTCGCCGGCCCGCAACAGCGCCGACGCCAGCTCGCCTTTCACCGCTATCGCCGAGAACCCGCGCCCCACCACGTCGTGCAGGTCGCGGCTGAACCGCAGGCGTTCCTCGGCGACGCGCAGGCGGGCCTCGGCCGACTTGGCCCGCTCCAGATCGTCGATGACCTGCACGGTCCAGACCGTCAGCCGGACGGCTATCGCGATGAAGAGGGCGACGGACACGGTGATCGCGGCCAGCGGGGCGATGTCGGACGGCGAACCCGCGAACGTGAGCACCGACACCGCGGAAACGGCCAGGACCGGAAGCCACGGGCGCGGCCGGAAGAGGCTGATCACGACGATGCCGTACAGGCCCACGGTCAGGCCCCCGGACGCCAACGGTGCCGAATCCGAACCGGTGACACGGAAGGCGATCGCGGCGACCGGCCACAGCACGACCAGAAGTGCGGTGACAACGATCAGCACGGGCTTGCGATAACGGCCACGCCACTCGGTGTCGGGTGAATCGCCGGTATCGGTGGGCGCGGGTGAGGCCGCTGACGCGGCGAGGGTCGGGTGGAACTCGACCGCCCCGATCGCGCACACGCCGCCGACCACGATGAGCGCGGCGATGTGCCATTCGGTCACCGACCCCACCGCGAGCATCAGGATCGGGATCGCGAGGGCGACCTGCAACGACACCCGCGAGTAGAACCGGTACCGCTCGGTCGTCGGCAGATGACGCCACCAGGAGGTGAGGCGTGTGGCGATCATGGCAGCGCACCCGGTCGGATCGGCGTCACCCGCGGTCGTCCCAGCGGAAACTCCGCACGATCATCCACAGGGCAAGGGCAGTCCACAGAGCCATTGTGGCAACAGGCTGCCCGATCTCGCCGAAAACCTCGCCGAAGCGCAGCGGCGTGGCGGCGTCCGCGGCGTCGAAGCGCAGGCCCGACGTGCCCAGGTGTATCAGGTCGCTGACCGCCGCGAACGGAGTCCAGTCGGCGATCCGGGCCAGATTGTCCGGGAGGATGTCGCGGATCGATGCCATGCCGGCGACGGCGAGGACGAACACCGGCAGCGATGTGATCTGTGCGGCCTCGGCGTTCTTGGTGATCGTGGTGGTGGCCAGCGCCAGCAGCGCGAACACGACGATGCCGGTGCCGATCGCGAGCGCGATCGCGATCACGTTGACGGGTGCCGGCGCCCCGAACGCGTACATGACCCCGGCCACCGCGCCCGTGGACACCAGCGTGAGCAGCGCGCCGGGGACCGCGGGTGCCGACATCAGCTGCCAGTCGGTGGCCTCGCCGGTGCGCAGCCGTTTGAGCACACCCTCGTCGCGGCGGGTCACCACCATCGACAGCACCGTGTAGTACTGCACGAACAGCAGCGCCATCATCGCGAAGGTCTCCATGGCCGCGGCCGTGAGGGCGGCGGTGGCGCCGTCGTCGGAGTTGCGGCCGATGAAGAAGGTCAGCAGCGGCAGCCCGATCGGGAAGACGGTGCCCATGAACACCAGGGTCCGGTTGCGGATCAGTTGGCGGAACTCGGCTTTCGCCAGAGCGGCCAGTGGCTGTAGCCGAAAGTTGTTCGGGAGAAGGGTGGTTGAGGTACTCATCAGAAGTCCTTCGGTGAAGTCGGTTCTGGGTTATCCGGTGTGGGCGAGCGCCTCGGAGGTGCCGCCGGCCGCCGCGGCGAGGAAGACCGACTCCAGCGAGGCGGACTGGGCCTGCAGCCCGGCGAGCGTGATCCGCTCCCGATGCGCCCACGACAGCAGCTCGAGCAGGTGCTCCTGCAAGGTGAAGGTGCTGATGGTGACCCGATCACCGGCGTCGATACGCGCCGCCGGGAGCTGCGGGAGCGTCACCCCGGGATGCTCGAACGTGATGCGGGCGGGGTGCTTGTCGACGATGTCGTGCAGCGTGCCGTGTTCGACGATGCGGCCGTCGTGCATGATCGCGATGCGGTCGGCGAGTTCCTCGGCCTCGTCGAGATAGTGCGTGGTGAGCACCATCGTCACCCCCGACGCCTTGAGTCCGGCGAGCAGACGCCAAGTCTGGCGGCGGCTTTCGGGATCAAGGCCGGTCGTCGGCTCATCGAGGAACAGCAACGTCGGCTGCCCGATCAACGCGCACGCCAGATCGACGCGCCGCTTCTCCCCACCCGACAACGATCCGACGCGCACATCCGCCCGGTGGGCGAGATCGACCAGCCCGAGCACATGCTCGACGGTCGTCGGATGCGTGCAGGTGCCCCGCCACATCTCCAGCGTCTCGGCGACGGTGAGTTCGGCGGGCAGACCACCCGATTGCAGCATCACCCCGGTCTCGGCACGAATCCGGTGGCGCTCGGCGACCGGATCGCCACCGAACACCGTCACAGTCCCCGACGTCGGTCGCGCCAGCCCTTCGAGAAGGTCGAACGTCGACGTCTTGCCCGCCCCATTGGTGCCGAGCAACGCGAACACCTCACCGTGCCGCACGTCGAAATCGATGCCTTTCACGGCCTCGTACGCGGTTTTCCCGGATCCGTACACGCGCCGCAGCCCGCGCACGGAGATGACCTGTGATTGCTCAGTTCGGCTCATACCTCTACGGTGCCGAAAACCGCTCTGACCAGGTAGTGCACCCGATCACCAGATCGGATGCACATCCTCACGCCACACCGATGACGTTTGTCATCACCGCGGTGAATCCTGTGACACCGAGGTCAGTCGGGTGGTGCGATGAGGGTGTCGTAGAGGGTCTCGAATTGTGCGGCGCGGCCGGCGTAGTAGGCGGCCCGATCCGTATGTGGCTCGCAGACGTAGCCGGGTTCGGGGCGCCAGCGTTCGATGCCTGGGGCGAGGGTGTCGAGTGCGAGGTAGGCGGTGCCCAGCAGGGTGGTGCGTTTGGCGTCGACGATGTCGATGGGCAGGCCGAGGACGTCGCTGACGGCCTGGAACAGTTCGGGCCGGGCGGCCACGGTGCGGCCACCCGCGGCGATCTTGACCGCGTCCGGTGCGGCGGGCCGCAATTGGCCGGCGACGCGACCGTAGCTCAGGGCGATACCCTCCACGACGCCGCGGTAGATGTCGGTGGCACTGGTGGCGGCGCTGACCCCGGTCATGGTGGCGCGGGCGCCGGCGGCCCAGCCGGTCGAGCGTTCGCCGGTGAAGAACGGCAGCACCAGCGGCGTGGTCTCCGACGGTTCGGCGAGCAGCGCCGCCCGGATGGCGTCGTCGGTGAGCTGGTCGGCGGCGAGGGTTGTGCCCAGCCAGTCGGTGGCGCGGCCGACGTCGTTGAGCGCGCCACCGAGGATCCACTTGTGCGCCGACACCGCGTAACACCACAGTCCCGGTGGCAGATCCTCCGGCAGTTCGTCGACCACCACGCGCAGTGCGCCGCTGGTGGCGCCTGTCGCGCCGATGGTGGTCGCGTCAGCGGCGCCGAGACCGACGTTGGCCGACAGCCCGTCGGAGACGGGGGCGAACCAGCGGGCGCCGGCGACGGCGGGCCAGCGCCGGGCCGCCGCATCTGCCTGTGGTCCGGTAGGGGTGAACGGGTCGTCGAGATGATGGATCGGCGGCAGTTGGTCCGGTGAAATCCCGGACAGCGCGACGATGTCCGGTGACCAGTCGCAGGTCCGGCGGTCCACCAAGCCGGTCCACGAGGCGCTGGCGGTGCCGGTGCCGTGCACACCGAGCAACCGGCGGTAGACGTAGTCACCCAGCGAAAGGTAATGGGTGGGAGCCAGATCCGGTCGGGTGTCCGACAGCCACCGCAGCCGGGCCGGCCAGTAGCTGGAGTGGATGCGGGTGCCGGTGTGCTGCTGCACCGAATGTTCGTCGGCCTCGGCCCGCAACTGCTCCACCTGGGCGGCGCACCGGCCGTCGGCGTAGGTGAAACATGGGGTCAGAGCGGTGCCGTCGGCGTCGACGGCGATCATCGAGGATGCGAAGGAGTCGAAGGCCACGCCCGCGACGGTGCGGTGCCGGAGCCGATCGGACAGCACGTCCAGGATGTGCGAGAGTTCGTCGACCACCTGATCGGGGTCGATGACCGAGGTGCCGTCGGCGGCGGAGGTGAAGGTGTGCGGAACCTTCACCCGCTTGCCGACAGGCCGTCCGTGGGCGTCGTACAGCGACCCACGGCATGCCGTGGACCCGACGTCCAGGCCCAGCACGAGCGGGTCCGCGGCCTCGGCGAGAGCGATTCCCTTGGTCACGTCACTCCTTGTCGAAAAACCCTTGCCGTCCGGTGGTTCCAGGGTGGCTACGTGACCAGGCTCAGCAGCCAGACGAAGACGAACCCGACCACCGAGATGGCGGTTTCCATCAGCGACCAGGTCTTGATGGTCTGGCCGACGGTCATCCCGAAGTACTCCTTGACCAGCCAGAACCCCGCGTCGTTGACGTGCGAGAAGAACAACGACCCGCAGCCGATGGCGAGCACCAGCAAGGCGAGATGGTTGGGTGACAGGTCTGCCGCGAGCCCGGCGACGATGCCCGCGGCGGTGACGGTCGCGACCGTGGCCGATCCGGTCGCCAGCCGGATGCCGACCGCCACGAGCCAGCCGAGCAGCAGCACCGAGAAGTTCTTGCCGGTGGCCCAGTCGGCGATCACATTGCCGACACCGGCATCGACGAGGACCTGCTTGAATCCGCCGCCCGCGCACACGATCAGCATGATCCCGGCGACACCGGGCAGGCCCCGGCCGAGCGAATCGCTGGCCTCGGAGCGGCTCATGCCGCTGCCGAGCCCCAGCACGAAATAGGCGACCGACACGGTGATCAGCAGCGCCACCGACGGGGTGCCGATGACGTCGAGGATCTTGCGGGCCAGGTTGTCCTCGTCGGTGACAACCAGTTTGACGATCGCATCCGGCAGCATCAGCGCGACCGGCAGCAGCAGCATCGCCACCGCCCGGGAGAACTTCGGTTGCCGGGTCGCTCCGGTCTCGGCGGGCGGTTTGGCCTCGGCGGCCGCGCCGGCCGCCGCATGCGCGTCGATAGGTACGAGCCGGTCGAGGAATCTGCCCAGCAGCGGACCGCAGATGATCAGGGTGGGAATCGCCACGATGATGCCGAACAGCAGCGTGCGGCCATGATCGGCGTGCAGGCTCGCGATCGCCGTTTCCGGGCCGGGATGCGGCGGCACCAGGCCGTGCAGCACCGACAGGCCGGCGAGGGCGGGAATCCCGACCAGGATGAGCCGGTGCCCGGAACGCCGCGCCACCATCACCACGATCGGCACCAGGATCACCACGCCGATCTCGAAGAACATCGGCAGACCGATCAGCGCCGCCAGCAGCGCCATACCCCACGGCAATGCGGCGCCCGAGAGTTTGGTGCTGATCGTGTCCACGACCCGTTGGGCGCCACCGGATTCGATGAGGATCTGCCCGAGCATCGCGCCGAGCGCGATCAGCAGCGCCACCGCCCCGGCGGTTCCCGAGAATCCGCCGTTGGGCGATATCGCGCCGTTGGTGAAACTCTTCACCGCGGCGGCGCCGGGAACCCAGGCCACCAGCGCGACCACCGCCGAGGCGATGAGCAGCGACAGGAACGGGTGCAGCTTGATCACGGTGATCAGCACGACCACGGCGGCGATGCCGGCGAGCGCGGCCAGCAGCAACTGCGTGTTTCCGGCGGCGGTGATCTGTGTCGGCGCGTCGCCGACCGGCGCCGGTGCGTCGGCGGCAACGACGAGCATGTTCATCAGGCGAAGTTAACCCACACGGCCAAGCTCGTTGCCGGATTGGCGGATTCAGGTTCCCGGGTCGCCGGGGACCGAGACCTCGCGCAGCACCGTGAGGGCGCGGTCGATGATCGGGGTGGCGGGGTCGCCGAGGCGGCGGGCGGCGACGAGGTCGACGCCCGGGGTTGCCGCGGCCAGGGGGTGGTAGGTGATGCCGGCAATGCCGATCGCGGACGTCGGTTCGGGGACGAGCGCAACACCGAGGCCCGCGGCGACGAGCGTGACCAGGGTCGACGTCTCGATGACCTCGTGGCGGATTCGCGGGGTGAATCCGGCTGCGGCGCAGACGGTTGCGAGCACGCTGTTCATCACCGAACGGCCACCGCCCGCGTGGGCGACGAAATCCTCATCGCGCAGGGTGGCGATGTCGACGGCGCCGGTGGCCGCCGCGGGGTGGCCGTCGGGGAGGGCGATCATCAGCCGGTCGGTGCGCAGCCTCTCGAAACCCACGTCGGGCCGGTCGCCGGAATGACGGAGCAGCGCGAGGTCGATGTCGCCGGTGCGCAGCGCGGCGAACTGGTCGGGGGCGAGCATCTCGCCGCGGATGCTGACCTCCAGGTCGGGGAGGCGATCGCGGAGCGCTCGCGCGAAAGCGGGCAGCACCGAGTAGGTGGCCGATCCGACGCAGCCGATCGACAGCCGTCCGACGCTGCCGTCGGCGACGCGCTGTGCGTGCAGGCCCGCTGCGTCCACGGCGTCGAGGATCGCGACGGTGTGGGCCAGGTAATCGGCTCCGGCGGGGGTCAGCTCGACGCTGCGCGTCGACCGGGTCAGCAGCGCGACGCCCAGCTCGTCCTCGAGCTGCCGGATCTGCTTGGACAGCGGTGGCTGTGCGATGTGCAGGCGTGCGGCGGCGTGGCCGAAATGCAGTTCCTCGGCGACGGCCCGGAAGTACCGGAGATGACGCAACTCCACGCGGCTGATGATAGTGGCAGTTGATATCTCTTGGGTATCAATATCGGCGTTATAGGTACTTCACTCGGAAGAATATTCTCCCTACGCTGGGGATATGTCATCGCCTACCGACATCGTCATCTGCTCGCCACTCCGCACACCCGTGGGGCGGATGGGGGGTGCGCTGGCCGCGGTACCCACCGCCGACCTGGCCACCGGCCTGTTGCGGGAACTGGTCACGCGCACCGGCCTGACCGGCGATGACGTCGACGACGTGGTGCTCGGCCAGGGCTACGCGAGCGGCGAATCGCCCGCGATCGGCCGGATCGCCGCACTCGACGCCGGTCTGGGTGAATCGGTTCCCGGCATGCAGCTGGATCGGCGCTGCGGCTCCGGCCTGCAGGCGGTCCTGAACGCGGCCTCGGCCATCGCCTCGGGCGGTGGTGACCTCATCATCGCCGGCGGCGCCGACTCGATGTCGAACGTGGAACACTACGCGCTCGGCCTGCGGACCGGGGTGCGGCAGGGCGGCATCGACCTCATGGACCGGCTCGACCGGGCTCGCGCCACCGCCGGTGGCCGCTCGCATCCGATCGGCGGCGGCATGATCGAGACCGCCGAGAATCTGCGCGCCAAGTACGGGATCAGCCGCCAGGCGCAGGACGAGCTCGCCGCCCGCTCCCACGCCCGCGCTGTCGCCGCCCAGGGCGCGGGACTGTTCGCCGACGAGATTGTCGCTGTGACGATACCGGGTAAACGCGGTCGCCCCGACACCGTCGTCGACACCGACGAGCATCCCCGGGCCGACGTCGACGCCGAATCTCTGTCCAGGCTGCGCGCCGTGCGGAGCCGGATCGACCCGGATTCGACTGTGACAGCGGGCAACGCGTCCGGCCAGAACGACGGCGCGGCACTGTGCGTGGTGACCACCGCCGAGAACGCGCAGCGCCGCGGACTCACCCCGCTTCTCGCGTTGCGCTCGTGGGCCGTCACCGGCTGCGCCCCCGAGACCATGGGTATCGGCCCGGTTGGAGCCACCGCGAAAGCCCTTGCGCGGGCGGGGCTCACGCTCGCCGACATCGACCTGATCGAACTCAACGAGGCGTTCGCCGTCCAGGTGCTCGCGGTGCTCGCCGAATGGGGCGTCGACGCCGAGGACGAACGCCTCAACCCCAACGGATCCGGCATCTCGCTCGGACATCCGATCGGCGCCACCGGTGCCCGCATCCTGGCCACCGCCGCCCACGAGGCCCGGCGCCGCGACGCGCGCTACGTGCTGGAAACCATGTGCATCGGCGGCGGTCAGGGGCTGGCCGCGGTGTTCGAGACGATCCGGTGAGCGCCGCCGCCCCCCATGCCGGCCCCCTGACCACCATCGACCATTACTGAGATCGGAGACGGATTTCCGTGGCCAAGACAGCAATTCTCCCCACCACCGACGAGGCGGTGGCCGGTATCGAGGACGGATCGACCATCCTCGTCGGCGGATTCGGCCTCGCCGGAATGCCTTTCGACCTCATCGACGCCCTGATCCGGCAGGGCGCCAAGGACCTCACCATCGTCGCCAACAACGCGGGTAACGGCGACGTGGGCCTGGCCGCGCTGCTCGCCGCCGGCCGGGTCCGCAAGGTGATCTGTTCCTTTCCGCGGCAGGCTGATTCGTATGTGTTCGACAAGCTGTACCTGGCCGGCGAGATCGAACTCGAAGTGGTGCCGCAGGGCAACCTCGCCGAACGTATGCGCGCCGCCGGCGCCGGGATCGGCGCTTTCTACTGCCCGACCGGGGTGGGTACCCAGCTCACCGAGGGTAAGGAGATCCGTACCATCGACGGCCGCGACTACGCCCTCGAATACCCCATCCGCGGCGACTACGCGCTGATCAGCGCCCACGCCGGCGACCAGATGGGAAACCTGGTCTACCGCAAGACCGCCCGCAATTTCGGCCCCGTCATGGCGACGGCCGCCGCGACCACCATCGTGCAGGTCTCCTCGATCGTGCCCACCGGCGACCTCGACCCCGAGGCGGTGGTCACCCCGTCGATCTACGTCGACCGCGTGGTCGAGGTCGAGGCCCGCCACTACACCGTGCAAGGAGCCCGCTGATGTCACTGACCTCCGATGAACTCGCCGCCCGTATCGCACAAGACATTCCGGCCGGTGCCTACGTCAATCTCGGTATCGGCCAGCCCACGAGGATCGCCGATCACCTCGCCCCCGAACTCGGCGTGGTCCTGCACACCGAGAACGGCATGCTCGGCATGGGCCGCGAGGCCAAGGGTGACGAGATCGACCCCGACCTCACCAACGCCGGGAAGGTACCGGTGACCGAGACCCCGGGCTCGGCCTACTTCCACCACGCCGACTCGTTCGCGATGATGCGTGGCGGGCACCTCGACGTGTGCGTGCTCGGCGCCTTCCAGGTGTCGGCGACGGGTGATCTGGCCAACTGGCACACCGGAAAACCCGGCGCCATCCCCGCGGTCGGCGGTGCGATGGACCTGGCCATCGGGGCCAAGGACGTGTACGTGATGATGACCCTGTTCGCCAAGGACGGCACCCCGAAACTGGTGCCCGCGTGCACCTATCCGCTGACCGGAGTGGGCTGCGTGAGCCGGATCTACACCGACCAGGCGGTTTTCGAGATCACGCCCGACGGCGTGCGGGTGAGCGAGACCTTCGGAATCGGCATCGACGAACTGCGCGACCGTCTCGACGTTCCGCTGGAGGCCGCCCAACCCGCCGGTTGAGGTATGAGGAGCGTTGGCGCGGGCTCGCACCTCAACGGCGGGGTGGCTAATGCGTTCGGGAGTCCCGCTCGGTCGGCGGAACATAGTGCAGCCCACGGAACACCGCGCTGTGCGCGAACACCTCCGCGTCGACCTCCGTGCCACGGTGCCGGGCCATCCGCAGGGCCATGCGCAGCAGCATCTTGATGTCGCGGGGCGTGATGTCGGGGAAGCCGCCGACCAGATCGTCGAGCAGATCCTCGTCGAGGGTGACATCGTTGCCCGTGGCGAGGATCTGCCAGATCTGGCGGGCGTCCTTCGGTCGGGGCGGCTGATACTCGATCACCGCCGCACACCGCGCGAGGATGGCCTCGTCGACACCGTCGACGCGGTTGGTGGTGAGAAACAGCAGACCGTCGAAATACTCCAGGGTGCGGAGGAATTCGGCGACGATCGCGTTCTGCGACAGATCCAGGCCGCGTTCCATCACGAAGACATCGGCCTCGTCGAGCAGCAGCACCGCATCCCAGCGTTTGGCGCGGTCGAAAATCACCTCGAGATTCTTGCGGACGAGTTCGGCCGTGATGCCCAGGGAACCGGAATGGATCGAGTACAGCGGCCGGTGGGTGGTCTCCGCGTACACCTCTGCGGTCAGCGTCTTGCCCACGCCGGGGCGGCCTTTGGCCAGGATCACGTTGCCCGCGGACTTGCCGTCGATGATGTCGCCGGTGAACACGGAGATGTCGGTGGTGAGGATATCGAGGAGTTCACGCTGCTCGTCGGGCAGGACGAGCTTGTCGCGCAGGTGGGCGTCGTAGACGTAGTCGGTGAGGTCGCCGGTGTTGACGTCGAGGAAGTCCTGGGCGCCGAGATCGAACACCCGCACCGCGGTGATCACCGGCACCGGACCGAACCCCTCGCCCTCGTGCAGAACCGACGGCGCCACCTGCCGCAGTGAGGCGATCTCCGCCGGCGCCACGTCGTGAACCACCTTGCGGCCCAGCCGCTTGTTGGGGGAGCGGTGGTCGTCGGTGCGGATGACCCTGCCGGAGAAGAGGAACTGTTTTCCGAAGCCGCTGTCGATGAGTTCTTGATAGCGTTCGCGCCGGCGCAGGTAATCGGCCTTGAGTGCGGGGGTCTCCTTGTACGCCCCGCCCGCCACCAGCACGTCGGCCGGTGCCTTGCCGACGATCTCGGTCTCGTCGAGCGTGACGATGCGGGGTTTGCGAGAGGGTCGCTTCACGGTGGCGTTGTCGGCCTCCATGGTGAACTTGATGCGTGGACCGTGCGTGCGGTCCGCGTGCTCCATCGTGATGTCCATGACCAGGTACGGATGTAGATAGCCGTCGGTCTCCCGCACGTACAGCCAGCCGTCGATCATGTCGGTGCGCAGGAACGTCCGCAGGATCTCGACGGCCGCGTCGATATGCGGGATGCGGGCGAACTCGCCCGAGCGGGCCGACCGGATCGCCGCGGCGGCGCGGGCGAAGGATTCGTCACCCGACTGTGCGGCAACGGTTTCCAGGTCGATCAGCGCGGCATCGGTGAGATCGCGGTCCGGGACGGTGATCTCCGGAGATCGCCACGACCGCGCCTGCTCGCGGGTGGCCGCGAGATCGCCGGAGGTGGTCGCGGCGACGACGGAGGTGGGTGCGATGAGCATGCGGACTCCTTTGTCCTTCGGGCGGCCTGGCTGTCGGTAACCGCTGAGGGGTGGAAAATACTGCAGGGACGGTGATCTCGCGATCACCGTCCCTGTGTCTCAGCGGCGCATGGGGGCTATGACTCCGGGTCGAGAACGAAGTCGTACACGACGCGGAAACCCTCACCGTCCGGGTTGTCGGTGGGATCGAGCATCAGCTCCGGCTTCACCGCCGACGCGATGTCGTCGTCGTTGTGCGGGTCGCCCGGGAAGTAGAGCTGGGTGGTGATGAGCTCGTAGCCGGGTGCGCTGATCTTGAAGTGCAGGTGGGCCGGACGCCAGGCGTGCCAGCCGGCCGCCGCGATGAGCTGACCGCACGCGCCGTCGGTCGGGATCTGGTACGGGGCGGGGCGCAGCGTGTGGATCTCGTAGCGGCCGTCCTCGTTCGCGATCCAGGTGCCGCGCAGGTTCCACTCCGGCAGACCGGGGGCGAACTGCGAGTAGAAGCCGAGGTCGTCGGCGTGCCACAGCTCGACCTTCGCACCTGACAGCGGGGTTCCGTCGACGGCGCGCACCTGTCCGGCGAACACCAGCGGGTTGCCCGGCTCGTCCTCACGCATCGGGATGGTGCCGTCCCACGCCAGTTCGGGCGAACCCTCGATGTAGTAGGGGCCTTCGATGGTGCCCTTGCTGCCCTCGCGGTGTTCGCTGGCTACCTCCTCGACCGAATGCTCAAGCCAGACATCGAGGAACAGCGGCCACTCGCCGTCCTCGCCGACCTTGATCAGCCACGCCTTGAGGGCGTTGTACTCGGCGTAGCTGACCTTGTCCTCGATGATGATGTCGTTGAGGCTCTTGACGACCTTGGAGGCCAGGTAGTCGACGCGGGCGGTGTCGACGACGCCGGTGCGGCCGCCCGCCTCGGCCATCCGCTCGCGGAATCTGGCGGACGCGTTGGCGCCGGATTCGGCTGCCTTGGCGGTGACTTCGGCGTCGAAGCTGGTGTCGGTGGTCATGAGTACTCCTTTGTTGACGGCCGGTGGGCTGTGGCCGATGGACCTGGGAAGCTGGGGTGAGTGGCTTACTGGGCTGCTGCCACGGACGGAAAAGCGGTCAGCCCAAGGCGATATCGGAGGGATGGGTGGCCAGGGGGGTCACCTTGATGGTCATGTAGGGGAACAGTGGCAGTCCGGAGAGGATCGTGTGCAGTTCGTCGTTGTCGGCGACGTCAAAGATCGAATAGTTGGAGTATTCGCCGACGATCCGCCAGATGTGCGGCCAGGTGCCGGCGCGCTGCAGTTCCTGCGAGTACGCCTTTTCGCGGGCGAGGGTGTCGGCGCGGACGTCCGGGTCGAGATCCTGCGGGATGTGGACGTCCATGCGAACGTGGAACAGCATGTCAGCTCCGATCGGTGCGATAGTGGGCGAGCTTGTCCGGATCGATCTCGAATCCGGTGCCGGGCATCGGCGAGGTGTGCAGGCCGCCGTCGCGGATCTGCAGCGGTTCGGTGAGCAGATCGTCGGCCATGTCCAGGAAG
>NZ_BAED01000077.1 GCF_000241345.1 Gordonia amarae NBRC 15530
ATCCCACCGGGCAACCGGCAACCCCCGCCGCCCGCGACCACGCCGACTCCGGCGAACCCGCGACACCGGCGCTCAACCGCAGGCCACCGGCCGCCGCACCGGCGACACCGCCGGTGACCGGCCGCCCGGCACCCCGGCCCGCAGCACAGCGTCCCGTGTCACCCCAGCCCACATCTGGGCCCCGGCGTCCCGTCCAGGAACGACAGCCGGCCCATGCCGAGCCCCTGGTGGCGGGTACCCGCGGCTCGAATTCCACCGGTGATGTCGACGAGACCAGGGCCGGTGGCCCACCCGCCGGGAACACCCTCCTCAAGGCACCGGGCAAGAAACCCGACACCCAGGCCGCCGACACGCACGAGCCGCCACCCGAGGACTCGGACTCGTCGATCCTCAAGACCGGCGGTTCGATCGCCCTGGCGACGCTGTTCAGCCGGATCACCGGCTTCCTGCGTACCGTCCTGATCCTGTCGATGCTCGGTTCGGGTCTCGCTTCGGCGTTCCAGGCGGCCGACGTGCTGCCAAATATGATCGCCGAGGTGGTGCTGGGCGCCGTCCTCACCGCGATCGTGATCCCGCTGCTGGCCCGGGCCGAGGCCGAGGACCCCGACGGCGGCGAGTCGTTCACCAACAAGATATTCACACTGGTGGTGGTCGTCCTGGGGGTGGCGACGGTCGTCGCAGTCATCGCCGCGCCGGTGCTGACGTTCCTCAACGTCGGCGACGGCAAGGTCGACCGCGATCTGTCGACGGCGCTGGCGTACCTGCTGCTGCCGGAGATCCTGTTCTACGGCCTGACCGCGTTGTTCATCGCGATCCTCAACATGCGCGGCTACTTCAAGCCGGGCGCGTGGGCGCCGGTCCTCAACAACATCGTGCAGATCTCGGCGCTGGTGGCGTTCCGGCTGGTGCCGGGTGAGATCACGCTCAACCCGGTCAAGATGAGCGACCCGAAGCTGCTCGTGCTCGGCGTCGGCTGCTCGCTCGGCGTGGTGCTGCAGGCGATGATCCTGGTGCCGTGGCTGCGCCGCGCCGGGGTCAGGCTGCGCCTGGAGTGGGGTATCGACGCGCGGCTGCGCCAGTTCGGCAACATGGCCGTCGCGATCATCGGCTACGTGCTGGTGCTGCAGGTCGGCATGATGATCACCTACCGGATCGCGTCCTCGGCCGCGGAGAGCGGCATCAGCGCCTACTTCACGCACTGGCAGCTGCTGCAGTTGCCGTACGGCATCCTCGGCGTCACCATCCTGACCGCGATCATGCCGCGCCTGTCCCGGAACGCGGCCGCCAAGGACCACAGGGCCGTCGTCGAGGACATGTCGCTGGCGACCCGTCTGACGATGGTGTCGCTGGTGCCGATCGTCGCCTTCATGACGTTCTTCGGGCCGGCCATCGCGATCGCCGTGTTCAACTTCGGCAACTACACCCAGCACGATGCCGAGCAGCTCGGTTCGGTGCTGGCGTGGGGTGCGTTCACGCTCATCCCGTACGCGATGACGCTGGTGCAGCTGCGGGTGTTCTACGCCCGCGAGGATCCGTGGACGCCGACGGCGATGGTCGTCGGCATCACCGGGGTCAAGGTGGTCGCGTCGTACCTGGGCACCGTGTTGTTCGACGACGCCGACCAGGTGGTGCGCTGGCTGGCGCTGTCGAACGGTCTGGGTTACCTCGTCGGCGCGATCGTCGGGCACCAGTTGCTGCGGCGCCGGTTGGGCGCTTTCCGGATGACGGATGTGAAACGCACCACAATCGTGTCCATCGCGACGTCGGTGCTGGTCACCGCGGCGGTGTGGGCGGTGGCCGAATTGTCCGGCCTGTCGAACCTGTCCGGGCACCACGGCAAGATCGGGTCCCTGGCCTATCTGGTGATCACCGCCGTGGTGGTCCTGGGTATCGTGTACTCGGGACTCGCCGCTTGCAAGGTGCCCGACGTGGTCGCGATCTTCGACGCCGTCCAGCGCCTGCTCGGCCGGTTCATCCCCGCGCTGGCCCCCAAGACACCGCCGTCCGCGGACAGCGCCGCCTCGCTCACCCTGCAATTTCCACGGGTCGGGAACGACGACGCTCTCCCGTACTCTGGACAGGTACAGATCATGCGCCGGTTCGACCGGGGCACGTCGAGCTGGCAGTCGTACGCGGTGCATTCGGGCGGTGCGACGGGAATGCATGGCGCCTATGCCGCCAACCGGATGGTTCTGCCCCCCGACACGAGATACCGCAGGAGAGGATTCGGGCACGTGAGCGAAACCAGCGCCACCCAGGCACCGAACGTGCCCGAGACGTTGGCGGCGGACGCTGCTGCGCCCGTCCCACCCGCTCCCGTACAGGGGATCGGGGCGAACGACGCCCCCACCAAGGTGGTCAACCTCGCGGGCATGAACACCCCGGATTCCCCGGAGACTGACGCCCCGGAAACCGCCGACACCGAGAACACTCCTGACGCCGAGGGCGGCACCCCCAAGGCCTCCGATGACCAGGCCGCCCCCGACGGTCCGCCCCTGGCACCCGAACCGGCGGTCCGCGGACCGCGCCTGATCGCCGGTGCCGCGGTCGCCGGCGGCCGGTACCGGCTGCTCGAGGGCCACGGCGGAACGCGGGGCCTGCAGTTCTGGCGCGCCCGGGACACCAACCTCGACCGCGAGGTCGCGCTGACCTTCGTCGACGCCGACCAGATGGCGCCGGCACCCGCCCGGGGCACGCAGATCAAGGTGTCCGACACCGGACCGCAGGCGGTGCTCGCCCGCACGCTGCGCCTCGGGCAGGTCAACTCGCCGGGTGTGGCGCGCGTCCTCGACGTGGTGCGCGGCTCGTCGGGCGGCATCGTGGTGTCCGAATGGGTGCCCGGTTCGTCGCTGACGGAGGTCGCCAAGTCGGGTCCGTCGCCCATCGGCGCGGCGCGGGCGGTGCGGGCGCTGGCCGCGGCCGCCGAGGCGGCCCACCGCTCCGGTGGCGCACTGTCCATCGACCACCCGGACCGCATCCGTATCAGCTCCGACGGCAATGCGGTGCTCGCCTTCCCGGGCACCCTCGCCGGCGACGACAAGGCCTCCGACGTGCGCGGCCTCGGTGCGGTCCTGTACGCGCTGCTCCTCGACAGGTGGCCGCTCGACGCCGCGACCGGGTCCAAGGTGATCACCACCAATGACACCACCGAGCCGGTCGGTGGCCTCGAGGTGGCCGTCCCCGACAAAGACGGCGTGCCGGTCGAACCTCTCGATGCCCGCACGGGGGTGCCGTTCGAGATCTCGGCGGTCGCCGCCCGCGCCCTCGACGGCAACCGGGGCATCCGCACCGCGGCCACCGTGCAGCAGGTGCTCGACCAGGCGACCGTCGTCGACCTGAAGACCGATCTGCTGCCGACCATCGACAGCGATCAGCCGCCAGTGTCGGTGACGCCGCGCAAGACCGAGACCGATCCGGCCAAACGCAACATGGCGGTGCTGATCGGACTGGGCCTGGCCATCGCGTTCATCATTCTGGCGATCGTGGCGTGGGCCACCGGCATCTTCGGCGACGACGACGAGGCGACGGACATCGATTCGATCCTGCCCACCACGTCGGCGCCCGCCGCGACGACGGGCAACGCCGCCCCGCAGCCCGCGGCTCCCGCGCCCGCACCGGCCGGTCCGGTGGGGTTGCGGTCGGTGTCGCTGGTCGACTTCTCCGGTCAGCCCGCCGACAGCTCCGCCAACCTGCGCAATGTGGTCAGCGGCGCCGCACCGGCGTGGCAGACCGATAACTACCGGGGACGCTCGGACTTCGGTGGTCTCAAGTCAGGCATGGGGCTGATGTTCGCGCTGGACAAGGAGCATGCGATCAAGTCGGTCACCATCCGCACCAACACCCCCGGGTTCGATGTGTCGGTGCGGTCGGCGTCGTCGGCCACCCCGGGCGGCCTCGAGCAGACCAAGGAGCTCGCCGCCGGCCGCGTGACCGGGCGGACCCTGACCATCCCCGTCAACGGCGCGGCCCCCACCGGTCACGTCATGGTGTGGATCAAGTCGCTGCCGCCGAGCGGCAACGGCGGGTACCAGGCGTCGATCGCCCAGGTGTCCATGACCGGATAGCGAACCTCGTCATCCACAGACCCGGCCCTTGTGGCCGGGTCTTTTTTATGCCCCTGAGTCTTTTGTGCACCGGACATCGGGGTCATGGTCGCCTGCCGGACATGTGGCTGTCATCCGGCGGGCACACCTGCCTACCTCGCGGTCAGTTGTGCGTGGTTCCCGGAATCTGTTGCGGCACAGATCTTCCGGTATGCACCGAGGCGATTCACGGTTCCGCGACCGCATTCGGGCAGCAGCCTGCGCACGAAGCTATCCACAGAGTTGCCCACAACTGTGGATGGCGGGCTGCACCAACGGTTTCCGGATGGCTTAGTGCACTAAGCTCACATCTGGGAACGGGGAGGGGGAGCATGTGACCGGGGATGAGGAACTGCTGCACGCACACCTGCGGGGCGATCCCGCCGCCTTCACCACGCTCATCGAACGCCACCACAACCACCTGTGGGCGGTCGCCCTGCGCACCTGTGGCAACCCGCACGACGCGGCAGATGCGTTGCAGGAGACCCTCATCAGCGCGTACCAGACCGCAGGCCAGTTCCGCGGCGACGGTCCCGTGGCGGGCTGGCTGCACCGTATCGCGGTGAACTGCTCACTGGATCGATTGCGCCGCAACAGACTTCACCGGATAGTTCCCATCCCGGACCCCGACACGGCGCCGTTCGCCGACCCGTCCGACCAGATGGCCGATGTCGATCTGTCCCTGTCGATCGACGACGCCCTGCACCAGCTCACCGACGACCAGCGGGCCGTCATCATCGCCATCGACGTCGAGGGCAGGCCGCTCGCCGAGGTGGCCCGCCGTCTCGACCTGCCCGTCGGCACCATCAAAAGCCGCAGTTCGCGGGCCCGGGCCAGGCTCGCCCGGCTGCTCGGGCATCTCGTGGATCCGGACATGGACGCAGGAGGGATCACCGATGCACGCGCACCCCAACCCACCTGAGCTCCCCATGCCTCCCTTCCCGGTCGACCTACTCGCGGACCTGCACGCGGGTGCGCTCGACGACGTCACCGCGGCGCACGTCCGCGCGCATCTCGACGACGACGCGAGAGACGTCCTCGCGGCGCTGGACCGCACCGTCGCCGATCTGGGAGCGTGGCCCGTCCCGGCGGCCACCGCACCCGACGACGTCCTCACCAGGTCGCGGGCCACCCTGGCGGGTCTGTCGGCGCAACGCCCCGGCGGCCCCCGACAGGCGCGGCGCGTGCGGGGCCGGGTGCTCGCGGCGGCCGCCACGGTGACGGCCGTCGCCGCGGGAGGCATCACGGTGGCGGCGCTGAATACCGGTTCCGGACCCGATCGGCCGTCGAATCCCGTCGCGCTGTCCCCGGCCGAACGTGCGACGCTGCTGTCGGCTCTGAGCTCACCCGGTTCCGAGGCACCGGGCTCCCGCATCCGGGGCTTCGCGGACGAGGCACGCCTGCGCGGCTGCATCCGGGCGCACGGCATCGCCGACAGCGTGCCCATCGCGGGATCGGCCCCCGTACGCCTGCGTGGACGTGACGGCGTCGTCGTCCTGGTCACCACCGGCACCGTCGGACGGTTCACCGCCCTGGTCGTCGGCCCCGACTGTGGCCCCGGGAACCCGGCGACCATCGCCGAGACGACGATCGGGGGCTGACCAGGCTCGCCGACCGGTTCAGTGGGCAGCCACGGCCGACGGCCGGGAACACGACCGCATACGCTTGACGTTGTACGAGCCGGAACCGGCACCTGGCCGTCCCCGGCGGGAAGCGACTGCGCTCAAGCCGCAGCACGGAGGAATTGATGACCAACACCGATACCGAACACACCGACGCCCCGATCCACGATGTCATCATCGTCGGATCCGGACCCGCGGGGTACACGGCAGCCGTCTACGCAGCACGCGCCGAACTGTCGCCCGTGTTGTTCGAGGGCACCCAGTTCGGCGGTGCGCTGATGACCACCACCGAGGTGGAGAACTATCCCGGATTCCGCGAGGGCATCCAGGGTCCCGACCTGATGGACCAGATGCGCGAGCAGGCGCTGCGCTTCAACGCCGACCTGCGCATGGAGGACGTCGACGCGCTCCGTCTCGAGGGCCCGGTCAAGGAGGTCGAGGTGGCCGGTGAGGTGCACCGCGCCCGCGCCGTCATCCTCGCCATGGGTGCGGCCGCCCGCTACCTGGGCGTGCCCGGTGAGCAGGAACTGCTCGGCCGCGGCGTGTCCGCCTGCGCCACCTGCGACGGGTTCTTCTTCAAGGACCAGGACATCGCCGTCATCGGCGGTGGCGACTCTGCGATGGAGGAGGCCACCTTCCTCACCAAGTTCGCCCGCAGCGTCACCCTGGTGCACCGCCGCGAGGAGTTCCGCTCCTCCAAGATCATGCTCGAACGCGCCCGCGCCAACGAGAAGATCCGCTTCGTCACCAACGCCACCGTCGGCAAGGTCCTCGGCGAGAACTCGGTCACCGGCCTCGAGCTGGTCGACACCGTCACCGGCGAGACCTCGACGCTGGAGGTGACCGGCATGTTCGTCGCCATCGGTCACGACCCGCGCAGCGAACTCGTCCGCGGTCAGGTCGACCTCGACGACGCCGGCTACGTGCAGGTCGCCGGCCGCAGCACCTACACCTCCCTGCCCGGTGTGTTCGCCTGCGGTGACCTGGTCGACCACACCTACCGGCAGGCCATCACCGCCGCCGGCAGTGGCTGTGCGGCCGCCATCGACACCGAACGCTGGCTCGCCGACCAGCCCGACGGGATCGACGACGCCGACCCCGTCGCCGCCACCGCTGTCGGCGTCTGACGCCGACATATCCCCCGAATCCCCGCACCCCAACCCAGAGGAGGGCCCACATGGGCGCCAACACCATCACCGTCACCGACGACACCTTCGCCGCCGAGGTGCTGCAGTCCGACAAACCCGTCCTGGTGGACTTCTGGGCCACCTGGTGCGGCCCGTGCAAGATGGTCGCCCCCGTCCTGGAGGAGATCGCCGGTGATCACGCCGACAAACTGACAGTCGCCAAGCTCGACGTCGACGCCAGCCCGGCCACCGCCCGCGACTTCCAGATCATGTCCATCCCGACGATGATCCTGTTCCAGGACGGCAAGCCCACCAAGACCATCGTCGGCGCCAAGGGCAAGGCCGCCCTGCTCCGCGAGCTCGACGGGGTCGTCGGGGCCTGAGGCCCGCATTCGGATCGTCACCCAATCCTCACCGGATCGTCCACTCTGGACCGTCCGGTGAGGATTCACCCGCTGCTAGAATTGGCGGCGCCGTCACCAACTGAGAGAATGCAGGTTGGCCCATGGGCTCGCACACGGGTGCGAGCTGCGCACGAAGTGGGCCCAGACGGCAGCAAGGAGCGCTCGATGCGGATCTACCGGCTTGGTGACGAGGGCTCGGTTATTTCCGAAATCAGAACGATCCTTGCCAATCGTGGGCTGCTGCCCACCCCCGATCCGGACCAACCGGCCGCCTTCGACGAGGCCTGTGATCACGCGGTCCGCGCCTTCCAGCAGGAACGCGGCCTGATCGTCGACGGGATCGTCGGGCCGGCCACCTACCGGGTGCTGCGCGAGTCGTCCTATCA
This sequence comes from Gordonia amarae NBRC 15530, assembly GCF_000241345.1. Lineage (GTDB taxonomy): Bacteria > Actinomycetota > Actinomycetes > Mycobacteriales > Mycobacteriaceae > Gordonia > Gordonia amarae. The sequence goes on from NZ_BAED01000077.1 coordinate 7,622, forward strand.
GCTCGGCGCCCGCATCCTGCTGTACCGGCTGTCGGCGCCGATGGCCGGCGACGATGTGGCCACCCTGCAGTCGCGGCTGCAGAATCTGGGCTACTACACCGGGCTGGTCGACGGCACGTTCGCCGAGAGCACCCACAACGCGGTGTGCCTGTATCAGAGCGAGTACGGGCTGGCCTCCGACGGCATCTGTGGGCCGTCGACACTGCGGTCGCTCGAGCGTCTCGGCATCCGGGTCACCGGCGGGTCCCCGTACGCGATCCGGCAAGAGGAGCATGTCCGCAGCTCCGGGCCTCAACTGGCGGGCAAGCGGGTGCTCATCGACCCGGGTTCCGGCGGTGCGCATGAGTTCTCCACCGGGGCGATGGCCGACTTCGAGTCGAAGATCCTCTGGGACCTGGCCTCGCGCCTGGAGCGCCGGATGGCGGCGGCCGGGATGGAGACGTTCCTGTCGCACGACGGGCACGGCACCCCCACCGACGAGGATCGCGCCCGCGTCGCCAATCAGGTGGGTGTGGATCTCACCATTTCTTTGCGGTGCGCCCATTACTCCAATGAGCGTGCGCACGGCGTCACCACATTCTATTTCGGCAATTCACACGGGTCTTTTTCCACCATCGGCCGTGAATTGGCGCAGTTTATTCAGCGCGAGATCGTCGCCCGCACCAAACTTCTGGATTGCCGGACACATGAACGCACGTGGGAAATCCTGCGGCTCACCAAGATGCCCGTCGCATTGATCGACGTCGGCTATATCACCAACAGCGCCGACGCCGCGCTGCTGAACGATCCGCAAGCCCGCGACACCATTGCCGAGGCCATTCTCGTGGCCGTCAAACGGGTGTATCTACTGGGTGAGAATGATCAGCCCACCGGCACCTACACGTTCGCCGATCTCCTTGCGGCAGAAGG
>NZ_BAED01000076.1 GCF_000241345.1 Gordonia amarae NBRC 15530
GGAAGAGATGAGAGCGGCGGTTGAGATCGCCGACATGGGAAGAGATGAGAGCGGCGGTTGAGATCGCCGACATGGGAAGAGATGAGAGCGGCGGTTGAGATCGCCGACATGGGAAGAGATGAGAGCGGCGGTTGAGATCGCCGACATGGGAAGAGATGAGAGCGGCGGTTGAGATCGCCGTCGTCCTACACCGCCGAATCGCCCTCGTCAGGATCTCCCTGCGTCCAATGGATCTGCGCTAGCACCACAGGCAACGACTCCTCCGCGCGCTTCAAAACCGGATCATCGACGGACCATGCCCAGCCGCCCCGCGCCTTCAGCTCGGCGGCCGATGCCACCCACCCCGGCAGCGCCCCAGACTCCAAATTCGGCTGCCCCATGTTGATATCGAACGAATCGATCCGCGTCCGACCGCCCTCGGTGCTCGACAACCACGTCGCCCGTATCTCGTGTTCTCGCAGCCACGCCGTCCGCGTCGCCGAGTCCGATCTTTCCCACCACGCCCGCACGGTCTCACCGGTGCCCTCGTACCGCCACGACGGAGCCTCGACGGGCCGGGCGCGCAACTCCTCCTGCCGCTCCGTCAGCGCCGCGATGCGCGCGTCCAGCCGTTCACGCTGCGGCGTGCCGCGCCTGAACGCCCCCGTACCGAGTTGGTCGGTGAGATCCGCCAACAGCTCGTCGACCTCAGCCAGCTCGCTGCGCGAATCGCTGCCGCTGAACCACGTTCTCACCATCCGCTCCATCGAGCCAAGCCGATCCAGGACGTGCGCCTCGACCTCGTGGTCGGCCCAGTCGAGCGGCACGCTCCTGTTGTCGCACGGACCGAGCGCCCCGGCCGCACCCGAACGGTCTTGGGCGTAGGCGCACCGGTACCGCGGCTTACGGCCCGGTCCGCCCTTGAGCCGATACGCCGGTCGCCCGCACGCGCCGCAGAACAGCACCTGCAGGAGCAGGCCCGACTGCACCGTCGCGGTCCGATCGACCTCGCGCGACCGCAGCGCCGCGCCGACCCGGTCGAACACCGCCCTCGTCAAGATCGGCTCGGCCCGCACCACCGGAGCCCCCGTCTCGTCGGTGACGACGAACTCGGGGCCCAAGATCCGCTGCCCCTTGGCGTCACGCTGGATCTCCCCCTTCGCGTCGAGCACGGGGTCGCGCGTAATTACTTGTCCCAGAAGGGTTCTCGATAGCAGCGACTCCTTCATTCGCTGACTCGACCACGCATACCCTTTGACCTCCCGTCCCTTGACCTGGGCGAATCGGTCTTTGGGCGTCAGCACGCCGCGCTTGGTCAGGTCGGCGGCGATCGGCCGCAGCCGTTCGCCGGCCAGGACGCGCTCGGCGACCTCGTGGATGACCTCGACCTGCACCGGATCTTGAACGAGGCGCCAGACCTTGTCGTCGCCGCGCTCGGGCACGTACCCCCACGGTGGCACCCCGCCGCGCCATTTTCCCGACCGGATGTTGTGCGTCGACGCCGAGGCGTTGCGGGCCGAGATCGCCTCAAGTTCCATTTCCGCTGTCTTCGCCACGAGCATCGCGACGATGTCGCCAAATGGCGCGGTCAGGTCCAGGAACGCCTCGGTGGCCGACACGATCGCGACGTCGTGCTCCTGTCCCCAACGGATCACGTCGGCGAGGTCGAGCAGCCGACGAACCAGGCGGTCCATCCTGTACATCACCAGCACGTCGAACTCGTTGTGCCTGTTGGCCAGCCACGGACCCAGCTTCGGGCGCGTGAAAGGTGTTGTGGCACCGGCACTTACATCGAGATCGTCGGCGACGCCGACCACGTCGTAGCCGCGGTCATCGCACAGTTTGCGGCACGCCTCCAGCTGGCGCTCCGGCGATGTGGTCGCGTCGGTGACCCGCGACAGTCGGACGACGATCAGCGCCCTCGGCCTCGATTTCCCCATGTTGGATCATCCTACATGGGCATGAATAACGACTTACTGAGTACGCCATCGGCACCGTGGCCGCCGCCGCGTTCGGGGCGCTGCTGTACACGGTGGTGACCGGGGACTCGATCACCAGCGCGCTCAGCGGCATCATCAGCAAAGCGCTGAGCACCTCGGTCGGCTGATGCGCACCGATCTCGTCACCGACGAGTCCGGAATGGCCACAGTGGAAGGCGCTTTCGTCATCGCCGCCATCGTCACCGTACTCATCGTGTCGGTGGGCGCCGTCACCGCAACGATCGCTCAGATCCGCTGCACCGACGCCGCGCGGGAGGTCGCCCGGCTGACCGCCTCCGGTGACACGTCGGCGGTGTCGGTGGGCAAGCAGGTCGCGGGCGGTTCGGCGTCGGTGGAGGTCTCGGAGGGCACCGACCTGATCGAGGCCACCGTGAGCATGGGCGTCCGGCTGCTGCCCGGCCTGCGCGTGTCCGCCCGGGCCGTGGCGGTGCCCGAACCCGACGGACTCGGGCAGGTGCAGTTCGCGCCCGGGGTGGGCCGGTGACCGGCCGGTTCGCAGCCGACGAGGACGGTTTCGCGACGCTGCTCGGCGCGTTCGTGATCGCCGCGATCGTCGCCGTCGCCGCCGGGGTCTGCTATCTGGGCGCGGCGACGGTGGCCCGCCACCGCGCCCAGTCGAGCGCCGACCTGGCCGCGTTGGCGGCAGCAACCGAGCATGTCGCCGGCGGCGACGGCTGCACGGCGGCAACGGCACTCGCCGAAAGGCAGGACCCGCCCGCCACCGTCGCCGACTGCCGGATCACCGACCCCGACGTGTCGGTGACCGTCGAGGTCCCGGTCCACCTGGGTGCGGTCGGACTGCGCACGGCGTCGGCGACGGCGCGCGCCGGACCGGCCGGAACGGGGTGAACACAACGGAACGGCGCCCGCACCTTCGTGTCGAAAGTGCGGGCGCCGAACCGGATCGGTGCTGCGGCTACTTGGGCGGTTCCTGTCCCGACAGTGCCGCCAGCTCGCGTTCGACGGCGGCCGCGTGTGCGTCGGCGTCGGCCTTGGCCTTGCGCGGGTCCCACCGGCCGGTCATCACGAAGATGAAGGGGATGAACAGGATCTGGGCGATCAGGCAGATCCACCACCACCGCTGCCACTGGTGCGGGCTGTCCTTCTGGGCCTTCTGCACGTCGGCGGCGTGCTCACCCAGGTAGGCCAGGTCCTCGGCCGGCACGGGTTCGGTGGACAGCTGCTGCAACCGGGCTGCCGCCGACGCCGGATCGGTGGCCAGGCCCGCCTTGATGAGCTGACCCACGGCCGCCGCACCGGCGGTGGCATCCGTCGGGTTCTTGGTCAGCGCGGCCAGCGTCGCCGGTTCGACCGCGCTGATGGTCTTGATCTGGTCCGGGTACTGCTCGGCGATCTCACTGACCTTGGTGCCCTTGTCGATGAGTGTCGAGGTGGCGGGCACCGCGAACACCAGCGCGAGCAGCGACAGGCACACGACGGTGCGGACGGTGTAGCCGTAGACGGCCAGGCCGGTCGCGGTGGCCGCAGGGTTGCGTTCTTCCACGGTCTCGGTGAAGGCGGCCATCCACGCGCAGTACGACATGCCCGAGCCGAGTGCGATCAGCACCAGCACCCAGGCCAGCGTGTAGTAGCCGGTGTCCTGCTGGGTCGTGAGCGTCGCGAAGATCGCGACACCGACCATCGAGATGACCGTGCCCAGGAACATCAGCGGCTTACGCACGCGGATCTTGTCGGAGAAGATGCCGGCGATCAGCAACGCGAGGGCGTTGGTGATCCAGTACCAGTTCGCCAGGGAGTTGCCGCGCTGCTCGGTGTACCCGAAGTTCGTCGCGAAGTACACCACGAAGAAGCCGACCGCGATGTAGTAGAACAGCAGGAACAGGCTGATACCGACGGCCGGGCCGATGATGTTCAGGTGGGCCATCTGCTTCCAGTGATTCTGGGCGGCGGCCTCGGTGTCGATACCGCGGGCCTTGGCCTCGATGAGCGCCTGATCTTCCAGGTCCACCATCAACTGATCCCGTAGACTGGGCGACAGTTCCTTGAGCCCGAGCATCGCCAGCACGGCCACGATCAGACCCACAGTGCCGCACACATAGAACTGGAACCGCCAGTTCGGGTGGGCGTCAAGGGTGTTGCTGGAGACCAGGGTCACCACCAGGCTGCCCAGCACCGGGCCCATCGTCCAGAACGCCATCGCCGACGCGCGGCCGACCTGCGGCGAGAAGTCGCGGACCAGGGCGGGCGTGGCCACCAGGATGAGGCCCTCGACGATGCTGAGCGCTCCGAAGGCGATGGTGTACGTCAGGGTGTTGGGCGCGTGCGGCAGAGCGAAGAGCACCAGCAGGCCGGTGATGAACAGGCCGCCGACGACGAGATTCGCCCGGCCCCAGCGATCGGCCAGGCCCGCGACCAGAGACGCGAACGCGCCGAGCAGGTTACCGATGATCGAGACCGTCACGAACATGGTGAAGCCCATGTCGTAGTCGGCGATGATGTGCGTCGCCACCGCGCCCGGGATGTAGAGCTCGTAGTACAGGACAATAGTGGCCAGCACCGTCAGGGCGAGATACCGATAGCGTGCCGACGTCGGTGGATAGTGGGGGAGTTGGCGGTCCCACAGTCCGCCCAATCCTTTACCGGCAGATGACGCTGCCGGGCCGGTGGGTTCGGCAATGATCTGTGCCATTCGGCCTCCTCATCGCGGGTATCCGACATCGGTCCGCAGGGGCCGGACCGCATCGAGCCACGGGCGTATGTGTCCGTTGCCGGTTCAGCATGGTGGACCACCCCGCAACTTGCGGGCGGTTTGAAACCTGACCGGAAGGGCAGTCACCTATGGCAGCGATAGGGAACAGAAGGATTGATACACGTGCTAAGAAGTGGTATAAGTCACAATCCCGACGGTCACAGCGCGCCGCGGATGATTGCCACGAAGGCCTGCCCGGCCGGCGACAGTGTGGCCTCGTCGAACGCGATCACCAGCGGATACGCGAACCGGGGCGAGGCGGTGTAGACGTCGACGGCGTCGCCCGCGGTCTCGGCCACCGCGCGTTCCATGACGGTGCCGCCCATGCCCGCCCGGACCATCGCCAGGCGCGTCTCGGGGTGATCGGTGATCGCCGCCACCGGAGGCCCGCCCGACCCGCGCGGCATGGCCGTCGAGATCTCGTTGGCGATCGTGTAGCGCGCCGACGCCAGCGTCATCGGTACCGGCGGCAGGTCGCTCAGCGGAATCGGTTCGGCCGGAACATCCGTGCCGGCCGGATACACGACGACATACTCCTGCTCGCCGATCTCGACCTGCGTCAGCCGGTCACCGGCCGTCCGGGGGGTGCACACCACGAACTCGCAATGTCCCTCGGCGATCATCGAGTCGACCTCGCTCTCGGCGTCGAGTAGGCCGAGTCGTACCGGGACGCTCGGATGCGCGACGCAGAACTCGGCCAGCAGGTCGGTGAGCTGCCCCGAGACGGTCGCAGGGAACGCCAGGATGTCCAGGCGCCCGGCGAGGCCACCGCCCGACCCCTGAAGCTGGCCCACCATCCGGACATCGCGTAACAGCTGACGGGCCGGGCCGATCAGTCTGCGGCCCGCCGCCGTGGGCACCATGCCGCGGCCGACCCGATGGAACAGTGGGATGCCCAGTTCACGCTCCAGGGTGCGCAGCGCCTGGGACACCGTGGGTTCGGAAATGCCCAGTGCCGTGGCGGCTCCGCTGACCCCCTGATTGTCGACGACGGCCAGGAAGTATTCCGTCTGTCGGATCTCCATGCGCCGCTTACCTTTCCGTTTTCGAGATCGTCGCGGTGGGCCGGTCGACGGCTGCGGCGACGAATGCCGCCGCCGCCGGCGACAACGCGCTCGGCCGGGTCACCAGCCCCCACCGCCGGCGCAGCGGCGGATCCAGCGTGAGGACCCGGGCGCCCGGGAGTTGTTGTGCGGCAAGCCCGCGCGGGAGCACCGTCGCCCCGACGCCGCGGTTGACCAGGGCCCAGATCGCCGGCGGGTGGGCGCAGTCGACGACCACGTTCTTCGCGTCGGTGCCGATCATGTCCGCGAGCAGTGCCTTGGTGGTGCGGTCGCCGTGGTCGATCACCAGCGGCAGTGACCGGACCCGCTCGCGCGGCACCGGCCCGGTGAGGCCGGCGAGCAGTTCCGGAGCCGCCGCCAGGACGAGTTCCTGTGTGCCGACCGGTATTTCGGTGAACTTCTGCTGCTCGTCGGACATTTCGGCCACCCCGATCTCCGCCTCGCCGGCCCGCAACGCCGCGGTTACCCCGGCCGGTGCGGCGACGTCGACGACCCGCACCCACAGTGACGGGTAGCGCTCCCGGAACCGCGTGACCACCGGCACCAGCGGATCGATCCGGAAATCGGCTGCGACAGCGATATCCACGCCACCCGCCTGCAGTTCCCGCACCTGCGCCACCGCCGACTTGGCCTGCTCGACGTCGGCGAGGATGCGCCGCGCCGCGATCTCGAACCGGCGGCCCGCCGCGGTGAGTTCGCACCGCCCGCCGACGCGGTCGAACAGGACCGTTCCCAGCCGGTTCTCCAGCGTGTGCACCGCCTGGTTCAGCGACGGCTGCGACACGTACAGGACCTGCGCGGCCTTGGCGACCGTGCCGTGGTCGACGATCGTCACGAAGTACCGAACGAGGTAAAGCTCCACACGGCGATCCTAGTGACCTCGCCGGTGGCGGTGGGTCATACGGCGACGTCGATGTACCGGTGAGCCCAGGGCGCGGCCTGTTCGAGTTGCGCGGCCAGCGTGAGGAGGCCGCCGTCCGAACCCAGCGCGCCGACGAACTGCACGCCCAGTGGCAGACCGCCGCCGGAATTGCCCGCTTCGGTCCAGTACAGGGGTACGTTGATCGCGGGGCGGCCGGTGAGGTTGGCCAGCTGGGTGTATGGGACCCAACCGAGATTTTGTTCGACGAGGTCGTCGATCATGCCCGTCCGGGTGACGATCGAGCCGCCGTGAACCTTCGCCATAATCCGCGAAACCGATTGCAGCAGTGGTGGTGTGGAGATCTCGCCGATCCTCAGCGGGGGCTTGGCCAGGGTCGGGGTGAGGAAGTAGTCGTAGGTGTCGTGGAAGGCGGACAGCGACTTCACGTAATCATTGACTCGTTCGAAGGCGGAGAACGCGGCGACGACGCCCGCGCTGCGGCCGAGTTCGGCGGCGGCGAGGGTATCCGCCTCGAAGTCCTTGTCGCCCGCGCCCGTCCGGCGGCGCGCGTCATCGACCTGGGAGGCGAGAGACGCGAACCAGATGGTGAGAAAGTCCCGGGACAAGGCGGCGTCGTCGTACGGCGGGTCGATCTCTTCGACGATGTGCCCGAGGTCGGTGAGGATCCCGGCGGCGTGCTCCACCGCCGCCAGTGCCTCCGGATGCACGGTGGGTGTCAGCGCGGACTTCGCCGAGAATCCAATGCGGAGTGTGCCTGGGGGAGTGGCGATCTGGGACGTGAACGGGGTGTCGGGCGTCGGGGTGGTATACACCGACGACGGGGTGGGGCCGACGATGGCGTCGTACAGTCCGGCCGCGTCGCGCACCGTGCGGGAGACGACGCCCTGCACGGCCATCCCGAACATCTGCTCCCCTCCCGCCGGGCCGAACGGGGACAGCCCACGGGTCGGTTTCAGTCCGACGAGGCCGTTGCACGCCGAGGGAATCCGGATCGAACCACCGCCGTCGTTGGCGCCCGCGGCGGGAACGACACCGGCGGCCACCGCCGCGCCCGAACCGCCCGACGAACCTCCCGGCGTGTGGCCCGGATCCCACGGATTGCGGGCGGGGCCGAACAGTGTGGACTCGGTGATCCCCTTCGCCCCGAACTCCGGGGTGTTGGTCTTGCCGAAGATCACCAGGCCGGCGTCGAGGAAACGCCGGGTGACGTGCGCGTGTTCTGCGGCGGGAAGTTTCGACAACGAGCGCGAACCGCACGAGGTCGGATGCCCCTGGTAGTCCTGGGCGAGATCCTTGATCAGGAAGGGCACTCCGGCGAACGGGCCGCTCAAACTCGGATCGGCGGCCTGGGCGTCGGCCTCGTCGATGGCGGCGACGATCGCGTTGAGGGCCGGATTGACGTCGGCCGCTCGGCGTCGGGCGAGTGTCAGAAGCTCGACCGCCGTCACCTGTTTCTCGGCGACGAGCCTTGCCAGCTCGGTGGCATCGGACGCACGGTATTCATCGAGATTCATCGCACCAGGGTAGGACGGTGACCGGCCGGCCGTCCCCGCCTTCAGCCGATGCGGTCGGCGTCCTCGTCGACGACGATCCGCCGCGGATATACCCGGCGCGACTGCATCGGGGTGAACCACAGCTGCCCGAACCGGGTGGTGGTGTCGCCGCGGTAGGCCAGGCTGTACTCGCGGCCGACGGTGGCGATGGGGATGAATGGTTCGACAGCCCGCACGAACGCGGACCAGTGGATGAGCTCGCCCTCGGTGAGGAATCCACCCGCCACGGCCTGATGCTCGCCGGCGTCGTGGACGGCGAGGTACACATCGCCGAGTGCCGGACTGAGCCGCGGCCCCACGATGGCGCTCTGCAGATACCACTGCGCGGTGGACACGACGGTGCGGTCGAGGCGGGCGTCGCACCACGCGTAGTGGATGTCGAGGGCGTCGAGGGCCTCGTCCTCGGTGGCGAAAACGTCCAGCTCACCGATAGTCGACGGCAGGGTGTCGGTGTTGGTGGTGGGCCGGGCGAGAAGGAAGAACACCTGCTGACGGGTGGTGATCAGCCGCGCCGAATCGACCGGCGGCGACGCCTCGGATTCGTCGTACATGGGTCAGTCCTCGTCAGCGGATGGTGGAGAGCTCTCGTGGACGTGCGAGGCACCGCGTGACCGGGAGCCGCACCGCCCGTACCGGACCGCGAAAGCGTGCCCACGGGAGAGCTTTACGCAGAGCTTACTGTATAGCCGTCGTGACGGCGCCCACTGTGAGCGCAGTTCCGTGCGCGGAACGTCAGGCGCCGGACAGCTGGTCGGTGATCAGGCCGAGCACGGCGATCGCCCCCGCCTTGTCCAGGGGTTCGTTGCCGTTGCCGCATTTGGGCGACTGCACACACGACGGGCAGCCCGAGGCGCAGCCACACGACGAGATGGCCTCGCGGGTGGCATCGATCCAGGTGGCGAACGCCTCGTGACCGCGTTCGGCGAAGCCCGCGCCGCCGAGATGACCGTCGTAGACGAACACCGTCGGCAGCCCGGTGCCGGGGTGCGCGGTGGTGGACAGGCCGCCGATGTCGCCGCGGTCGCACGTCGCCACCAGCGGCAACAGCCCGATCGCCGCGTGCTCGGCGGCGTGCAGCGCACCCGGCACCCGGGCCGGGTCGATACCCGCGTCCGCCAGCGCCTCGGGGGTGAGCGTGTACAGCACCGCCCGCGTCGGCAGCGTCTGCTCCGGCATGTCCAGCGGCACCGAGTCGAGCACCTCGCCCGTGAGCAGGGTGCGCAGGTACCCGATCACCTGATGGGTCACCTCCACCTCCGCGAAGGCGACGGTCAGCGGGCCGTACTTGCGCTCGGAGATGATCCGCCCCAGCGTGATCCCGGTCCTCTCGCGGGCCGATGTCGTCCAGTCCGGTTCCTCCGGGTGCGTCAGGGCCAGACCGTCGTCGAGGTCGAGTTCATCGACGACGAACGTCTCGCCCTGGTGGATGTGCACCGCCCCGGCGTACACCGTGGACATCGCGCGCACCGCGTCGACGGTGCCGAGCAGGCGCGAAGTGGTGGTGTCGACGATCAGCACCTCGTCGCCGCTGCCACCGCGCAGGCTGATCTGCGCGTGCGGCTCGATGCCCGCGCCGACGTACCAGCCGGCCCTGCGCCGTTTGAGCTCGCCCCGCGCGGTGAGATCGTCGACGACCGTACGGGCGTCCCAGTCGTCGACGTCGCGTTCGGTGAGCGGCAGTTCGGCGGCGGCGCACAGCAGGTGCGGACCGAGGATGTACGGGTTTCCCGGGTCGGTGACCGCCGCCTCGACGGGCTTGTCGAGGAGCGTCTCGGGATGGTGCACCAGGTAGGTGTCGAGCGGATCGTCGCGGGCCACCAGCACCACCAGCGAATCACCGGAGTGGTGCTGACGCCCGGCCCGGCCCGCCTGCTGCCAGAAGGAGGCGACGCTGCCCGGATAACCGGCGACGATGACGGCGTCGAGGCCGCTGATGTCGACGCCGAGTTCGAGAGCGTTGGTGGTGGCCACCCCGGTCAGCTCGGCGTCGTTGATGGCGCGTTCGAGCCTGCGCCGGTCGTCGGCGAGATACCCGGCCCGGTAGGCGGCCACCTTGCCGACGAGATCGGGTGCGGCTGCGGCGAGGAGCTGCCGGGCCTGCCGGGCGGTGAGTTCGGCACCCACCCGGCTGCGGGTGAAGCACAGCGTCCGCGCCCCCTCGATCACGAAATCGGCCAGCAGCCGGGCTGATTCGGCTCCGGCGGAGCGTCGCACCGGCGCGCCGTTCTCGCCGCTGACCGCGGGCACGAAACCGGGTTGCCAGAGCGCGACGGTGCGTTCGCCGTGCGGGGAGCCGTCGTCGGTGACGGCGACCGCGGGCTCGCCGATGAGCCGGGACAGCGACTGGGCGGGCCGGGCCACCGTGGCGCTGGAGGCGATGACCACCGGGGCGGCGCCGGCGGCCCGCGCGACGCGGAGCAGTCTGCGCAGAACCAGCGCGGTATGTGAACCGAAAACCCCCCGATAATGGTGACATTCGTCGAGTACCACGTAACGCAGGTTGCGGAAGAAGTGCCGCCATCGGGTATGCCCCGACAGAATCCCGACGTGCAACATATCGGGATTGGTGAAAATCCAGCGGGAATGCGCGCGCGCCCACTGCCGTATCTCCGGCTCGGTGTCGCCGTCATATGCGCACGGCTGTAGGTGGCCGAATTCCGGACTGGCCGAGGTCAGTTCGGCGACGGCGCGGATCTGGTCGGCGCCGAGGGCCTTCGTCGGGGCGAGGTACAGCGCCGTCGCGGTGGGGTCGGTGAGCAGTGCGGTGAGGATCGGGAGCTGGTACGCCAACGACTTTCCCGACGCCGTCGGCGTGCTCACCACGACGTGGGAGCCGGTGTGAGCGAGTGAGGCGGCGCGTTCCTGATGGGTCCACGGCCGCGAAATCCCGTGCTGCGACAGGGCTTGCGCAAGGGTACTAGGTACCCAATCCGGCCAATCCGCGAAATTTGCTGTGGTGGAATTGATTACGGAAATGTGGGTCAGGGGTGAGTCTTTGGTCCCGATGTCACCTGTTTTGGCAGTACCGGTTTCGTGGCCGGGACCGGCGGTGGCCCGGACGCTCGTACGCTCGATTCCGTTGTGGGTGCTACCGGAGCGGGACGCCGGTGTGCCAGTCCCCGTGTCCGTCGTGAGCCGCTCCCCGTCCGTTGTCGCGGGGCCGTGGCGGTGGGCGGCGGCGGATCCTGGGCCGGGGAGGGGGCCGGGGAGGGAGTCGGTCAGTACATGAGCGAGGAGTTGCTCTCCGTAGGAGTGGCCCTGGTCACCCCGGAAATGTTGTGTGTTCTGCATTACTCGATCGTCAGTGTGTACGTGGTTGCTCTTCGTGGACGCTGATATTACGTGTCTGCACAAAACGCGAGCGCGACGGCAAGGTTTATGCACAAGTTGGTGTGCTGACTATCGCATGGGCTCAGAACGTGCTTCACTGGTTGCGGTCGCAGCTTTCGAGACCGCCGGAGTACGGGGGTAGCGAGATCGATGTTGCGGTCGTGGTACTGAAGTTGGTTTGCGGGTCTCCGCGGGGCTCTTACGTATGGCGGTCGGAACCGGCCACGGCGCGATACATCTCGCGTCGGCTCAGTTGGAATGCATGAAAAGGATTCAGTAATGGCACAGGGGACTGTGAAGTGGTTCAACGCGGAAAAGGGCTTCGGCTTCATCGCGCCTGACGAGGGCAACGATGACGTGTTCGTCCACTACTCGGAGATCCAGGGCTCGGGCTTCCGCACCCTCGAAGAGAACCAGCGCGTCGAGTTCGAGGTCGGCCAGGGCACCAAGGGTCCCCAGGCCACCGGCGTCCGCGCCGTCTAGGAAGCATTTTCGCACCTGCGAAACCGCTTCGAGCAGCCGCTCCCGACCACCGGTCGGGAGCGGCTCTCAGTATCTGGCACGCCCGTGTGGGAACACGTGCCGGGGAGTGGGAACGGGAGCGTTGCGGGAAGGCAACGTTTCGGCGCCCGGATCGCCGCTCGGGTGGCGCCGCCGGGCCAGGGCAGTAGGGTCAGTGAGGTGGTGCAGTTGTCGTTATTCTCGGCGGACGTCGACGAGCCCGTCAGCGCGGATCTCGCCGGGCTGCTCGCTGCCCACGGACAATCCCAGCACACCGACACCGGCACCCGCATCTCGATCGCCGTCACCGAACCGTGGCGGGCCCAGGCCATCGTGCGTGAACTCCTCTCCACCGGGTTGCCCGCAGAGATCGGCGCCTCCGGCGAGGGCAATCCGATCGCCCGCACCACACCCGGCCGCGAGCTCGACGAACTCGTCGGACGCTGGACGTCCGGCGCGGTCAAGGCGGTTCCGGCCGGCTGGATCCCGTCCCCGCGGGCGCTGCGCCTGTGGGTGCTGGCCTCCGGCCACCCCGAGGGGGACCGCTACCTGCTCGGTCTCGATCCGCACGCACCCGAATCCCACGCCCCGCTCGCGACGGCGCTGATGCGCGCCGGGATCGCGCCGACCCTCGTCGGCACCCGCGGGACCGCACCCGCGCTGCGTATCGCCGGTGCCCGTCGCCTGCAGCGGCTGCTCGAATACGTGGGCCGTCCGCCCGCGATCGCCGGCGCCGCCGCAGCCTGGCCGCACGGCTACGGCGATGTGCACGGCCTCGACGCCCACTCGGCTCGGCACTGACCTTTCCGGTGTCGGCGCGCCGCCCGGGGCGGTAGGGACTTTCGTCCCATTCTTGCGGGCTTCATCGGGTATCTGACCTGCGGAAATTGCCGATCCGGGAATAATGTTCGCGTCGATTCGTGTCACACACGACACGTCGCCGGGTAATGGTGATGTGCATACGGCGCTATACATAAGGTACAAACCGTTCCAGATGACCGACGTGGTGTCGGCGGGCCAGCCGGCCCGTCGCGACCACAGATGACCCGAGAAGGACCCCCGGTGGCAGAGACCAGCACCGCTTCGCCCGCGAGTGGGAAAGCGATTCGACGACTTGTGATCGTCGAGTCACCGACCAAGGCTCGCAAGATCGCGGGCTACCTGGGGCCCAACTACGTCGTCGAGTCCTCCCGCGGCCACATCCGTGACCTGCCGCGCGGCGCCGCCGATGTCCCCGCCCGGTACAAGGGCGAGAAGTGGGCCCGCCTCGGGGTGAACGTCGACGACAACTTCGAGCCGCTGTACGTGGTGTCCCCGGACAAGAAGTCCACGGTCACCGAACTGAAGTCGCTGCTCAAGGATGTCGACGAGCTCTACCTCGCCACGGACGGTGACCGCGAGGGCGAGGCGATCGCCTGGCACCTGCTCGAGACCCTCAAGCCGAAGATCCCGGTCAAGCGGATGGTGTTCCACGAGATCACCGAACCGGCCATCCGAGCCGCCGCCGACAACCCGCGCGACCTCGACAACGACCTGGTCGACGCCCAGGAGACCCGCCGCATCCTCGACCGCCTGTATGGCTACGAGGTGTCACCGGTGCTGTGGAAGAAGGTCATGCCGAAGCTGTCGGCGGGCCGCGTCCAGTCGGTGGCCACCCGCATCATCGTCGACCGCGAACGTGAGCGGATGGCGTTCACCTCCGCCGACTACTGGGACATCGCGGCCACGCTCGATGCCGGTGCGGATGCGACACCGCAGACCTTTCCGGCCCGGCTCGTCGGCGTCGACGACGCACGCGTCGCCACCGGCCGCGACTTCGACTCCACCGGCCGCGTCAAGAAGCCCGAGGGTGTCGTCGTGCTCGACGAGACCCGGGCCCGGGCGCTGGCCGCCGGCCTGCAGGGTGCGGCCCTGACGGTCACCTCCGTCGAGGAGAAGCCGTACACCCGCAAGCCGTACGCGCCGTTCATGACGTCGACGCTGCAGCAGGAGGCCGGCCGCAAGCTGCGGTTCACCTCCGACCGCACCATGCGGATCGCGCAGCGGCTGTACGAGAACGGCTACATCACCTACATGCGTACCGACTCGACGACGCTGAGCGAATCGGCGATCAGCGCCGCCCGCGCCCAGGCCGCCGACCTGTACGGAGCGCAGTACGTGCACGCGACCCCGCGTCAGTACACGCGGAAGGTGAAGAACGCGCAGGAGGCGCACGAGGCGATCCGCCCGGCCGGCGAGACCTTCCGCACCCCCGGCCAGGTGGCCGCCCAGCTCGACACCGACGAGTTCCGGCTGTACGAGCTGATCTGGCAGCGCACCGTCGCCTCGCAGATGGCCGACGCCAAGGGCACCACGATGAGTCTGCGGATCTCGGGCACCGCCGCGTCGGGGGAGACCGCGACGTTCGCCGCATCGGGACGCACCATCACCTTCCCCGGCTTCCTGCTGGCCTACGTCGAGACCGTCGACGAGCAGACCGGTGGCCAGGCCGACGACGCCGAGTCCCGCCTGCCCAACCTGGTGCAGGGGCAGGGCCTGACCGCCGCGGAGCTGACCGCCGACGGGCACTCCACCAACCCGCCGGCCCGCTTCACCGAGGCCTCGCTGGTCAAGGTGCTCGAAGAGCTGGGCATCGGCCGGCCGTCGACGTACGCCTCGATCATCGGCACCATCCAGGACCGCGGCTACGTGGTCAAGAAGGGCAGCGCGCTGGTCCCGTCGTGGGTGGCGTTCGCCGTGGTCGGGCTGCTCGAAGGCTATTTCCACAGCCTCGTCGACTATGATTTCACCGCCTCACTCGAGGACGACCTCGACCAGATCGCGTCGGGCAACGAGAACCGCACCGACTGGCTCACCGAGTTCTACTTCGGCCGCGACACCGCCAAGTCCGACATCGCCAAGTACGGCGGGCTCAAGAAGCTCGTCGGCGTCAACCTTGAGGAGATCGACGCCCGCGAGGTCAACTCCATCAAGCTGTTCGACGACGATCAGGGCCGGCCGGTGTTCGTGCGGGTGGGCCGGTTCGGGCCGTACCTCGAACGCAACGTCGCGGGTCCGGACGCCCCCGAGGAACTGCAGCGGGCCAACCTGCCCGCCGAGATGACCCCGGACGAGCTGACCATCGAGGTGGCCGAGAAGCTGTTCGCGACCCCGCAGGAGGGCCGCGTGCTGGGCGTCGACCCGCTCAGCGGGCATCAGATCGTCGCCAAGGAGGGCCGGTTCGGGCCGTACGTCACCGAGATCCTCCCCGACGAGGACGAAGACGACAAGGATGAGGGCGACGAGGGCGAGCCGCTGACCATCGCACCCGGCCCCACCCCGCGCGACGGCGGTGGGAGCGGCACCGGGCCGGATCCCGCTGTGGTGCCGCTCGATTCGCCGGACGGTTCCGGAGCCACCACCAAGACGGTCCGCAAGACCGCCAAGAAGGCGGCCAAGAAGGCCGGTCCCAAACCGCGCACCGGGTCGCTGTTCAAGACGATGGACATCGCCACGGTCACGCTCGACGACGCCCTCAAGCTGCTGTCGCTGCCGCGGACCGTCGGCGTCGACCCGGCCTCGGGCGAGGAGATCACCGCGCAGAACGGCCGCTACGGCCCGTACCTGAAGAAGGGCACCGACTCGCGGTCGCTCGCAGGCGAGGACCAGCTGTTCACGGTCACCCTCGACGACGCGCTCAAGCTCTACGCAGAACCGAAACGACGTGGCCGGCAGGCCGCCGCGCCGCCGCTGCGCGAACTCGGCAACGACGCCGTCAGCGAGAAACCGATGGTCATCAAGGACGGCCGGTTCGGTCCGTACGTCACCGACGGCGAGACCAACGCCAGCCTGCGCAAGGGCGACGAGGTCGCCACGATCACCCCCGAGCGGGCGATGGAACTGCTCGCCGATCGTCGCGCCCGCGGCCCGGTGAAGAAGGCGGCCAAGAAGACTGCCGCCAAGAAGACCACGACCGCGAAGAAGACGACAGCGGCCAAGAAGACCACAGCGGCCAAGAAGACGACGGCGGCCAAGAAGACCACAGCCGCCAAGAAGGCAACCACAGCGGCCAAGAAGACCACGACCGCGAAGAAGACAACCGCGGCCAAGTCCACGACAGCGGCGAAGAAGGCCGTCGCCGACGACACGACACCACCCTGGTGAACTGATGCCGCCCCGGCGTCGGCCCAGAGGTTCGGCGCGGCGTCAGCTCAGGAGTTCGGCGGACTCCGCCTGGTTCGCGAGCTTGCGATCGAACGTGTACAGCGGTGCGTTTCCGGACAGACTCGCCAGCGACGCCAGGTAGGTGTCGGCGATCGACAGTTTGGGGCGCGTGCGATAGTCGTTCAGCGCGTCCTGCCAGATCTCCCGGTTGATGTCGAGGTTGGCGATCGCGAGCACCGCTTCGATCGAATCGGAAATCGTGCCGCGAGAGAGCCGCATGACGCGTTCGAGTACGTAGACGGTCTCGATCAGTACGACATCGGGAACGACACAGGTGGTGCTGTCGAACAACTTCTGTGCCGCGGCGGTGTGGGCAGGAACGTCGTCGAGCAGCCAGCGCAGCATGACATTGGTGTCAATCGCCGGCACGGAAGTCCTCTGCCCGAGCAGTCCATCCGTCACCGGCGGCCGGAACGATGCCCCAGGTGCCGCGCCTGGTCGCCTCCTCCCGGATGCGAGCCCGGAGGGACTCGACGCTCTCCGGGGCGTCGATGACCAGCGAATTGCCCTCCACCCGGACGCTGACCTTCTGGCCTTCACGCAGCCCGAGAGCCCGCCGTGCCTCGACAGGCAAGGTGATCTGGCCTTTCGACGTGATCGTCGCATACATCGCGGTCATGTAAGGAGTTTACGTCGAGTAAGGTATCGTTGCCAGGAATCGGACTCAGGTCCCGGCCCCGCTTGTGTTGTCCGGGTCTGTGTTGACCGGATTTGGGGTGCCCTCGGCCGGAACCGGGTCGACGGGCACCTCGCCGGGCCGGGCCAGCAGGGTTTCGATGCCGCGTCCGCGCAGCTCCACACCCTCGCCGATCTCCCAGTGCGTCGCCTCCTCGGCGGAGGCCAGGAACACCGCCCGCGCCGACCCGAGCACCCGGGTCGGTTCGTCCTTGGCGAGTTCGGTGAGGCGGGCGGCCTCGTTCACCGGGTCGCCGATCACCGTGTACTCCAGCCGCTGCTCCGAGCCGATGTGGCCGGCGATCGCCTTGCCCGCCGAGACGCCGATGCCGATGTCGGTGTCGCCGAGCGAGTGGAACAGTTCCTCGCGCAGCTCCCGGGCCGCGGCGAGGGCGCACCCGGAGAAGTCGTCGAGGTCGAGCGGGGCGCCGAAGATGGCCAGCGCCGCGTCGCCCTGGAACTTGTTGACGAAGCCGCCGTGCTTGCCGACCACCCTGACGACGACGCGGAAGAACTCGTTGAGCAGCTCGACCACCTCGCGGGGCGGATGGTCGACGGCCAGCTTCGTCGAGCCGACGATGTCGACGAACAGCACGCCGACGTAGCGTTCCTCGCCGCCGAGTTCGGTACCCGTCTCGATGGCCCGGCGCGCCACGTCCTCACCCACATACCGGCCGAACAGGTTGCGCAGGTCCTGGCGTTCGCGCAGGCCGGCCACCATGTCGTTGAAACCTGCCTGCAGCAGGCCGAGATCGCTGCCGTCGTAGATCTTCACCGCGGCGTTGAGGTTGCCCGCCGACACCTCGTTCTGGGCCTTGCGCAGTTGCCGGATCGGGTCGTTGATGGCGGAGACGACGCGGGCGATGGCGACGGTGCTGAACACGAGGGCGGCGCTGGCCATCCACACGATCGGCCGTTGGATACCCACGGCGTCGGTGTTGATCCAGTGCAGCCGCTGCAACGTGATGAGCAGCAGGATCACCGCCAGCGGCACCCCGACGCTGACCGTCCAGAACACCGTGATGCGGGTGGTGATGCTCGGCGCCGACGCGGTGTCCGGGTCGTTGGCCATCGCCGCGACGGTGATGGGCCGCAGCACCTTCTCCACCTGCAGATAGCCCAGTACGCAGGTCACCAGCGCACCGATCAGGGTGGCGACCGCGCCGATGAAGGCGTTCTTCTGTGACACCGCCAGGTTGGTGATGGCGAAGACGCTGCCGCCGAGGAACCACATCGCCAGGTTGAGGCCGGTCAGCAGCATGGGCAGTTGCAGGGCGCGATGCCGGGCGAACTCGTCGTCGAGCCGGGAGCGGCGCCGCTGCCAGATCAGGACCGGCAGCGACAACCGGATGGTGAAGTAGCCACCGATGATGGTCGCGATCACCAGGTAGCTCAGGAACACCGCCTGTGAGGCGCCCGCGACCTCGTTGAACGCCAGCGAATCCTCGGTGGGCATGCCGAACCGGAGGAAGGCGAAGGTGAACAGTGCGCCGACGAGGTTGGCGCGCAGCATGTCGAGGGCGAGCAGAGGCCAGGGCGTGTGCACCAGCCAGCGGGCAAGGTGCACGCCCTTGGACCATCGTGATCGGCGCTCTACCACGACACCACGTTAGCTGGATGCTTGCAAAAGTTACACACTATTCGGTCGTACGTCGGGGGCTGACCAGGAGATTACAGTTGGCGACTGTGACAAATGTCTTTGATCGGCTGATCGGGCAGACCGCTGCCGAGGCGGAATTGCGCGCCGCCGCGCGTGCGGCCAGGGGGGCCGCGGCCCGGCTCGACGAGGCCGCCGCGGGCGCCGTCTCGATGTTCGCCGACCCCGGAGGCGACCCCGACGGTGACACCCCCGATGGGGGCACGGCCGACGAGTTCGACGCCGCCTCCCGGGCGTCGATGACGCACGCCTGGCTGTTCACCGGCCCACCCGGATCCGGCCGGTCGGTGGCCGCGACCGCCTTCGCCGCCGCCCTGCAATGCCAGGCCGACGACCCCGCCGACGTCGGCTGCGGCGAATGCCGCGCCTGCGTGACCGTGATGGCCCAGACCCACGCCGACGTCCGGCACGTCGTTCCCGACGGTCTGAGCCTGTCGGTCGCGGTGGTCCGCGAGATCGTGCAGCTGGCCTCGCGCCGCCCCGGCACCGGACGCTGGCAGATCGTCATCGTCGAGGACGCCGACCGGCTCACCGAGTCGGCCGCCAACGCGCTGCTCAAGGTGGTCGAGGAGCCGCCCGCCCGCACCGTGTTCCTGCTGTGCGCGCCGTCGGTCGACCCCGAGGACATCTCGGTCACGCTGCGTTCGAGGTGCCGGCACGTCGCGCTCGGCGCCCCGGCCGTAGACGCGATCGCCCGGGTTCTCGTCGAACGCGACGGTATCGACGAGACCAAGGCGCGCTGGGCGGCGTCGGTGTGCGGCGGTCACGTGGGCCGCGCCAAACGCCTGGCCACCGACGACGACGCAGTCGCCCAGCGCGAACAGGCCCTCGGCCTGGCCCGCGCCGCCACCCGCGACTCCACCGCCTACGCCGCCGCCGAGGCCCTCGTGCGCTCGGCGGAGGAGGCCGCGAAGGCGCTCAGCGCCCAGCTCGACGCCGCCGAACTCGAGGAGTTCAGGACCGCCCTCGGTGCGGGCGGCGAGGGGAAGGGCACCGCCCGCATGCCCCGCGGCAGCGCCGGGGCCCTCAAGGACCTGGAGAAACGGCAGAAATCCAGGGCCACCCGCGTCGGCCGCGACGTCCTGGACCGGGCACTGGTCGACCTGGCCGCCCTGTTCCGCGACGCCCTGCTGCTGTCGATGGGGGCGCACGTCACCGCGATGCACCCCGACAAGACCGACTCCCTCACCACCGGCATGGCCGACTACGCAAGTCCCGAACAACTGTTGTGCTGTGTCGACGCCGTCCTCGACTGCCGCGAGGCCCTCGACCAGAACGTCAAACCCAAGTTCGCGCTCGACGCGATGGTCGGCAAGGTCAACCTCGCACTCAAACGCTGAACCCTCCGATGCTGAACCCGAGACGCCGGACAACCATGATGGTTGTCCGGCGTCTCGGCATCGGTGTGACTCAGGCGGTGACGTTGCCGAAGCGCAGCCCGTTCCCGAACGGATCCCGGGCACCGAAATCACGACCGTAGTCCTTGTCGCTGGGCGGATCGGTGATCTCGACACCCGCCGCGACGAGTTCCTCGTACGCCGCGTCGACGTCGTCGGTCTGGAACGCCAGCCAGCCGCCGCCCGCCCCCTTGGCGACGAGTTCGCGGACGGTGTCGGCGGTGCCGGGATCCTGGGCGGGCGGCCCCGGGCGCTCCAGCAGGATCTCCCGGTTGTCGCCGGGGACGCGGACGGTCAGCCAGCGCATGAAGCCGAGGTCGGCGTCGGTGCCCACTTCGAGGCCGAGCTTGTTGACGTAGAAGTCGAGGGCCTCGTCCTGGTCGAGAACGAAGATCGAGGACATTCTGGTGTGTGAGAGTTTCATGGGAATGACGCTAGGCGTCGCCGCCGGGGGCGCGCTTCCTTGAAATCGACGGATGTGTGTGGGTGCTCGGCCGGGTCCACCGCTTCACGAAACTGTTGTGCGGGCCGTCGGGCGGATGGTTCGCGTCGTCGGCCCGGTACGCGGACGGCGACACCCCGACAACCGACGAGAACAGCTGGCTGAACGCGCCCAGACTGTCGTAGCCGACCCGCAGGCACACCTCGGTGACGGGCAGATCGGTGGTGCGCAGCAGGAACATCGCCCGCTCGACGCGGCGCCGCTGCAGGTACCGGTGCGGGGTCTCACCGAACGTCGCCGCGAACGTCCGGATCAGGTGGTCGGGCGACATCGCGGCCTGTCTCGCGAGAGTCGCGATGTCGAGGGGGTCGGCGTAGTCGCGGTCGAGGCGGTCCCGGATGCGCAGCATCTCGCGGTTGGCGCGGACCCTGTCCTCGGACGTACCGGCCATCAGTAGAGGGCCCACTCGGATTGGGCGTACCGCAGGATCCGGGGGTCCATCAGCGTCGACGCCGGTACGTCGAGGCGACCGCGGTCCTTCGGGAACACCGCTGCGGCGGCCAGCTCGTCGGGGGTGAGAAAGCGCAACGAGGCCGGGTCGCCGCCCGGGTACCGCATCGTCAGCGCCGGGGTGCCGCGGCCGGCGAGGACGAAACCCCAGTCGCCGAACGACGGCACGTCGACGTGGTAAGGGACGGTGCGCAGCCCGGCCGCCCGCACCGTCGCATCGATACACCAGTACGAGCGTGGTGCGAAGTACGGCGACCCCGCCTGCACGACGAGCCGGCCGCCGTCGGCGAGGTGCGCGCGGGCCAGCGAGTAGAACTCCACCGAGTACAGCTTGGCGGTCGCCGTCTCGTCGGGGTCGGGCATGTCGATGATGATCACGTCGTAGTGCTGCCGGTTCTTCCGCAGCCACGAGAATGCATCCGCGGCAACGATATTCGCGCGCGGATCGGTCATCGACCCCCGATTGAGTGCGCGCAGGCGGGGGTCGTGCCGGGCCAGCGAGATCATCTCCGGGTCCAGTTCGACGAGCGTGGCCTGGCGGACCTCCCGGTAGCGCAGCACCTCCCGCAGTGCCAGACCGTCGCCGCCACCCAGGATCAGCACCGACTCGGCGCGGCCGGCCCCACCTCCCCCGGACATCGCCGGATGCACCAGCGACTCGTGATACCGGTATTCGTCGATCGAGGAGAACTGCAGGTCGCCGTTGAGGAACAGCCGGGTGTCGGGGCCGGCCGGGGTGCCGCGTTCGGTGATGACGATGTCCTGGTAGGGGGTGCGTTCAGCGGCGACGATCGGGTCGCGGAACAGGGCCTGACGTGCGGTGACCTCGAACCGTCCGGACAGAACCAGGGCCGCCACCAGCACCGCGGCCACCGCGCACGCCGCGACGCCCAACAGCGTCGCGACGAGTGGCCGCAGCGCCCGCCGGAACAGCACGAACACCAGAAAGCAGCCGGCGACGGCGTTGACGAGCCCGACGATGATCGCCCCGCGCAACTGCCCGAACCACGGCAGCAGCAGGAACGGGAAACACAGGCCGCCGACGAGGGCGCCGATGTAGTCGACGGCGAAGATGTCGGCGACCGCCGACCCGGCGTCCTGCCTGCGGATCCGCTGCAGCAGCACCATCAGCAGCGGTATCTCGGCACCGATCAGCAGACCGAGCACGAACGCCACCACGACCAGCGCCGGCGTGTAGAACTCCAGATAGGCGAACGCCCAGTACAGGGCCATCACCGACAGGCCGCCGAGCAGCGCCAGCGCCAGTTCGATCACCGCGAACGCGACCGTCGCGTGCCGTTGCAGCGGTTTGGCGGCCAGCGACCCGATGCCCATCGCGAACACCATCACCGACAGCACGATCGACGCCTGGGTGGCGGTGTTGCCGATGAGGAACGAACCCAGCGACACCAGCGCGAGCTCGTACACCAGCCCGCAGGCGGCACACACGAACACGACGGCCAGCAGCGCCGCCCTGGCTGTCGTCCGTCGCCCGGCCGGCTGGGCCGCGGCCGTCACCACTACAGGATCGACACGGCGACGATGACACCGATCGCCACGTGCAGGGTGACGTGCACCCACACCGCCGGATGCGGGTTCTCGTCGAGCAGGATCTCGCCGAGCCGGCCCGGGGTGAGCAGGTCGATCAGGACGAACGCCACCGCCATGATCACCAGCCCGATCAGCGAGTACACGATCGTGTAGATGAGTCCCTCGCCCAGATCGCCTTCGCTGGCGACGATGGCGGCGGCCACGATGATCGCCTCCCCGGCCAGGTTGGAGCTGACCAGGACCGCCGCGTTGCGGTTGCGGGTGCCCCACAGCTGGGTGCTCAACTTGCCCGGGGTGAGGGCGTCGACGACGACGAACGAGACCGCCATCAGCACCACACCGACACCCGCGTACGCGGCGGCCGAATACGAGTTCTCGATCAGGTTGTCCAGCATGCCTCTCCTCTGTCTGCCGCGTTATTTCCCGCTGCCCCTATTTGCCAGTGCCCCTATTTGCCACTGCCGCTGCCACCGCCGCGATTGCCGCTGCCCGACCCCGAGTACGCCGGCGTCGGCACCCAGTAGTGGCCCACGTAGCTGTGGTAGTGGGTGTACCCGCTGCTGTAGTCCTTGCTCACCATCACCCGGGTCTTGGTCGACTGATAGGGGAACAGGCCGATCAGGTAGTCCGGGTACTGCAGGAAGGTCCCGGACTGCCCGCCCGAGGTCGCGGTGCGCTGATCGGTGGGCTTCTCGGCCTTGCGCAGCTGCGTCACCACCGTCGACGGGGGCTTGTCGGCGATGTACGCCTTCACGTTGCCCTCGTCGAGGGAGGTGGTGCGCGTGTACTTCGATGTCACATAGTTGCGGGCCCCGCTGCGCGCGACGTCGGCGGTACAGGTGGCGACCATCGCCAGGGCGGCGACCACGATGATCAACCCGATGATGATGTTGCGGATCCGGTTGAGCCGGTCCCGCGGATCCCCGGAATCGCTCACCGCCGCACCCGGCCCGTCACGCTTGCGTCCTGTTGTGCGCGACGCCCTGACGCCACAGCGAACTCGACGTCACCACCACCTCGCCGGTCTGCGGATACGTGTGCCAGGTGCGCCAGGTGATCAGCACCTCCGACCCGGGATCGCCGGTGCCGGGACCGGCGACGATGGCCGTCAGCGCCAGCGGCGACCCGGGGAACCGGCCGAGCAGCGCGGGCAGTCCGCGGCGGTGATGATCGTCGACCTCGGCGACGATGTCCGCCACCGCCGCGGTGAGGCCGTCGTCGTCCATGGTCTCGGTGCGGGCGTTGAAGTAGTAGCCCGACTCCTGGAACGACGACGGCAGATCCGAGGTGACCTCCGGCAGGCAGGCCACGGTCTCCAGCAACTGTCCGTGCCGTTGCGGATGCTGCCCGACCAGCACCTGATGGCTGGCGCCGAGCAGCCGCAACGACACCGGCAGTCCGGCCACCTCGCCGTCCGCCTGCGCCAGGGGTTCCTGCAGCGGCGCGGTCAGCGAGAAACCGAGCCCGCTCGCCGAGGTGTCGGCGTAGGCGACGGACAGGTCGGCGTACGGGGCCGGTTTCACCGGGGCATCGGGGATCGGGGCGTCCGGGGTCGGGGGTGTCAGGGGAGTCATCACACGCCCGGGGTCGTCGACGGATAGATGCGGTACTCGCCGCGGCCGAGCACCTCGCCGCGCGCGGCCTCCCAGCCGCTGCCGTAGTCCTCGAACGACAAGCGCTGGTCGCCGCTTTCGTAGTCGTGGTAGGCCATGACCCCGCTCGCGGCCACCCCGGTGGTGCCCGTGGAGGTGAAGCGGGCCTGCCCGGACTCGTCGGACGTATACCGGCGCCCGTCGAGGTCGAGGGTGTACGGGCCGGGGCTGATGGTGTCCGGCCCGACCTCCTGCCAGAGCACGACTTCGAGATCGGGGTCGTCCTCGACGGAGATCCAGCTCTTGCGGCCGGTCCCGGTGTCGATGAAGTTCTCGGTCCACTCATAGCCGTCCTGCCGCAGCCGCAGCGTGCCGCGCACGGCGAAGGTCTGGCCACGGATCTCGATCATGTCGCCCGGGACGAGGTTGCGCGGGTTGCCGCGGACGGCGTCGTCGTCGGCGCTGGAGAACGGGTCGCGCGGGGCGTACGCCCGGGCGGCCACCGCATCGGTCTGCGCCTGCCGGGCCCGCCGATTGCCCAGGAAGTTGAAGATGACGACGACCGCGATGATCGCGAGCAGAGCCACGACGATGATCAGCAGGTACTCCATTGGGTCGACAATACTGTGTACCGCGGTGTTCATCCCGGCGCAGGACCCGCACGTGAAAGGGCGCACAGCACCGGGTTGCGGTGCTGTGCGCCCTTGCCTTCCGGGATCAGGGCCTTCCGGGGGTCACTCGGCGGTGGTATCCGCCGCGGTGGTGCCGGCGGTGCTGTCCGCAGTCCCCTCCGGGGTGGCCTCCGCCGTGGTTTCGGCGGCCGGGGCGGCGTCGGCGATCTCGATCTTGCGGGCCTGCGCCGGCTCGGCCTTGGGGACCTCGAGCCGGAGCACGCCGTCGGCGAGCGTCGCGCCCACCTGATCGGCCGCCACCTCGCCCGGGAGCGAGAGCCGGTAGTCGAACGAGCCGGTGCGCCGGGTCTGATGCCGGACCTGTCCCTCGCGCTCGGTCACCGTGGTCTGCCCGTGCACGTGGAGCGCGTTGTCGTCGAGTTCGACGGTGATGTCCTCACGCTTGATGCCGGGAAGTTCGGCCTCGATGACGAACGCCTTCTCGGTCTCGCTGACGGTAACCGCCGGAGTCCACGCCGCGGCGCGCTGCTCGACGCCCGCGAAGGCGTTGTCGAACAGGCGGTTGGACAGCTCGAAGAATTCGCGGCCGAACGGGTCGTCGAAGACACCGAACGGACGGCGGGCGGGGGTGCGCACGTAGCGGGCGGGAACGGGACGGCGGGTGGCAACCGTTGTCTTGTAAGCAGGCATGGTCTGCGCCTTTCTGAGTCTGGGTGAACCTACACAAAGTTGAGCGCATCTGACTCAACTTCTATTCCCGTGGATTTCGCCGGCTCTGTCGGACGCCCGCGATACCGGGCAGTACTCTCGGCTCGTGCGACTGTGGCGACGCCGATCCACCGAACCCGCCGGGCATGCGGAACTGACCGTTCGCGCCGTCGTCGGGTCCGGGCGGATATCGGTGACGTGGGCGGCGCCCACCGCAGACACAGGCACCTACGCCCATGCCCGCATCTTCGTCGCCACTACCGGCGGCCGACCCGACTTCCTCGGTGTGATCGCCCCGGGCGCCACCCTCACCACCGACATCGCCCCGGGCACCTACATTGCGATCGCCGAGTCCTACAGCAGCGGAAGCTGGGGCGGCGGCCGCCTCTCCGGCTACGGCCGCAGCCCGGAGTTCACCGTCGACCCCTGATCGGCTATCTCCCTGATTCCGCTGGTTGAGGTGTGAGGAGCGCACGCGACGAGCCTCGAAACCACGCGAGCCGAAATTGTCCGTTTCACACTGTTCCGCAATTCGATTGCCGATATTCGATCGTCGTGACCGAAAGTGTTGAAGGCCGGTCGCTCTTGCGTGATCGTCTAACTCGCACCACCAATCCGGGGTCTGATCACGCATCGAACCGCACCGTGAGCGAGAGGGGGATCGATGGCTGTCAATCTGCTGGGCCGCGCCAGGTCCGGCGCACCGGTGATCCCGGCGACCGCAGGCCGCGGCGCGTCCGGGGATTCCGCGTCGACCGCGAAAACCGTTCCCTGGTACCGGCGTCCGGCACTGCTGCGCGCGATCGCGCCGCTGACCCTGCTCGTCGCCTGGCAGATCGCCAGCGGCACGGGGCTGCTGTCGGAGGAGATCCTGCCCGCGCCGTCGAAGATCGTCGACGCCGGGGCGCAGGTGTGGCGTTCGGGCGCGCTCACCGACGCGCTGCTGGTGTCCACGCAGCGCGCCGCGCTCGGTTTCCTGCTCGGGGCGGTACTCGGTATCGGTCTGGGAGTGCTTGCGGCACTGTCGAAGTTCGGTGAGTACGCCGTTGATCCGCCGCTGCAGATGCTGCGCACCGTGCCGCTGTTCGGCCTGATCCCGCTGTTCATCATCTGGTTCGGCATCGACGAGGCGCCCAAGGTGTACCTGATCGCCCTCGGTGTGCTGTTCCCGTTGTACCTCAACACCTTTGCCGCGATCCGCCAGCTCGACCCGAAGCTCATCGAGGTGGGGGAGGTCCTCGGTCTCAGCCGCGGTGAACGGCTGACCAACCTGGTGATCCCCGGTGCGCTGCCGCAGATCCTGGTGGGTATGCGGCAAAGCCTCGGCATCGCCTGGCTCACCTTGATCGTGGCCGAACAGGTCAACGCCGGTGCGGGCCTGGGCTACATCGTCAACAACGCCCGCGAGTTCCTGCGCACCGACATCGTCATCTTCGGCCTGCTCGTGTACGGGCTGCTCGGCCTGATCACCGACTCGATCGTGCGCCGCATCGAGGTGTGGGCGCTGCGCTGGCGACCGGAGGCCGTGCGATGACCAGAACCGGAACCGAATCCGCAGCCGACGTCGCGGGATTGGTGAAATCCTTTGACGGCCGCCGGGTGCTCGACGGCATCGACGTACGCATCGGCCGCGGCGAGATCGTCGCCCTCGTCGGCCGCAGCGGCTCGGGCAAGTCGACGCTCCTGCGCGTACTGGCCGGGCTCTCCCACGACCACACCGGTGAGGTGTCCGTCGACGGCACCCCGACGGTGGTGTTCCAGGAACCGCGACTTGTGCCGTGGCTCAACGTCACCCGCAACGTCGTCCTGGGCTACCCCGGCCGGCGTCGCGACAAGACCGCCGCCAGACTCCGCGCCCTCGACGCGCTCGCCGACGTCGGCCTCGCCGAACGCGCCGGCAACTGGCCGCTGACCCTGTCCGGCGGTGAGGCGCAACGGGCCTCGCTCGCACGGGCACTCGTCGCCGATCCCACGCTGCTGCTGCTCGATGAACCGTTCGGCGCGCTCGACGCCCTCACCCGGCTGTCGATGCACAAGCTGTTGCTCAGGCTCTTCGGCGAACATCGATTCGGCGTGCTGCTGGTGACCCACGACGTCGCCGAGGCGGTGACGCTCGCCGACCGGGTGCTGGTGCTGGAGGACGGCCGGATCGGGGCCGAGGTGGTCATCGACCTGCCCCGCCCGCGCCGTGCCGCGTCACCGGAAGCCGCTGTGTACGAAGAACACCTGCTCGCACTGCTCGGCGTCGAGCACTGACGTCGCCGCTGTGCCCGCACTGTCATCTAGAGAAGGAATGTCCTGATGAAACCGTCGCGCCGAGTGCACTGGGCACTGCTCGCGCTGCTTTCCGTGCTGACCCTGCTGATCGGCGCCTGCTCGTCCGACGACGGCGGTGACGAGGGCTCGGCATCCGAAACCTCCACCGGCCCTGTTGATCTGTCCAAGGTAACCCTGAAGGTCGGTGACCAGAAGGCTATTTCGATTCAGGTGCTGCTCCAGGCGTCGGGCAAGCTCGTGGGCGCCCCGTACAAGGTGGAGTACTCGGAGTTCACCGCGGGCCCGCCGCTGGTGGAGGCCGCCAACGCCGGCGGCATCGACCTGGCGCAGGTCGGCAACACCCCGGCCATCTTCGGTGCCGCCGCCAAGGCCAAGATCAAGATCATCGGCGCGCTGGAGGCCACCGGCAAGGGCGACGCGATCGTCGTCGGCAAGGATTCGGCGCTCAAGTCCCCGGCCGACCTCAAGGGCAAGAAGGTGGCGGTGACCAAGGGCAGTTCGGCCAACGCCAACCTGCTGCTGCACCTGAAGAAGGCGGGCCTGTCGCTGACCGACATCACGCCGGTCTACCTGCCGCCGGGTGATGGCTACACCGCCCTCACCAAGGGTGACGTGGACGCCTGGGCCGTGTGGGATCCGTACACCGCGATCGCCGAGAAGGAGGCGGGCGCCAAACTGATCGGTGCCGCCGACACCGCCGGCAACGGCTACAACTTCTGGATCGCCTCCGACAAGTCGCTCGGAGACCCGGCCAAGAAGGCCGCGATCCGCGACTTCCTCAAGCGCTACGCCGAGGCCACCACCTGGTCGGAGCAGAACCTCGACGAGTGGACCAAGAAGTACGCACAGCTCACCGAGATCAGCGAGGACGCCTCCCGCACCACCTGGACCCGCTCCATCAAGAAGCCCACCCCCATCACCGACCGGATCGTCGCCTCCGAACAGGACATCGCCGACGCCTTCACCGACGCCAAGCAGTTCCCCGGCAAGGTCGACGTCAGGTCCTTCATCGACGATCAGTTCGAAGGGCCGTCGGCCGGCTGAGCACGCCGGAACCGACGGTAAGTGGCAGATCCGCGCGCCTATGGCGCGCGGATCTTCCGCCATGTCACCGGAGCGGTGGCCGGGCGGTTCAGCTGTCGGCGGACACCTTGCACTCGCCGGGGCCGAGTGCTAAAACGGTCTTTGGCACTCGCGGACTGTGAGTGCCAGGTCGGGACGGTGAGGCCGGTCCTTTTTGACACGCCGGTCGTCCGTCGCGGGCACCGAAGTTCCGGCCATAGATACCTGGTGTCACCCCCTACCGGAGGATCACTTACCCATGGCCAAGCAAATCGCGTTCGACGAAGAGGCCCGGCGCGGCCTCGAGCGTGGGCTCAACAGCCTCGCCGACGCAGTCAAGGTCACGTTGGGACCCAAGGGCCGCAACGTTGTCCTGGAGAAGAAGTGGGGCGCCCCCACCATCACCAACGACGGTGTGTCCATCGCCAAGGAGATCGAGCTCGAGGATCCCTACGAGAAGATCGGTGCCGAGCTCGTCAAAGAGGTCGCCAAGAAGACCGACGACGTCGCGGGCGACGGCACCACCACCGCCACCGTTCTGGCTCAGGCACTCGTCCGTGAGGGCCTGCGCAATGTCGCTGCCGGCGCCAACCCGCTGGGTCTGAAGCGCGGCATCGAGAAGGCCGTCGAGGCCGTCACCGAGTCCCTCCTCAAGAGTGCCAAGGAGGTCGAGACCAAGGAGCAGATCGCTGCCACCGCGGGCATCTCGGCCGGCGACCCGTCCATCGGCGAGCTCATCGCCGAGGCCATGGACAAGGTCGGCAAGGAAGGCGTCATCACGGTCGAGGAGTCCAACACCTTCGGCCTGCAGCTCGAGCTCACCGAGGGCATGCGCTTCGACAAGGGCTACATCTCGGGCTACTTCGTCACCGACGCCGACCGTCAGGAAGCCGTCCTCGACGACCCGTACATCCTGCTGGTCTCGGGCAAGGTCTCGACCATCAAGGACCTGCTGCCGCTGCTGGAGAAGGTCATCCAGGCCGGCAAGCCGCTGCTGATCATCGCCGAGGACGTCGAGGGCGAAGCCCTCTCGACCCTGGTCGTCAACAAGCTCAAGGGCACCTTCAAGTCCGTCGCCGTCAAGGCACCGGGCTTCGGTGACCGCCGCAAGGCCATGCTGGCCGACATCGCCATCCTCACCGGTGGCGAGGTCATCAGCGAAGAGGTCGGCCTGTCGCTGGAGAGCGCCGGCGTCGAGCTGCTGGGCACCGCCCGCAAGATCGTCGTCTCCAAGGACGAGACCACCATCGTCGAGGGCGCGGGCGACCCCGACGCCATCGCCGGCCGCGTGGCTCAGATCCGTGGCGAGATCGAGAACAGCGACTCCGACTACGACCGCGAGAAGCTGCAGGAACGTCTGGCCAAGCTGGCCGGTGGCGTTGCCGTCATCAAGGCCGGCGCTGCCACCGAGGTCGAGCTCAAGGAGCGCAAGCACCGCATCGAGGATGCCGTGCGCAACGCCAAGGCAGCCGTCGAGGAGGGCATCGTCGCCGGTGGTGGCGTCGCCCTGCTGCAGTCCGAGCCCGCCATCGACGCCCTCTCGCTCGAGGGTGACGAGGCCACCGGCGCCAACATCGTCAAGGTTGCGCTGTCGGCTCCGGCCAAGCAGATCGCCTTCAACGCCGGCCTCGAGCCCGGCGTCGTCGCCGACAAGGTGCTGCACTCGCCGCTGGGCACCGGCCTCAACGCCGCCACCGGCGTGTACGAGGACCTGCTGGCCGCCGGGATCAACGACCCGGTGAAGGTCACCCGCTCGGCGCTGCAGAACGCGGCCTCGATCGCGGCTCTGTTCCTCACCACCGAGGCCGTCGTCGCCGACAAGCCGGAGAAGAACCCGGCCCCGGCTATGCCGGGTGGCGACGAGATGGGCGGCATGGGCTTCTGACAGCCCCTCGCTCGACTCGGGTTCGCGCCTGATCGCAACAGCAGACACCGGATGGCCGGTCACCCTCGCGGGTGGCCGGCCATCCGGCTTTTATCTGTGACACCAAGGTCGGATAGCGTCCCGGCCCCGTCAGGCCCCCGGGACTCAGGTTCCGGGGGTCTGTTCGTCGGTGCCGCGTTGCTGCTGCTCGCGGGCCTTGCGGCGCTGCTCCTCGGCCCGGGCCCGCACCTGGCGCAGGAACTCCCGGTCGGCCCCGGGATCGGCGGCACGGGCGCGGTGGGGATGGTCGTACTCGGGGAACTCGCCGCGCGGCCGGGCCGGTTCGGCGGCGATGTCGTCGGCGGTGGGGCGACCGAACCCGATCCACAGCAGCGCGCCGATGATCGGGATGACCACCACCAGCATGATCCAGGCGAGTTTGGGCATGCCGTGGATCGCGCCCTCCTCGGCGCGGATGATGTCGATCAGCGCCAGGATCAGCACGGCCAGGGTGATCAGACCCAGGTAGGGCATGCGGTCCTCCCCTCCGGCGGTCGGTGTGTCGAGCCGTTCACTGTTCCTCAGGGTATCGTCCACCGCTCTGGGGACGGGAGTATGTCGGCCGTTCAGAGGTGCATGACATGATGGGCCACATGGCAGGTGAGCAGTCGATATCAGGTGAGCAGGCACAACCGGGACAGCTCATCGAGCTGGCCACCCTGCCCAACCTGCGCGATATCGGCGGCTGGCCCACCGCCGACGGCCGCGTCGTGCGCCACGGCATGGTGTTCCGGTCCACGGCGCTGCATTCGCTCAGCGACGACGACGGTGCCGCGCTGCGGGCGCTCGGCATCACCACCATCTACGACCTGCGCACCGCCAAGGAACGCACCGAGGCTCCCGACCTGGTGATCGGGGAGCGGGCCAACCTGTCGCTCGACGTGCTCGCCGACGCCGCCAGGGACATCCCGGCCAAGCTGCACGAGGTGCTGGTCGACCCGGTGGTCGTCGCCCGGATGAACGCCGAGTGGACCCGGGGCCAGGGCGCCGAGCACATGAGCGAGTCCTACCGGCACTACGTGAGCCTGCCGAGCGCGATCGTGTCGTACCAGCGGATGGTTGACGGGCTGCTCGGTGAGGATCCGGCGGCGCTGCTCATCCACTGCACCACCGGCAAGGACCGCACCGGCTGGGGAGCCGCGGTGCTGCTCAGCGCGCTCGGCGTGGCCCGCGAGGACATCTACCGCGAGTACCTGCTCACCAACGACCACCTGCTGCCGACGTTCACCGGGCTCTTCGAGAAGTTCGCCGAGGCCGGAGGCAACCCGGAGGTGCTGCGCCCGCTGCTCGGCGTCGACGCCCGCTATCTCGACCAGTCGTTCGCCGAGGCGGACCGGGTGTGGGGCGGGATGGACGAGTACCTCGCCGGCTGCCTGGGCCTCGACGATCGGGCCCGCGGCACCCTGCGTGACCGTTTTCTGCAGTGACCGATTCCTGCGGTAGTCACACCGACAACGCCTGGGGATGGTTACGGTAATTACAACCGTAACCATTCCCAGGAGGTGCGTATGCAATCCGAGATCGAGGCCCTCAGAACGCTGAAGGCACAGTACTGCCGGTTCCTCGACACCCGCGACCGCGACGGGTGGCGTTCGCTGTTCGCCGACGACCTGGTGGTCCGCCTAGACATGGCGCCGGCGACGCTCGGCGGCGACCCGCAGACCGCCCCGCCGATCGAGGGAGCCGACACCTTCGTCTCGTACACGCTGGGTGCGCTGGACGGCGTGCGCAGCGTGCACCACGTGCACACCCCGGAAATCGAGCTGACCTCGGACGACACCGCCACCGGCATCTGGGCGATGGAGGACTGGCTGATCTTCCCCAACGGTGCCGAACTGCACGGCGCCGGGCACTATCACGAGACGTACCGCACGACCGGTGACCGCTGGCAGATCACCTCCCTGCACCTCACCCGGACCGTCGTGAAGGTGACCGAACCCACCGCCTGACCGAGGTATGACCGTAGTCCCTGTTTTGGGGACCATAATTGACCGCCCCGTCGGTGTGTCGTAGTAGATTCGTTACCTGTCCGGGGGAGAACCACGTCGTGAACGAAGGGGGTGGCGGTGGCACCCGTCTATCAGGACATGCTGGGGTCGGATTTCAATCGTCTGCATCCCAACGTCGCCTGGCGGTACAGCGTCGACTCCACGTCGGGGGTCGCGCAGATCGCGTCGGGCATCTACGAGTCGGTGTACACCAACACGGCGTTGTCGTCGATGTTCTTCAAGCACTACTCCAACCGGCACGCGTTGCCGGCCAAGTCCAGCCGCATGGTGCCGTTCGAGCAGGCCCAATACTGTTACGTCGACGAGCTCGGCCGCGAATGCCTGGCCGTGCTGCGCGAGTTCCAGTACACGACCGGGCCGAAGAATGTGAACTCGCTGCTCGTGTCCGGCCACGACGGCCTCGTCGACTACTTCGGCGACGGCCCTGAACTGCTGTATCCGATCGAACCGTCCGTCACCAAGGCCGGTGAGCTGCTGCTTGAGAGCGGTCCGCTGCGCTGGCTCGGCCGCGGACCCAAGCTCGGGATGCGCGGCCCGTTCGCCACCCAGATGAAGTACATCGAGGGCTGGGACGAGCGGCATCAGCGGTTCCGGTGCGATGCCACCGTCAACAACCCCGTCCTCGGCGAGATCCTGCACTTCCGCGGCTGGTTCACCGCCGTCGACCAGGCGTGCACGTTGCAGCAGATCCCGGACGAGGCGTGGCCGGTCAACCTCATCGAACGCGAGCGGTAGTGGCGCGTCGATCGACCGTCGGATATGCCGGAAGCGATTTGCCACAATCGATGTCATGACGCAACCACCCGACGACCCACGCCGATACGGCGAAGCCGGCCATGGACCCTCCGGCGACGGAGGCGGCTCGTCCACGCGCAAGTTCGATGAGGTGCCGCCGACCTCGGCGTACGGGCATCCGGGCTACCAGGAGCCCTACCTCGCCCCCCAGTTCAACGATCCCCAGTACAGCGAGTCCCAGTACGAGGAGTATCCCGGGCAGTACGGGCAGACCCAGTACGACCCGCAGGGCTATGGCGGCCGGTCCCAGGGGCAGCCGCAGCCCGGCGCTCAGGGAGCACCCGACGGCGGGCGGCCGG
The DNA here is from genome assembly GCF_000241345.1 of Gordonia amarae NBRC 15530. GTDB lineage: Bacteria > Actinomycetota > Actinomycetes > Mycobacteriales > Mycobacteriaceae > Gordonia > Gordonia amarae. The sequence goes on from NZ_BAED01000076.1 coordinate 33,754, forward strand.
GCGGTTCCCGTGGCCGCACCATCGCGCTCATCGCGCTCGTCGCCGTCGCGCTCGTGGTGATCGGGGTGGTGGCGGCACTGGCGCTGACCGGCGGTTCCGGCGACGACGATTCCGGCGGGACTGCCGCCGGAGCTTCTACCACCACCTCCCGCAGCACTGCGGCGAGCCGGGCACCCACCCGCACCACCGAGAAAAGCACCACCACCTCGCAAACCCCGTCGTCCACGACGACCACCCGGACGGCGCCGTCCGGGGTGACCTACCAGATCACCGGGCGCGGCGACGTGGTCGGACTCAACTACGTCGACGGCGGCAGGGTCAACATCGTCGCCGCCACCAGCGCGCCGTGGTCGCAGCGGGTGGAGATCTCCGGTGGTCAGGCGCGCCTGACCGCGGTGGTCATCCGCGGCCCGCTGACCTGCACGATCATGTACAACGGCGAAACGCTGGCCACCCAGACCAGCAACGGCGGGCTGCTGACCTGCGCGGCCTCGGTGCCTGCGGAGGACTGAGCCTGCGCCTCCCGCCCCGTCAGCGCTTGCGCAGCACCAGCACCAGGTTGGTGCCCAGCACCTCCCGCAGCCCCGGTACCCGCATCACCCACCACATCCACGACGGCAGGTACCGGGGGAAGGCGAGCGTGGTGTCGGCGGCGCCGGCCACCGACCGCGACCACGCCAGGCCGTCGGCCGCGGTCACCTTGAACAGTGAGGTGCCGTACAGGTTCTTCGGCGGATGGCCGTTCCTGCGGGTGTACCAGCGCGCGGCACGATGCCCGCCCGCGTAGTGCGTCAGCCCCATCTCGTGGCCGCCGAACGGCCCGTACCAGAGCGTGTAGCTGACGATGACGGTGCCGCCGGGCCGGGTCACCCGCAGCATCTCGGCGCACATCTCCCACGGCGCCGAGGTGTGCTCCACGACGTTCGACGACAGGCAGATGTCGAAACTGTTGTCGGCAAACGGAAGTTGCTGCCCCGACGCGCGCACGCCCGCCCGTTGTTCCAGGCCGCCGGCGTGCATCTCCGACGGGTCGGGTTCGGCCGACAGGTAGGTGGAGCCGCGATCGGCGAAGGCGTCGGCGAAGTAGCCGGGGCCACCGCCCACGTCGAGCACCGTGGTGCCCGGCAGTCCGCCCGGGTGCACCGACTCCGCCATCACCGCCGTGTCGGTGGCGATCGCGCCGTAGAAGCGGGCCGGGTCGGTCTGCTCGAACCGGAAATCGTTGAGCAGCCGCGCGGCGCGGCGCAGCGTCGCGTAGCGGGCGAATGCTGATCGGGAACTCACCGGACCATCTTGGCCGCTGCCCGTCGATGACCGGCACGGTGGGTCGGATGGGCGGTCCGGTCCGCAGGTGTAAGGCGCCAGATTACGTACCCGGAATGGGGCGTTCGCGCTTTACGTTCTGCTGATTCCAACCGTTGGCGCCGACGTTGCCGATTTGCACACTCCATTCATGTCCTCAAATGCAGCAGATCGTGCCGCCGAGCACGCCCTCGAAGTGGCGCACCGGCCACTGCAATTCGCCTACTGGGTGCCCAACGTCAGTGGTGGCCTCGTGGTGTCCAAGATCGAACAGCGCACAGACTGGAGCTACGACTACAACAAGAAGCTCGCCGTCCTCGCCGAGAACAACGGCTTCGACTACGCCCTCTCGCAGGTCCGCTACATCGCCTCCTACGGAGCCGCCTACCAGCACGAGTCCACCAGCTTTTCCCTCGCACTGCTGCTGGCCACCGAGCGCCTCAAGGTGATCGCCGCCGTCCACCCGGGCCTGTGGCAGCCGGGGGTGCTGGCCAAGCTCATCGCCACCGCCGACCAGATCTCGGGCGGACGCGCCGCGGTGAACGTGGTCAGCGGCTGGTTCAAGGACGAGTTCACCAAACTCGGCGAACCGTGGCTCGAACACGACGAACGCTACCGCCGCTCCGAGGAGTTCATCACCTACCTGCGGCAGATCTGGACCAGCGAGCACGCCGAGTTCTCCGGTGACTTCTACCGCCTGCACGACTTCGACCTGAAGCCGAAGCCCGCCGAGGTCGACGGCCGCCCGCACCCCGAGATCTTCCAGGGCGGCAACTCCACGGCAGCCCGCGCGATGGCAGGCCGCGTGTCCGACTGGTACTTCAGCAACGGCAAGGACCTCGACGGCATCACCGAACAGGTCATCGACGTCAAAACCGAAGCGGCCCTGCATAACCGGACTGTACGGTTCGGTCTCAACGGTTTCCTCATCGGCCGGGACACCGAAGCGCAGGCGCGGGAGGTGTTGCGCGAGATCGTCGACAAGGCCGACCGCGAGGCCGTCGAAGGATTCGGTTCGGCCGTCAAGCAGGCCGGCAAGTCCGCCGCAGACGGCAAGGGCATGTGGCAGGACTCGGAATTCGCCGACCTCGTGCAGTACAACGACGGCTTCCGGACCGGCCTCATCGGCACCCCCGAGCAGATCGCCGAACGGATCGTCGCCTACAAGACGCGCGGGGTCAACCTGCTGCTGCTCGGCTTCCTGCACTACCTGGAAGACGTCGAGTACTTCGGCGCCAGGATCCTGCCGCTCGTCCGTGAACTCGAGGCCGACCTCGCCACCTCCGGCAGGCTCGAATCCGAACTCGCCCGCAACGGCATCCTCGCCACCGCCGCCGGTTGAGGTGCGACGAGCCGCTGGGCGAGGAGCCTCGAAACCCCGTGAGACGACAATGTCGTCTCCCCCTCTCCCACAGAAAGTTTCACACCTGTCATGACCGCAACGATCACCACTGATCAGCAGACCCGTTTCGACGACGCGCTGCGTCGCGCCGACCTGGTGGCCGCCGAACTGCGCGCCACCACCGCCGCCTACGGGTTCGACCGGCACTGGCGCAACCTGCGCACCCACACCGTCCACGACCCGGTGGTCTACAAGGCCCGCGAGATCGGGGACTGGATCCTCAACGAGCGCGTCCCTCAGTTCACCCTGTACAGCTAGCCTGAGGTTCATGAGCGAGCAACTGGGCGCCGAAGGTGCGGCCGGGCATTACGGCACGCGATCGGCGAGCCTGCGAGCGGGCGCCATAGACACCGCCACCGCACTCGCGTCTGCCTTCGCGGCGGGCGCGAGTGCGCGCGATGCGGAACGGCGGCTGCCCGTCGACGAGATCGAACAACTGTCGGCGTCGGGACTGCTCGCGATCACGGTGCCACAAGAGTTCGGCGGTCCCGGTCTCGGGCCGTCGACGCTCGCGCGGGTGGTGGCGATCCTCGCCGCCGCCGATCCGAGCATCGCCCAGATCCCGCAGAGCCACTTCACCTTCCTGGAGGCGCTGCGCCGAGCAGGTTCCGACGAGCTGAGATCGTGGGTCTACGGGCGGGTGCTCGACGGCGGCCGGCTGGCGAACGCGCAGAACGAACGCACCGGCAAGACCGTCACCGACGACTCGACGACGGTCACCGCCACCCCGGATGGGCTGCGGCTCAACGGAACCAAGTACTACTGCACCGGTGCCTACTTCGCGCACATCCTCGCGGTGCGGGCGGTGGTCGCCGACGAGACGGGTTCGCAACGAAAAGTGTTGGTGTACCTGCCCGTCGACACCCCCGGCATCGACATCGTCGACGACTGGGACGGTTTCGGGCAGCGTACCACCAGCAGCGGCACGGTCACGTTCACCGACGTCGCCGTCGATGGTTCTGCGCTGCTGGACTTTTCGGGTCTGCTTGCCGAACCGTCGACGTACGGGGCCCGGGCGCAACTGGTACACGCCGCCATCGACGTCGGCATCGCCCGGGGCGCATTGCGGGCGGCGGCCGAGGTGGTCACCGCGGCCCGGCCCTGGTTCGAGTCCGGACTCGACCGCGCCGTCGACGACCCGTACCTGATCGCGCAGGCCGGTGAGCTGGAACTGTCGGTGCGGGCGGCGGAATCGCTGCTGGAGACCGCGGCCCGGCGCATCGAGGACGCGGACGAACCGGACGGCGTCGCCGAAGCATCCCTGGCCACGGCCGCGGCAAAAGTGGCGGCAGGCCGTGCAGCCAGAGACGCGGCGGCCCAGTTGTTCGACTTCGGCGGCACCCGCTCGGCGTCGGGCAAGGCCAACTGGTCCCGCTTCTGGCGCGACGCCCGCACCCACACCCTGCACGACCCCGAACGCTGGAAGGTCCACCACCTGGGCAAATGGGCACTAGCCGGCCAACCACCCCCGTCCCACACCTCGCTGTAGCCGTGGGGTTCGGGACAGTGCCGTCGATAAGGGGGAGGAACGGTAGGCGGACATTGCTTCGAGTGAGCGCCGATAGTTACCGGATCACTCAGGTCAGGCGTCCTTTCCAAGCCCCGGAACTCCGCCGCCGACTGTGCGTACGCTGCGTCTGTCTCCGGACGGGTAGTTCACTGCCTTCAATAGCGGAATTTCCGTTCCGAGTACGCCGGGTGGCTGGTCGCCAGTGCCACCGGCACCGTCGTCAGACATTGGTGTCGAAGCTGTCGAGGTCAAGGGAGACTTCCATGCCGTCCTTCTCGACGACGATCCGTGGATGCTGGGCGCCTGCGGCGGCGAGATAGTCCCGCAGCGTTGACAACAGCAGGTCGTGACGGCGTTCGATTTTCGACACGGCTGCCTGCTCGACGCCGAGTTCGCGGGCGACGTCGGTTTGAGTGAGGCGGCCTGCCTTGCGAATATCGGCGAGCGTCTGAACGTATACGCGGTCGGCGTGTGCGGTCGCCGCACGTACCTGTTTGACCTGTTCGGCGATCGCTGGATTTGCTGCCAACTGTTCGATGCGTTCATTGCCGGACCGAAAGGACCGACCCTTCCTGTGGTCAGTCATCGCTGGTACCGCCTTCCGTCTCAGATATCCATCGATCGATTGCGGCGTCGGCGCGTGGACCGACGCTGCTGTAAAAGACATCGCCCATGCGAGCCTTGTCCGCAGCGAGCAGGGTCACCACCACGGTGTCGCTGTTCGGTGGGAACCAGCAGATCACCCGTACTGCCACGCCGGGGTCGTAGGGGTGCGCAGTGCGCCAGACCTGGTATCGGCGCGACTGCCGAACCCGTTTGAGTCCTGGCGTGTCCTCGGTCGGTGGGACCTCCAATGCCGCAAGGTCGGCCAATGCGGCCACCACGTGTGCCAGCACCTTTATCGAGTGCACGTCACCCGCGGTGACCTTCGCCTCGAGCCTGTCGAGATAGTCGAAGAACTCCTCCGGCATGTCGACGATCACACGAACAAGTATTCCCAAGAAGGACTATTCCGTCAAGGGAGTGGTCGCGTGCCAGTCGTGCGGCGGGTTCGGGGCGTTAAACTGACCCGCGATGAATACCCCGTCGAGAGTGCTGCTGCTGTGCTGGCGCGATACCGGACACCCGCAGGGCGGGGGCAGCGAACGCTACCTCGAAAGGGTCGGCACCGAACTCGCCTCCCGCGGGGTCGAGGTCACCCTGCTCACCGCGCGGTATCCGGGTTCGGTACGCCAGGAACGACGCGACGGTATCCGCATCATCCGGGCCGGTGGCAGGCTCGGCGTGTATCCGTCGGCGCTCGCGATCATCGCCGCCGGACGGCTCGGCGCCGGTCCGCTCGCCGGTTTCGATCCGGACCTGGTCGTCGACACTCAGAACGGGGTGCCGTTCTTCGCGACCACCGTCAGTGGCGCCCCGACCGTCGTCCTCGTGCATCACTGCCACCGCGAGCAGTGGCCGGTCGCCGGGCGGCTGCTCGGACATGTCGGCTGGTTCATCGAGTCGCGGCTCTCGCCATGGGTGCACCGCGACAACCGGTACGTGACGGTGTCGCGGCCGTCGGCACGGGAACTGGCCGAACTGGGCGTAGACCCCGAACGGATCACCGTCATCCACAATGGCATCGACCCGGTGCCTGCCGACCTGCTCGCGCCGGTCGGCTCCCCGTCGACGGCCCGGCTGTGCGTGCTGTCGCGGCTCGTCCCGCACAAGCAGGTCGAACACGCCCTCGATGTGGTCGCCGACCTGCGGCACACCCGCGACGACGTCCACCTCGACGTCATCGGCGGCGGCTGGTGGGACGGCAAACTGCGCGACCACGCCACCGAACTCGGCATCGACGCCTACGTGACCTTCCACGGTCACGTCGACGAACGCCGCAAACACCAGCTGCTCGCGGCCGCCGACGTCCACCTGATGCCCTCGCGCAAAGAAGGCTGGGGCCTGGCCGTCATCGAAGCCGCGCAGCACGGCGTACCCACCATCGGCTACCGCTCCTCGGTGGGCCTGGCCGAATCCATCACCCACGGCGATACCGGCCTGCTCGTCGACAGTGTCGACGAACTCATCAGCGCCACAAGGAAACTCGTCGACGACCCGGCCGCCGCCCGGCGTCTCGGTGACAACGCCCGCCGCAAGGCAGCCGGATACTCCTGGTCATCAACAGCCGACGGCTTCGCCAAGTTGTGAAACGGCTGGAACACGCGCCGGGCTTCAGTTGGTCAGTGACTGGGCAGGTGCCCGGCGAGACGCTGATGCCGGTCGGCGCTGGCCAGGTTGAGGCCGACGATCTCGACGGTCTTGCCTCTGCTCTCGTACTTGGTGGTCACGGCGTCGAGAGCGGCCACGGCCGACGCGTCCCAGATGTGTGAGCCGGACATGTCGATGACGACGTGGTCGGGGTCGCGGGTGTAGTCGAACTGGTACACGAGGTCGTTGCTGGAGGCGAAGAACAGCTCCCCGCGGACGGTGTAGGTGCGGACCCCGGTGTCCGGATCGTCGGCGGGTGTGACCTGCGCGAAGTGGGCGACCCGGCGCGCGAACGCGACCATCGCGGTCAGTGTCCCCACCACGACGCCGATGGCGAGGTTGCCGGTGGCGACCACCACAGCCACGGTCACGAGCATCACGAGGGTCTCGCTGCGCGGCATCCGGCGCAACGTCGACAGCCGGATGCTGTGCCAGTCGAAGGTGCCCACGGACACCATGATCATGATCGCCACCAGCGCCGCCATCGGGATGTCACCGACGATGTCGCCCAGGCCGACCACCAGCACCAGCAGGAACACCCCGGCCAGGAACGTCGACAATCGGGTGCGCGCGCCCGACACCTTCACGTTGATCATCGTCTGGCCGATCATCGCGCACCCGCCCATGCCACCGAAGAAGCCGGTGATGATGTTGGCGCCGCCCTGTCCGCATGCCTCCCGGGACTTGTCGGTGTGGGTGTCGGTGATGTCATCGACGAGTTTGGCGGTCATCAGCGACTCCATCAACCCCACCAATGCCATCGCGAACGCGTAGGGGGCGATGATCTTCAGGGTGTCCACCGTCCACGGAATGTCGGGGAGTGTCGGCGTCGGAAGGCTGTCGGGTAGTTCGCCCTCATCACCGACGGTCGGCACACCCGAGTGGGTGAGCATGGTGAACGCGCTCAGCAGCAGCACCACGACGAGCGGCGCGGGGACGGCGGTGGTGATTTTGGGCAGCCCCCACACGATGAGGATGCCGACGGCGATCAGCGGATACACCACCCAGCTCACGTGCCACATGTGGGTGAGCTGGGCCATGAAGATCAGGATCGCCAGCGAATTGACGAACCCCACCATCACCGACCGCGGTATGAACCGCATCAGCTTGGCCACCCCGGCCAGTCCGAGTGCCACCTGGAAGATGCCGGCCAGGATGACCGTCGCGATGAGGTAGTCGAGGCCGTGATCGCGGACCACAGGCGCGACGACGAGCGCGACGGCGCCGGTCGCGGCCGAGATCATCGCGGGACGGCCGCCGAGGAACGAGATCGACACGGCCATCGTGGCGGCGGCGAACAACCCCACCCGGGGGTCGACGCCGGCGAGGACGGAGAACGAGATCGCCTCCGGGATCAGTGCCAGCGCCACCACCAGGCCGGCGAGCACCTCGGTGCGCAGCCTGGCGGGGGAGCGCAGCGCCTGCCGCACGGTGATCAATTGGCCATCTGGGATCAACTGTCCATCCGCTGAGGTGGGCCGCTGGTCCTCTCCCGGAGCCGGGCGACGGTTGGGCAGACGGAAGCGGGACATGCCGGGTGCTCCTGGTTCGGGCCCAGTCGATTCGGGCGCAGTGGGTTCGGGCGCAGTGGGTTCGGGCGCGGTGGGTTCGGTCTCGGCGGCCGGCGGTGATGCGCCGCCGCGGGCGGGTCATGCCTTGCTGCCGGCCTCGCGTTCGTCGTGACCGTGTCGATCGGACATGAACGCGGTGGTCAGACATGAAAACGAGGTGTGCGACCCGCACCGCAGCGCGCATCAGTACCGGCGGAAGACTACTCGGCCGTCACCGGCGGGTTCAACTCGCCGAACCGGCGGCCGGATCGGGTGGCGCGGCTCCGGCCCGCGGCGACAATGGCACCGGTGACGATCGTGGCCAGCCACAGCAGATGGGCGGCCCACGCGGCGGCGCGGATCCCCGACCCGGCACCGGTGTCGCGGATCTCGCCGGGGATGCGGACAACCGTCATATCACTGTGAGTCATCACGGGCGTGATCGTCCGGAGCAGCGCCGGGATGTCGTGGCCTTCGACGATCACCCAGCCGACGCCGAGTTCGGCGAGCCGGCGCGGGTCGCCCCCGGCTCGGAGAGCGGCGTCGATATCGGCGCCGCGACCGGACGGTGGATCGACGGCCACGTCATCGACGGTCAGTGCCCCGGCGTCGACGACCGATGCCCGCACCATCCGCGGCAGCGGATCGAGCGACGGGGTGCCGGTGAACGAGAACCGCCGGATCTGGCCCGGCGGAGAGATCGCCACCATGCCGTGATCGGCTGTGATGACCTGTGCCGCCTGCCGGAACGAATCCGGGAGCGCGACGGTGCGGAGGGACCCGCCGACACCCCACGCGAGATCGGGCAGTGGTGCGACCACCAGCAACAGCCCGGCGGCGACCGCGAAACCCGCAGGTACCCAACGCCGTAGGGCGCCCACCGCCGCACACGCGGCGATCGCGTAGAACGGCACGGCGAGCGCCACGTACTTCTGGGTGTCGCGCACCAGTCCCGCGCCGGGAACGGACTCGACGAGCCGGCTGAGCACGGACTCACCGGGCCCGGTCGCCGCTGCGGCCACCGCGACCAGTGCCACGACGGCACACCCGGCGAAAACGGCCCAGACCGGCGAATCCCGGTGGTGCCGCCACAATTCGACGACCCCGACAATCGCCACCACCACAAATGCCGCGGTGGCGACCCCCGCCCACCACACGCCGCGGCTCCCCGGCACCGCGTCGGCGTTCCAGATGCCACCCAGCCCGGCAGCGGTGCCCAGGCCCCCGAGCCCCGGTTCGGCCCGCATCCCGAACGCCTCGACCCCGGCTCCCGACGACGTGGTCGTCGCACCCCCCACCAGCGATGCCACCAGCCACGGCAGCGCCCCCACCACCCACGCCGACGCGATGGCGAGGCCCCGGTGACCCGAGACACCTGACGCCACCACGGCCACAACCGCTACAACAGCCCCGAGAACCGAACCCGACGGCGTGAACCCCGCCCACGCGAACAGCGTCGCGAGAACAACCCAACCGCGCCACCCGTTCGGCCTGTCGAGGACGGTGACGATCAGCCACCCGAGCGCCGCGTACGACACCAGCAGACTCCAGTGCCCCTGCAGAAGACGTTCGGCTACAAACGGATTCCACACCGCAACCACGGCAGCGACACAAGCCCCGGCATGCCCGGACCCCGGCACGACCCGGGCGGCCAGCCGCCCGAACCCCACCCCGGCCAGCACCAGTCCGACCGCGAGCAGGGTGACCACCACGATCCCGCCGTCGACGACAGGCGTCAGCACCGCGAGCAGCCAGTCCTGCGGAACCGACCGCGCCGGAACACCTCCCACTCCGAGCGCGGTATCGGTGACATACGAACGTGGCGTCGACACCGCATCCCGGTACAGCAGATACCTTCCGCCGCCGAGGGACCGTAGCATCGGACCCAGGATCACGACGGCCAGGACGGTGCTGATCGCGTACAGCTTCAGCAGCAGCGAACGGTCCGTCGGCATGGATGCAGTGAAAAGCTCAGTGGTGGAAGGTATCCGACGGAGCGGGCGGATGGCCCGGCTCGACGTCGTCGAACTCGGAGGTGGTGATCCCGTACGAGCGGGCCAGTTCGAGGATCTTGGTGGCGCGGGCGATGCGCGGCAGGTCCGAGCCGTTGCGGATCTCCCCGCCGTCGGCCTCGAACTCGGCGAAGAACTCACGCGCCCAGCTGATCTCGTCCTGCGACGGCGACAGGCCCTCGTTCACGAGGTGGCACTGGTCGGGGGTGAGGCAGATCTTGCCGGTCATGCCGAACTCGACGCTGACGGCGGTGGCCTCGCTGAGTTTCAGCGAGCTCGACCCGACTGTCGGACCGTCGATGGCCGACGGCAGGTGTGCGGCCTTCGCGGCGATGGTGAACCGCGACCGCGCGTACGCGAGGGTGAGCGGATCACCGCCGAAGCCGGTGTCGCGACGGAAGTCGCCGATGCCGAACGCCAGCCGGAAGGTGTTCTTCGACGACGCGATCTCGCTGATCCGTTCCAGCCCGCGGGCCGTCTCGACGAGCGCGACGATCGGCACGTTCGGCAGCCGCGCCGCGGTCTCGGTGACATGATCGGGGGATTCGACCATCGCCAGCATCACCCCGCCGACGGGCACGGTCGCGAGGGCGGCGAGGTCGTCGGCCCACCACGGGGTGCCGAAACCGTTGACCCGCACCCAGTCACCCTTGCCCTCGTCGGAGGAGAGCCAGCGCACCACATTGTCGCGTGCGGACAGTTTGTCCTTGGGGGCGACGGCGTCCTCGATGTCGAGGACGACGATGTCGGCGCGCGAGAGCCCCGCCGGCGCGAACTTCCCGTACTGAGCACCGTTGACGAGCAGCCAGCTCCGCGCGAGCACCGGGTCGATCCGGAACCCGGGTTCGCTCGCGTCGATCTCTGTGGTCGTGGGCTGGTCGTACATCGGGGCCTTTCCTTCGGTAAGCCTCCATCGTCGCCCATCGGGCACACGCCCCGCAAAACCATGCACCGACTCCGGCTGCGTTCGGGGTGGTCGCGCCAGGTCCCGGCGACGTGCACGCATGAAGTGACCGGCTCCTTCGCGACGATCAGCACTCACAGCGTGGACCGGCGATATCGGTACCGCTCCGCCCCGGACAGATCCACCACTGACAAACTGGAGGCCATGTCCGACACCTCCCAGCGCAGCATCGCGGCCTCGGTGGGTCTGGTGACGGCGGGTTCGATGGTGGCCAATATCTGCGCCTATCTCGTGCACGTTCCGGCCGGCCGCTGGCTGGGGGCGTCGGCGTACGGCGAGTTCGCGGTGCTGATGGCGGCGATGCTGGTGTTGGCGGTGCCCGCGCTCGCGCTGCAGGCGGTGGTGGCCCGCGACATGGTGCACGGACGTCCGGTGCGCGCGCTGATCCGGTTGACGATGCTGGTCACCGCGGTGGTCGCGGCGCTGATGGTGCCGGCGGTACCGCTGTTCATGTGGCTTGCCGACACCGGTGTCGCGACAACGGTCGCGGGTCTTGCCGCGGCCCCCGTCCTGGTGCTGATCGCGGGGGCACAGGGCGTACTGCAGGGTGGCCGGGCGTTCCCGGCGCTGGCCACGGTGCTGGCCGGGGTCGGTGTGCTGCGGTCGGTGCCGGTGGTGGTCGCCCTCGCGTGCGGAGGCGGGGCGGGCACGGGCCTGGCGGCCGGAACCGCGGGCGCGATCGCCGCGGCGGGTGCGGCCTGGCTCATGGTCGGTTCGGGTCTCCTGCGGGAATCGCACCCGGGCGAAGCGGCCTCCGGCGCCGGCGCACTCAGCGTGATCCGGGCATCGCAGGTGCAGTTCGTGCTGGTGGTGGCGGTATCCCTGGACCTGCTGGTCTCCCGGGGAGTCCTTGGTGCCGACGACGCGGGCGTGTACGCGCTCGGCGCCGTCGCCACCAAGGCCGCGTTCTGGTTGCCGCAGGCCATCGGCGTCGTCGTCTATCCGGCGCTGGCCGACCCGACCACCTCGCGCCGGTCGCTGGGACATGCGGTGCGGGTGGTGGCGCTGGTGGGGGCGGTGCTCACCGTCGGCGCGGGGTGCGCCGGTCCGCTGGTGCCGCTGGTGTTCTCCGACGACTACCGCCCGCTCGTGCCGATCCTGTGGATCTTCGCGTTCACCGGGTCGACGCTGGCGGTGCTGCAGGTGACACTGCTGTGGGCCATTGCCCGCGACCGCACCCGCGTGGCGGTGTTCACGTGGGCGGCGCTCGCCGTCGAGGGCACGCTCATCCTCGCTGTCGCCGACTCCGTGCTGAGTCTGGCGCTGGTGGCGACGTCGGCGGCGGCCGCCGCGACCGGAGCCACGGTCCTGTGGGTGTGGCGGGCACATCTGGAGACGACGGGACCGGCCGCCCCGGGCGCCGCCGAGGACAGTGCTGTGGCAGCGGAAACAGTCGCCGACCAGTAGGAAAGCCTTTCCGGCGGACTTGTGCTGGTCGCCGTCGATCGGCTACCGGGCAGTGGTGCCGGCCCCGAGATCAGCAGCTCTGGGCCGGTCGTCCGTCGAGGTACCCACCGGCGGCGAGCGGCGCAGCAGCCAGTGGATCCCGGCACCGATCAGCAGCACACCGACAACCCCGGCCCCGATGGGAACCCACCGTCCCCACACCGTGACCGGACGTTCCAGCGACCCGGCCCGTGCCGCCGCGTCGTCGCGGGTGCTCTTGGTATAGGTGAGCGTCGTGGCCAGGTTGACCAGTGAGAACGCCTCGTGAGGTTGGCCCGCGAGGCGGTACCGCTCGTCGATGGTGATGCGCTCGTCGAGGATCGTTCCGGTCGCGGGGTCGACGGAGATCTCCCACGTGCTGCGATGGTGCAGGTGCAGCGTCGTCGGGGAGTTCCCGGGTAGCCCGAACCACGACGCCGGCCGCACGATCACCGTCGGCCTGCCCGCGGTGTCGGCGCCGCCGTGCCGGTCGTACAGATCGGTGTCGGGGATCTCGGCGACAAACCGGAGTGCCTCCTCACCTTCCACCTGGGCGTCGCCGTCGTAGCGCAGCGGCACCGTGGTGCGGGTGACCGGATCGAAGAACCTCGCATCCCGGCGCGGCACGTCGAACGGGAAGGCGTAGGTGACACCTTCCCGGTCGGGCACCTGGGACGGCGCCTGCTTGTCGTCGTACTGGATTTCCGACGATCCGCTGCGCCGGAACGTCGCCGTCTCCCGGTCGAGGGTGACGCGGTCGCGGATCGCGCTGATGGTGCCGTCGGAGCAGTCGTCGAGTTTGTCGTCGGCCCGCAGCGACGTCCCGGCCTGCAACGTCACCTGGCTGCGGCCGGCGGGGCGCACCGCCACGACGCGCTGCTGCCGGGTGACCGGGGTGGTGACCACCCGCGCAGCCCGGGTGTCCAGCGAACACTGGTCGAGTACCTGCGCGGGAGCCGTCGACCGGGCGACGACGGTGTCGTCGGTGTCGAGCGGCAGGACCTGCAGTTTTCCGACGAACAGCGCCGGCAGCGCGATCGCCGCCGACACCAGGAAGGTGCCGACGAAGATCATCGTCGGCCCCACCAGTTCCCGCCCGCTGAGCCGGGGCCGGACCGGTGCGTTCGGGTCCCCGGCCGGTCCCGCGTCAGCCGGTCGTCGCACGGTGCCCGGTTCCTCGGTGATGTCCGGCTGCTCTGTCGTGCCCGGCTCTTCTATGGTGTCCGGCCGGTCCACCGTCTCCGGGACCTCGGGGCCCCTGGAATCGTCGGTGACGTCCGGGTGCGCAGGGTTCTCCGGGTTCGTGGGATCTCCTGGGCCACTCGGGGCGTCTGACGGCATAACGCTGACCTTAGGGCATGGGGTGATTTCGGTGCCCGCGTCATTCGACGGTGGTACGGCAGTCCCTGTCCTGCCGCGTGCCAGACGCTCGGTCACCGGTTCTCACCAGGCATTTTCCCGGCGGTCACCGTTTCGTGACCGGTTTCCTATCCCGCGCTCAGGCACCACCCGGAGCGTGGCCCCTATCGTGGGCGGACCAGAACACAACGACTGTGATCAAGAAGAAGGTGATGGCACACACCGCCGCACGGCAAGGGTCGTCGGCACACCGAAAGGGGAATCCCATGTTGATCTTCGTAATCGTGGCGATCATCGTCATCGCAATCGCCGGTTTCGCCATCTTCGGCGGGGCATTACGCGGTGGAGGTTCAAGCTGGTCCGGTGGGTCAGGGGGCGGTTTCTTCGCCGGCAGCTGGAGTGACAGCTTCGGCGGTGGCGACGGCGGCGGCTGGGGCGGCGGCGACGGTGGCGGTAGCTGCGGCGACGGTGGTGGTGGCGGCGGTGGCGGTGACGGCGGCTGCTGATCCGGCCGACGCCCCGGGGCCGGGCGTACCCTGATCTCCCGAGATGAGCACCAGCCCGGACCACCAGGTACAACCGGCACAGCGAGCCACGACCGCGCGCAGATTCTTTCCGCAATTGGAGGGCATGCGTGCGGTCGCGGCGATCGCCGTGCTCACCACCCATGTGTCGTTCCAGACGGCCGCGGTCAACACCGGGGTGATCGGCCCGATCCTCGGCCGCCTCGACCTCGCCGTCGCCCTGTTCTTCGGCCTCTCCGGTTTCCTCCTCTGGCGCCCCTGGGCGGGGGCGGCCCGGTCCTCCACGCGGGCCGACGTCGTTCGTCCGCCGGATGCGGCCCTTCCGCCGCCGGATACCGGGGTCCCCGCGCCGGGCGCCGCGTCGTCGTCGGACGCCGGGGTTCCCGGACTGGGTGCCGCGTCGTCGTCGGACGCCGGGGTTCCCGGACTGGGTGCCGCGTCGTCGTCGGACGCCGGGGTTCCCGGACTGGGTGCCGCGTCGTCGTCGCCGGATACCGGGGTTCCCGCGCCGCCCGCCGCGTCGTCGTCGCCGGTTGAGGTGCGAGGAGCCGCCAGGCGACGAGCCTCGAAACCCGGTGAGACAAAGATGTCCGCTCCCGGCCCCTCCCGCGCCCCGCGCCCCGATATCGGCCGGTATTTCCGGCACCGGATCGTCCGCATCTGGCCGGCGTACATCGTCGTCGTGGTCCTGGTGCTGACCCTGCTGCCCGACGCCAAGGGTGCCGACCTGACTGTGTGGCTCGCCAATCTCACACTGACGCAGGTGTTTGTGGCGCTGTCGCTGACCGCCGGCCTCACCCAGATGTGGAGTCTGTCGGTGGAGGTCGCGTTCTATCTGCTGCTCCCTCTGATCGGCCTCGTGCTGGTGCGTCTGCGGGGAGATCGTGCGCGAGTACGCATCCCGGTGATCCTCGCGGTCGGGGTGCTCAGTCTCGGCTGGGCCTGGTTCGCGGCGACCCTGCCGCTGGCCGACGGCGTCGAACCCAAGAACTGGGTGTTCGGCCACCTGCCGTGGTTCGTGTCCGGCCTGGTGCTGGCCGAGATCGCGGCCACCGTCGAAGCGGCACACCACGATCCGGCGTCGTACCCCGGGGGGCTGCGAATCACGGTCGCGCTCAGCGCGAATCGCCCACTGATGGCCGCCGTGTTCGTGGTCGCCTACGCGCTGGCCTGCACCCCGCTGGCCGGCCCGACGGGTCTCGGTGAACTCACCCACCTGCAGTTCGCCACCAAGATGGTCCTCGGCGCCATCGTCGGCTACGCCCTGCTCGCCCCGCTGGTGTGCGCTACCGGCCCGTTCGGTTTCCTCGACTCCCCGGTCATGCAGGCCCTCGGCCGCTGGTCGTACGGCATCTTCATCTGGCACCTCGCGGTCCTGGCCGTCGTCTTCCCCCTATTCGGCATCGTCCCGTTCAACGGCAACATGCCGCTGGTCCTGGCGATCACCGTCCCCCTCACCATCGGCGTATCGGCAGCAAGCTACACGTTCATCGAAGACCCGGCCCGCCGGTGGCTGAATGCCCGGGAAGCGGTGAAAGGTTCTGTGTCGTAAGGCGGGCGTGGTCATCGCTCTCAAGGATCGAGCTGGCGGGCCGCCGAAGGGTCGTCGGGCGATCTGTTCCGTGCGGGTGTGAATACTGTCGACCACACCAGGATCGTGATGGCGACGAGGGCGGGGAACTGGGTCCACCACTCGTCACCGTGGTAGCCGGTGGGGGAGTGCCACGGACCGGAGGCGAGGGCGAGGGCGGCGGCGAGCATGGCCGCGAACACCGCGACCACACGCGCGGACGGGCGCATCCGGTACGTGAGAAGTGCTGTCGTACAGCCGATACCGACTCCCCACCAGCCGGTCAGCAGCCAGACGGCACCCAGCACGGGAAGCACGGCAAGACTCGCCGCAACCACACCTCTTGATCCCTGAGGCCGAAGCGACGAAGGAGCGAGGGTCTCGAAGGGTCCGGTGACGCCGGCATCATGACGCGACCACCTCGAACGCGCGAGCACCGGCGGCAGCCACGCCAGCGCCAGGAGCACGGCCACCAGCAGCAGCCCGACCACCAGCACCCACCGGTACGGCGTATCGAGGCTGTACCGCAGGGTGACCGGGCCAGACAGATTCGCGGGCACCACCCAACCCTGTTGCCATCCGTTCACGGTGATCGGATGCAGGTTGATCTCCCCGTCGGGTGTGTCGACGGTCGCCCGCCACCCGGAATTGGTGCTCTCGGCGACGGTCAGGATCCGGTCCGCCGCCGACGCCCGCACGTCGACCACCCGATGGGTCGCCGACCACTTCTCGACGGTCGGCAACACCGTCGACGCCGACGGAATCTGCTGTGCAGTAGAAAGATTCACGTCGAGAACGCTGAACGCCGATCCGGGATTGACCGACAGCTCCTGTTCGCCGGCTGCCAGCGGGATCGGCGTCGAGCCGCATGGCCGGGCGACCACCGGGGTACCGTTGCGCAGGTCACCGGCGGTGGTGCGCAGGCTGAGTCCGATCACCCGGCCCGCCACGGTGATTCCGATCCCGTCGCCACAGCCGACGGTGACCACCCGGTCGGGGTCGAACGGCCGTGCGTCGGGTGCCGGAGAGATCTTGATCTCCGCGATCCCGGCGGGTGCCCTGGTGGCGAATCCAAGCGAGTTCACGTCGATGACGTCGGCGGATTTGTTGACCCGCAACCGGATCCGGTCGGTGCGGGCACCGGTCAGGGTGACCGTCCCGTCCCGCGTCACCGTGCGGGTGAGCCAGCGCTCGCCCAGGTTCACCGACACCTCAGTGGGTGCCGCCGGATACGTCTCCGGCGCGACGATGCGCAGCTTGTCCACGCGTTGCACCTCGGGGAGGCGGATGGTCAGCGTCGGCCCGGAATCGCTCTCTCTCCCAGAGTCTTTCTGCCCGGACTCCTGTTTGCCAGGCTCCTCCTCACCCGAGTCTGTCTCCCCGGAGTCGCCGGCCCTGGAATCCTCTCGGCCCGAATCCTTCTGGGCGGGATCCTCCTTGGCGGGATCCTTGTGGCCAGAATCCTTCTGCCCAGAATCCTTCTGGGCGTCATCCCCGTTCTGTTTCTTGCTGTCCGGGTCACCGTATCCGCCGGTGTTGCCGGCCTTTCCGTCGGACGTCGCCTCGTCGCCGCTCTCGCGGTCCGACGTCGTCCCGTCATCGTCGGCGGGGTCCTCATCGTCGTCGCGGGCACCGTCCGCCGGTGCGGTCCACACGGTCGCCGGATCGCCGTCGACGGCGGCCTGCGCCGCACCCCGTGGATCGGTCACATCCGACGGACCGTCCGCGACAACCGATCCGGGTACGTGCAACAGCGCCCGCAGACCGTCACCGGGCATGGGGACGAGGGTGACGGTAGGCGACACCGAGGTTGCCGACGGCACCGACAGTGCGCGGGTGAACACCCCGGGTGTCTCCGGGGTCAACCCCAAACCGGAAGCGCACCTGAACAGTTCGTCGTCGGAGGAGGTGTCGCGCACGCACGCGGACCGCCCGGTGAGCTCCTGTGTCAGCACCCACTGTGCGACAGCTGAATTCTTCTGCTGGGCGGGCAGGACGACCCGCTGCCGGATCGACAGGGGGTTGCCCGTGGCGAGGTCGGTGAGCGTGACCTCGCCGAGCGCGAACTGGTTGCCCGCGGTTCCCGAGCGGGTGTGCGAGGCCCGGATCTCGATCCACGACGTGTTCCCGCCGGGCAGTGTGACCGTGAACGGTTTTCCCGGGGAAATACCCTGGGCCACAGAACTTCCGGCGTTGGTGGTGACGACGACGGTGTCGACGTCGGGGCCGATCGCCTTCGCGGTGGTCAGCGTCAGCGACAGCGCAGTGCGCGGCCGGGTGAAGCTCAGCCGCAACCATTTTCCGGCGGCCGCCGCCAAACCGCTGGACACCCAGGCGGTTCCGGGTTTCCCGTCGAAGGCTGCGGCGGTGGAGTTGGCCGGCGAGGTCTGCCCGGGCTGCGTCGCATCGGCCGCGGCCCCGGAACTCGACACCCGCACCTGCCCGGGCTGATTGTCGAGCAACCACTGAGCCCGCACCAGGTCGCCGCGTCCGATACCGTCCCACGCCGGATAGTCGGGGACCGCGTTCTGGGTGCGGCGCGGATCGTCGGCGGTGCGGATCGCCGAACTGTGGTCGTCGACCCGCCCGACGTCGACCTCCCGGTCGGTGGGTGTGTCGGTGACGATCCGTGGCGACGCCGGCAGCGGAGTGTCCGGGTGCTCGGTGTCGAACCGCCGGGCGTCGGCGTCCAGCACCGTCGGCCCCACCGCGGGCAGTCCCGCACGCCCGCGCTGCGCGTTGATCGTCGCGATGGCCTCGGGACCACCCGAGACCCGCGGCACCGACGCGGCGTCGACCAGTACCGGCCCGGTACCGCCGGCCCGGGCGGCGCCGTCGACGGTGTAGATCGTGATCGCCCGCAACGCGGGCCGCAGTCCGTTGTCGCGGACCACCCCTGTGACGGTGGCCGGGCCGACGCGCGGCCCGAACCGGGCGGCCACCGACAGACCGGGTGAATCGTCGAGCGCCTGTCGGGCGACCAGCGGCCGCGCCGAACGCGACGTGTCCGGGTCGAGATCGGCCCGCAGCACCACGAACCCGATGCCCTGGGAGGCCAGCGTCGCGGCCAGGCCGGGGGAGCCGCGCCCGGAGGCGATCTGCCGCTGCACCGCATCCATCGCCCGGATCGCTCCGGGCGGGACCAGCGGGATCGCATCGCGCACCGCCCACGGGGTGTCCGCCAGCGCCTGCAGCGGCTCGTCGCGGGTCAGCCCCCACACCTGGTCGGCGAACGGCGCACCCGGCACCACCAGGGACCTCAGCGCGGGACGCGACGGCCCGTCCGGCGAACTGTTCTGTTTCAGCCATGCCGCCGCCTCCGTCCAGTACGACGGCATCGACGTGTAGGTATCGGCGGGCGTGAGCTGCCCGGTCCACATCAACGACCCCGCGCCGCCGATCGCGACGACCACCGCGAGCGCCGTCGCCACCCCCCGCGACATCGCCGGCCGCAGGAACGCCCGCGGCTCGGTCAGCGGCACCCGCGCCAGCAGATGCGCGATGCCCAGCACCACCGGGATTCGGATGAACGGCTCGAACTTGTGGATGTTGCGCAGCGGGGCGCCCGCGCCGTCGAGAAACTCGCGCACCGGTTCGGCGATCGGTGAGCCGAGGGTGCCCGCGTAGCCGACGCACATCACCAGCAGCCCGGTCACCAGGATCGTGACGAGCCTGCCGCGGCCCGGCATCGCCCGCATTGTCAGCCCCGCCAGGCCCGCGGCGACGAGCACCCCGGTGGCCAGGACCGCCGCCGGCTGCGTCACCAGCACCGCACCGGCCACCCGCTCCGGTGAGACGAACGGCGTCCACGCGCTCGTCCCGCGCAGCACCTCGGTGAGCGAGGACCATTGCGTCGTGGTGCGCGCCGACTCGATGAAATCCAGGAACGGCGGGCTGACCTGCGACATCATCAGCAGCGGCAGGATCCACCAGGCGCACGCCAGCGCCAGCCCCAGCGCCCACCACGCGGCGAACCGCACGGCCCGCAGTCCCGCCCGGCGGACCGTCAGCAGCCACCACAGCGCGGCGACACCGAGCGCGGCGACCGTCGCCACCGCGTTCACCGCCCCCATCAGCGCCACCGCCGCAGCCGACAGGAAACCCTGCCGCCACAGCGGGCCGGTGTCACGATCGAGGGCCCGGATCACCGGGAGCAGCACCCACGGCGCCAGCATCATCGGCAGTGTCTCCGACGAGATCGACCCGAGCGTGGTGAGCACCCGCGGGCTCAGCACGAATACCGCCGCCGCGACGATCCGCGACGCAGGCGAACCGGCCCGCAGTGCCTCGGCCAGCCGGACGATGCCGACGAACCCGATGGTCAGCAGCAGCGCCCACCACAGGCGCTGGGTGATCCACGGCGGGATGTGCGCGAGGTCGCCGAGCGCGAAGAACGCGCCGTGCGGGAAGAAGTAGCCGTACGCCTGGTTCTGCACCTGCCCCATCGGGGCGTCGGGCGACCACAGGTGTGCCGCCCGGCCGAGGAAACCGAGCGGGTCGGCGGCGAGATCGAGCTTGGTGTCGGCCGAGATCCGGCCGGGGGCCTGCGCGAAGGAGACGATCAGCGCGCACAGAGCGGCGATGACCACGCCGCGCGAGGACATCCGGTCCTGGTTCCCGCACGAAAGCCGGCCACTTCGCCGGTTGAGGTGCGAGGTCGGCCGGCGACCGAGCCTCGAAACCCGGTGAGAAGACATCGTTATCTCACCGGGTTTCGAGGCTCGTCGCTTGCGCTCCTCACACCTCAACCAGCGACGGGAGGCGTTCGGGAGCGATCAGTTCTGCTGCTGATCAGTCTGCTGCTGATCAGTCTGCTTCTGCGGCGGAACGTGAACCGTATTCGACGGCGCCCTGTACGAAGCCGTCCTCGGGCGAAATGCTGTTCATATCGGTGGCCGGCTTGGTGTCGGTGGCCACGACGCCACCGAGGAGCACCGCGCCGAGCCCGATGACAATACCCGCGACAGCGGCGACACCACCGGTGACAAGACGGTTCTGCATGGGAAGTGAACTTACCAGAGCGCACGAGCCGTCAGCAGTCGCACGCGCGGTAACCGGGACAGCGCGCCGAAGTCGCGATCCACGGCTCCCGCGGGTGAGAATTGCGGGCACCGAAATGCCAGGTCGCGGTGGCCGCGCGACCCCATTCGAAGCGCAGGGTCCGCCTCGGTGACCGGCAAACATGACAGACTGGCCACCATGGGCTTTCTCACGAGTCGTTCACGAACCGCCGCTCCGGTCCGCGTAACCGTGCTGGCCGCGGCCCTCGCGCTGGGGGTGGGACTGACCTCCGGCTGCGGTGGCGACGAGGACGTCGCGGCGTCCGATTCGTCCCAGACGACCACGGCCCGGACCTCCGCGACCACGTCGAGCACACCGCTGCCGACGAGTTCGGCGACCCCGTCGCTGACCACCCTCACCAACCGCTGCGGCGCGGCCAAGCTCAAGAGCATGACGCAGCGGCAGAAACTGGCGCAGCTGATCATGGTCGGTGTCACCGGCACCGCCGACGCCCGGCAGGTGGTGCGGTCGGAGCAGATCGGCGGCATCTTCATCGGCAGCTGGACGGACAAGTCGATCCTCACCAGCGGCGCCGCCGCCAACATCTCCCGCAGCGCCAAGATCCCGCTGATGGTCTCCGTCGACCAGGAGGGCGGCCGGGTGTCGCGGCTGTCGGACCTCGGTATCGACGCGCCTTCGGCCCGCCAACTCGCACAGTCCAAGACGCTGGCGCAGGTGCGGTCGATCGCGGCGCAGATGGGGCGCCAGATGAAGCGCCTGGGCGTGACCGTCGATTTCGCGCCTTCCATCGATGTCAGCAATGAATCCGACAACGAGGTGATCGGCGACCGTTCGTTCAGCAACGACCCGAACGTCGTCACCCGCTTCGGCGGCGCGTTCGCCCGCGGCCTGGCCGACGCCGGCATCATCCCCGTGTACAAGCATTTCCCCGGCCACGGGCACGGTTCGGGCGACTCGCACCTCGGCGTGGTGCAGACCCCGCCGCTCGCGTCGCTGCAGAACAGCGACCTGGTGCCGTTCCGCAGGCTGCTCGCCAACCCCGGTCCCGCCGCCGCGATGGTCGGGCACCTGATCGTGCCGGGCCTGACCTCGCCCGACATGCCCGCCAGCCTCGACGCGAAGGCGATCCGGATGCTGCGCACCGGCAAGGGCTACAACGGCCCGGCGTTCAACGGGGTGATCTTCTCCGACGACCTCGGCTCGATGGCCGCGATCAGCTCCAAGTACCCGATCACGCAGGCGGCGGTACTGTCGATCCGGGCGGGCGTCGACGTCGCGCTGTGGACCACCACCGATCAGGTGCCGGCAGTGCTCGATTCGCTGGAGGCCGCCGTCCGTGACGGCCGTCTCAGCAAATCCGCCGTCGACACCAAGGTGGTGCGGGTGCTGCGGGCCAAGGGTGTCCTGACCTGCTGATTCGCCGCCTCGTTCGCCACCGGAACTTACCGAATGGTAAGTTTGGTTGACGTGTGCGGTGGAGGGCCACGCACGTGAACCCACGGAATGAGGCGGATATATGGTCGGCGGAACCAAGCGACTTCCCCGCGCGGTACGCGAACAGCAGATGCTCGACGCCGCGGTGCGGGTATTCGCCGACCACGGCTTCCGGGACACCTCGATGGACGCCATCGCCGCCGAGGCGGAGATCTCCAAGCCGATGCTGTACCTGTACTACGGCTCGAAGGAAGAACTGTTCGGCGCCTGTATGAGCCGCGAGTCGAGCCGCTTCATCGAGGCGATGAGCGTCGGTTTCGACCCGAACCTGGCCCAGCGTGAGCAGGCCCGCACCGTGGTCCGTGAGTTCCTGCGGTACGTGCACGAGAACCGGCGGTCGTGGCGGGTCCTGTACCGCGTCGCCATCGGCACCGCGGCCTTCACCTCCCGCGTCATGGAGAGCCGCCAACGGATCACCGAGATGGTCGCCGGACTGATCCGCGCCGGCACCACCGTCGAGGGCGCCGCCGACATCGACTTCGAACTCACCGCGCTCGCCATCGTGGGGGCCACCGAGGCCGTCGCCGACCGCATCGCCGAGGGTGACGTCGACCTCGACGCCGCCACCGACCTGCTCGTCGGCATCGTCTGGCGCGGCCTCAAGGGTGTCGGCACCGACCGCGCCACCACCTAGCCCGCGGCCGTTCGCCCACGGGACCGGATACGGCGCGCGGCCGGACCCAAGACCTGGCACCGGACCTGCCTGCACTCGGCGTGGTCAACTCCAGCGCCTGCCGATACCACCGCGAACTGCATTTCCGAACCGCGGTCTCAGGTATCACCGAGAACTGATCACAAGGTTTACTCCTGGATCAGCCACGGGTTGACGATAGCGACGCCCATCGGCGCAAAATCCGCAACATTGCGTGTGACGACGGTGAGTCCGTGAACGAGTGCTGTTGCCGCTATATACCCGTCGCGTTCGGGACGGGGGTCGGGGACGTGTAGGAGTGCTGCGCGACGGGCCACTTCACAATCGACGGGGAGGGTGCGCCTGTCGAAGGCATTGATGACGCGGGCGTCGAACCACCGTCGTAGCGACCTGCCCTGAAGCTCGTCCCGGCGCTCGACCCGAAGGATGCCGAGTTCGATCTCGGAGACCGTGACCGAGCTGAGGTATTGTTCGGTCGCCGGTTGTGCGGCCGCCCATGCCGCGACGCTGTCGTCGATCCGGCCCGGTTGCTTGCGGAGTTCGCTGACAACATTGGTGTCGAGCAGGTAGGTCACAGTTCGGCCGCTCGGGGCAGCGTACGCGACACGACCGGCTCGAAGTCGATGTCTTCCGTCATCTGCAACACCTCGAGCAGGCTTCGCCGATCGCGCATCTGCTCATACTCGGCAATGGACAGCAGGACGTATGCGGGTTCACCACGGTCCGTGATGACGACTGGACCGTTGTCGGCAGCGCGTTTGGCTCCGCTCACATCTTGGTTGAATTCTCGTGCACTGAATGTCGTCGCCATTGGTACCCCCTTGTAGGAACGTTTCTACAATACCGCACATAGTGGCTCGGTGGGGGCTCCCAGAGCCGGCTACGGCAGGAGTTCGAACGACCTGACATGTCGGGGACGCACGACGGAGAAGTGACGCCGGTCGACAGTGGCAACCGTGCGCACTCCGAGGCGCTCGGCAGTGGCCACCACCGACGCATCGGCGGTGCCGAGTGGCAGGTCCCGGTATCGGGCCACCAACTCCGCGATGCGCAGCCAGTCCGCCGCCGCAACAGGTTCGACGGTGAAATGGCCGGCGGCGAGATCGCCGAGAAACCGCACCTCGGCTTCGGCACCCAGCCTGGTGCTGAGAAGATACGTGACTTCGGTGATGACCAACGTCGGGACGATCAATGGGCCAGGGTGCGTTTCGAGAAGCTCCAGCGATGCGTGATGGTGCGCGTCGTCGGCGTCGACGTAGGCATACAGTGGTCCGGCATCGACGATGAGCGGCACTACTGTTTGGCTTCTGTGGATTCGGCCCCGGCGTTCTGGAGCTCTGTGGCCAGGATCTCTTCGATGCGCTCAGAGATGTCGCTTCGCCCGCTGCGACCCGCGGCTGCGGCAGCGAGCCTTCTGCGTGACCCCGTACCGAGGAAGGTTTCCAATGCTTCCCTGCTGACCTCGGAGATCGTTGTACCCCGCAGATTCGCCTCGTGACGCAGCCGCGCATCGAGTTCATCGGGAATCTTGATGGTCGTCCGCTTCATGTATGCCAGCATACCTGCCATGCACTACACTGGCGGCATGGATGATCTGATCATCGATGCCGGCGACGCCTACTAAGCGAGGGCCGGGCGCACGCGGGCGGCCGAGCGATTTGTGGAGCTTTCGCGGTAACTGAACGGGAGTAGCGGTGGCCGCGGTTGGACACGTGAGGAGTTGTCCGCACCCCCGTCGAATGGACCGACCGAAAGCGCTGTGGGCCACCGGTTTCCCGGTGGCCCACAGTCATGTCGGTGTTCAGTTGTGGCGCAGGGTGGCCGTCAGGTGCGGGTAGCCCTTGCGGCGGTTGCGGATTTCGATGTCGAAGTTGCCCTTGCCGTCGATGCGCCGGGTGTACAGGTTGACCTTGGCGGGCAGCAGCAGCGGCTTGCCGAACTGCACGTCGTAGGTCACCTCGCCGGGCAGCTGGGCCTCGATGTTGGCCAGCGCGGCTGCGGCGCTCCACATTCCGTGGGCGATTGCCTTGGAGAAGCCGAACGCCCTGGCGGGCAGGTCACCCATGTGGATGGGGTTGCGGTCACCGGAGGCGGCCGCGTACTCACGGATGCGTCCGAGGTCCACCGACAGCACGGCGTCCGGCGGCGGCGGGGCCGAGTTCTTCGGGACGGGACCGCGCGGTTCGCCGGACAGGCTGGTGCGCTGCTGCTTGAGGAAGGTGGCGGTCTGCACCGCGACAACCTCGGAGCCGACGGTGAACTCGCTGATCATGTCGATCAGCAGACCCTTGCGGTGCTCGCGCAGGTTCTCCGCGTGCGTGGTGATGGTCAGCGGCTCGTCGACACCGATCTCGCGCTTGCGCTCGATGGTGTTGGCGATGTGCACCGAACCGACCGCGCCGAACGGGAACGCGCTGTCGGTCATGATCTTCATCGACAGCGGGAACTGCAGCACGAACAGGTAGGTCAGCGGCACCGTCGCGGAGAACCGCTGCCCCGTGGTCCGGCAATACGTTTGCAGCGCAGCCGGATCGACGCGCACATCGGCGAGCCGGTACCGGGTGTCGGGGACCGTGGCGGTCGGTGAGACCTTGGCGGGTTTGCCGATCACCGGCAGCATCGCCGCGACCGCTTTGCCGTAGATCGAGGCGGTGCCGGGGGCGCCGCTGAGTGTGATCGTCTTACTCATCACGCACCCAGGAAGCCCTGGCCGCACACGCGGACGACGTTGCCGGTGACCGCGTTCGACGCCGGGTTGGCGAAGTAGGCGACGGTCTCGGCGACGTCGACGGTCTGGCCGCCCTGCTGCAGCGAGCTCATCAGGCGGCCGGCCTCGCGGGTGGCCAGCGGGATGGCGGCGGTCATCTTGGTCTCGATGAAGCCGGGGGCGACGGCGTTGATGGTGACGCCCTTCTCGGCGAGGATCGGCGCGTAGGCGTCGACGAGGCCGATGACGCCGGCCTTGGAGGCGCCGTAGTTGGTCTGGCCGCGGTTACCGGCGATACCGGCGATCGACGACACGTCGATGACGGCGCCGCCCTCACGCAGGGCGCCCTTCTCCAGCAGGCCGTTCACGAGGGCCTCGGGGGCGAGCAGGTTGACCGAGATCACCGAATCCCAGCGGGCGTCGTCCATGTTGGCGAGCAGCTTGTCACGGGTGATGCCGGCGTTGTTGACGATGATGTCGACGCCGCCGTGGCGTTCGAGGGCGTGCTCGGCGAGCTTGGCGCCGGCGTCGGGGGCGCTCACGTCCAGCGGGAAGGAGGTGCCGCCGACCTTGTTGGCGGTCTCGGCGAGGGCCTCACCGGCGGCCGGGATGTCGGCGCAGATGACGTGCGCACCGTCGCGGGAGAGGACCTCGGCGATGGTGGCGCCGATGCCGCGGGCGGCGCCGGTCACCACGGCGACCTTGCCGTCGAGGGGCTTGTCCCAGGACTCGACGGATGCGCCGTCGGCGGCACCGACCCGGAACACCTGGGCGTCGACGAACGCGGACTTGGCCGACAGGATGAAGCGCAGCGTCGACTCCAGGCCGGTCAGGCCGGTCTTGGCGTCGGGGGAGACGTACACCAGCTGCACGGTGGAACCCTTGAGCAGTTCCTTGCCGAGCGACCGGGTGAAGCCTTCGAGGGCGCGCTGGGCGATCCGCTCACCGGTGGTGCCGGCCAGTTCGGGGGTGGTGCCGATGACCACGAAGCGGGCGCAGGCGGCGGTCGAGCGCATCGCCGGCTGGAAGAACTCGAACAGCTGACGCAGTTCGTCGGGGGAGGTGATGCCGGTGGCATCGAACACCAGCGCGCCGTACTTGTCGGCGGAGCGGCCCGAGGTGGCGTTCTGGATCAGGGTGTAGTCGGCGCCGGTGAGGATCTCGCGCAGCGGCTCGACGAGACGTCCGGAACCACCGAGCAGCACCGGGCCGGCGAGTGCGGGTTCGGACGGCTTGTAGCGGCGCAGCGTGGGCGGGACGGGCAGGCCTGCCTGCTTGGCGATGAACGAGCCGGGTGCGGAGTGGACGAATGACGAGTACAAGCCGGTGTTGGCCACTGTGGATCTCCTGTTCTGCGTGCCTTTGTGTGCCCTGTCGTGGGTGGCACGTGCGGGGCACTTGCGCCTACGGCGAGCGATGGTAGCTGCCGAGCGCGCCGGGCCGGGCGTTCGACAACGAACTTACTGTTGAGTAAGAATACGCTATAGATACCAAACACCACCCTGGGAGATCGAAGTGGCCAAAGCACCCAAGACCCGCAGCGAACGTCCGGTAGCGATCCTCGGCGGCAATCGGATTCCGTTTGCCCGCCAGGACAAGGCATACGCCAAGGTCAGCAATCAGGAAATGTTCACCACCGCCCTCGACGGCCTGGTCAGCCGGTTCGGTCTGCAGGGCGAGCAGCTCGGTATGGTCGCCGGCGGCGCCGTCCTCAAGCACGCACGTGACTTCAATCTCATCCGCGAGTGCGTCCTCGGTTCGGCCCTGTCGCCGTACACCCCCGCCTTCGACATCCAGCAGGCGTGCGGCACCGGCCTGCAGGCCATCACCGCCGTCGCCGACGGTGTGGCCCGCGGCCGCTACGACGCCGCTGTCGGCGGTGGCGTCGACACCACCTCCGACGCCCCGATCGCCGTCTCGGAGTCGATGCGCCGGCAGATGCTCGAGGTCAACCGCTCGCGCACCACGCAGGACCAGCTGATCAACGCGCTGAAGCTGCTGCCCAACCTGGGTATCGAGATCCCGCGCAACGGCGAGCCCCGCACCGGCATGTCGATGGGCGAGCACGCCGCCATCACCGCCAAGGAGTTCGGCATCAAGCGCGCCGACCAGGACGAACTGGCCGCCGCCAGCCACCAGAAGATGGCCGCCGCCTACGACGCCGGTTTCTTCGACGACCTGATCACCCCGTTCGGCGGCCTGGTCCGCGACCAGAACCTGCGCGGCGACTCCACCGCCGAGAAGCTGTCGAAGCTCAAGCCGGTCTTCGGTGTGTCCCTGGGCGATGCCACCATGACCGCCGGCAACTCGACCCCGCTCACCGACGGCGCGTCGACGGTGCTGCTGGGCACCGACGAGTGGGCCAAGGACAAGGGCCTGCCGGTGCTGGCGTACTTCGTCGACAGCGAAACCGCCGCCGTCGACTACGTGAACGGCCCCGACGGCCTGCTGATGGCCCCCACCTACGCGGTGCCGCGCCTGTTGGAGCGCAACGGCCTGACCCTGCAGGATTTCGATTTCTACGAGATCCACGAGGCCTTCGCGTCGGTCGTGCTGTGCACGCTGGCCGCGTGGGAGTCGGAGACCTACTGCAAGGAGCGTCTGGGTCTGGACAAGGCGCTGGGCTCGATCGATCGCGCCAAGCTCAACGTCAACGGCTCGTCGCTGGCCGCGGGTCACCCGTTCGCCGCAACCGGCGGCCGCATCGTCGCCCAGGCGGCCAAGCAGATCGCCGAGAACGGCGGCGGACGTGCGCTGATCTCGATCTGCGCGGCCGGTGGCCAGGGCGTCACCGCCATCATCGAGGGGTAGCTCACCTCGCCGGTTGAGGTGCGAGCTTGCGAGCCTCGAAACCTCGTGCGATGACAGTGTTGTCTCACCGGGTTTCGAGGCTCGTCGCTTTCGCTCCTCGCACCTCAACCGACTGGTGGGGCCGCTTTCGCTCCTCGCACCTCAACCGATGAGCCGGGTACGAAGCAGAGCCGCAACAGGCCGCTGTCAAAGCATCACGATGTTTGGTCGCCCCGAGGTGGATTTTTCGGGCGGAGCGTCCCGTGTCTGGACGACCGAGCGAGCGCAGCCCGAAAAAACCACCGAAAAGTAAGGAGCCCCGATCAATCTGCCGGGTCGGGGGTCTGGCAGCTGATCGGGGCTACCCACATTTGTACGCTACTTTTCCGCGTAATTCACGTTCCGCCGCAAACTGGTGCGTTTTTCTTGCCGGGCCGGTGTTGTGGTGTGGTGGTGGCGGGTCGGCGGGGGCGGTCGGGCCGGCGCGGGGCACGTTACTCTCGGTGGAGTGAGCAGATGGTCGTCGGTGCGGGTCGGTACGTATGCCGTGCTCGGGATTCTGTTCGCCGGCATTCTTGTCGTGGGGATCGACCTGCTGGTCACGCACGGTAAGACCACTCGTGGGGCCACCGTGGCGGGGCTGGATGCGGGCAATCTGTCCCCGACGAAGACGCGTGAGGTGCTCAATCGGGTGGCCGCTCGCGCCGAAAAGCCTGTGACTCTTGTCACTCCGCACGGTGAGGCGAAGCTCGGCGCGAAGGACCTGGGTCTGGCTTTCGACGCGGAGGCGACGCTGGAGCGGTTGCGCGATCAGCCGAACAACCCGTTGCGCCGGATCGCGGGTCTGTTCGGTGCTGAGTATCGCGTCGATCCGGTGATCACGGTCGACCGCAAGAAGCTCGATGCCACGCTCGACGCCAAGCGCAAGGAGTTCGAGCTGTCGGCGATCGAGGGCGCGGTGCATTTCTATAAGGGCAAGCCGGTGGCGGATCTGCCGACGGCGGGGCAGCGGATCGCCCGTGACGAGTTGCCTGCCGCGTTGCGGGCCGGCTGGCTGCGGGAGCGGCCGATCACGATGCCGACGGAGAAGTTCGCACCGACGGTGTCGGCGGAGACGGTTCGCACGACGCGCGACGGGCCGGCGGCGACGGCTATGGCGGGGCCGATCGTGCTGAACGGCCGTGAGGGGGCGAAGCGGTCGATCACGCCGACTTAGTTGGGTACGGTGCTCAAGTTTGTCGCCGACGGCAAGGGCGGTCTGTCGCCGACGATGGATCAGAAGGCCGCGGTGAAGTTGTTCAGTCCGGCGCTGGCGAGCACGGTGCGGGCGCCTGTCGATGCGACGTTCACGTTGTCCGGTGGCAGTCCGCGGGTGGTGCCGGCCAAGGACGGTGCGCGTATCGACTGGACCAAGACGCTCGCCAAGATCCAGAAGACGGCGATCACCACGGATCCGGGTTCGCGCCGCGCGGTGGATGTGGTCTATGACGTGCAGAAGCCGAAGCTGTCGACGGCCAAGGCGAAGGGTCTGGGTGTCAGCGAGGTGGTGAGCGAGTTCACCACGGGCGGGTTCGCGGAGGCCTCGGGTGAGAACATCCGGCTGGTCGCGCAGACGGTCGACGGTGCGGTGGTGTTGCCGGGTGAGAGTTTCTCGCTGAACGGGTACACGGGTACCCGCGGTTCGGCGCAAGGCTATGTGACGTCGACGATCATCGATCACGGGCATACGTCGAAGGCGGTGGGCGGCGGTATCTCGCAGTTCGCGACGACGCTGTACAACGCGGCGTATTTCGCGGGCCTGGAGGACGTGGACCACACCGAGCATTCGTATTACATCTCGCGGTATCCCGAGGCGCGGGAGGCGACGGTGTTCGACGGCGCGATCGATCTGGTGTTCCGCAACAACACCGATCACGGCATCGTCATCGACACCGAGTGGTCGCCGAGCGCGATCACGGTCCGGTTGTGGAGCACCAAAACCGTTGAGGTGGAGTCGATCACCGGTAGCCGGTCCAAGCCTACCGATCCGGAGAAGATCACCCTGCCCAAGGGCGACAACTGCATGCCCGGCGAAGGCTCGAAGGGTTTCACCACCTCCGACACCCGGGTGATCAAGGACGCGAAGACCGGTGCCGAGATCAGCCGCCACACCCGGACGGTGAAGTACGATCCGGAGCCGATCGTGCGCTGCAAGTAGGGGGCTGTTCAGCCGCCGACTCTGACCGGGTCGAGGCTGTCCTGGGTGCCGCCGGATCCGAGTTGGCCTTCGGTGTTGTCGCCCCAGCAGTACACGTCGTCGTGTGCGATGGTGCATCGGGTGCCGCCGGCCACTGCGACGTCGTTGACGCCGGTGAGCGCGACGTCGCGCACCAGCCAGAGGCGGCTCTTGAAAGTGAGTGGGCCACAGTAGATCTGCATCGATGACTGCGTGCACACCAGGATGCTGCCCTGCTTGTTGCGGCCCGACGACAGCGCGTAGGCGCCGTCGGCGCCGACCGGCTTGGTGAGCTTTCCGTCGCCGGTGGCGTCGCAGTAGGCGTCGCCGTCGGCGATCACGCACACCCCGGTGCCCGTCGCGCCGCCGCTGGGCACGATGACCTTGAACACCTTGCTGATGCCGCCGAGACCTTTGAGCGTCGACGGTTGTTCCGAGTAGTCCAGGCCCCAACAGGATGCGGTCTGTGCCGGGTAGGTGACGGCGCAGGAGATGTTGGAGCCGGTGGAGATCGCGGTGACCCCGGCGATGCCGTCGACTTTGGTGGGGACCTGGTAGTCCATGTCCGCGGTGGAGGGGGAGTAGTCGCCGACCTGCCGCTGCCCGTTGGCACCCCAGCAATAGGCGTCACCGTCGGAGATCGCGCAGACGGTCACCTCGCCCTTGTCGTTGGTGCCGACGGAGATGGCGGTGACGTCGATCAGCCCGGTCTCGGTGGGTGCGAGGACCGGCCGGCCGCTGCGGTTGAGGTCGGGGCCACCGGTCTGCAGGTCGCCGTCGGCGCCCCAGCAGTAGGCGCGCCGGTCGGCGACGGCGCAGGTGGTGCCGCCTTCGGTGCTGATGGCGGTGACGTTGTTCAGGCCCTGGATCTTGACCGGGCTGGTGCGCTGGTCGCCGGAGGTGCCGGTGCCGAGCTGGCCGCTGGAGTTGTCGCCCCAGCAGTACGCCTTGTAGTTGAACACGCCGCAGATCGTGACCTTGCCGTCGGCGGTGATGCCGCCGTCGATGGCAGTCGCTTTGCCGAGTTCGGCCTGCCGGCCGCTGGTCACGACCGGGGCCGATCGGTCGACACCCGAGTTGACGGGGGCGACGGCGAGGTCGTCGCCACTGTCGTTGCTGCCGCTGCCCTTGACCAGGATGATCGTGGTGGCGACGGCGATGACGAGGACGGCCACCGCGGCCGTCGCGCCGAGCAGGATCTTCGTCGTCCGGCCGGGATTCCGGGGCCCGGCGGCCACCGGCGGTTCGGGACGGGTCGGTCCGGACTGTGTCGGGCTGTACTGAGCCGGGCCGTACTGAGCCGGGCTGTACCGATCTGGGCTGTGCCGCTGCGGCCCTGACGGGTGGTTCCCCGGTCCCACGTTCAGGGCGGG
Source organism: Gordonia amarae NBRC 15530 (assembly GCF_000241345.1). Lineage (GTDB taxonomy): Bacteria > Actinomycetota > Actinomycetes > Mycobacteriales > Mycobacteriaceae > Gordonia > Gordonia amarae. The sequence goes on from NZ_BAED01000076.1 coordinate 65,875, forward strand.
GACGCCGGGCGGGGGCAGGGTGTCGGGTGCGTCGCCGGTCACGTGCGGTGGTGGTGTGAAGCCGCCCGGTGCACCGCCGTTCAGCGCTGCGGTGAAGGCGTCGGCGAACGCCCGGCACATGGGGAACCGGCGGGCGGGATCCTTGGCGAGCGCCACGTCGAACACCGGATCGAGGGCGGCGAGGTCGGGGCGCAGGGCACTGACCGGGCGCGGTGGCCGGGTGGCGTGCGCCATCATCAGCGCCGCCGCAGACGTCTCGGTGAACGGGGTGGTACCGGTGACGAGCTGGTATGCGGTGCAGGCCAGCGAATACTGGTCCGACCGCGGCCCGGCCGGATGACCGGCGGCGATCTCCGGGGCCAGGTACGCCAGGGTGCCGATGACGGCGTTGGTGGCGGTCAGACCGGTGGCCTCACCCGCCGGTTTGGCGATGCCGAAGTCGAGCACCACCGCCCGCTCGACGACGCCGCCCGGGTCGCGGGTGACCACGATGTTCGCGGGTTTGATGTCGCGGTGGATGATCTGCCTGCGGTGCGCGTAGTCGAGGGCGTCGGCCACCTGCCCGACGACGAGACCGGCCTCCTGCGGCGACAGGCGCTGATGCGCGAGGTCCTGGCCGTCGGCGTAGGCCATGGTGAACCACGGGGTGCCCTGCTCGATGCCGTAGCCGTAGACGGTGACGATGCCCGGATGGTCGAGGGTGGCGGCCATCCGGGCCTCGGCGGTGAACCGCCGCTCGAACTCCGGGTTGCCGCGCGCGGTGATCACCTTGAGCGCTTCCCGACGGTGCAGGTGCGCGTGTTCGACCAGGTAGACCTGGCCCATGCCGCCCTCGCCGAGCAGCGACACCACGGTGTATCCGGCGAACCGCGCACCTGGCCTCAGCGCTGCCGGTTGCTCTTGTGGCGCTTGCTCTTCCGGACGTGGGTCTTCCGGCACTGAACCTCCCGCTGACCGGCGCGTCCGGCCGGGTGGGATGCGGCGCGGAATGCGAGCGTGGTGAACTGCTTCGCGACGCTATCAAAGTCGCGTGCCGGTCGCGGGGTGGTTCGATCGGGCGGATGACGCACCGCCTGAGCCCGATGCTCAGTTGGTGAGCATGCCCCCGTCCACGGGCAGCGTGATCCCGGTGACGTAGCTGCTGGCGTCGGAGGCCAGGAAGATCAGGGCCGGGTTGAGTTCGCCCTCGTTGCCGAGCCGGCCGAACAGGGTGCGCGGGATGACGAAGTTGTCCATGTACCCGCCTTCGATCAGTTCGGTGGTCATCTCCGAGGCGAAGTATCCGGGGGCGATGGCATTGACGCGGATACCTTTTCGGCCCGACCACTGCTGTGCCAGGTCGCGCGTCAGGCCGATGACGCCGGACTTGCTGGCGCTGTAGCCCGCCTGCGGCATCAGGACGCTGGTGATGCCGAGGATGCTGGCGATGTTGATGATCGAACCGCCGTTCTTCATCACCCGCGCGCACGCCTGCGCCATGTAGTAGGTGCCGTTGAGGTTGGTCTTGACGACGGCGTCGAATTCTTCGGTGGCCTGCCGGGTTGCCGGGGTGGCGTCGGAGATACCCGCGTTGTTCACGAGGATGTCGAGGTGACCGAAGGTCTCGATCGCGCCGGCCGCGACGGCGGCGCAGGCCTCCGGATCGGCGACATCGCACGCAACGGCGAGCGCGCGCCTGCCCTTGCTCTCGACCAGTTTCTTGGTCTCCTCCAGCTTTTCGACGCGGCGGGCCGCGAGCACCACATCGGCGCCGGCGTCGGCGAGGGCCCCGGCGAAGGACACGCCGAGTCCGCTGGAGGCGCCGGTCACCACCGCCACCTTGCCGTCGAGCCGGAACAGATCGAGCACAGCCGACATGAGTGATCTCCTTTACATCGGACGAGATATGTACCCCAGAGCATAGGAAGTCAGATCGGGTGGCATTCCCGAAACCACAGTTCTGGTCGCGATCGACCGACCGTGCGCTCGGTCGCCACCCGCCCGGACGTCGTCGGTGCGCCCGGAACTAATGTGCATCGCCCCAGGTCAACGGTGACGAAAGGGCAACAGTAAGGGGCACGTGTTCCATCTCATAGAAACACCCGCTAACCTACGGATCGTGGATATCAACGGAGCAAGTGCAATCGTCACCGGCGGTGCGTCGGGAATTGGTGCCGCCTCGGCACGCGCCCTGGCCGCCAAGGGTGTCAAGGTCGTCGTCGCCGATATGAACCCCGAGAAGGGTGAGGCGATCGCCAAGGAGATCGGCGGTGTCTTCATCAGCGTCGACGTCACCGACTCGGAGCAGATCAAGGCGGCCATCGCCAAGGCCGAGGAACTCGGCACCTTCCGCATCCTGGTGAACTCGGCCGGTATCGGCTGGGCGCAGCGGACCATCGGCAAGGACGGCAATTACGACTCGGCGCACAACCTGGACTTCTTCAAGAAGGTCATCAACGTCAACGTGTTCGGCACGTTCGACTTCGTCCGGCTCGCCGCCACCGCGATCAGCCGCACCGAACCCCTCGCCGACGGCGAGCGTGGCTCCATCGTCAACATCTCCAGCGTCGCCGGCGTGGAGGGGCAGATCGGGCAGGTGTCGTACTCGGCGTCCAAGGGTGCCATCAACGGTATGACCGTGCCGATCGCCCGCGACCTGTCGGCCGTCGGCATCCGCGTGAACACCATCATGCCGGGCCTGATCGACACCCCGATCTACGGCGAGGGCCCGGACTCGGAGGCGTTCAAGGCCAACCTGGGCAAGAACGTCCTCTTCCCGCGCCGCCTCGGCACCCCCGACGAGCTGGCGTCGATGGTCGTCGAGCTGACCGTCAACTCGTACATGAATGCCGAGATCGTCCGCGTCGACGGCGGCATCCGGATGCCCCCGAAGTAGCACCCAGAAAACAACAAAGCGGAAGGTTGGTGCTGGTATTCAGCACCAACCTTCCGCTTTGTCGTTACGGCCTTACATCAGAAGGCGGCTTCGTCGAGCTCCATGATGTCGTTATCCACGTTCTCGACGGTGACGCGCACGGAGGTGAGCAGCGGCAGCATGTTCTTGGCGAAGAACGATGCGACGGCCACCTTGCCCTCGTAGAACGACTTGTCCTCGCCGGTGGCACCCTCGTCGAGCTTGGCGATGGCGATCTCGGCCTGGCGCAGCAGCAGCCAGCCGATGAGCATGTCGCCGACGGCCATCAGGTAGCGCACCGAACCCAGGCCCACCTTGTAGAGCTGCTTGGGGTCTTCCTGCGCCGACATGAGGGTCGCGGTGAGCGAGCCGGTCATGGCCTGCACGTCTTCGACGGCGGTCTTGAGCAGCGCGCGCTCGGCCTTGAGGCGGCCGTTGCCGGCCTCGGTGTCGAGGAACTGCTGGATCTGGCCGGCGACGTGGGCGAAGGCCTGGCCGCGGTCGCGGACGATCTTGCGGAAGAAGAAGTCCTGCGCCTGGATGGCGGTGGTGCCCTCGTACAGCGAGTCGATCTTGGCGTCGCGGATGTACTGCTCGATCGGGTAGTCCTGCAGGAAGCCGGAGCCACCGAAGGTCTGCAGCGATTCGTGGCTCAGCGCGGCGTAGGCACGCTCGGAGCCGACACCCTTGACGATCGGGAGCAGCAGGTCGTTGACGCGGTGTGCGAGGTCGGCGTCGGCGCCGGAGACGATCTTGGCGGCGGCGGCGTCCTGGTGCGAGGCGGTGTAGAGGTACACCGCGCGCAGGCCCTCGGCGTAGGCCTTCTGGGTCATCAGCGACCGGCGCACGTCGGGGTGGTGGGTGATGGTGACGCGCGGGGCGGCCTTGTCGGTCATCTGGGTCAGGTCGGCACCCTGGACGCGCTCCTTGGCGTAGTCGAGGGCGTTGAGGTAGCCGGTCGACAGGGTGGAGATGGCCTTGGTGCCCACCATCATGCGGGCGTGCTCGATGACCTGGAACATCTGCGCGATGCCCTTGTGCACCTCGCCGACGAGCCAGCCCTTGGCGGGGATGCCGTGCTGGCCGAAGGTGACCTCGCAGGTGGCCGACGCCTTGATGCCCATCTTGTGTTCGACGTTGGTGACGAAGACACCGTTGCGCTCGCCGAGCTCACCGGTCTCGTGGTCGAAGTGGAACTTGGGGACGAAGAACAGCGACAGTCCCTTGGTGCCGGGGCCTGCACCCTCGGGGCGGGCGAGCACCAGGTGGAAGATGTTCTCGGTCATGTCCTGGTCGGCGGAGGTGATGAAGCGCTTCACGCCGTCGATGTGCCAGGTGCCGTCTTCCTGCTCGACGGCCTTGGTGCGGCCGGCACCGACGTCGGAACCGGCGTCGGGCTCGGTGAGCACCATGGTGGAGCCCCAGCCGCGCTCGGAACAGATAATGGCCCACTTCTTCTGCTCGTCGGTGGCCTGGTTGTAGAAGATGTCGGCGAAGCCGGAACCCGCGGAGTACATGAACAGCGGCGGGTTGGCGCCGAGAACCATTTCGGCCAGGGCCCAGTACAGGGAACGCGGGGCGGGCAGGCCGCCGAGCTCCTCGTGCAGACCGACCTTGTCCCAGCCGGCCTCGATGTAGGCGTTGTAGGACTTCTTGAAGCTCTCGGGGATGGTCACCGAGTGGGTTTCGGGGTCGAACACCGGCGGGTTGCGGTCGGCGTCGGCGAACGAGTCGGCGATGACGCCCTCGGACAGCGACTTGACCTCGCGCAGCATGTCGATGGCGGTCTCTTTGTCGAGGTCGCCGAAATCGCCGTCTTCGAGAACCTGCTCCAGGTTGAGGAGTTCGAAGAGGTTGAACTGCAGATCACGCAGGTTGCTCTTGTAGTGACCCATGTCTGGTTCCTATCTGGGGTGTTACTGCATTTGTGGGCAGAAGCGAGGGATGGTTCTTCGCCCGGGTGTCTCGGGCACCGTAAGTTACTCGCCAGTAACCTTAGTTTACCCCCGATCTACATATGCAACAACCGGTGCGCTTGTGATCGCGCTAACTTTTGTTAGCGGTTACTTTGATCAACCGCATATCGGTCGTTCTGGGCAGCGCAAAGCCGCCCTCCACGGCGATGTCGCCGCACATATGCAGGGGCGGGCGTGTGGAGGGCGGTTTCTGTGCCGGGTGTGTCAGAGGTGATCGCGCAGGTACGCGAGGTCGCCGGGGATCCCGTCGGCGGGGGTTTCCAGGATGATCGGCGCCCCGGCGGTGCGGGCCACCTCGGCGAGCACGGCCGCGTCGATGTGGCCGGATTCGAGGTTGGCGTGCCGGTCGCGGCCGGAGTCGAACTCGTCGCGGGAGTTGTTCAGGTGCACCAGGTCGATGCGGCCGGTGATCGCCTTGACCCGTTCGACGAGGCCGACGAGGTCCTCACCGCCGGCCCAGGCGTGACAGGTGTCGAGGCAGAACCCGGCCTGCTCGAAATCGCCCACCTCGCTCCACAACCGGTCGATCGATTCGAGGGTGCGGGCCATCGCGTGATCGCCGCCGGCGGTGTTCTCGATGAGGATCGGCACGCCGAACCCGCCCTTGTCCACCTGACGGTCGAAGAGTTTGCGCCAGTTGGCAAATCCCTCGGCCGACTCCTCGCCGTCGCGCAGGTGGCCACCGTGCACCACGAGTCCGAACGCGCCGAGTTCGGCGGCCGCCGTGGCCTGCTGCTCGACGGCCTTGCGCGAGGGCATCCGCAGCCGGTTGTTGAGGCTCGCGACGTTGATCGAGTAACTCGAATGCACCACGACGTCGATCTCCGATTCGCGGAACTCGGTCGCCCGCGGATTGGGGAGGGGCTTCTTCCAGCTCTGCGGGTCGGTGACGAACATCTGGAAGACGTCGATCCCGAGTTCCGCCGCCGTGGCGAGCGGGTCGGTGTCTTCGCGAAGGTGGGCTCCGATGCGCATGTGTCAACGATAGTTCGCCCGCACGGGCCACAGGGACGAGCCGTCAGTCGAGCAGTTCCTCGATGGTGATCGGCACGCCGGGGGCGATCAGGATGCGGCAGGGGGCCTCGGTACCGGGGTAGAGGTTGAACCATTCGTGGCTGCGGCCGGGACCGTCGTAGACGGCGGCGAGCGAGCGGTGCAGCCGGGCCTCTGCCTCTTTGCTGATGATGTAGCGCTGGTCGCCGTAGCGCAGATACCTGTTGGACACGGGAGGCTCCGTTCTGACGAACCGGCTCGTCTTGCGAGCTGATCACCGGGGCTGCGAGAGGTGTGATCTAACGCACAATCGTACGTGTCGGCGGGGAAAAGTTCAGGTCCGGTCACGGGGAAGTGTTGCCGATCGTCGTCTTCGGGGGGTTTGCCGGTCATTCGACTACGGTCGGCCGCCGTATCGGCCGGTCATGAACGCGCGGGGCCAACTAGGGTGACGGGAACTGTCATGTCCGTGAAGAAACTGTGGAGCAGCCCCGGTGAGCATCTATGAGTCGGAAGCACCCGCACCACCCCAGGGTGTGGAACCGCTGCTGACCGATCTGGGCAAGGCGGCCGAGCTCGATCCCGACATGGCCACCCGGCGCGACCTGACGTGGGTGCGGCGCGCGGCGATCGCGCTGTGGGCACTCGGCATGTTCGCCGAGTTCTGGGTGCACGGCCTGGCCTTCGATCGCACCCGGCTCATCCTGCTGATGTGTTTCGGCATGTTCGCCGCGTGCATCGGCAGGCGCCGGGCCATCACGGTCGTCATCGACTGGTTGCCGTTCGTGCTGATCCTGCTGTTCTACGACTGGACGCGCAATGTCGCCCAGCTCATCGACATGCCGACGCAGTGGCATCTCGCCCCCGACGTCGACAAATGGATGTTCGGGGTCAACCCGACGGTGTGGCTGCAGAGCCACCTCAAGTACGCCGAACCCACCTGGTGGGAGGTGGTCACCAGCGTCGTCTACATCTCCTACTTCATCGTCCCGTACGCGATGGCTGCCATCCTGTGGGTGCGCGACCGCACGGTGTGGCGACGGTACGCGGCGTGCTTCCTGGCGACGACGTTCATCGCGCTCGTGGGCTACACCCTGGTGCCTGCCGCTCCGCCGTGGGCGGCCGCCCAGTGTACCGCCGAGCAGGTCAAGGACCATCCGCGAGATCCCCCGTGCATGCATGCGGCGCAACCGGAGCCCGACGGCGGACTGCTCGGCCAGGTCGAGCCCCGTCACGACGGTGCCGCGCCCTATGTCGAACGGATCTCGTGGCGCGGCTGGAGTGTGCTGAAGATCCACAACGCCTCGCAGTTGTTCACGATGGCGCAGGGCAAGTCGAATCTGGTCGCGGCGATTCCGTCGCTGCACGCCGGACTGACGATGCTGCTCGCGTTGTTCATGTGGCCGCGGGTGAAGGCGCTGGGCAAGACGCTGTTCATGGCCTACCCCTTCGCGATGGCGTTCGCGCTGGTGTTCACCGCCGAGCACTACGTCATCGACATCCTGCTCGGCTGGGCGCTGGCGGCGAGCGTGATCGCGGTGTGCCGCTGGGTGGACCGGCGCTGGCTGATTCCGAGGCAGCAGCGATTGCACGCTGAGCAGGACGACGCCGCGGCTATCGAGGTCACGAATCAGAAACAAGAGTTGAATATCTGAAAAGGTGGTCATTGCGGGCCGCCGGGCACGCGATAGCGTGAGGCGTCACGGCACACCTGTGTCCCTGCCGAGATCTCTACCGAGAGGCGAGTGATGACCAGCGAGACCACAGAGCCGGAAAAGCCCGCACCGCTGGCGGGCAAGAGCCCCTGGCTCAAGATCGGCATCGTGGTCGGCGGACTCGCCGTCGCCGTCTCACTGATGGTGCTGGTGTTCCTGGCACCGTCGATCAACTCGGGCGCCGACGATCTGCCCGTCGGCATCAGTGGCCCCGCACAGGCGACGGCGCAACTGCAGCAGAAGCTCGAAGCCGCCCAGCCCGGTGCCTTCGACTTCAAGTCCTACGACGACGCGGCCGCGGTCGTCGACGCCACCCACGACCGTGACGTGGTGGGCGGCATCAGCATCGAGACCGACGGCAGTGTGAAGGTCACCGTCGCCGGCGGCGCCGGCACCCCGTACGCCCAGCTGCTCAAGACCCTCGGCGCGAGCCTGGCCTCGGCCGGCCAGAAGGTCAGCTACACCGACGTCGCGCCGCTGACCGCCGACGACCCGAACGGTTCGGGTCTCAGCGCACTCGGTCTGCCGCTGGCGTTCGGCGGCATGATCTCGGCGGTGCTGCTGTCGACGCTGCTCAAGAATCAGCCCCTCTACAAGATCGCCGGTTCGCTCGCCGGATCGACGGTCGTCGGTTTCGTGGTCGTCGCGATCCTGCAGTTCGGTTTCGGATCCGTCGACGGCAACTACTTCCTCACCGCGCTGTCGCTGTCGCTCGGCGTGGCCGCGATCTCGTTGTTCGTCCTCGGGATGGAATCACTGCTCGGCTACGCCGGCTTCGGTGTCGGTGGTCTGGTGATGATGTTCATCGCGAACCCGTTGTCGGGCATGGCAACCGGCTGGCAGTGGCTGCCGTCGCCGTGGGGCTTCATCGGTCAGCTCCTGCCGATCGGCTCGTCCGGCACGCTCATCCGGTCGGTGGCCTTCTTCGATGGCGAGGGCATCGGGATGCCGCTCTCGGTCCTGTTCAACTGGGTGATCGTCGGCGTGGCACTGACCATCGGCGGCGGAGTCAAGAAGCAACAAGCCGCGGTCGCGGCCTGATAAGGGGGTACCGAATGGCATTCGGAGATATCTCGCGGGCGTTGCCCGAGAACGCGCTGATCGCGGTGCGCAACACCATCATCGGCATGTCGATCGTCGGGATCCTGGTCGGCCTGATCGCGCTGATCTGGCCGGGCATCACGCTGCTGGTGATCGCGGTGCTGTTCGCGATCTCGCTGTTCGTCATCGGCGCGTTCCGGCTCTACCTCGCCCTCGCGGGCAAGAACCTGCCGGGCGCGTGGCGCGTGGTGCACGGTGTGCTCGGCGTGATCGTGCTGATCGCCGGCATCATCGCGCTCATCCGCCCCGGCGAATCGCTGAACATGCTCGCGATCTTCATCGGCGTCGGCTGGATCTTCTCCGGCTTCGGTGACATCTTCGCGGCCACCGACACGCCCTACGCCCCCAAGTGGCTGATGATCGTCTCGGGCATCGTGTCCGTGATCGCGGGCATCGTGATGATCGCCTTCTCCTGGGTCGCGCTGAGCACGCTGGTGTGGATCTCGGCGATCATGCTCATCGCCCTGAGCATCGCCAACCTCTTCACCCTCCCGAAACTGCCCGCGGCACCTACGGTCTGACCGCTGCCTTCTTCGCGAGCCGTTTCTGTTCGCGCGAGTTGATCGCGTTGAGCAGCCGGTTGCGCCGGGTGTTCTGGAACGCCGCGCACACCCACCGATCAGGTTGGCGCACAAAGACATAGGTCTGCATCTTGTTGTGCCTGACGGTCTTGCCCTTGCCGATGCCGCCCTCGGTCACCACGACGACGGCGTCGTCGCGGAGTCGGTTGACGTCGAGGACACGTATCGACAGGCGGCTGCCCTTCTGCCACGTGGTGAACAGTGGTACGTGGTCATCGCGGATCGACGCGCTCCCGACGGTCAGGGCGCCGGTGAAGATCACATAGGTCGCATGTTCGGTGAACTCCGCCGCGTAGGCGTCGGCGTCTCCCGCATCCCAGGCCTGGCGCATGCGTTCCAGTGATTCGGTGACCCCGGCCGGCAGGTCGCTGTTCTTCAGATCGTCCTCGGTCATGCTTGCACCTCTCTGCATTAGTGCAACTTGCACTAATCAAACGATAGTGCAAGTTGCACTAATAGGGAAAGGGTTTCGTAGACTGTCAGCCGTGACCGACGGCAGAGCTCTGACCCGTGACGAACGTGACCTCGCCGCTCTGACCGTCTTGGCGTTGCTCACGATCGGCCCGCGCCATCCGTACGACATCCATCGGCTCTGCGTGCAGACGCGCAAGGATTTCGTCACCGGAACTCCGCGCAGCATCTACCATGCGGTCACCAAGCTGCATAAGGCGTATCTCATCGAGCCGGTGGGTTCGGAGCAGGACGGTGGCCGTCCCGAACGTACGGTATTCGCGCTGACCGACGCGGGCCGCGCCGAAGGCCGGCGCCGGGTCGCGAAGCTGCTGGCCACACCCCAGGACGATCGAACCCTGACGACGGCGGCGCTGTCCTTCCTCGGGATCCTCTCCCAGGGCGACGCGATCGCGGCGATGCGCGCCCGTGTCGCCGCCCTCGCCTCGGCGTTGTCGATCAAGGACTCCGACCTCGCCGAAGCCGGCCACCTGCCGCCGATCCTTCTCGTCGAGACCGAGTACGAGCGCGATCAGCTACGCGCCGAACATGATTGGTTCGACACTCTCGCCGGGCGTCTGGAATCAGGGGAGATTCCCTGGGGCCTGCCTCCGGCTACTGCGGAGCTGTGATCAGTACGACATCGCATGGAGGCTCGGCACGTGCGAGGCGCGCATCGGTTGTCACCAGCGGGCAGGACAGCCGTTCGGCCAGAGCCACGTAGAGAGCGTCCAGAACGCGTAGCCGCCCGTCCAGCGTCAACGCGCGTTGCAGGAGATCTTCGTCCAAAGGCACGTGGTGCTGGGTGAGCGTGGCCGCGTCGCCGATGGCGGCCCGCGCGTTCTCCGCATCGATGAGTCCAGCCCGCCTCATCCGTGCCACCGCCGAGACAACCTCCGCGAGTTGATGAGCGGGCGCCGAAATAGGTCCGGCAAGGCGGTCGAGGACACCTGGTTTCGCCGGCTGGTCCGTGATGACGTCCACGAGAGCCGACGCATCGAGAACGATCACGCGCCGAACTCGTCACGCACGGCGGCGATGATCTCGGCGGTGTCGACGGCCGACGCGCTGCGCGCCGGGCGCTGACGTGCGCGCGTTATCCACTCCCGGTTGTGTCGTGAGTCGAGTGCGTCACGGAAGGCGTCCTGTGCCAACGTTGAGATCGGTAGGTTCTGCCGACGCAACTCCGCGTAGAGATCGTCCGGAACGTAGATGCTGATCTTCGGCATACCCGAGTGTACCCCCATTCGGGGTATACGGTGCTGCCGCCGATGTCTGACCCCGGCCCGGGCCCGGGGTTCCGCCCGGTCAGCTTTCCGCCCGGTCAGCTTTCTGCGTAGTGGCCTTCCATGTCGACGTTGGCGAAATCGATCTGGGCGGCGACGTTGTTGACGGCGGTGACCATGCCGGTGCCGAAGCGGCCCCGCGAGTCGTAGAGACCGGTCGACGAGGTGGAGATGCCGTCGTGTTCGGTGTGTGATTCGGCGCGCACGTGGATGCGGCCGTCGACGGGTAGCCGGCTGAGTGCGACCGTGAGATCGCAGTTGATGAAGGCGATGCCCTCGGTGCCCCAGTTGCCCATCAGGCTGGTTGCCTCCGACGCCATGACGGTGCGCTCGAACGGGGTCGGCTGCACCCCGGCGACGACGGACGCCGACCGGCTCCACACGGCCTTCTGGCCGTCGGTCTGGTTGACGCCCATGTCGTTGGACCAGTTGCCGTCGGAGCCGAACCAGGGGGCGAGTGCCGGATCCCACGGCCCCTCTCCGTTGAAGCCGCCGGCAGCGGCGGCCTGCTGTTCGGGGGTGGGGATGTCACGGGCGATGACGTCGTCGGCGGGGTTGAACCAGCGCCCGCCGGGCGGGTTGGCCGATTCCTTCAGGAACACCGTGGTGCTGCGCGCGACCAGCACCTCGTCGGTGCCCTCGCCGGCGGGTTTGTCCTGCACTGGTTTGTCCTGAACGACATCCACCTCGACGACCCGGATCCGGCCGCCGTCCCGCAGGATCCGGCCGGCGGTCCGCGTGGGCAGCCCCTTGGCTGACTTGAACAGGTCGATCGTGAACCGGGTGGGCCGGAAACCCTCTCTGCCATAATCATTTTCGGCGGCACGGGCGGCGATGCCGCAGACTGCCGGACCGGTGAGGGTGTCGGCGCCCCACAGGCTGCGGGCCAGCGGAAGCGGCAGGTAGTGCCCGTCTTCCTCGGTGAAGAAGGCGAGCTGGGGTCCGTCGGTCATAACACTCCTCGATCGTTCTCCCTTCGCACACTATGCAAGGGACCGGGGGTGCTATTGCACGGGGGTGTCAGGCGACCTGGTCGGCGAGGCCGTCGATGGTGAGGGTGACGCTGTCGTCGGTGGCGGCGCCGGCGAGCCAGTCGGTCAGGTCGGCGAGGGCCGCGGTGACGGCCGGTTCGTGCAGCAGCGGCCGGGGCGAGGTGGGGGTGTCCAGTCCGGCGCGGGCGCGGTAGGCGGCGGCCGCGCCGAGGAGTTGCCGCGCCTGGGCGGGGTCGATGTCCCATAGCGCGTCGGCGGTCATCAGATACAGGCCCATAGCCGGGGGCAGCTGATCCAGATGCACCAGCGCCCACGCCCAGTGCTTGGCGACGTCGACGGTCAGTGCCTCGCCCCGGCCGTGCGTCCGCACATATTTGGCGTGCAACTCCCGGCACGCCTCGTCGCTGTCGGACCACAGCGACAGCTGCGACATGCATCGCACGCAGTCGTGCAGATTCGACAGGTAGGTGACCGAGTACGGGCCCTCGCGGCGCGAACGGATCTCCCGCAGCACCGAGTACTCGGCGAGGGCGTGTGCCCACTCGCCCGCCGACAGGTACTGGGCCGCCTCTGCCTCGATCTGCGCGAGAACTCCGGTGTCAGTCATGCAGACATTGTGACGGCAATCACAGATTTGCGCCACGGTTGCATCGTTACCTGGTGGATCGGGGTTCACCACCGGGTCCGATCGACCACATAATCGGTCACGACGACATCTGGCGCGGTAAACCTGGAGTCATGAGCGACGACAACACCGAGTACGGCGACCTCAACTTCGGCGACGCGGGGTCGAGCACCGAGGACAGCGACCAGCTCCAGACATCGGACACCCTCGACGACCGCGGCGTCGACGACGTCCTGGACGAGGGCTACTCGCCGCCCGACCACGAGCCGTCCCACCACGGCGACACCCCGCGCGAACGCTGGGAGGGTGAGACCCTCGATCGGCGCCTGGCCGAGGAGGAACCCGACGTTGCCGCGAGCGACGACGAACCCGACCCCGACTATCCCGAGTTCGACCCCGATCAGCCGGGTGCGCGACGAGCCGGCCGGCTGGTCGCGCCCGACCAGGGCGCCTATGACGACAACGAGTCGGACGCGGTGGCCGGTGACGTCGGCATCGACGGGGCGGGTGCGTCGGCGGAGGAGGCCGCGGTCCACATCATCGACCCAGACTGAGACAGTCCAGACTGAACAGGCCCCGGTCTACAGAGTGGTGTTGGCGACGCGGCGGGCGGTGTCGTTGATGAACTCGATCTGCGCGGACAGGTTCGCGTTCATCGAGTCGATGGCCTCGGCACGCGGATCGGCGCTCACCGCACCCGGATCGAATTGGGCGAGCAGTCGCTGGTGGCGTTCGGAGTCGCGCAGCACCTCGCTGTAGTGGCTGCACCGCCCGGCGAGATCGGCGAGCCGGGACACGTTCTCCAGCAACTCATCCCAGTTCTGGCCGACGCGTTCAAGCCGCTCGTTGATGGCCCGGTTGAGGGCGCGGGCCACATCGGAATCGGATTCGGGACGCTCGATCGTCGTGCGCAGCTGCCAGATGCGGTGGCACTGATAACTCGTCGCGAACACCGCGTCGCCGACCTGCGCGATGATCGCCGGCCCGTTCACCATCCCGCTCTGCACCGCGTACGTGAGTTTGATGAAGTTGGCCAGCAGCACCGCGGTGCCGAGCAGTTCGGCCTCCGGGCGCATCAGTTCCGAATCGCCGGGCAGGGTGCCGTCGGCCCGCACACCCTCGGCCCCGAACGGCCACGGATTGTTCGCCCGCGCGGCCTGCTGTGCGTTGCGCTCGCGGGCGCGTTTTGCCGACGCCCTGGCCCACTCGAACATGTGATTGGCGGCGTACTGGTCGGTCAACGGGTTCCCGATCGGGGCCTGGGGCCGGTTGGCGGCCGTGAACTGGCCGAACGCCGACGCCGCCATCGGCGAGTTGATCGATTCGAGGACCCGGCGCACATGCGCCGTCTCCGGGCTGTCGGACGGGGATCGCCGGACACACCGGCGCGTCAGTTCCTTGGTCAGCGGCGAAGCCACGCAGATCCCCTTTCACGTCCGACGACACCGACGGTCCGGCACGAATATCTCCCAAAGTACCGTCAGCCGCCGACAGGACGCCGGGGCCGTCAGGGGCCGGTGTACCCGAACTTCGCGCTGAGCTCGGCGACGGCGTCGGCCAGGGATGCCGCGATGGTGGGTGCGTCGGCGGGATCGAGCCGGTAGCGGGGGCCGGAGATGCTGAGTGCGGCGATGACCCCGCCGGTGTGGTCGCGGACGGGGACGGCGATGGCCACCATCCCCACCTCGAGTTCCTCGTCGGCGACGGCCCAGCCGCGTTCGGTGACGAGGGCGAGTTCGTCCAGCAACTCCTTGCGGTCGGTCACCGTGTTGGCGGTGTACGACGCCAGTCGCTCCGGCAACAGGTCGCGCAATTGGGCGGCGGTCAGGGAGGCCAGCAGCACCTTGCCGCTGGAGGTCGTGTGTGCCGGGGTGGCCTGCCCGATCCAGGTGTGCAGCGCCACGCCCGCAGTGCCGAGCGCCTCGACGACGTTGATGGCCTGGTCGCCGTTGAGCACCGCCAGGTTGGTGGTCTCGCCGGTGTCGGCGGCGACCTGGTTGCACACGTCCTGCCCGTACTTGTTCAGGTCGAGTTTGGCGGCGGTGGTGCCGGCCAGGCGCACCACGGTGAAACCGATCCGGTACCCGCGTCCGCCGGGCACCTGCTCGACAAATCCACGCGCCTCCAGCGATCCGATCAACCGCGACACCGTCGACTTGTGGACCCCGAGTTGCAGGGCGAGTTCGCTGACCCCGGCCGAACCGGCCTGCCCGATGAGTTCGAGGATCTGCAACGCCCGGTCGACGGACTGGACGGTGGTCCCGGACTGCCGGTCGCTCCCCGAGGTGTCGATCGCGCTCACGTCCGCAGGCATGATTTCCCCAGAGTACATGTCGGTTCTGTCGGTTTCTGTCGCTGGTTGAGGTGTGAGGAGCGCAAGCGGCGAGCCTCGAAATCCGGTGAGATCGCATTGTCCGCTCACCGGGTTTCGAGGCTCGGTCGCCGGGCGACCTTCGCACCTCAACCGGCGGAGGCAGGTCGGGGGATTTCCGGCTATATCGACGTCGTCTCGCCCTCAGGTTCCGCCGCCGGGGACCCGTCGCCCTTGGCCGGCACCGCGCCGTCGACGGGGGTGATCAGGCCGGTCTTCGGGTCGACCGTGACCACTCCGAGCTCACCGGTCTCGCTGAACTTGGCGGCGCTGGTGCGCACATGGTCGTCGAACTTCCCGAGGTAGTGCGAGCGGGCGACGATCAGCGGGTCCTTGCGCAGGTCCAGGTACAGCGACAGGCACATGCCCACCATGACGATGACGAACGGCAGCGCGGCGATGATCGCCATCTGTTTGATGCCGTTGAGGCCGTCGTCGCCACTGGCCGCGAGCAGCACCGCCGCCACGATTCCGGTGAGCGAACCCCAGAAGATGGTGACCGTCCGGCTCGGATGGTGCGAGCCGCGTTCGGACAGCGTGCCCATCACCAGCGACGCCGAGTCGGCGCCGGAGACGAAGAAGATCGCGACCAGGATCATCACCAGCGTCGACGCGATGCCGGTGAGTGGCAGGTGGTCGAGGACGTCGAACAGGGTGTCCTCGGAGGCCGCGGTGTTCGGGTCGAACTTCAGGGTGCCCGTGCTGAACTGCCGGATCGCGGTGCCGCCGAACACGGCGAACCACACCAGTGACACCGTCGACGGCACCACCATCACACCGATGACGAATTCGCGGATGGTGCGGCCCTTGGAGATCTTCGCCAGGAACAGGCCGACGAACGGCGTCCACGACACCCACCACGCCCAGTAGAAGATGGTCCAGCCGGCCAGCCAGCTGTCGGCGTCGGTGGTGGCCGACGACCGCGCCGACATCGAGGTGAGGTCGGTGAAGTACGCGCCGAGCGAGGTGGGCAGCAGGTTCAGGATGAACAGGGTGGGGCCGACGACGAACACGAACACGGCGAGGATGATCGCCAGCACCATGTTGGTGTTGGACAGCCACTGGATGCCCTTGGCCACGCCCGACACGGCGGAGGCGACGAAGCAGGCGGTGAGGACGGCGATGATGGCCACGAGCAGCGTCGTCGACGGGTTGTCCACCCAGCCGGACTTGGTCATGCCCGAACCGATCTGCAGGGCACCGAGGCCGAGGGAGGCGACGGTGCCGAACAGGGTCGCGAAGATCGCGAGGATGTCGATCACCTTGCCGCCGGGGCCGTTGGCCTGACTGCCCATCAGCGGGGCGAATACCGCGCTGAACAGCTGGGTGCGGCCCAGCCGGTAGGTGCTGTACGCGATGGCCAGGCCGACCACGGCATACATCGCCCACGGATGGAATCCCCAGTGGAACATGGTGGTCGCCATCGCGACCTTCACGTCCTCGGCGGTGGTGCCGGGCGGTGGTGAGCTGAAGTGGAACAGCGGCTCGTAGGAGCCGAAGAACATCAGGCCGATGCCCATGCCGGCGCTGAACATCATGGCGATCCAGCTGACGGTGCGGAATTCGGGTTCGTCACCGTCCTTGCCGAGTGGGATCTTGCTGAACTTGCCGAAGGCCAGGTAGAGCGCGAAGGTCACAAAGCCCGACGAGGTGAGGATGTAGAGCCAGCCCGCGTTGTCGGTGATCCAGTTCAGGGCGTCGGAGGTGGCGTCCGACATGTTCTCCGGAGCCACCAGGCCCCAGATCACAAAGCCGATCACAAAGGCGGCGGTGACGCCGAAGACGATCGGATCTATCTGTGGCTTGGTGATCTGGGGTTTCGTGCGAGGCAGAAATTCCGTCTGGTCAGAACTCATGTCGCGTTACCTTTCCCTATGCGGTTGTCGGGTCGGCCGCGACGCCGTCGGCGCGGTGGACTCGGTGCGTCGCCGGATGACCGGCGGTGCCCGAGGAACGCTGTCACCGGATGCTACTTCCGTATCCGTGACATGGACGGGTCGACGACCACATCGTCGACGACCGTGGCGTCGTATGCGGTGCGCAGGTAGCGCACGGTGACCGCGGTGCCGGTGTCGGTGCCGGCAGGCAGCCAGGCATAGGCCAGGCAGGTGCCGACGGTGGCCGACCAGCCCGCACTGGTCACATAGCCGGCCACGGCGCCGTCGATGATGACCGGTTCCTTGCCTAACACCACCGCCGACGGGTCGTCAAGGCGAAGGGTTTTCAATACCTTGGGGCACGGTTCGCGTTGTGTCAGCGCCTGTTTCCCGATGAAGTCGTCGGGTTTGGTTGCGCGTACGGCGAATCCGATACCGGCGGCGTCGGGGGTGTGTTCGGTGGTCATGTCGGTCCCGGCGCTGCGGTATCCCTTCTCGATACGCAGGCTGTTGAAGGCGATGCGTCCGGCTGCGATAATCCCCTGTGGCTCTCCGGATTTCATCAGAAGATCCCACAGGGCGCGACCGTATTCGGCGGATGTATAGATTTCCCACCCTAATTCGCCGACGTAGGACACACGCATCATCGTTACCGGAATGGTACCGATGGTGGTGCGCAGGCAGCGGAAGTACTTGAGGCCGTCGTTGCTGAGGTCGGCGGACGTGAGCGGCGCTACCACATCGCGTGCCAGCGGCCCCCACAGGCCCAGGCAGCACGTCGCTCCGGTGATGTCGCGCAGTGTAACCCGATCCCCGTACCCACCGTCGGCGATCCGGCGAGAAATCCAGTCGAAGTCGGCGGGACCGTTGGCGCCGATCTGGAATACGTCGTCGGCGAGGCGGGCGACGGTGAGATCGGAACGCACTCCGCCATTCTCGTCGAGCATCAGCGTGTAGGTGACCGAACCGACGGATTTGGCAAGGTTATTGGTGGTCAGCCACTGCAGCAGGTCGAGCGCGCCGGGACCGGACAGCTCATAGCGGGTCAGCGGTGTCATGTCGTAGAGGGCCACGTTGCTGCGGGTCCACGACGCCTCGGCGACCGAGATGGGGGACCAGTGCCGCGCCGACCACGAATCGCGTTCGGGCACAACCAGCCCGTCGGCCCGGAGTGCGTCGAGCAGTCCGGCGTTGGCCTCGAACCACGCGGGACGCTCCCACAGTGCCGCCTCCCAGAACTCGGCGCCGAGCGCGGACTGCCGGTCGTAGAACGGGCTGGTGCGTACCTGCCGGGGAGCTTTGCGCTGATCGTGCGGATGGATGATGTCGTACACCTCAACGAACTGCTGCGAGCTCGTGGTGACGATGAAATCGTCGTTCAGCGCGGCGTCCTCGAAGCGGTACAGGTCGATCTCGTGCACGTCGACGGCGGGGGTGCCGTCGATCATCCACTCGGCCACGGTGCGAGCCACGCCGGCCGAATGGGTCACCCACACCGCCTCGGCCACCCAGAACCCGGAGAGCTCGCGGTGCTCACCCACCACCGACTGCCCGTCGGGGGTGAAGGAGAAGATGCCGTTGAATCCTTCGTCGACCTTGCCGCCGCCGAGTTCGGGCAGCAGTGTCACGGTCTCGGTCCAGGCGCCGGTGAAGTCGTCGGGGGTGAACATCAGTTTGGACGGCATCTCGTCGAGGGAGATCTTGCTCGCGTAGTCGAGGTTGTTCACGTCCGACGGCATGGGGTGGTGCCCGTAGTAGCCGATACCGATCCGGTCGCCGTGCTCGCGGTAATACAGGTCCTGGTCCTGGTGCCGCAGGATCGGCAGCGATGCCTCGGCCACCGGCGAGTTCGTGCCGGCGCGCGATTCGACCGGGGTGGTGATCGCGTACTGATGCGCCATCGGCACCAGCGGGATGGTCAGGCCCACCCGGCGGCCGAACTCGCGGCCCCAGAAACCGGTGCAGCACACCACGATATCGGCGTCGACCACCCCGGTGGTGGTGCGCACACCGCGCACGGCACCGTTCTCCTCGACGACATCGATGATCTCGGTGTTGCCGAT
This sequence comes from Gordonia amarae NBRC 15530, assembly GCF_000241345.1. Classification (GTDB taxonomy): domain Bacteria; phylum Actinomycetota; class Actinomycetes; order Mycobacteriales; family Mycobacteriaceae; genus Gordonia; species Gordonia amarae. The sequence goes on from NZ_BAED01000076.1 coordinate 84,798, forward strand.
GAACTCGGCCCCACGCGACCGGGCCCGCACCGCCTGCGCTTCCACGGCGCGCAGGGCTTTCGCCAGACCGTCACGCGGGGTATGTAATCCACCGATGACGATGTCCGGGTCGAGCAGCGGGTGCAGCTCGCCACACTGCGCGGCGGACAGCAGCTCGTGGTCGACACCACGCGACGACGCCCAGCCGGCCTTGCGGTGCAGGTCGTCCCACCGGGCCTCGGTGGTGGCCACCTCGAGCCCGCCGACATGCGAAAAGCACCAGCCGTCAGGATGTTCGAGCGCCGAGAATTTCTCCAGGGTGTAAGTGGCCAGTTCGGTCATGGTCTTGGACGGGTTGGTGGCGAACACCAGCCCGGGGGCGTGTGAGGTGGAACCACCGGTGGCGAACAGCGGGCCGCGGTCGAGCACGGTGACGTCGGTCCAGCCGCGCATCGTCAGCTCGTCGGCCAGGGAGGTGCCGACGATGCCTGCGCCGACGATCACGACTTTCGGACTGCTCATGGGGAGGTTCCTTAACGGGGTGGGACGGTGGTGTATTCGATGGCGGCGTCGACGATCCACGCGGCGAGGTAGTCGGCGAACGACGAGCGCACATACAGTGCGAAGCCGTCGCCGTCGCGGTGCAGGACGACTCCGGCCTGGGCGAGGAGGGTCTGGACGGCGGTGGTGTCACCGAATCTGGTGGGGGAGAGGTCGATTGAGCAACCGTGCGCGAGAATCGTTGCCGCCCGGGGGCCGTGGAGGGTCAGCCGGGTGCGCTGGCCGCTCGCATCGGTGAGATAGGTGCCGCCCGGGGCGGACTGGGCGTCGTCGACAGTCTCCTGGAGCGTCGGCAGCCAGTCGTGGGCCGCGACACCCGGCCGGGTGAGAATCCACTCGTCGGGGCCGAGCCAGATCGCCTCGGTGCCATCGCCTTGACGGCCAACCGAGCACACGCCGGGTAGGCCCAGCGCCTCGATCACCGCGGGATCGGTACTGCGCACGCTGATCTGCGCGACGGGTGTCTCGGCGACGAGCACCGCGGGGGCGAGCGCCGCGAAACGGTCGGACCACCCGGCCAGTGGGGTGCGGAAAGTCGGCTCAGCCATCGCGGCGGGCTCCTTCGGGATCGACGAACACGGGGGAGGTGACCTCGACCTCGACGAGCCGCTCACCCACGGGCACGTCGAGGCGGGTGCCGATACGACCGGTGCCGCCGCCCACGAGGGCCAGGGCGAACGGCCTGCCGAGTTCGGCGCTGTCGTAGCTGGAGGTGACGTGCCCGAGCATCGGCACCGAGGCAGGCGGCAGCGTCCGGTCCGGGCTCTGCTCGATCACCTGCGAGCCCTCCGGCAGTCGGGTGGTGGCATCCACCGGCAGCAGCCCGACCAACTGCTTGCGGTCCGGGTCGAGATGGGACTGCCTTGTGTATGAGCGCTTTCCGATGAAGTCCGGCTTCTTCTTGGACACCGCCCAGCCCAGGCCCAGGTCGTGCGGGGTGACGGTGCCGTCGGTGTCCTGCCCGATGATCGGATAGCCCTTCTCCGCGCGCAGCACGTGCATCGTCTCGGTGCCGTACGGGGTAATCCCGTATTGTGTACCGGATTCGATGAGAGCATCCCACACGGCGCGGGCGTACCCGGCGGCGACATTCACCTCGAAGGCCAGTTCGCCGGAGAAGCTGACCCGGCCGACCCGCACCGGAACACCGGCGAAGGTCGTGTCGCGCCACTCCATGAACGCGAACGCCTCATTGGACACGTCGAGATCACCGAACACCGCACCGATCACGTCCCGCGAGCGCGGCCCGACAACCGGGAACGTGGCGGTGTGGTCGGTGAGGGAGGTGGTGAACACCCGCAGCTGCGGCCACTCGGTCTGCTGCCACTCCTGCATCCAGTCCAGGATCATCGCCGCATTGCCGGTGGTGGTGTACACCCAGTAGCGCTCGTCGTCGATGCGCATCACCGTGCCGTCGTCGATGACCATGCCGTCGGCGCCGCACATCACGCCGTAGCGGATCTTGGCGGGTTTCAGGGTGCTCATCAGGTTTGTGTAGAGCATGTCCATGAACGCGGGGGAGTCCGGTCCGGCCACCTCGATCAGGCCCAGCGTCGAACCGTCGAGAATGCCGACACCCGAACGGACGGCAGCGCATTCGCGCTGAACAGCGGCATCCATGTCCTCGCCGCCGCGCGGGTAATAGCGCGGCCGCTTCCACTGGCCCACATCCTCGAACACGGTGCCGGATTCGACGTGCCAATCGTGAATGGGCGTGCGACGCACGGGATCGTACAGATCACCGCGGTCGCGGCCGGCGAGGACCGCGAACGACACCGGTGTGTACGGCGGCCGGAACGTGGTGGTGCCCGCGGCGGCCACCGGGGTCCCGGTCAGCTCGGCGACGATGCCCGACGCCACGATGCCCGATGTCTTGCCCTGATCGTGCGCGGTGCCGATGGTGGTGTACCGCTTCACATGTTCCACCGACCGCATCCCGGCGCCCACGGCGCGGGCGATGTCGGCGACCGTCGCATCGCGCTGCAGATCGACGAACGACGTTGTGGCGGTGGCCGGGTCGCCGGGGGTGCGCCAGCACATCGCCGTCGCCGCCGGGGTCCGCTCGGACACCTTCGGTACGCCCCGGAACTCCGGCAGCGCCACGTTCAGCTTGCGCAGTGCCGCCAGTGCGCCGCGCCGGCCGTCCGTCAGGCACCCGCCCTCGGTGAGCAAACCGGTTGCCGCCCCGACGATCTCCACCCCACCCAGGCTCCCGACGGGCAGGAATGCCGCCGCCGTCTCGTCGAACGCGATGGCCCCGCGCAACTGACTCCACAGATGCGCCGCCGGATTCCACCCGCCGCTCACCAGAATGGTGTCGCAGTCGATGACGGTCCCCGCGTCCAGTCCCGGCGCACCGACCACCGCCCCGCTCACCCCGGCGGGGCCGTGGACATCGCTGTCTTGCGAGGTTTCGAGGCTCGTCGCTAACGCTCCTCGCACCTCAACCGGCGAGTGGGTCGCCTCCTGATCTCCGGTGCCGCCGTCGCTGTCGCCGGTGGTGTCCCCGATGTCGGTTGAGGTGTGAGGAGCGTTAGCGACGAGCCTCGAAACCCCGTGAGCCGAAGTCGAAGCAGAACCCACCGCCCGGACCACATGGCCGCCGGGATACACCGGGATGCCGAGACCGCGCGCCTCGTCGAGCAGATCCGACGACACCTGTTCCCGCACGTCGATGATCGCGGGAACAGCACCACCGGAACGCACCAGCGCGAACGCCGCCTCATATGCCGAGTCACCCGCCGTGTACACCACCGCCGACGACCCGGGCCGCACCCCGTACCGGGACACATACTCGGCGGCCGACCCGGCCAGCATCACCCCGGGAAGATCGTTGTCACCGAACACGATCGGCCGCTCGTGCGCACCGGCGGCGACGATGATGTGCCGCGCCCGGATCCGGTGCAGCCGCTGCCGCGACACGTGCGCGGGCGCGGCGTCCCCGAGGTGGTCGGTGCGATGTTCGACGGCCAGCACGAATCCGTCGTCGTAGCCGCCGAACGCGGTGGTGCGGATCAGCCGGGTGGTGTGCCCGAACCCGTCGAACTCGGCGACCGCCGCCTGCACCCAGGCGGCGTCGGGAGTCGCCCCACCGGGCGTGTTGCGCTCGTCGACCAGCAGCACCGACACCCCGGCCCGCGCGCAGATCAGCGCCGCCATGAGGCCGGCCGCGCCGGCCCCCACCACCAGCACGTCGGGATGATGGTGCAGCCGGTCGTACCGCGCGGTGTCGGGCTCGAAGCTGAGCCTGCCCCACCCCGGAACCCCGTGCGCCACCAGCCCGGGACACAGTTCGACGGTGGTCGCCGGGATCATCGGCTCGATGAACGGGGCGTCGACCCCGATCTGGGCGGTGGCGTCCTCGGCCCACGATCCGCTGATGCCGCGGACCCGGCCGAGGTTGACGCTGGTGGTCACCTCACGAACCCCATTGGCCAGCAGCGCCGACGCGAGGGTGTCCCCGGCGTACCCGGTGTAGGTCCGTCCGCCGAACACGAACTCGATCGGCCGGTCCCGGTCGATCCGGCCGCCGGTGGGAAGACGGTTGGGCTGAGTCATGATTCGGCGACCTTCGGGGAGGTGGGGCGGAAGGCGTAGGTGACGGTGTCGCGTTCGAGGGTGAACCACTGCCGGCAACCGGCGGTGTGGCACCAGCGTTCGGCCAGCGCACCTTTCGGATTCGGCCGGAAGAACAGGTAGTGGCCCCACTCGATGTCGTCTAGGTCGCCGGGCTGCTCGGGGTAGGCGATCCCGGCGGCGGCGCCGTAGTGGAACTCGGTCTCTTCGCGCGGCCCGCAGTTCGGGCAGGGAATCAGTTGCATCGCAGAGTCTCTCGGGTCAGTGGGCGACCGCGGCGGCGCCGTGTTCGTCGATGAGGGCGCCGGTGTAGAAGCGTTCCAGCGTGAACGGGGCGTTGATCTCGTGCGGCACACCGGTGGCGACGGTGTGTGCGAGGCACCAGCCGACACCCGGGGTCGCCTTGAATCCTCCTGTGCCCCAGCCGCAGTTGAGGTAGACGTTGTCGTACGGGGTGGTTCCGATGATCGGGGAGGCGTCAGGGGTGACGTCGACGATGCCGCCCCAGGTGCGCAACAGCCGGGCGCGGGCGAACACCGGGAACAGTTCGACGGCCGCCGCCATCTGCCGTTCGATGATGTGGAACGCGCCGCGCTGCCCGTATCCGTTGTACGAGTCGACGCCCGCACCCATCACCAGCTCACCCTTGTGTGCCTGGGACACGTACACGTGCACCGCATTCGACATGACCACCGTCGGGTGGATCGGTTCGAGCAACTCGGAGACGAGCGCCTGCAGCGGATGGGACTGCACCGGCACCGGCACCCCGAGCAGGTCGGTGAGGGTGGAGGTGTGCCCGGCCGCGCACAACGCGACCCGGCCCGTGCCGATCCGCCCGCGCGTGGTCTCCACGGCGGTCACCGTCCCGCCGTCGGTGACGAACCCGGTCACCTCGCAGTTCTGGATGATGTCGATGCCGGCGTTCACCGCGCTGCGGGCGAAACCCCAAGCCACATAATCGTGTTTGGCGATTCCGCCGCGCGGCTGGAAGGTGCCGCCGAGCACGGGGTAGCGGATGTCGTGGGAGGTGTTGACGATGGGGCACACGTCGAGCACCTGTTTCGGGTCGAGCCACTGCGCGTCGATCCCGTTGAGCCGGTTGGCCTCCACCCGCCGGATGCTGTCGCGCACATCCTGTTCGGTGTGCGCCAGGTTCAGCACGCCGCGCTGACTGAACAGGATCGGGTAGCCGAGTTCCTCCTCGAGACCTTCCCACAGTTTCAGGGAATGCTCGTAGATGCCCGCGCTTTCGTCCCAGAGATAGTTGGACCGGATCAGGGTGGTGTTGCGGGCCATGTTGCCGCCGCCGAGCCAACCGCGTTCGAGGACGGCCACATTCGTGATG
>NZ_BAED01000075.1 GCF_000241345.1 Gordonia amarae NBRC 15530
GGTGGGGTGCGCTTGAGCGGTCTCGGGGGGGCACGAAGGTGGGGTGCGGTTGAGTGGTCTCGGGGGGCACGAAGGTGGGCGCAGTGGAAAAGTTGAGGCCGCCGATCAGTGCGGGGATCGCTCGCAGCTTTGATCGGCGGCCTGCACCGGTGACGCGACGAGGTGTGTCGGTCACCGGAATTCGGGGGGTGTCGCGGTTACGGGGCCCAGGTGCGGGGGGCGGTGCCGTCGGCGTCGGCGGGGGCTGCCGCGCGGTGGGCACGGTTCACCGCCGAGACGACGGCGCGCAGGCTGGCGGTGGTGATCGACGGGGCGATACCGACACCCCACACCGTCTCACCGTTGGTCTCCACCTCGACGTAGCAGACGGCGCTGGCGTCGTCGCCCGAGGTCAGGGCGTGCTCGGCGTAGTCGAGGACGCGAACGTCGAAACCGACGGTGCCGATGGCGTTGACGAACGCGGCGAGCGGGCCGTTGCCGACGCCCTCGATCTCCCGTTCCACACCGTCGACCTTGACGATCGCGGTGATCTGGTCCTCGCCGCCGTCGATCTCGGAGGCGTCGACACGCTGGCGCATCCGCTCCAGCGGGGTGATCGGCATCAGGTATTCCTGGCTGAAGACATCCCACATCTCCTTGGGACTGACCTCGCCGCCCTCGCCGTCGGTGATCTTCTGGATCTCGCGGCTGAACTCGATCTGCAGGCGCCGCGGCAGATTCATGCCGTGGTCGGCCTTCATGATGTAGGTGACGCCGCCCTTGCCGGACTGGCTGTTGACGCGGATCACGGCCTCGTAGTTGCGGCCCACATCCTTGGGATCGATCGGCAGGTACGGGACCGCCCAGATGATGTCGTCGACGTCCGAATCCTGCTCGTCGGCATCGATCTTCATCTGATCCAGGCCCTTGTTGATGGCGTCCTGGTGGCTGCCGGAGAACGCCGTGTACACCAGGTCGCCGCCGTACGGGTGGCGCTCGGGGACGTTCAGCTGGTTGCAATATTCGACGGTGCGGCGGATCTCGTCGATGTCGGAGAAACTGATCTGTGGGTCGACACCGCGGCTGAACATATTCATGCCCAGCGTCACCAGGCACACATTGCCGGTGCGCTCACCGTTGCCGAACAGGCAGCCCTCGATGCGGTCGGCGCCGGCCTGATAGCCCAGCTCGGCGGCCGCGACCGCGGTGCCGCGGTCATTGTGCGGGTGCAGGCTCAGGATGATCGAGTCGCGGCGCGCCAGGTTACGGCTCATCCACTCGATCGAGTCGGCGTACACGTTGGGCGTGGCCATCTCGACCGTCGCCGGCAGGTTGATGATCAGCGGCTTCTCGGGGGTGGGTGCGATGATCTCGGAAACCGCGTCGCACACCTGTTTGGCGAACGACAGCTCGGTGCCGGTGTACGACTCGGGGGAGTACTCGTACCGCCAGTTGGTGTCGGGGTACTTCTTCTCCTCCTCCAGCACCAGCTGCGCGGCGTCGGTGGCGATCTTGACGATGGCCGGCTTGTCGGCGCGGAACACCACCCGGCGCTGCAGCACCGACGTCGAGTTGTAGAAGTGCACGATCACATTCGACGCGCCCTGGCAGGCCTCGAAGGTGCGCTGGATCAGTTCGCTGCGGCACTGGGTCAGCACCTGGATGGTGACGTCCTCGGGGATCGCGCCGTCCTCGATGATCTCGCGGACGAAGTCGAAGTCGGTCTGGCTGGCCGACGGGAAACCGACCTCGATCTCCTTGTAGCCCATGCGGACCAGCAGATCGAACATGCGGCGCTTACGGGCCGGGCTCATCGGGTCGATCAGGGCCTGGTTGCCGTCGCGCAGGTCGACCGCGCACCACAGCGGGGCCTTGGTGATGACCTTGTCGGGCCAGGTGCGGTCGGGAACCGATACCTTCTCCACCTCGTCGGCGAACTGGAGGTAACGGTGGACGGGCATCGCCGAGGAGCGCTGCGGATTCCAAACGGGCTGGTCGGCGGGGATGGGGCCGGAAGGCTCAACGATACGGCTGGCTCCGGAAGTGAAACTGTCTGCTGCGGCCATGATGGGTCGTTCTCCAGGTCAAGAAAGAAAGGGGAGTGACCGGCACGTCTGATCCCCGCGGCGGAGAGCCGGTCGAATCAGACCCCGCCGCGGCAACCGAGAAGGAGCGCACGCTGCATGCCGAACACTGTACTCCTGCGGATTCACCCCGCAAAATGGCCACCCCACCAACTGGTTGAGGTGTGAGGAGCGCAAGCGACGAGCCTCGAAACCTCGTGAGCGGACAATGTCGTCTCACGAGGTTTCGAGGCTCATCGCCTAGCGGCTCTTCGCACCTCAACCAGCGGAGGCGGTCTGGGCGGTGGCCACCTGACGGCGGGCGAAGAAGATCAGGCCGGCGACACCCGCGGCGATCATCACGAAACCCCATGCAGGCCAATCATTGTCGGGTCCGAGGGTGATGGGCAGCATGATTGTGGCCAGCGATGACCGAGCAGGGTTGCCGATCCGGTCGTGATGGGGGCGGGGTCGTCAGGCGGTGGCGGGGTGGGCGGCGTCGGCGTAGCGGCGCAGGCGTTCGGACAGGGAGAGGACGAGGGCGTCGACGGTGGCATTGGCGGTGGTGGTATCGGGGTAGCGGATGCGCAGGTCGAGGCCGTCGTGGTGGCGGGAGAACCACATCTGGACACTGTCGGTGGTGGTGCTGTTGGAGATGTGCCGGGCGCCGGGCAGTGGATCGCCGAGGCGGCGGTAGTCGAGGTAGGACACCATGAAGATGTCGGCGGTGGTCATCGCCGGCTGACAGCGTTGCAGCACGTGGTCGAGTGGGACGGCGGCCAGGCCCAGGGCGGACTTGAGGGCGCGCTGGGCACCCCCGGTGTCGCCGGAGCGGACCCGTACCGGGGCGTTGGTGACCAGCCAACCGGCGGTCTGATGCCACCGTGACGACGACCGGCCGCGGGTGTGCACCGGGATCACCGTCGACAAGGTCTGCGGCCCGCCCTGGTCGGCTATCGACGCGGCGAGCTGGGCCAGGATCTTGGCGAACGCGCCGCGGCCGAGGGCGTCTGCGGCGGTGTCGTCGAGAAGTTCCACCACGCGCGTGCATTGCGGCGCACCGCCCGGCGGGATCTCACCCAGCGGCAGCGGGAAGGTGGGGATCGCATTGCCGGTGGCGGCGAAAAACCGTCGCCAGGCCGGTAATCGGGGATGCTCACCCTCGGCGGCGGCGAGTTTCTCGCTGAGGATGCCGTCGAGTTCGGACCGGTCGAAGAAACGCTCACCGGGGCTGCGGCGGGACTCGGGGTCGAGGTAGAGCTCCCGGATCCGGCGCAGCGCCAGGTCGACGGTGAGGGCGTCGCAGTGGGCGTGGTCGAAACCGACGATGAGGGTGGAATCGAGCAGCCCGAAGAACACGCCGGGCACCTCGCCGCTGCGGCAGCGGGCACTCAAAAGCGTTGCCAGATCAGCGGATCCGATGTCGCCACGGGGTTCGGCGGTCACCCGCACCTGGTTGGGGCCGAAGACGTCGGCGTACGGTACCGAGGTCTGCGGATCGAACTGGAAGCGGGCGCGCAGGGCCTCGTGCTCGGTCAGGAACCGGGCGACCGCGTGTGCCGCCCGCTCGGTGTCCACCGCCTCGCCGTCGTCGGCGAGGTCGACGGTGCCCGCGATCCACACCCCCTGCGACGTCGGATCAGCAAGTCCCAGAAGGTGATTGGCCTGATTGAAGGTGACCGCGAGCTGTCTCCGGACCGGCTCGCCGGTCCAGTGGGTGCACAGCTCGGTGAACGCTCCCGAGAGCATGACCAGATCGATCGTGGTCACATGCATGGACGCCCACCTCCGGCCCTGAAGTCGTCTCCGCCGCCGGTCAGCCTATCGCGGATACCGCTGCGATACCGCTGGTGTGAACAAGATCGCTTATCGCGAACCGCTCACGCCCGCGCGGTGAACGGCTGCCCCCAGGTGCCGGCAAACGCGACCTCCTCCAGCGGGCGGCGTCGGCGTGGAATCGAATCACGTTCGAGTACTTCGGGACTCAGGATCGAGATGTCCTCGGCGAGCTTGCCGATCGCGAGGACCACCATGGCGCGTTTGTCGTCGGGGATGGCGAACCGCACGCGGGCGCCCGCGGCGTCGAAACCGGCCATCGGGTGTGCGTTGCAGCCGAGCGCCACCGCCTGGATGCTCATCTGCGCCACGGCCAGCCCGAGGTCGACGGCACCGTACTCGTGGGCCATCGTGTCGTCGGGGTTGTCGGTGGTGCACACCAGCACGAGCGCCGCCGCGGCGGGCGCCCACGACTTGTTGCCGCGGGTGAGCAGGTCCGTGATCGCGGTGAAGGTGTCGTCGCCGCGCTCCCCGACGACGAACCGGACGGGCGCCACCTTCCCCCAGGTGGCGGCCCACCGGCCGGCGTCCAGGATCTCGGTGAGCTCGTCGGTGGAGATGGTTGCCGCGGGGTCGTAGCCGCGGGCGCTCCAGCGGCCTTCGATCAGTTCATGCACCCTGACGACGGTAAGGCATCAGGACGCGACCGGCTCGACCGCCGGACGGCTGCCGGGCCGCATCACGAAGGCGAGCACCACGGCGACCACCGTCAGCAGGGCCGTGGTGGCCAGCGCCGCGGTGTGCATACCGTCGACGAACGCCACCTTGGCGGCGGCCACCAGCGCGTCGCCGGAGGCGCCGAGGCCGTCGGCTGTGCGCAGGGTGTCGCCGAGTGTGTCGCTGAACTCGCGCCCATCGGATCCACCGCGGAAGACGAGTGTCGCCAGCGAACCGAGCAGGCCCAGCCCGAGGGCGGTGCCGAGCTCGAAGCAGGTCTCGGAGATGCTGGAGGCCGCACCCGACCGCTCCGGCGGCACCGACCCGACCACGACCTCCGACACCAGGGAGAACTGGACGCCGAAGCCGATACCGGCGATCGTCGTGAACAGCATGTACATCCACAGACCGTCGTCGACACCGAGCGTCAGGACACCGGCCATGCCGACGGCGGTGAGCACCACAGACCCGACGAACGCGTTCCGGGTTCCGACGGCCGCGGCCACCTTCGCGGCGCCGACGGAGAAGATCGCCACCGCGCACGCCATCGGGAGCCCGGCAATCGCGGCGGCCAGCACATCCATGTCGAGGACGGACTGCAGGTAGACGCCGGTCAGGTACGACATGCCGCCGAGCGCCATCATGCCGGTGAGGGCGACCGCGACCGAGCCGCTGAACATCGGGTTCTTGAACAACGAGAGGTCGAGCAGCGGGTGCGGGGTGCGCCCCTGGTGCATCAGGAACGCGACCAGCAACGCCAGGCCGGCCAGGCCGATCAGCAGGGTGCCGGCCGAGAAACCGTGCGAGGCCATCGTCTTGATCGCGTACATCAGCGGCAGGATGCCGGCCATCGACAGCCCCACGCCGAGGGCGTCGAACGGCCCGGACGCGCCGGCCCGGAACTCCGGCACCAGCCGGGGGCCGACCAGCAGCAGCACGATCACCACAGGCACGTTGATGAGGAACACCGAACCCCACCAGAAGTGGTGCATGAGCACACCGCCGACAACCGGCCCCACGGCGCTGCCGCCGGCGAACACCGAGGTCCAGATGCCGATGGCCAGCCCGCGGTCGCGGGCGTGGACGAACATGTTCGCGATCAGCGACAGGCTCGACGGCAGCAGGGTGGCGCCGCCCAGGCCCATCAGGGCGCGGGCCGCGATCAGCACACCGGCACTCGGGGCGAACGCGGCGATCATCGACGCCACACCGAACACGAGGGCGCCGCCGAGGAGGATCTTGCGGCGGCCGATGCGGTCGCCGACATTGCCCATCGTGATGAGCAGGCCGGCGAGCAGGAAGCCGTAGATGTCGAGGATCCACAGTTGCTCCGACGCCGACGGGTCGAGCGCCGAGGTGATGGCGGGGATGGCCAGGTAGAGGACGGACACGTCCATCGACACCAGCATCACCGGCAGGGTGAGCACGGCCAGGCCGAGCCACGTGCGGCGGTCGGCGCGGGGGGCGGAAACCGCCTCGACGCGCTGTCCGCTGCTCTGGTGGTCGATGGCCATGATTGACTGCTTTCTGTCCGGGTGCCGGAAACGGCGTGCGTACGGCGTACGCGTCACACGGTACGGTCAAACGGTACGTAGGTGAGTACGCTGTACGCAAGCCGGTTATTCCGTGTACCGATCAGTGGTTTCGGGTTCAGATCAGGAGGCGATGGATCCGGTGTCCGCCGAGAGTCCCAAGCTCACCGTTCCGGCGATCGTCGACGCCGCGATCGCCGTCGCCGACCGCGACGGGATGGGCGCGCTCTCGATGCGCCGGATCGCCGACGAACTCGGCGTCGGCGCCATGTCGCTGTACCGGCACGTCGCGGGAAAAGACGATCTCATCGAGGAGATGACCGTCGAGGTGGGGCGGCGGTTCCCGTACCCGATCGACGCCGAACCGGCGCTCGGCTGGCGCGAGCGGGTCGCCGCGGCCACCGACATCGACTGGGAGCTGTACCAGCGGCATCCGTGGGTCGTGCAGGCCTACACCTCACCCCGCTACGGCTTCAGCATCGAATCACTGCGCTGCCTGGACTGGTTGGTCGGCGGTTTCATGGACGGCCTCGGCGTCGACGTCGAGGTGGCGACGGAGATGTCGCTGACCGTGTGGAGTTACGTCAACGGGGTCGCGCTGGCCGTGCTGCCCAGCGTCGCGCTCGACACCGATTCCGACGTGCCGGGCGGACTCGTCGACGTCATCGAGGGCCGGGTCGCCGACGCGCCGCCGCACCTGGCCGGTCTCGTCGGCAGCGCCCGGGGTGGCGAACTCACCGATCCCCGCGCCCAGGTCGACCGCGGCATCGCCTGGCTCTGCGCCGGTTTCGCCGCCGGGTAGTTCCACGTCCGGCGGGGAGTTCTCCCCATCGGAGGCTTCCGCCTGGGGAGTTCTACCCATCGCCTGTGGGGGCGCTGTGAGTCATTGTTGACCCATGCCGCAGTTCACCGCCTCCCGCATCGCCCGTCATTCGGCCGCCGTCGCGGCCGGAATCGTCACTGTCGCCGCACCATTGGCCGTCGCCGCGCCCGATGCGTCGGCGATCCCGGGGGAGTGGCCGAAGGTCAACCCGGCCGATTTTCAGGTGGGCGGGAGCTACTACTTCCAGTCCCCGTCGGGCAGCTGGAAATGCGCCATCCACCTCGACAGGGGTGCGCCGTGGGCGGGATGCCGGGGCAAAGTGCCCGCCCGGGCGCCCAGGGTGTCCGGCGGCGGAGTCGCCTCGATCCATCCCAACGGGGTGTACATGACCACCGCGACGCCCGCCCGGTTCACCTTCTACAGCGACACCACTGTGGACGTGCCACGCCAGCGGGTATTGCCCTACGGCAGGCTGCTACAGGTCCGGGGCATCACCTGCTCCACAGACCCCGGCTACGGCGTGAACTGCGCCGGCGGGGGCCACTACTTCACGATCTCCACCGATGACTACCGAATGGGGTGAACAGATGACTCAGAACTCTGACGACGACAACGGCCACCGCGATTCCGGCCAGTACCGGGTACCGCCGGAGAACGTCCGGCACTGTGCGCGGGCACTACCGCGGTCGGGCCGCTCGCGGTGGCGGTTCGCGCCGGTGGTGTGCCCGCACCGCGCGGCCTGACGCCGGCTGCCCGCACCACACAGGACATCTCTGCTGCGGGCGAGTGGTCCGGTCCCGGTCGGCCATGTCGATCTCCGGGATTCGCCCTCACTGGAATTTAGGCTGACCGGGATTCACACCGACAGGGATTCACACCGACAGGGCGGACTCGCAGGCGGTTCCGTCGGCCGGGTGCCCGCCAGGTCGAGGATGCGATTGCGCAGCTTCGGGGGCGAACTGGGCAGCCACATCGCCATCACCGGAACCTGCGGTGGTGCCGTGAGACTGACAACCCGGATCTGGTCGTGGTACACCCAACCGGCCTGGTTGGTAACGAAGGTGCAGGCGTCTTGATGCACGAGCACCGCCATGTGCGGTGGGATGCCGTGCAGCTTGGACACGATTATCGTCGGTTCGAATCCCGCGTCGCGGCAATAGGACACGATCATCGGCGTGCAGTCCGTTTCGAGTTCGGACACGACGATGGGGTGGCGGCTGACATCGCTCATCGAACACGTCGGCGCGGAGGCGAGCGGATGCCGAGCGTGCACGGCGAGCCGCAACTCATGCCGGAACGCGACGACCCCTGCCAGGTCCGACGGCACGGTCGCGCTGCGCGTCAGTGCCAGATCGATGGTCCCGGCGAGCAACTCCTCGCGCGCGCTGTCGGGGGCTATCGGGCGCACGGTGATGGCGAGAGTGGGGTCGGCGAGGATGGGGCCCTCGATCACCTCGAATGCCTCGGACGGGGCCACCGCCGGAGTGTGCCCGATGGAGTAAGGCACGTCCCCGTCGGTATCGAGCTTGCGGACCTCGGTGGTCAGGCTGGTACCGACCGCCAGCAGCGGAACAGCCCCCTCATACAGCGCCTCGCCGGCCTTGGTCAGCACCAGGGAACGTTTGCTGCGGGAGAACAGGTCGACGCCGAGCTGGGCCTCGAGTTCGCGGATCGCCACCGACAGCGACTGCTGTGAGATGGCCAGTTCCTCGGCGGCGATCCGCAGCGACGGTGACTCGACGACCGTGACGAACATGCGCAGACGGCGGAGGTCGAGATCGCGCATGTGCGCCCCTTGCTGTCATTGGCTTGAGATGCCGGTTGGTATGGACGTTGATGGTGAAATTTTCTCACATCCTGGGCGAGGTTTCGTCATCAGTCCGGGCAGCGGATCAGATCGGCGATCGCGAGGAATCGTTCACGGGAGAACCCGGCGGCGTGACCACTTGTCATCGCCGGTGACCGGCCAACGATGCGGATCAGTCACTTTTAACATTCTGACTATGACAAATGGTGTTAAATATCAGCAACACACTGACGATGATCTGCGGGAGGGTTCGCGTGGCAAGGCGCTTGTCGCTGGCATTCGGTGCCTTGACCCTGGAACGGGACGGAACAGGTGTGGGTACCTACACGCGCGAATTGCTGTCGGCCATGGCGTCACTACTTCCCGAATGCCTCGACGTATCGGCGCTCGTGCAGGCGCCGTCGGCGGATTGCCTGCCCGCGGCCATCGAGGCGTGGCAGGTGCCGCAGAGCAGCGGCATCCGCAGGGCGGTGCTCGGCAAGCTGCCCGTCCCCCGGGTGGACGTCTTCCACGGCCTGGACGCGGATCTGCCGGTCTCCGGTCCCCGCGCGAAGGTCGCGACGATCCACGACATGTCTGTGTTCGACACGCCCTGGGCATATCCGGCGATACGCGCACGCGGCGAACGGCTCCTGGTGCGCGACAGCCTGCGCCGGGCCGACGCGGTGATCGCGGTATCGGAGTTCACCGCCGACCGGATCCGTGATCTCGCCGGCGTCGAGCCGATCGTGATCGGGCTGGCGCCGCCGTCCTGGGCGCGCTGTGCCTCGCCCGCCGAGATCGTCGCTGTGCGGGAGAAATACGCGCTACCCTCTCGCTTCGTCCTGCAGGTGGGGACGGTGGAACCACGCAAGCGGCCCGATGTGGTGGCTGCCGCCGCGCGGGGGGCCGGACTTGCCTGCGTGCTCGCCGGCAAGAACTCCGATACCTCGGCGGCACCCGCCGGGGCGATCGGACTCGGCTATGTCGACAGGGCCGATCTGCCCGCCCTCTATGGAGCGGCGACCGTCGTCGCGTACGCCTCGGAGTACGAGGGTTTCGGGCTGCCGCCGCTGGAGGCGATGGCGTGCGGTGCGGCCGTCGTCGCCTCGGACGTGGGTGCACTGCCCGACGTGGTCGGTGACGGTGCTGTGCTGATCGGCGGCTTCGAGGTCGCCGAGTGGGCCGACGAATTTGGCGACCTGGCCGCCGGCCCTGCCGAGCTGGCCGCGCTTCGTCGTGCGGGATTGGCTGTGGCGCAGTCATTGTCGTGGCGTGACGCGGCCCGGCGAACCCTCGCCGTGTACGAATCGGTGGGTCTGTGGGCGCGGACCGGGGTCGCGTGATGACGGCTGTGGCCGGCAACCGCGACGGGAGGCACCGGGCGGACCCGGAACGTGGGCGCCACCAGTTGCCGGAGCGGGGCAGACACCACGAGCCGCCCGACGGCCGCCACCACCGGGTACCGGAGGGCCGCCACCGGGCGAATCCCGACCTGGCTCCGCACAGCAGCGCCGACGGCCGCCATCACCGGGTTCCGGACGGGCAGCGCCGGACGCCGGCACCCGCGCCGGCGTGCTGAGCCCGGCGTCGCTGCGGCGGAATGCGGCCGGCCATAAATGATGCATCACCATCATCTTCCGGACTGTCGGAGCGGTGCTGGGCGGGACGGGGTCGTAGCGCCGAGCTGTCAGTGCGTGGTGCGGTCGGCGTAACCGGATCGCTCCAGCCGTAGCTGGTTGCCGCCGGCGCGTTTCGCGGCGTAGAGCGCCCGGTCGGCGCACGTGAGCAGGTCCGCGGACATCATCGCGGCGTCGGCATCGGCTCCGGCTCTGCCGGCATCGAAATGCGCTCTGCCGGTAGTGCGACACGCTCTGCCGGCGATGCGACACGCTCGGCCGGTATTGCGACACGCGCGGCCGGCGTTGCGGCACGCTCTGCCGGTATGGGGACGCGCTGCGGCGGCATCGACACCCGCTGCGCCGGGGTGGGCGTGGTACACGGACACCCCGGCGGAGGCGGTGAGCTCGCGGTCGTGACCGGGAGCCGGAATGCCGAGTTCGGACACTCCCTGCCAAATGGACCGAGCCCGATCGACCAGGCGGGCATCGGACATCGTGGGATCGCCGGTGAGGAGCACCGCGAATTCCTCACCGCCGATGCGGGCCGCCAGCGCGAAGCCGTCGGTCAGTGGGTTTTCCGGTGGCGGTTGGCCGGGGAGTTGCTGGTACGGCGCGACGGCCGCGGACAGATAGCCGCCGATCCGCCGAAGACACGCGTCGCCGGCCGCGTGACTGAACTCACGGTTGTAGGCGCCGAACGAGTCGAGGTCCATGGTCATCACGGCGACGTCACGACCGTCGGTGACGAGTCGGCGTAGCCGGGATTCGAATGCGCGGCGATTGGCCAGCATCGTGAGGGTGTCGACCTGGCTGAGAAAGGCCAGATGCTGGGATCTGCGCCAACGGATCCGGTAACTGATCTCGACGCGGAACGCCGAGCGCATTCCCATGGCCGTGATCAGGGTCGCCACCACGATCGAGAGGATCTGCGAGGCGGTGATCGGTGTGCAGATCAGTTCGATCACGAACGTCCCGGCCAGCATCGATGCCCCGACGGGCAGCGCGATATTCCAGACGACGTGTGTGGTGAACAGACTCAGGACCAGCGTGACGGGGATGATGATGGGGACCGTGGCGGGCCCGTCCGCACCGAGCGCGATGAAGGCGGCCATCCCCGCAGCCCAGCACGCACCCACCGCACCGATGAAGGCGAACGTGGACCAGCGCCGCAGTGTCGGTAGCTGAATGGCGATCAACGCGGCGAGGGTGGCTGGAATGCCGATGAACGCGAGCGCCGGCGTGACCACGTCCGTGACGTCGGCGGGCACGTTGTTCAGGGGTGCGCCGATGACCAGCGTCGCGATCGATATGACCAGGATTCCGGCCAGCACGGCCGTCCGCAGCGGCTTGCCCCGCGCGTCGGACCCGATCCGGTAGTCGGCCTCCGCCTGCGGCGGGTAGGTGATCGAATGCCACGTGGTGTGCAGCGGATGCGGGCACGGGTGCTTCTCCTGGGTGACCCGGGTGGCCTCGCCGAGGTCGAGGGTGAAGGTTCCGGCCGGCGGCTGATCATCGGGGCGTGCTGTGACCAGCGCGGCGTCGTCCGACTCGCGCGAGCGGCACAATGCGCCTTCGGCGCGCCGCACGAACTCCTGGAGGCCGGGTTCCTCACCGGGCTGCTCGTCGGGCCACCCGGGCCGATGCGCCAGGCTCGAGTGCACCCGCAGGGATCGGCCGGCCGGGCCGGTTGCCGCCCGGATGGCCGTGACCACATGGAGGCGAACGTCGTACGCCTTTTCCGAGGTCACCTGGCCGTTGCGCCACAGGACGGCGAAACGCTTGCCCGCCACCCGGGCGACCACGGCGTTGTCATTTCCGCATGATTCCCGCAGGCACAGGGCGACGGCGCGCAGCACCTCGTCACCCGAGGGGTGACCGTGGGTGTCGTTGTAGTTCTTGAACCTGCCTATCTCCAGCAGCAGCAGCGAGAACGCCTGCCGGTGATTGTCGGCATCGATCAGCTCGAGCGCCAGCCGTGTGCTGTTGGCGATCCCCGTGAGCGGGTCGGTCTCGTTGAGGAGTGCGATCCGGTGTTGCTGTGCCCAGGATTGCCTGCCGATGATCTCGGATCGACGAGCGGTGAGTGTCGAGCCACAGACGATGGCGAGCGAGACGACAGCCTCGGTGACCTGCGCACCGAGGCCGCCTTCGGCCAACTCCATCGCACCGACGGAGATGACGAATACCGCGGTCACGCCGACCAGGATGTTGAACGGCAGATGTGCGAACTGCACGCTGAGGATCAACGCGTACGGCACCATCAGCGGGACGGAGCCCGGTACGTCGCCCGCATGCGCCAAGTGGGCGGTGAGCACGCAGACCAGCGTGAGGAATTGGGCGGCGACGAACAGCGCTGCCGAACCCATCGAGTTCGCGTACGTCCGCGGGTACCGCGCGACCAGCAGCCGGTTACCGAGAATGGCTGCCGACTGGATTCCGACCGCG
Organism: Gordonia amarae NBRC 15530; assembly: GCF_000241345.1. Taxonomy (GTDB): domain Bacteria; phylum Actinomycetota; class Actinomycetes; order Mycobacteriales; family Mycobacteriaceae; genus Gordonia; species Gordonia amarae. Next base: position 12,744 of record NZ_BAED01000075.1, read on the forward strand.
GTTCCGAGGATGGCGCAGATGGCCGCTGTACCCGGGCCTTCGCAGGCGGAAAGCGATACGGTGGCCAGAGCGAGCGTCAGCGCGAGGAAGGTGAGCAGGTGGACCTCGGCGCGGGTCTGTGCCCCGGAATCGCAGAATGTGGCGCGGAAGCGTCGTTCGTTCCGCTCCGGGAACAGCGGTATGCCCATCCATGATGTGCGTGCATCGAGGATGAGTCGGGGGTCGCCGTCGCTGCCGATCGTGGGCAGCACGGGAACGCGGGGTCGTTCAACCATTGAAGAGTCGTTGGTCCTGCATGCTGTGGGTACTAAGTCACAATAATTAGACACTTTAGGGTCGGCGCACCGCTAATCGGGGTGCCTTGAATGCGCTCGAATGTGAGTGGGCGGGGCACACGCGAAAAAGGCGGACGGGTCGAACCCGTCCGCCTTCATCACTGAGGCCTTTTAGATTCTGGTCTCGGCCGCCACGGCGCGGAGCTTGTGCCGTGCCAGCGCGAGATTCGCGGTCGCCCGGTTGAGGACCAGATAGATGAACAGGCCATTGGTACCCCGGCCGTCCAGGATGTTGATCAGATGATACTGCTTGTCGAGCGAGATCAGGATGTCCTCGATGTTGCCGGAGATGCCCAGCGTCTCCATCGTGTTCATCTTCGCGCGAACGACATTTGAGTTGCCGGCGGCTGCGACTTCGAGATCGAAACCCGGGTCGCCGCCCTTCGCGAGAGCCATGCCGCTTTCGCAGTCGACGATGGCCGCACCGACGGCACCGTCGATACGGAGTAGTTGCGATACATAATCTTCGAGTTGTGACACTGGTGTATTTCCTATCTCTGTGTGGGATGACTGATCGGTTTCGATATCCCCGACTGATGGGGAAGATTCTGGCTCCGGCGGTAGTGATGCCCGGATTGCGGGGAGCGAGGTCTCTGCCCCGGGTGGAACAGGATCACCGGGTGGAACAGGATCACCGGGTGGAGCGGGGTCGGCGGGTGGAGCGGGAGTCGTTGCCTCGAGGTGTTCCGGCGGAGTCCAGGGGCTGTGCCGATGGATACGCCGGCCGGTGGGCATCGGAGGCATCTCCTGCGCCGGGTAGGCGGCACGCCGGTGCCGCTGCGTCGTGCGCTGGACCGGCCACCGGTCGGTCGGGGCGTCGTCGGGTGCGACCTGCGTCGACGCCCCGTCGGTGAGCCGGTTCACGTCACCGACCAGCGTCCCGAGCGAAGGCTCTGGCGGTGCCGGTTCGTCTGCTTCCTCCTCGACGGGCCGCAGAAGGGCCGGCGACGGGCTATCGCGTGCCGGCTCCTCCCGCGAGTCCCTGCCCGGGGTGTCGAACTCCGAAGTCGATGCGGCCGACCGGGTCTTCCCTGGGGCAAAGGGTTCCGGACCGTCCACTGCGGGGGTCTCGTCTTCGTTGTCGTCCTCTCGGGCGGGTTCACGACGCCGTCGATTCCACCAGCGATCTGCCATTACTGCCGGACCTGCCTGACCGGGCCGCGGGGCGTCGTCATGCGGTCGCCGGCTCGGTGTCGTGGTACTGGTCGATCGCGGTGGGGGTGTGTGCGGCGTGCAGTCTGTGTTCGAACTCTTCCGGGCTCATCGTCTCCGGAACGATCCACTCGGTCAGGAAGCCGTCGACGATGACGCCGACACGGGAGCACCAGGTGCGTAGTTCGGCGGCGTCACCGGACACCACGACGGCACTTGAACCGGACAGGACCGAATCGTTGAGCAGGCGCCGGAGTTGGGTCTGGGCGGCGACATCGAGCCCGCGGGTCGGGGAATTGAGGACGACGAGATCGCTGTCCTCGAAGATGAGCGGTGCCAGCCGGACCTTCTGGGCGTCGCCGCCGGACAGTTCACCCACGCTTTTATGGAAACTGTTCGACTGCAATTCGAGTGAGGCCATCATGGCGATCACCTTGCGCAGGGCGGCCACCTCGGCGTGGAATCCGGCCTCGGTGGTCCAGCCGCTGTTCATCATCGAGCGGGCGACGGATTCGCTGGGATCGGCGCCGAGTTCATCGCGCTCACCGGTGAAATAGGAGAAACGCAGTGCTGAGGCGTCTGCGGGTGTCAGCACACTCCGCGGTTCGCCATGGACCACGAAAGTTCTTGCGCTGGCCGTGACCTGGCCGGTGATGGCCCCGCCGATCTCGAACACGCCGGAGTCCCGGGACCCGGTCAGCCCGATGATCTCACCGGTGTACACCGTCAGGTCGACGCCGTGCACGACACCGGGAACTCGGAGGTCGGTGACCTCGAGCAGCGGCGTCCCTCCTTGTCCCGCAGGTGGTTCCGGAGCCGGTGCGGGCTCTGCCACATGCGTGGTGCCCAGCATCAACTCGGCGAGGTCATCGGCGGTCAGCGCGCTTGTCGGACCGGAGTAGACCAGTCGCGACTCGCGCAGCACCAGTACCCTGTCGGCCAGCTTCAGCGCCTCCGGGAGGCGGTGGGAGATGAACAGCACACCGCGACCCTGCCGCACAAGGCGGCGTACCACCTCGTGCAGTTCGGCGGCCTCGGCCAGGTTCAGCGGCGCGGACACCTCGTCCATCACCACCACCTGGGCGTCGTCGGTGAGCACCCGGGCGGCTTCGATCAGCCCGTACAGTGGCCGGGGCACCTCGCCGATCAACTCGTCGGGCGAGAGCGTCATGCCCATCTCATTCAGGATCCACGCGGCCTGCCGGCGCAAGGCGTCGTGGGGACGGTCCTGTTGGAAGGTTCCCCGGAAGATCGCTTGGGCGACAGTCAATGTCGGGTCGATGTCGATGCGCTGCTCGATCATCGCCACTCCCCGGGCACGTGCTTCGAGCCGGGATGCGCGCGGGTATTCGACACCGAGGGAGCTGATGGTTCCGGCCGACTCGGACTCGGTGCCGGCAATGATCCGCCCCAACGTCGACTTGCCCGCGCCGTTTCTTCCGACGAGTGCGACGATCTCGCCGGGCGCGACCGCGAACGTGACGTCATCGAGTACTCGCTTGGAGTGAAAGTCTTTGGACAGTCCACTGACCGAGAGCAACTCATTGGACTCCACGAACGTAACTCCTTGCCGACGGATGAGACACACAGCCCGACGCATTGACAGTCCAGGATGGACAGTCAATGACTTTAATCAGTCATAGTATGTATGAAACGTGTGATGTGTACAACTGCGTTGTACCTAGAGCCTAAAGTCCCTGGATCTGGGGGGTTACTCAGTGGTAACTGACCGGCAGGTAGCCGTCTGTGGCCCGAATCGGGGGCTATGTCAGCAGTGTGTGCGGCGCCGGCGCCGGACCATGGTGTGAGAGGTCAGCCGGCTGTTGCTGTTCGTCCGGCGAGCGCTGCCGCCGCCGTCGGGTGCCCGAAGAGGTAGCCCTGGCCGTAGCCGATGCCGAACCCGTGCAGGACGGGGAGGATATCCTCGGACTCGATCCCCTCGGCGACGATGTGGATGCCGACTGCCTTGCACATCTGGCAGATGGCGTCGACAACTGCCGCACTGACCGGGTCGCAGGTCACCTGATTGATCAGGTCGCGATCAATTTTCAGGACATCGACGGGCAGGTCCCTGATGTAACTGAGTGCGGAATAACCCGAGCCGAGATCATCGATGCTGATTCTGCAGCCCAACTGATGGAGTTGATCGATTACCTTCGAGGTACTCGAATCATTCTGGATGGCGGCATCTTCCCGCAACTCGATCCACAGTCGTCCGGGATCGACGCTGAAATTATCCAGTGTGCGGCCGATATACCCGGCCAGCGCCGGGTCGGTCAACTGCCTGCTCGACAGATTGATGGTGACAAACGGTTCGTCGGATGCGCATAACGGCGCCAGGGTATTGGCAAATGTTTCGATGATCACGGGGATTGTCATCAAGCCGATGTCAAGAATCAGCGACGAGGCCTCCGCCTCTTCCATGAAGTGGTCCGGGGTGAGGACATCCTGGTCGGGGCGCCAGCGCAGGAGGGCCTCGAACCCCATCACCTGGCGGTCGGACAATCGGACGATGGGCTGATAGACGAGGGGGAAGTCGGCGGCCGACGAGAGACGCAGCCGATGTGCGAGCGTGAGCCCGTCGCGTACCTCGGCGCGAGATTCATTCTCGGCAAATCGGATTCGATCGGTAGATCGCAGGCACAGGCTCAGTGCGGCCGATGCGTACTCGGCCAGATCGTGATCGGTTGTGGCGGCGGGAAGGTGCGGGCCGACGGCGAACCCGGCGCAGCAGTCCAGGTAGAGGCCATCGGGATCGTCGTCACCGCATGTCGACAGCCGGACGAGATGTTGGAGCAGTGCGTCGTGTTCGTCGGGGTCGTCGGGCAGGTCGACGACATATCGCCAGGTCGTCTCGCCGGTCTGGGTGAACTTCGCGGCGGATCCGAGATCGTGGGCGATTGCGCGGGTGGACGCCTGGGCCGCCGAGAGCGCGCGTGCCGGACCGTGGGTGAATGCGACGCGCTGGTACGGATCGCACGTGACTGCGACCGCGACTTTGTTGAGTGTGGATCGGGAACACGTGTCACCGTCACCTCCACCGCCCCCTGATCCGGAATATGTCACGTCAGTCAGCATAAGCCAGTACCGCACGGGCGCCCGCATCTGTCGGCACAATACCGCATCGAGTCGGGGCCGCACTTTGATTCACGTGTAGGACATGCGACAGTTTCAGGGATTCCGGTAGAAATTGGAATCGATAAGGATACCGTGCTCTTGATGCGGCGATATGGGGAGGGCTGATTGTGGCTGTGCCGGCACGTGAACCAGGTGCGCGCCCCGAGGGCAGGGCATCCGGGGACGTGACACCCGACGGCATCCTGCGGGTTCTGTCGTGCCTCGGGGTGGGCGCGGTCGTCTTCGGCAACCGGTCGGTGGTCGAGTACGCCAATGACGAGTTCGCGGAACTGCTGGGTTACCGGTCCGCGGGTGAACTGATCGGGTCGGGGATCGGTCAGGTCATCGACACATCGGACCTGGCCGTCCGGGACGAGTCCACCCGGCGCCCGACACGCGAAGGCGCAGAATCGGTGTGGGCGACATGCACACTGATCCATCGGTCCGGGATGCGGTTGTACAACTGGGTGCGCCGCTGGCGGGTCCCCGTCGACGGCACCCTGCCGACACTGATGATCATCGAGGAATCGGCGGACACGCCGGACGGGTTGTCGGGAGTTCGTGAGCGCTGGCTGGCCGACCACGACGAACTCACCAGCCTGCTCAACCGGCGCGGCTTCAATCGTGCTGTGCGGGACGGGCGGACCGAGTTTCCCGCAACGCTGGTGGTGGTCGACGTCGACGCCTTCAAGGCGATCAACGATCGCTACGGCCATCACACCGGGGATCTCGTATTGCGGGCTTTCGCAGGCCAACTCGGGCATATCGCCGTACTTCACGGCGGGGTGTGCGCACGCTTCGGAGGCGACGAGTTCGTGCTTCTGGTGGCGGCCGGGGAAGCCGATCGGGCGTTGCGCCGGCTCAAGACACTCGTCCACGACAACACGGTCGAAGTTCCCGGGGGATCGGTGGTGTTCACGGTGAGCTACGGCTGGTCCCAGGTGCTCAATCCCGATCAGATCGACCACGCGCGGGTCCGGGCGGACGGACACATGTATGACGCCAGATCGGTCAAAGGCGGGCCGCCTCGCCAGGGCCGGCACAACCGGGTCCGCATCGGTGACCCGAGAGAAGACTGGTGACAGCGATCACATCGCGTGCGGATACACGGTGAGCATGTAGGCGCCGAACCACGAACTGCCCGCGACGACCGGCACCAGCGCGAGGAGGATCGCCGCCGGACGCCGGCGCGCCAAGAGCACCGCGAACGGGATGAGCAATACGAATGCCGGCAGCAGCAGCCGGGCCCGGCTCATCATCAGCCCGCTCGACGCCATGATCGAGAGCACCACGAGCGCCGCGTACAGCAGCACCGGCCACGGCAGCCGTGACCACACGGCCACCGCGATCAGCAGTGGCGTCGACAGCATGATCCAGGCCGTCGCCACCGGCGCCACGTCGCCGGAGTGGGCGAGGGTGTCGTTGACGAACCGCACCGCGGCCACCCCGAAGTCGAAGCGGGTGTCCCAGCCGTCGGTCTGGATGGTGAACCAGCCGAGCGGATCCCCGGTGTGTGCCCACACCACGCAGAGAAAGCCCAGGTAACCGAGGGGGCTGAGGATGATCGCCGCCCAGATCCGGGACGCCTCATGCCGGCCCGGCCGCCGGCGCAGCGCCAGCAGGCCGACGAGGATGACGGTGCCGATCACCACGACCCCCGTGGGCCGCGTCGCGCCGGCGAACAGGGCACACACGCCGGCGAGCAGCCACCGTTCCTCGAGCACCCCGATCAGCGCCCATACCGCGAGCGCGCAGAACAGCGCCTCGGTGTACGCCATGTTCAGCACGATCGACATCGGTGTCGCGGCGAACAGCGCGACGGCGATGAGCCCGACGGTGTACGGATCGGCCTCCGACGCCGGTGCGGGCCGGGGCTTCGAGGATTCGGGCAGGATCCGGGCCAGGGCTGCGGGCAACGTAGACCGCAGCCGGCGCCAGGGCAGCGGCGTGGCCGTCGCCATCCGCTCCGTGCACAGCGCACCGAGCCGGGCCACCCCGGAGGCGGCGAACACGCACAGCACCACGTTCACCAACAGGGCCGCGCCATAGGTGCTGACCAGCGGAAGTTTCGCCGCCAGCGACACCAGGTACGGGTAGCCCGGGAAGAAGGCGTACGCGGTGTCGGCGGTGTGGATGCCCCACGCGTCGGTGAGGTCGACCGGGACGCCGTCGTAGCCGTGTTCGGCGATGGCCAGCATCCATTCGCCGTCCCACGCGGACAGCCGGTCACCGAGGGACTTGCCGTTCAGATAGGCCATGTCGGCGAGCACGAGGAGCCCGACCGCGCGGATCGCGAAGAACACGACAACCGGCGCCACCCACAACCGCAGGAATCGGTCGGTACCGGGCGGCGGGGCAGGGACGGGTTCGGCGGTGGTGGTGGAATCCTCGGCGAGCGATGCCATGCGGGCGATGGTAGGCGGTGATCTTGCCCCAGCACGGACGCGACGTGCATCGCCGGTAAGGTTGACCGGGACTGTCCGCACCACAGAAGGGAACCGGCGTGGCACTCGTCGTGCAGAAATACGGAGGGTCATCGGTCGCGACGGCCGAGCGGATCCGTCGTGTCGCCGAGCGCATCGTCGAGACGAAGAAGCAGGGCAACGACGTCGTCGTCGTGGTGTCCGCGATGGGCGACACCACCGACGAACTCCTCGATCTCGCCCAGCAGGTCAACCCCGCACCGCCCGCACGCGAGATGGACATGCTGCTCACCTCCGGTGAACGCATCTCCAACGCGCTGGTCGCGATGGCCATCGCCTCGCTCGGCGCCGAGGCGCAGTCGTTCACGGGCTCGCAGGCAGGCGTGATCACCACCAGCAGTCACGGCAAGGCGAAGATCATCGACGTGACACCGGGTCGCGTCCGTGACGCGCTCGACGAGGGCAAGGTCGTGCTGGTCGCGGGCTTCCAGGGCGTCTCGCAGGACACCAAGGACATCACCACCCTCGGCCGCGGCGGTTCGGACACCACCGCCGTCGCGCTCGCCGCGGCGCTGCAGGCCGATGTGTGCGAGATCTACACCGATGTCGACGGCGTGTATACCGCCGACCCGCGCATCGTGCCCGACGCCCGCCGCCTGGAGACGGTGTCGTTCGAAGAGATGCTCGAAATGGCCGCCTGCGGCGCCAAGGTGCTGATGCTGCGCTGCGTCGAGTACGCGCGCCGCTACAACGTTCCCGTTCACGTGCGCTCGTCGTACTCGACCAAGCCCGGCACCATCGTGACCGGATCAATGGAGGACATTCCCGTGGAAGAAGCCATTCTCACCGGCGTCGCACACGACCGCAGCGAGGCCAAGATCACCGTCACCGGCCTCGATGACAAGCCCGGTTCGGCCGCCAAGGTGTTCCGTGCCGTCGCCGAAGCCGAGATCAACATCGACATGGTGCTGCAGAACATCTCCAAGGTGGAGACCGGCAAGACCGACATCACCTTCACCCTGCCGCGTGAGCTGGGCCCGCTCGGCGTCGAGAAGCTCACCAAGCTCAAGGACGAGATCGGCTTCACCGAACTGCTCTACGACGACCACATCGGCAAGGTGTCGCTGGTGGGTGCGGGCATGAAATCGCATCCGGGTGTCACGGCCACGTTCTGCGAGGCGCTGAGCAACGCCGGCATCAACATCGAGTTGATCTCCACCTCGGAGATCCGCATCTCGGTGCTGTGCCGCGATACCGAACTCGACGACGCGGTGCGCGCCCTGCACGAGGCATTCGATCTCGGCGGCGACGAAGAGGCCGTCGTCTACGCCGGAACGGGAAGGTAGACCCATGGCTCTGCGAATCGGTGTTGTCGGCGCGACCGGTCAGGTCGGCGGCGTGATGCGGACCCTGCTGGCCGAGCGCAAGTTCCCCGCCGACGAGGTGCGGTTCTTCGCGTCGGCACGGTCGGCGGGCAAGAAGCTGCCGTGGGGCGACGGCGAGATCGTCGTCGAGGATGCCTCGACGGCCGACCCGTCGGGTCTGGACATCGCGCTGTTCTCCGCGGGTGCCACCATGTCGCGCGAGCAGGCGCCGCGGTTCGCGGCGGCCGGGGTGACCGTCATCGACAACTCGTCGGCCTGGCGCAAGGATCCCGACGTGCCGCTGGTGGTGTCCGAGGTGAACGGCGAGCTGGCCAAGAACCCGCCCAAGGGCATTATCGCCAACCCCAACTGCACCACGATGGCGGCGATGCCGGTGCTCAAGCCGCTGCACGACGCGGCCGGCCTGCAGCGGCTGATCGTGTCGTCGTATCAGGCGGTGTCGGGCAGCGGGCTGGCCGGTGTGGAGGAACTCGCCGGGCAGGCACGCGCCGTTGTCGGCGAGGCCGAGAAACTGGTCTACGACGGTTCGTCGGTGACATTCCCGGATCCGGTGAAGTACGTGGCGCCGATCGCGTTCAACGTTGTGGCCCTTGCCGGTTCGCTGGTGGACGACGGGTCGGGCGAGACCGACGAGGATCAGAAGCTGCGCAACGAGTCGCGCAAGATCCTGGGTCTGCCGGAACTGCTGGTGAGCGGCACCTGCGTGCGGGTGCCGGTGTTCACCGGGCACTCGCTGTCGATCAATGCCGAGTTCGCCGAGCCGATCTCGCCGGAGCGGGCCCGGGAGATCCTGGGTTCGGCTGCGGGCGTGGAACTCTCCGACGTGCCGACGCCGCTGGCCGCCGCCGGCAAGGATGCCTCGCTGGTGGGCCGTATCCGGCAGGATCCGGGTGTGCCGGACGGCCGTGGGCTGGCGCTGTTCGTGTCGGGTGACAACCTGCGTAAGGGTGCGGCGCTCAACACCATTCAGATCGCGGAGTTGCTCGCCTGAGGGCTGGAAACAAATGAGGTAAGGAGGGTGGGGCGGCACGCCCCACCCTCCTTACTTTTTAGCCTGATTCGGAATGTGATCGGCTTCGACGGGCGGGTCGTCGGAGTCCAAAGGCGATGGAGTCGATGACCGCCAGGCGAGAATACCCAGACCGACGACTGGCACCGAGCCCAGGACCAGCACGATAGCGGTCACAGAGCCCGTGGGCACAATTCCCGCGAGAATCATGCCTACCGGTACGGCCGCTGATGACAGGAACTGGTCGACCGAACTGAACCGGGCAAGGGATCCATGATCCAGCGAGGACTGCAGGGCAGTCGTCCAAATGATGCCGGACGAGGTTACGACCAGCGGGCCGACGGTGAACGCGGCGAACAGTAGGACGATGGAGACGCCGGTGCCGCTGACAGCGTAGAGCGCCAACATGCACGCCTGGACCGCTGTCGATATGCCGACTGCGACACCAGCAGAGCGCCAGGAGAGGTTTGTCGCCGCAGCGATGAGAGTTCCGGCCAGACTTCCTACGGCCATGCATGTGGCGAGCGCAGCCCATGTTCCTGAGCCCCGCTCGGGTAGGACGGCGGCCGGTCCGCTGACGGCCATGGCCCCGATCAGCACTGAGATCATCGTCCAGAGTAGGAGGCCTGTCATTGCCCAGGGATTCATGCGGGTCACAGACCGCAATGACGGTACAGTTCCGCGGCCTTCCGGGTCGTCCTCGGGCTCCCTCGTGCCGGTACTGGAGCGCGGTGACTCTCGAAGAAGTCTGCCGCAGATCAGGAGTCCGGCGATGTTGACTGCGAACGTCAGAGCGTCGAGGATCAGAATTCCCCGAAACCCGATGCCGTGGATAAGCACGACGGCGAAGACGGGGCCGCCGAGCACTGCGATGTCCATGGTCAAAGACAGCGCGCTGTTAGCGCTCTTGAGTTGGCCAATGCCGACGAGCCTGGGCAACAATGTGATCGACGCCGGCGCGTAAAAGGCCGTCGCGATCCCGTAGAAGCAGGCGGACAGCGCCATTGCGGTCGTGGTGTTCTGTCCGGTTAGGAGAATGTATGTTGCCAGGCCGCCTTGGGCACAGATCCGCGCAATGTCCGATACCACCATGATTCGGATGCTGTCGTACCGGGCTGCCACCGTCCCTGCCAGCGGTGTGAAGACAAAGCGTCCCAGCCACAGTCCTACGAGAACGATCGTAAGCGTAGATGCGGAACCGATCCCGGAGATCGACTCTATGGCGAAAGCCGTCGGTATCAGCCCGTCGGCCAGGACTGAGACAGCAGTGCCGCTGAACATGGAAATGAACGCTGTATTTGAATTGAGAGTGGTGCGGGGAGTTCTGCTCACATGGCTCCTGAAAAGGCGGTGGTGGGTACCATCGATTGCTGTTAAATACCTTTGAACAGTACCCCTGCTCTACACAGTCCACGTATCAGGCTATGAACTTGAGCGTTCGGTAGTTCGGCGCATATCTCCAGCGCTTCGTCGAGTGAAATTCTCCGGCCACGCTGCAACGCTTCCAGAAATTGGTGTGCTCGGCGATCAATCCGGTACACTCCAACGTGCGCTTCTACCACGCAGTACTTGTCATTACAATTAATAGCAGGCCGCTGCCGGGGAGAGAATCGGTATCGACCGGAACTATTTGGACTTTCGGACTCATCGAAAGCATCCGGCCAGTGGCTTCCGATTCTTGTCGATTCGTAGTGGTTCAACCGGTCACAGTCTTCGATCGATGATCCCCAAGGCCTTGTTTCGCCGCTTACAAAATCGAATGCAATTGTAAGATGGAGGGACAGTTCGCCAACTCCGGACACTGCATGAGGGGTATTGGCTGGTGCAACCAGGTAGTCTCCTGGATTTAGTATTAGCTCATTTGTCGGCGACTGCGGGTCGGACGAGATCGGGCCGTAAGCCCAATTCTTGGGACCATGAAGTTGTAGTGCGACGAAGTTGTGATCGTCCAGGTGCCCACCAAACGCGGTGGATCCAGCCTTCCCCTATCCTCGCAAGCATAAAACGACGGGGATGCTGGTCTCTGCCCTCAAGTATCAGTCTTATGTTGGACCAAAGTGGACCAACTCGACTTATGCTGTCCCACACCTCCTGCTCGAGTGCGTTAAGATAGGGCAGGTGCTCATTGCTGATTGATCTTAACACGGGTTCGGCGTTTTCGGGCATAGATTGAGCTATCTCGAGAGCTAGTTCGTATATGCTGTTGGCCTGATTCATGCGACTACGATAGCTCCATTTCTGTGGAGTGTTTTTAACAGCTTTCGGGAGTCAGAGCAACCTCTTCCGATTAGCCTACCTATTGTGTTCTCATCTATTGACTCGGAGTGGTTTACATACTCACAAAGGGATTCTATGGTGTCGCGTGGAAGCCGGGACTGGAGTTCCTGGCCGAACGCGTACATACCTCCGTCAGTGCGAGTCTGAACTACGCCAGGGAATCGACGGGCAAAGATGGACGGAATTCTAGGGCTGGGAATACAAGATAGCGCGCTTTGGTGTGGAGGTAACGTATAGAGACAAGATTGGTCACGAGATTTAAGGTTGCGCGCGGCGGTTTCGATGCGTCGTTTGCCCTCTTCGGAAGATAGAATATCGATCGCATCCCTTCCCAATTCTGCGCAGGTAAGATCTATAGCCTGGTGGGCTACCGGATTTTGAGGTACTACGAAGGCGGCGATTCCAATGAAGGCTGATGGTTCGCTGTTCTTGAATACGTGATAGAGATTTGAAGGTATGCAGATGTAGTCGCCGGGTCTAAGGGTAAAGTGTTCGGCAGACCCGAGTGTCCTATCCAATTCAAACGAAACTCCATTCAATGCAGGGCTGGATGCGAAGACGATGTTGTCGGGCTGGCCATCCGGCCAGACCCAGAGATCCTTTATTCCTGGTCCTAAGTGAAATATCAGAGACGGCTCATAGTCTCGGTGGATCCCGAAAGGGGTCCATCCGCCTCCGGAGGTTACGAATGTGTAGGTATCGAACCCATTCGTGATATCCCAATCCGTACTATGGTGAATCTGGCGGATAAAGTCGATAGTCCAGTCTGAAATAGGAAGACTCCACTGCGAGATCTCATTCACCGCGAGTGACGCATCTTGGCCGCCATGATATGAGAGCCATTCTACGACCGATGATTCCTTTATGGGAGAGGAGCCAAGCGTGTTTGTAAGTCTGTAGTCTAGTGAAAAATCACGAAAACCTCGAATGCGAAAGTTTCCCGTGCTATTCTCCACTACTCGGGCGACGGCGAGCGAGAGTTCGTCAAGCAAGTGATCCACCTGGTCCAGGATGAGTCCCGGAATGTGTACTGTCTCGCCGAAGGGGTGGCCGCACTTCTTATCGAAGGCTTTTGATGCCCACGAACGTGGATAGTTGGACTTCATTCCCATTTCCAAATCGAATTTACAGTGGTGTTGGTAACCCGGGAGCCGTGTATTTGGCTCCCGGGTTACCGCCTAATCGATACCGCAGGGAATCAGTGGCCGTATCCTGGCGTGGGCCAGGGCGGACGATTCCCAGTCCACGATCTGCGGTTTGGACGACTTCGAGCAAGAAGTCGTCCTCGGTTGCAGTGTCGCGCGAATCAGGGTTCTTGTCCATGGTGTTCGTTCCCTTCATTTCCACTGGGCGATCTGCCCTGTCGCCAAAGTAGGGGGGTCTGGTCTCTCGGGGGCCGAGTGTGATCTAGACCATACGGTTTGGTCTGTTTGGAGGACACCCGCGAAGACGCCTCGAGTTACTTGCTATTGGGTTCCAAAAATGTTGGGGGACAGTATTATTAGTGGAAAGTGATGACGGGTTGTAGCTTCAGTACGCCCGGGTTGTAGATCTGGTATTGGGTTTAGCTCAGTGAATATCGCAAAATTCTGGGTCCACCCGAGCTGCTGGTGAGTGGCACCTGCGTGCGGGTGCTCTCCGGAGCAGGCCCGGGAGATCCTGGGTTCGGCTGCGGGCGTGGAACTCTCCGACGTGCCGACACCGCTGGCCGCCGCCGGCAAGGATGCCTCGCTGGTGGGCCGTATCCGGCAGGATCCGGGTGTGCCGGACGGCCGTGGGCTGGCGCTGTTCGTGTCGGGTGACAACCTGCGTAAGGGTGCGGCGCTCAACACCATTCAGATCGCGGAGTTGCTCGCCTGAGGGCCGCCGGCCGGGTGTGGTGAGCCGATGAGGCACGACCTGGCCGCTTAACATCAGCGCATCTCTGTCGATGCCCTACTTTCATCCTGCAGATCTTGTGAGTCGGCGCTAATCTTCCGCATCAGGAACATTCTGTTCCAGAAGCGAGATGCGAGGAGAGCGCTGACCATGGATGCCGGTGTCGTCAAGAGACCGCGCGTAGGCAGGCACGGCCAGACCGCCGACCTGGTGAGCGTCGATGCCGAGCATTTCGGATTCGAGCGCCGCCGGGGGTCACGTCGCACGGGGCCCGGTAGCAGGCTCGTCCGGGTATTCATCGGGCTCATGCTGGTCGCGGCGTTGGCCGCCTCGGTGTTTCTCTGGCGGAACCTGGCCGACGGTTGTGGCGGTGACAGGTCACGGGTATCGGTGGTCGTGGACTCGTCGATCTCCGCCGGCCTGAAGGCGATCGCGGATCGGGCCGCGGACGACTCGTGTTTCGATTTCGCCGTCACCCCGACATCAGGCGCGGACGTGCCCGCCCGGCTCACCGCCGGCGGGGCGGGTGTGGACCTGTGGCTGGCCGACTCCCAGATCAGGGCCGAGCGGGTCATGGCGCAGGTGCGCCGGACCCCCGAGTACGTGACCAGGTCGCTGGCCAGTTCCCCGGTCGTCGTGGTGGGCACCAAGCTGGGCCAACTCACGAGCTGGGCCGACGTGATGAACCTCGACAAACTGCAGGTGGGCAGTCCGATGGAGAACTCGGCCGGGGACGCGCCCATCATCGGCGGGGCGGCGGCGGTCTCGCGCGGCGAGATCACCCGGACGGCGTTCACCCAGGCGATGACCGCGATGGCCGCGCAGCGGCACAAGGTGATTCCCGGGCAGGACACCGACGACGCCCGGATGCGCACCTCCAACGTCTCCGACATCCCGTCGGTGGCCAGCGAGCAGCAGTACCTGATGTTCAAGAAGAAGTGGACCGGCTCGCAACTGGCCGCGAAGATTCCCGCGGACGGCACGCTGATGCTCGACTATCCGCTGATGACCACCGCCTCACCGGATCACCGCGCCTCGGCCGACGCGGCCGGTCGCGCACTCGTTGCCGCCGCGGCGTCGGACGAAGGGCGAAAGATGCTGCAGGAAGCTGGATTCCGAAATCCTGACGGCAGTGGAATCGGGCGGCCCGTCAAGACGATCAGCGCCGGTGATTCACGCGAGATCAACGAGGCACTCAGGAGCTGGCAGATTCTGAGCGTACCGATGCGCATGCTGAACGTCCTGGACACGTCCGGGTCGATGCAGGCGCCCGCGGGCTCGTCGACCCGGGCGCAGTTGCTTGCCGAGACCGTGATCGACGGCACCAAACTCCTCGGGGACGCCTCGCAGGTGGGGGTGTGGATATTCGGTATCGACCGGGGGACCGACGGTGCGGACTGGAAGCAGATCGTGCCTATCCGTCGCCTCGACGAGGTGGCCGCCGGCGTGACGCAACGACAGACGATCGCGACCACCACCCGGGAGGCGATGCGGGACGACCTCGGCGGTGGTACCGGCCTGTACGACACCACGCTCGCCGCGTACAAGGCGATGGTGGACGGCTACGACCCGGCGGCCACCAACACCCTGGCCATCGTGACCGACGGGCGCAACGAGGACGACAACAGCATCACCCTCGACGATCTGGTCACCCAGCTCAAGGCGCTGCAGGACCCGGGCCGTCCGGTACGGATCGTCGCCATCGGTATCACCTCCGACGCCGACGCCGATTCGCTCAACCGGATCGCTGAGGTGACCGGCGGCACGAGTTACATCGCCGAGACCCCCATGGACATCCGCGGCATCTTCACAACGGAGGCGGGCAGGCTCCTCAGCAGCTGACCCGGTCATGCTCCCGCCGGCGGTGGCCGGAATATAGGTGTGGAGCTTTCCCGAGATCCTGGACACGTGACCTGGTTACCGTGAGGTAGCCTACGCTTCTATGGGAATTCTCAGGGGAATGACGGGGCGCCGTGTGGCCGCGGTGGTGCTGGCAGGGGCGATGGCCACGACCGTGACAGCGGTGGCCGCGCCCGAGGCGTCGGCGGCGGACTTCTACACGCCACCGGCGACCATCACCGGCAAGCCGGGCACGATCCTCAAATCCCAGTCGATTCCGCTGGTGCTGCAGATCCCGGGTGTCAAGAACCAGTGGCCGGGCACCGCCAAGAAGGTGATGTACGCATCGCGTGACGTCAACGGCAAGCCCGTCGGCGTCACCGGCACCGTCATCGAACCCACCGCACCGTGGACCGGCAAGGGGTCGCGACCCACCGTCGTCGTCGGCTCCGGCACCATCGGCCAGGGTGACCAGTGCGCGCCGTCGAAGATGATGTCGTTCCCGATGTCGGTCGACATCACCAAACCGACCATCGGCGTCAACTACACCGCGCCCGAGATGTACATCTTCCTGCTCAACGGTGTGCGGGTGTTCGTCACCGACTACATCGGCATGGGCACCCCCGGCATCCACACGTACGTCAACCGCACCGAGACCGGGCACGCCATGCTCGACGGCGCACGCGCCGCGATCAACGCAAGTGGCGGCTCCAAGGATTCGCCGGTCGGCTTCGTCGGCTACTCGCAGGGCGGCGGCGCGGCGGCGTCGGCGGCCGAGCTGGCGCAGACCTACGCCCCCGATCTCAAGGTGAAGGCCACCTACGCCGGTGCCCCGCCGGCCGACCTGCGCAAGGTCCTCGCCGCCGTCGACGGCACCACCATCTCCGGCGTGATCGGGTATGCCATCAACGGGATGAACGCGCGCTACCCGGCGATGCGCGAGGTGCTCGACAAGGAGGCCAACGCCACCGGTAAGGCCAAGCTCAAGCAGCTGTCCACCGAGTGCATCGGCGACACCGTCCTGAGCACCGGATTCCAGACCACCAACGGCTGGACCAAGTCCGGCAAGCGGCTCAGCGAGATCGTCTCCGAATATCCGGAGGCGCTGAAGGTGCTGGAGGAGAACCGGATCGGTCAGCTCAAGCCCAACGCACCCGTCTACCTGCAGGGCGGACTGCATGACGACGTCATCCCGTATGGTCAGGTCAAAGATCTGTACAAGAACTGGAAAGCCCAGGGTGCCGATGTCACGTTCCACACCGACCCCACCCCGGCGATCCTGACCAAGGTGATCGTCAACCACGTCGTGCCGATGCTGGCGACCCTCCTGCCGGGCACGAACTTCGTCCTCGATCACCTCCGGAAGTGACGCACAGCCGTCCCGAAGAGAGGGTGAGCAGGCGATGACCGAGCGGGGCGACGGGGGATTCGACCTGGGCGACGGGCAGCGGCCTGACCCGGACATCCCGAGCCAGGCCGAACTCGACGCCGAGGACATGGCCGAACTGGCCAAACGGTCATCGGCCGACCGCGATCAGACGGGCCTGTACCCGGTGCGCCGCGGCGATCCGGGGCCGGCACCGATCCCGCTGGTCAAGCACGCCGTCGGCTGCTTCTGGGCGGCGGCGGTGGCCGGGGCGATCTGCATGGTCTACGGCTTCCTCAACCTCGGTACCATCAAGGATCTGCTGTACACGCGGCTGCTCGACGGTGTCCGCGACGACCCCGGCAACGCCGCCCCGGAGGACCAGATCTCCGGGATCTCGTCGACGTTCCCGCCGGTGATGCTGGTGCTGATCGCGGTGTTTCTGGCGGTGGAGTATCTGCTGCTGGTCAACACCGCCAAACACAACAGTCGCGGCGTGCGCAATGTGTACCTGTCGGTGGTCGTGGTGCACATGATGTGCATCCCGATCGGTATCGACCTGCTGTTCGCGTACGACGGACTGTCGGTGGTGATTGTGGTGCTCGGCTGGGCGCAGCTGGTGCTGCTGGCCCTCTCGGCGTTGTGCACGCTGCGCAAAGAGGTCAACGACTGGCTGCCCGCCCCCAACAAGGTCCGCCCGGGCACCGGTTTCGGGCGCCGCTGAGGCCCGACACCCCGACCCCGGCAAACGCGGACGCGGGATCGGTGTCAAGGGCACAATGGTCACGTCAGTGAAAGACGTCACCATTGGAGGAGAGCCATGGCAGTCGATGCCGTGTACCACGTGTCATCAACCGCGGCCGGCGGCGGCCGGGACGGCGAGGTCGTCTCGGAGACCGGCCGGATCGATCTCGAACTGCGCCCACCGGTGGAGATGGGTGGCAGCGGTGAGGGCAGCAACCCCGAGGAACTGTTCTCCGCCGGCTACGCCGCCTGCTACCTGGGTGCGCTGCGGGCCGTCGCGGGCCAGCAGGGTGTGACCGTCCCCGAGGGCACGACGGTGAAGGTGACCGTGGGTATCGGCAAGGACAGCGAGGGCGGCTTCGGCCTCACGGCCGCCATCGAAACCTATCTGCCCGGTCTCGACGAGGCCGGCGCCCAGGCCCTCGCCGACGGCGCCCACGCCTTCTGCCCGTACTCGAAGGCCACCCGCGGCAACATCGAGCACACGGTGACCGCCCGGGTCTGACCCCCGGCCGACGATTTTCCGGCGATATGACGGTTCGCTCGGGTGTATGCCCGAGCCGCCGTCATATCGCCAGAAACTGTTTCGGGGCTTGTTTGGTGTGAGCTGCCGCACGTCGACGGAGCGGCGACGGGTAGCCTGTGCTCTCGTGGATACAGGGTGGGCAGGACTTGGACTGATCGCCGCGGCCGTCGCCGTCGTGGCCTACGTGCACTACCGCGACAAGGAGACGGCGCGGCTGGGCACGGGGGCGGAGCTGGCGCGGGAGCTGCGGTCGCTGGCCGGGGGCGACCCGGTGCGCATCGCGGCCGTCGAGGAGTACGAGACCACCATCTACCAGCGGTTGTTCTACGCCTCGGCGATCGGTCCCCGCGTGCGCGCGGCGGCCTGGGCGCTGCTCGGCGCGGCGCTGGCCGCGTTCGGCGCACTGGTCACCGACCCCGCCAAGGGCGCGTTCGGCACGGTGGTCACCATCGCGTTCATCGTCGTCGCCGCCGTGTTCGCGCTGGCGACGCTGGTGCTGGCGGCGATCGCCGCCTACCAGGCCGCCACCACGCCGCGCGTCTCGTTCGCCGACTCCTACGCCGAGGGATCGTCCGAATAACGGATCCGCGCGTTGACCACCGACCTTGCCGACGTCGATCCCGGCGGTATCGAGGCCGCCGAACCGGAGAATTGAGAGGGACCGCCGTGGTGGATGTGAGTGGCGAACTGCGCCAAAGGGTTCAGAGACTGATGCCGCAGACCCGCGGCGATCTGGCCGAGATGGTGGCATTCCGGTCGGTGTTCGACGCCGCGCAGTTCCCGGTCAGCGAATGCGACGGCATGGTCGACTGGCTGCTGGCCGCGTTCGGTGAGCTCGGATTCGCCGATGCGGCAGCACATGTCACCGCCGACGGCAGCAAGGCCGTCACCGGCAGTATCGCGGGCGCCGAGGGTGCGCCGACGGTGCTGCTGTACTTCCACCACGACGTGCAGCCGCCCCTCGGCGAGGACGAATGGGATTCTCCCGTATGGGAACTCACCGAACGCGACGGCCGCTGGTACGGGCGCGGGGCGGCCGACTGCAAGGGCAATATCGCCGTCCACCTGACCGCGCTGCGCGCTCTCGCCGGCGGCGGTGCCATCGCGCCCGGGCAACTGCCGGTCACCGTCAAGATTCTCGGCGAGGGCTCGGAGGAGCAGGGTGGTGGCGGTATCGAAGACTTCGTGGTGAACCATCCCGAGTTCGCCGCGGCCGACGTCATCCTGATCTGCGACTCCGGCAACTTCGCCGTCGGCAGGCCCACCCTCACCACCAGCCTGCGCGGGGTGGCGAATGTGGTGGTGTCCGTGGAGACGCTGGGCTCGGCGATGCACTCGGGCATGTATGGCGGAGCCGCCCCCGACGCGCTGGCCGCGCTGATCGCGATGCTCGCCACGCTGCGCAACGCCGACGGTGACACCACGATCGACGGACTGGACTCCGGCCAGAGCTGGTCGGGCGTCGACTACCCGGAGGAGGCGTTCCGCGCCGACGCCAAGGTGCTCGACGGGGTACGGCTTGTCGGGTCCGGGTCGGTGGCCGAGATGCTGTGGGCCAGACCGGCCGTCACCGTCCTGGGCATCGACTGCCCGCCCGTCGTCGGATCGTCGGCGTCGGTGGTGCCGCACGCCCGCGCCCGCATCAACCTGCGGGTGCCGCCCGGCATGGACGCCACCGAGGCGCAGGACCTGCTCATCGCCCACCTGACGGCGGCTGCGCCGTGGGGAGTGCATGTGTCGATCGAACGGGAGGCCGTCGGATCACCGTTCTCCGGTGCCACCTCCGGACCCGGCCACGACACCCTCGTCGACGCGCTGTCGGCGTCGTACGGCGTGCAGGTGTCCCGGCAGGGGCAGGGCGGGTCGATCCCGCTGTGCAGCGTGCTCGCCGAGACCTTCCCCGACGCCGAGATCATGCTGCTGGGCGTCGAGGAACCGGCCTGCCTGATCCACGCGCCCAACGAGTCGGTGGATCCGTCCGAGATCGAACACCTGGCGCTGGCCGAGGCGGTGTTCCTCACCGAATACCCGAACCGCAAGGGATAACCGGACCGCCGGGCGCAGGTCAGTGAGGTCCCGGGGACAGGTCGGCGCGCGAGCGGTGCGTGCGCAGCGGCGGGATCGGCCTGCCCGGCCAGCGTCCGGACGCGGCCAGCCTGCCGACCTCGTCGTGGATGATCTGACCGATCTGGATCGCCAGCCCGCGCGGGATCTCGATCTCGCGGGTCGAGGCCATCATCAGTGTCTGCGACACCGCCGGGTCGGCAAGCGGCGCCCACCGGATCCGGCCCGACTCGATCTCGTCGGCACACGCCGAACGCGGCAGCAGCCCGAACGCCGCGCCGCTCTGGATCAGGTCCTTGGTGAGTTGCAGCGAGTCCGTCGCATAGCGGGGTTGCAGGAGCAGCCGGCACCGTAGGGCGGCGTTCTCCAGCGAGGTGCGCAACCCGTTCTGACTGCTCGGCAGCACGAGCGGGAGGCCCTCCACATCGCCGAACAGGAATGGTACCTCCGGGGTGAGATCGCTTGTCGCGCCGCCGAGGACGACGACATCCTCGGTGATGAGTTCGCCGCCGAACAACCGGTTGTCGGCGACCTGATCGGTGATCACGATGTCGAGCGCGCCCCGGGTGAGGGCCGAGATCAGCGAGTCGGTGTCGGACGCGGTCACGGTGACGGTGAGCTTGGGGAACGCCGACGCCAGCACGGACAGCAACGGATGCGCCAGCACACCGAGGGTCGACTCCAGCAGACCCAGCCGCAGGCCGCGTTCGACGCGCGCCAGTGACGAACCGGCGTAGCGCACCGCCAGTTCGAGCTGCCGCAGCGGCACCGCGGTACCCGCCCGCAGCCGTTCGCCCTCGTCGGTGAGTTCCATCCCGCGGGCGGTGCGGTGAAAGAGCTTGACGCCCAACTGCTCTTCCAGGCGATGCAACTGCCGGCTCAGTGCCGGCTGGGCGATGCCCAGTGTCGCGGCGGCCTTGGTCATCGAACCCTCCTCGGCGATCGCGAGGAAGTAGCTGAGGCGGTGTGTGTCCATGGCGCAACCCAGTGTGTCACATCGTGGTTCGTTGCTCGGTTCGCTTCACTGAAGATCTCCGCTCCCTCAGATCTCCAGAGTGCGGCGGATCAGTTCGGCGATGGCGTGGGGTTCGTCGCCGTGATGGGTGACCACCAGGTCGGCCTCGGCGGGGCGTTCGTAAGGCGAATTGATGCCGGTGAACGCGGCGATCTCCCCGCGCCGTGCCTTGGCGTACAGGCCCTTGGGATCGCGGCTCTCGCACACATCCAGGGGGGTGTCGACGAAGATCTCGTAGAACGGCAGCCCGCGTTCGGCGTGGATCTCCTTCGCCCGCCGGCGTTCGGCGGCGAACGGGCTGATCAGCGACACCACGGCCACCACACCGGAATCGGCGAACAGGGCGGCGACCTCCGCGGTGCGGCGCATGTTCTCGCGGCGGTCGTCGTCGCCGAACCCGAGGTCGGAGTTGAGTCCGTGGCGCAGGTTGTCGCCGTCCATGAGGTAAGCCGGCCGGCCCTCGGCGACCAGGGACCGTTCGAGTTCGACTGCGATGGATGACTTTCCGGAGGCCGACAGGCCCGTCAGCCAGATCGTCGCACCCCGGGTGGCCCGCTGGTCACGGGTCACCGTCGAGGAGTGCCAGCGGACGGCGGGTTCCTTGCCGGCCGGGCCCTTGATCATCCCGGCGCCCACCGTCTTGTTGGTGGCCTCATCGACGAGAATGAAGCTGCCGGTGTCGCGGTGGCGCTGGTAGTCGTCGAACATCATCGGCTGCTGCGTGCGTAGGGTGAGACGCCCGATGTCATTGAGCCGTAGGGAGTTCACCGTCTGGTCACGGTGCAGGGTGTTGACGTCGAGGCGGTAGGTGAGGGACTCGATCACCGCCTTCGATTCGCGGGTGGAGCTCTGCAGGATGTAGCGGTTCCCGGGGGTGAGCACGGTGTCCTCGGAGAACCAGCACACCATGGCGTCGATCTCGCGGCCCACGTGCGGACGGTTCAACGGGCGGGCGAGCATGTCGCCGCGGGTGATGTCGATGTTGTCGCGCAACGACAGTGACACCGCCATCGCCGCGAACGCCTCGTCCACCGGGGTGCCGCCCGGCCCCCAGATCTCGTCGACGGTGGTGGTGAAACCGCTGGGCAGTACCACGATCTCGTCGCCGCGCCGGAACGTTCCGCTCGCGATGGTGCCGGCGTAGCTGCGGTGATCGGAGCCGTCGGACACCTGCGGACGGATCACGTACTGCACGGGCAGCCGGGCGTCGATGAGATTGCGGTCCGAGGAGACGTGCAGGTCCTTGAGATGCCCGAGCAGCGAATTTCCGGAGTACCACGGCATATTCGAGGATCTGTCCACCACATTGTCGCCGAGCAGCGCCGACATGGGGATGAAGGTCAGGTCGCCGACGTTCAGCTTGCGGGCGAAATCGACGAACTCGTCCTGGATTTCGTTGAAACATTGCTGCGACCAGTCGACAAGATCCATCTTGTTGACGCACAGCACCAGATGGGAGATGCCCAGCAGCGTCGACAGGAAGGCGTGCCTGCGTGTCTGTTCCAGCACCCCCTTGCGGGCGTCGATGAGGATGATCGCGACGTCGGCGGTGGACGCGCCGGTGACCATGTTGCGGGTGTACTGCACGTGGCCGGGGGTGTCGGCGATGATGAACTTGCGTTCGGGAATCGCGAAGTAGCGGTAGGCGACGTCGATGGTGATGCCCTGTTCGCGTTCGGCGCGCAGGCCGTCGGTGAGCAGGGCGAGGTTGGCGTACTCGTCGCCGCGCTCGCTGCTGGCGCGTTCGATGGATTCGAGTTGGTCGGTGAAGATGCTCTTGGAGTCGTAGAGCAGCCGGCCGATGAGTGTGGACTTGCCGTCGTCGACGCTGCCGGCGGTCGCCAGACGCAGCAGTTGTTTGGGTGCGCGGGTCGGTTCGGCCCCGGAATCGGTGATGCCGGGCTGTGCGGCGGGGGAAGCGGTGACGGTCATCAGAAGTAGCCTTCCTTCTTGCGGTCTTCCATGCCGGATTCGGAGATCCGGTCGTCGGCGCGGGTTGCCCCGCGCTCGGTGAGCCGGGTGGCCGACACCTCGTCGATCACCTGCTCCACGGTGACGGCGTCGCTGAGCACACAGCCGGTGCAGGTGGCGTCACCGACGGTGCGGAAACGCACCGTCTCGGTGAGCACCTCCTCACCGTCGGCGAGTTCGACGAAACGCGTTTTGGCGAGCAGCATTCCGTCACGCGGCACCACCTCGCGGCGGTGCGAGTAGTAGATCGAGGGCAGTTCGATCTCCTCGGCGGCGATGTACTGCCAGATGTCGAGTTCGGTCCAGTTGCTCAGCGGGAACACCCGGATGTGTTCACCCCGGTGGTGGCGGCCGTTGTAGAGGTTCCACAGCTCGGGGCGCTGTGCCCGCGGATTCCACGCGCCGAACTCGTCGCGGAAACTGAACACCCGCTCCTTGGCGCGGGCCTTCTCCTCGTCGCGGCGGGCACCGCCGAACACCGCGTCGAACTTGTTCTCCCGGATGCCGCGCAGCAGCGAGGTGGTCTGCAGCCGGTTGCGGCTCGCGCCGGGACCGGTCTGCTCGACGACCCGGCCGGCGTCGATGTCGTCCTGAACACTCGAAACAACCAGTCGCACACCGGTGTCGGCGACAACCTGGTCGCGGTAGGCGATGACCTCGTCGAAGTTGTGCCCGGTGTCGACGTGCATCAGCGGGAACGGAACAGGGGCGGGCCAGAACGCTTTGCGGGCGATGTGGAACATCACCACCGAGTCCTTGCCGCCGGAGAACAACATCGCCGGTCGCTGCGCGGTGGCGGCGACCTCGCGGAAGATGTGTACGGATTCGGCTTCGAGCGCGTCCAGGTGGGACAGTGCATAGCGGGTGGTGGTCATGTGTGTCCTCCGGACTCTCAGAGCTTCGCGATGATCTCGGAACCGATGAACGCCGCGTCGTCGCACCACTGCGCGAGGGTGCTGCCGGTGACGCCGACACTCACGGCGGTGGCGCCCGCGTCGCGGTAGCGCCCGATCCGGTCGACGACCTCAGCGGGCGAACAATTCTCACCCGGCTTGCTGATGCCGCCGACGTGGATTGCCAACGGTGTTGTGCGACCGGCCTTGTCGCATTGTTCGGCGAGATAGCCGAGGGCCGCCCGCAGATCGTCGGGGCCGGTCATCCCGGCGGTGCGGGTGGTGGCCAGGTCGGTGCCCGACACCGAGGTGACGAACGGATTCCAGCCGTCGCCGAGTTCCACCGCCCGGCGGATGGCGCGCCTGGAGTTGCCGCCCACCAGCAGCGGGGGATGCGGGCGTTGCACGGGGCCGGGCAGGATCCGGTTGCCGAACGCGGTGAAACCGTCGCCGTCGAAGGTGAACTCGGCCCCGGACAGGGCTGCCCGCAGCGCCGCGAGATACTCGTCGGTCAGGTCGTTTCTTCTGGCGAAATCGACACCGAGGGCGCGGAATTCGCCCTTGAGGTAGCCCGCCCCGACGCTGAGTGTGACCCGGCCGCCGCTGAAATGATCCAGGGTGGCGACGGAGCGTGCGACGAGGAACGGACTGCGGTAGGGCAACACCAGGATTCCGGTCTGTAGTCGCAGCCGGGTGGTGGCGGCGGCCAGCAGCGACAACATCACGAACGGATCCTGCGCATGGTGCCCGCCCGCGTCGAGCCAGCGGCCGGTGGGGACCGGGTGGTCGGTGACCAGACCGGCGTGGAAGCCGGCCGCGTCGAGCACCTTTCCGACCTCGGTCACCGCGGCAGGGGTCATGAACTCGCCGGCCGTGCGCAGCTCATCGAAAGGCAGCGAGACGTTGATCTTGATGTCGGCCATGGTTGTTCGCGCTCCCGATGTCGTCAGGCGTTCTCAATTTTGCTGGGCGGGTTGGAACGTTCCATCATGCCGACCGCCTCCTCGCCGTCCCATCGGTACCGCACCCCCGCCTGATGCACCACCGGGAACTCGGGCATCTCCGCTTTCAGCGCGGCCGTCGAGAAGGTCTTGTCCTTGTGGTGCACGTCGTGGGCGCCGAACAGCACCTCGCCGTCGATGCGGATCGTCCCGTCAGCCGTGCGCAGTTCCAGCGACGCGTCGTCGCCGGCGGGGACCAGCCGGGTCAGCCACGGGGCCCGCACGATCTCGGCGGGGATGAGGTCGCCGTCGCCGGTGAACACATAACCTTCGGCGTAGCTTTCCTGGCCGTCGTCGCGTGGGGGATAGGCGATGTAGCCGAACGCCTTTCCGCTCGGGAATACCGCCGACTGCCAGCAGTGCCCCCAGAATCCGGCGAGCTTGCGCACACCCTGGCGGCGGATACGCAGACCCCGGCCGGTGAACTCGTGGGCGGGTTCGCCGTCGACGGCGATCCGGCCGGTGGCCAGGAACAGTTGCTCGTACCGGGGGCCACCCATCAGTGCGTTGATGCCGTCGTCCTCGATCCCGTTGTTCTTGCTTTCGGGCACGGCGTTCTTGCCCATCGTCCCCTGAATCCACGGCGGCACAGCCATTTTCGCATCCACGTGGAAGCTGACGTCGACCAGCGGGCCGTCGGTGTCGCCGTCGATGAGGCCCTGCGCGGTGACCGCCGTCGCCTTGCCGTCGTAGGTCATTGTCCAGGTGTCGAATTCGTCGACACAGCGGAATGCCAGCCCGCCGGAACCGAGGACGGTGGGTTTACCCTCCGGGCCGATCGGCGGCACCGCCGGTTCGGTGGACCGCAGCCGGTAGATCCGGCCGTCCGGGTAGGTGACGTTGACCTGGATGTCGTGGTCCTCCCAGTTCGATGACACCGCCTCCACCCCGATGCGGGGCAGGCCCACCGCGCCGCTGTCGTCGACAACCCAGAAACTCACCGAATCACGCATCTCCGGATTCTCGGGACGCTCGGCGAACACATGCTCGCGGGTGGGGTGCAGTCCACCGGTCAGATCAATCGACATATCTTCTCTCCCTGTGGTTCTCTCAGTTACCGAGCCGGGCGGGGTGGGCGGTCCAGCGTTGGGCGTGGCCGACGTAGTCGGCGAACAACGGACGGATCTCATCGAGGTCCATGCCGAACTCGGTGGGGTCGGCATGGGTGCTGGGTTCGCGCTGATCGGCGGCATGCGTCCACCAACTGGTCATCCGCGCCTCGAACTCCTCACTCACCGGGGTGCCCAGCCACCCGTACAGGCCCTTCACCTCGCCGATCGGGTCGGTCTGCATGGCACGGAAGTCGATGTCGTAGAACCGGTCGTCGGCGCCGGCTTCGCGAAAACGCACCGCGCGGTCGATGCCGAGGGACCAGTGTTCGACGTTGAGCCTGCCGATGTACTCCTTGTCGATGCTGTCGGTGAACCTGCCGATGATGTCGGCGTACAGGTCGGCCACCGACAGCAACACATCGGTCGGGTCGCGGTGTGTCATCACGAACCGCGCGTCGGGAAAGGCGTTGTCGAGGGCGTCGAGCACCAGGATGTGCGACGGGCATTTCAGGCGCCATTCCCGGGCCGGCTCACCCCACTGCATCAGTTTCATCACCCGGCGCTGATACTCGAAGGTGCTTGTCAGATCCGCTTCGGAGACAAACCATTCCGAGTAGCCGGGAATCTGGGCCAGGGACTGGAAGAAATGGGTTTTGAAGTCGAGCGCCATGATCTCGTGGCATTCCATCGGGCCGTGGATCGTCATCGGCACATGGCGGCGGCTACCGACGACGTCGCCGTCGCCCTCCTCGGGAATGCGCGGGTCGTGGCCGGTGACCGTCGACGGCGGCGGGCACGGGCGGCCCGACTCCCACAGCCGGATGTAGCGGATATCCGGGTCCTGGGACAGCAGATTCGCCAACGCCGACGACCCGGTGCGGGGCAGGCCCACCCCGATCAGCGGGGTGACGATCTCGGTGTCGTCGATCTCGGGATGGCGGCGATACCAGTCCTCGACCTGCAGGCGCTGACCGAGATATCCGACGATGCGCTGGTGCAGGAACGCCTCGCCCGCCGCGTTCAGGTGGGCCTCGTCGCGCAGGGAGGCGAGCAGTCTTTCCAGGCCTTCGCGGAACGTGTCCTCGCCGAAATCGGTGAGCCCGGTGCTCGCGCGAGCCTCGTCCATGACGTCGTCGGCGATAGTCATTGTGCCTCCGTGGGTGGTGGTGAAGGGCTGGGCCTCGGGTGTCTGAAATGTGTCTCACACCACATCCGCTGAGGTGTTGCTGACGAGAATAGGGTTCTCATCACGGGTGATTCCAATACCGATTACGGCGTCAAGCCATATCAAATTGTTATGGCTCTTGCGGTCAGGGTGCGCAAGACCGTGCACCGGCGGCGCGTCGGCGCATAGCGTGTGCGGTATGTCTGTGCTGATCACCGTCGACGACCTCGCCGCCGCACTCGCCGGCCCCACCCCGCCCGTCGTGCTCGACGTGCGCTGGACGCTCGGCGGGCCGCCCGGGCACGGGGAATACCTGGGCGGACACCTACCGGGCGCGGTGTACGTCGACCTCGACACCGAACTCGCCGGGCACGGTGAGCCCACCGACGGGCGGCATCCGTTGCCGGATGTCGACGATCTGGAGCGGGCGGCGCGGCGGTGGGGGATCGAACCCGGCTCCGCCGTCGTCGCCTACGACGGCGGTGGCAATCTGGCGGCCGCGCGGGCGTGGTGGCTGCTGCGGTGGGCGGGGCTGACCGACGTCCGGCTGCTCGACGGCGCGCTGCCCGCGTGGGTGGCGGCAGGGCTGCCGCTGACCGTCGGCGATGTGGTGCCCGCACCGGGCCGGGTCTCGCTGGCCGAGGGCGCGTTGCCGACGCTGACGCCGGCGGGGGCGGGAGCCTTCGACGGGGTGCTGCTCGATGCCCGTGCGCCCGAACGGTTCCGGGGTGAGACCGAACCCATCGACCCCAAAGCCGGTCACATCCCCGGCGCGGTCAGCGCCCCCACCGGCGACAACCTGACCCCCGACGGACATTTCCGGACACCGTCCGAGTTGCGCGACCGGTTCACCGCGCTGGGCGTCGGTGACGGGAAAGCCGTTGGCGCCTACTGTGGTTCGGGGGTGACCGCCGCACATCAGGTGGCGGCGCTGACCATCGCCGGATTCGATGACGCCGCGCTGTTCCCGGGGTCGTGGTCGCAGTGGTCCAACCACGACCTTCCGGTGGCCACCGGTGACTGACGCCGGTGTCCTGCACTGCCGGACGGTGGTGCGGTACGGGATCGGGTCGGTCGGCACCGCCGCGTTCGGGACACTGCCCGGGCTCGTGCTCGTGTACTACCTCACCGACACCCTCGGCGTGCCCGCGCTCGCGGCGGGCATCGTGATCGCCGTCGCCAAGATCTGGGATGTGGTGATCGACCCGGCGATCGGCTTTGTCAGCGACCGGCATGCGGAGGCGCGCGGGTCGCGGCGGCCGCTGATGCTGCTCGGCGCGGCGGCCCTGCCCGCCGCGTTTCTCGTCACCTTCGCCGTACCCGGTGCGCTGCCTACCGCGGCGCAGGCGCTCTGGGTGGCCGTGGCGTTCCTGTTGTCGGCCACCGCATTCAGTCTCTTTCAGGTGCCCTACATCGCGCTCCCGGCCGAACTCACCGACGACTACGACCAGCGCACCCGGCTGCTGACCGTGCGGGTGGTGGTGCTGGCGCTCGGGATCCTGGTGTTCGGGGCGGGCGGTCCGGCGCTGCGGGACGCCGGGAGTTCGGAGGCCGTCGGCTATCTGCTGATGGCCGCGGTGACCGGTGTGCTCATGGGCGTGAGCATGTGGGTGGCGTCGCGGTCCGCCGACGACGCCCGGCGGGTGGTGGTCGGGGATGCCCCGGTGTCACCGGCAGTCGCGTACAGGGCGGCGATCGCGGCACTGCGGCGCAGCCGGGCCCTGCGAATGCTGCTGGGGGCGTTCGTTCTTCAGGGTCTGGCGACCGGACTGATGCTGGCCGGTGCGCAGTACATCGCCACCTGGGTCCTCGACTCCGAGTCCGCGGTGTCGGTGCTGTTCGCCGCGCTCATCGCGCCCGCCCTGATCTGTACGCCGCTGTGGGGCGCGATTGCCCGGCGGTGGGGTAAGGAGGTCGGATTCGTCGCGGCCACAGCACTGTTCGCGCTCGCCGCGGTGTCGCTGGCCGGACTGTGGTGGTCGTCGGGACCGTGGGTGTACGGCTCCGTGGCCGTCGCGGGAGCCGCCTACGCCGGGATGCAGGCACTGCCGATGGCGATGCTGCCCGACGTGATCGGCCACGACGAGGCCACGCACGGGGAGAGTGCGGCCGGAACCATCGGCGGGGTGTGGACCGCCGGCGAAACCTCCGGCATGGCACTGGGATCGGTGCTGTTCACGCTCGCCCTCGCGATCGGCGGCTACATCTCCTCCGATGAGCCGGACGCGGTGATCCAGCCCGGGTCGGCGCTCGACGCGATGATCGTCGGATTCAGTGTGCTGCCGGCGGTGCTGGCACTCGTGAGCGTGCCGCTGATCCTGCGCTACCCGTTGCGGCGCACCACTATCGAAACCATGAATGACAAGGTGGTGGCAGGTGACTGATCAGCGCGCCGAGCAGATCCTGGCCCGGCTCACCGAGCTGCGCGCCGACGACGCACCCACCCGGGGCGGTCGGATCCTGTCCTATGTCTACGACCCGGGCCTGGCCGTCGTCGACGAACTGGCGCGCCGTGCCGCGCAGCAGGTGCAGCACGTCAACGGCCTCGACCCCACGACGTTCGGGTCGGTGGCCCGGATGGAGGCGGACGTGATCGGGTTCGCCGCCGGGATCGTGCACGGCGACGACGCGGTCGGGGTGGTCACCAGCGGCGGCACCGAAAGCTGCCTGCTGGCGGTGAAATCGGCCCGGGATCGCTGGCGGGCACGTCACCGGGAGGCGACCGGCATGCCGTCGATCGTCGCGCCGACGACCGTGCACGCCGCCTTCCACAAGGCGGCCCGCTACTTCGATCTGCGGCTGGACCTTGTGCCCGTCGGCGAGGACGGAACCGTCGGGGCCGACGACCTGCTGGCGCGGTGCTCCGGGGACACTGCGCTGGTCGTCGTGTCCGCGCCCTGCTACCCGTTCGGCGTGATCGATCCCGTCGCCGACGTCGCGCCGCGCGCGGCCGCACTGGGCATCGCCTGCCATGTCGACGCCTGCATCGGCGGCTGGGTGCTGCCCTTCTGGGGAGAAGGACTGCCGCGGTGGGACTTTCGGGTACCGGGCGTGACCAGCATGTCGCTGGACGCGCACAAATACGGCTATTCGCCGAAAGGCGTGTCGGTGCTGCTGTTCGCCGACCGCGACGCCAAACGCGCCGCGTCGTTCGCCACCACCGACTGGCCCGGCTACCCGGTGGTCAACCCGACGATGCTCGGCAGCCGCTCGGCCACCGCACTCGCCGCCGCGTGGGCGATACTCGAATACCTGGGCGCCGACGGGCTGACGGGGCTGACGGCACGGACCCGGCAGGCCACCGAGACGCTGGCCGGTGTCGTCGCCGGTATCGAGGGGCTGCGGGTGGCCGGTGCGCCGTCGGGCCCGCTGTTCGCCGTACGCACCGACCCCGAGGCGGCGGCCGGTCGGGGAGTGGACCCGCACCAGTGGTCGGACCGGGTGCGTGAACTCGGCTGGACCCTGCAGCCGCAGCCCGGACTGCGGCAGCACGGCGGTCCCGCGTTGCCGCCCACCACCCACCTCACCGTCACCCCGGTCACGGCAGGCATCGTCGACGCCCTGGCGGCGGCGATGACCCGGGCGGCCGACGACGTGCGCGGCCGCCCGCCGATCGACCTGTCCGCCCTCCCGGACGCCCTCCCCGCGCTGCGCTCCGACGCCCCGCTCGACTCGGCTGCCGCCACCGAGATCCTCGCCGCTCTCGGCCTCGCCGGCGACGGCCCCGCCCTGCCCGACCACCTCGCCCCCGTCATGGCACTCCTCGAGGTGGTCCCCGCCCCCCGCGCCCAGGAACTGCTCACCGAACTCCTCGCCCGCCTCAACGAGCGATAGTTCCACCTGTAATCGAAGGATCCACCCTTTGTGTCCGGTGGATCCTCCAGTTAGGGGTGGATCTATGCGCTGACCAGGCGATTTTCTAACCCGGTCGGTGGTGATGTAACCTTTCTGAGGTTGCACACGGGGTGTGGCGCAGCTTGGTAGCGCGCTTCGTTCGGGACGAAGAGGTCGTGGGTTCGAATCCCGCCACCCCGACGCTAGGTTGAGATAGCAGAAGAGGCCCTGACCAGGGAAAACCCGGTCGGGGCCTCCTCGTTTCTACGGCACGATGCTCGCCGATTCCGGCGCTGGCCCGCAGTTGGCCCGCAGTAGTTTCGACCGGGCATCGTCCAGAGCGTCGGCTACTCGTTCCAGATCATCCGGGAACAGATCGGCGTACGTGTCCAGCGTGAGTGCCGCCGACTTGTGTCCCAACATCGTCTGCACGGCCTTCACGTTCGCGCCGGCCGAGATCGCCAGCGACGCCGCGGTGTGCCGCAGATCGTGCGGTGTGACCGTGGGGAAGTCGCCGAGCTGCTTACCGTCGTCGTCGACTGGCCGCAGATCCTCGACGGCCGGCCCGAACTCACGCCGCCGCCACGTGTTCAGTCGCAGCACACCACCTTGCGCCGCGGTGAACACCAGATCGTCGCGGCCCTTCCCGACCATCACGGCCGCGAGCGGATCCGCGAGGAACCGAGGGAACGGCACCGACCGACGTTCGTGGTTCTTCGGCGATGACCAGACGATCTTCCCGACTTCGGTGACGGACTGCCGTACGTTCACGCGCCGCCGCAGCATGTCGAAGTCCTGCACCCGCAGCGCCGCCAGCTCACCGAACCGCAGGCCGGTGTAGGCGAGCATCAGGACAACGACCTCGTACCGTCCGTCGATCGTGTCCGCGAGCTGCGCCACCTGGCCGTGGGTGAGGTAGGCGCGAGCGACGTGTTCACGGCGTGGGGCCTTCACCCCGGAGACCGGGTTACGGGCGAGTCGTCGGTCCTCGACGGCCAGTGCGCAG
The DNA here is from genome assembly GCF_000241345.1 of Gordonia amarae NBRC 15530. Classification (GTDB taxonomy): domain Bacteria; phylum Actinomycetota; class Actinomycetes; order Mycobacteriales; family Mycobacteriaceae; genus Gordonia; species Gordonia amarae. Next base: position 44,796 of record NZ_BAED01000075.1, read on the forward strand.
ATGCCGCGCAGCACGCCGAGCGCGTTCTCGATGGTCGCCGGTTTCGTGCCGGCGTCGGTCATCTGCTGCACCCATGAACGCACTGCTGACGTTTGAATCTCGTTGACCGGGGTAGTGCCCCAGCGGTCCCGGACGTGCGCGTTCCACGTCGTTTCCCGGGTCGCTTTCGTGGTCGCCTTCAAATGTCCGAACGTCGTGACCCACTGGTCCTTCAACACGGCGACGGTGACATTCCCGGCCCCTGGTGCAACGTAGGTTCCGGTGACGATGGATGAGGTGACCTCAGCTAGGAACTTCGTTGCCTCGACCTTGGTTCTGAACAGTTTCTCTTGTTCGTCGCCGTCGGCGTCAACCCATCGTGCGCGCCAGCGGGAACCCTTGCCGTGCTTGGCGCTTGGTGTTCCATCGACTTTGCTCCATCGGTCCTCGACGCCGGACCGAGGGTTACGTCTTTGGGGCACGCCATCTCTCCATCTTCTGCCGGTTCGCGGCAACAATGTCGTCAGCGGGACCGATATTCAATCCTTTGCGTATCTCGGTTTCCGGCTGCTCCGCGTACGCGATTGTTGTTCGCATCCCTTGCCGAACGTCGATGAGCCGACGTATGTCCTCGATCGCCGAGAACGCCGCATTGAACGCCCGGTTGAGATCCGGGCCGAGGTTGTCGTCTGGGGCATCCGCGAGGTGCGATAGATCCTCTGGGGACATTCGTAGCTGACGCTGGGCGGTGTCCAGCTTGTCTATCAATGAGTTCAGCTCATCGACTGCCGCAGTCCATGTTTGGGTGAACGCGTGCAGCGCCTCAGCTTGAGGTCTCTCGTGTTGTGTGACCAGTTCGTCAAGCGTCACGGCGATGGTTTCGGCTATCGCGATCGCCTCGCCGAGTCGCGGTTCGCGCTTGCCTGTCTCGATCCGATGAATACCTGAGGCGTCGATGCGTACGCCGGTCCTGTTCTCCAACTGCTCGCTGAATGCGCGCTGAGTGAGTCCTCTGTCCTCGCGAAGGCGTCGCAGCGCTGGGCCGAACCTGTCCTGTTGCATTCACACACCGTAGTGCCACTTGACAACACGTACAACCGTGCCGATGATGAAATTGCTCTGCACGCAGCATGTTGCAGAACAGCATCAGAAACGAGGGTTTACATGACCAAGGACCAGTTTGACGACGTCATCACCACCAAGCAGGCGTGCGAGCACTGGCCGTTCCTCAACCCGAACACCCTGCGCTACCTGCGTCACAAGGGTGAGGGGCCGGCGTCGTTCGTCATCAACGGCCGCGTTCTGTACCGGCGCGCCGAGGTTGAACGCTGGCTCGCCGAGCAGGAGCAGGCCACCACCCGAGGTGGCGCGGCATAGCCGCTCCGCGTGGCCGAGACCGCGCACCCGACCATCGGGCACGACACCACACGATCGAAACACGAAGGAACACAATGACACTCCCCTCAGTCGACGCCATCGCCGAGAAGACGGTTCACCTCGCCGGCACCGGCGATAACCGCAGCTCCTACGGCAACGCATCGGTCAGCATCACCGACGACGGACAGGTGTGGATCAACATTCCTGACCGGCACTACGGGCACGCTCCCAGCTACAACTTGACCCGCGCCGACGCCGAACGGTTCCTCGCGGCGCTCCAGTCGGTGATGAGCGAGGTCCCGGCGTGAACGACCGCTACGGGCACCTGGTGGCGCACGCCGACACCGGCATCGGCGCCGACGAGTACCGCGGCCCGGCCCGCTTCACCCGCGCCACCGAAAAGACAGTGCCCCCGGCCAGCACCGCCAAGCACCAGACCGAGGGCAACGAACCCACCGCTATGAAAGAGCAGATCCGATGAACAACAACCTTACCCGCCCGATGCCGGCCGCAACCCTGCTCGCCGAAGCCGACACGATCCTCGACCAGCCCGGCACATTCGACGACGCCGTCGACCGCCTGGTCGAACTGGTCACCGCCGTACACGGCGACGTCGACGACCTCGACATTCCGGGTCTCGCCGCCGACGTCATCGACTGCTACAGCGACCGCGAGGGCTGGGTCGTCGTGGTCGGTGTCGATTTCTGGGAATTCGTGGAGGACGCCCGCAGGAGCGCGCCGTGACCTCGCTCGCGGTCGCCGTGGCCGCTGCAACCACCGTCGCCTACCTGGCCGGCAGATACACCCCGTAAACGCCTGTGGCGGCCGTCCCAACTCTCACCCCGGGACGGCCGCCACCAGAACAGAACCGCGAGGCCCAGAGTATGCCGCACACCAGCCCCGAGCAACCACCCACCGACCGCCCGCACCTCGACTACGAGAGCGCAAACCGGTTGCGGTACCAGCTCACCCAGGCCGCCGTCCTACCCGACGACATCGACCGCGCCGACTTCATCGAACTGCTCACGGCTGGTGTCCGCGACATCTACCACCGCGACCTCGACGACTACCGGCACGCCCACAAGGCCGCCGCGGTCGCCGTGTCCCAGGCCGCCGACTGGACCGCCGTAGCGAAACGAGTCCGAGACCGAGACCAGGCACTCAAATCCGGCGCCTACATCCCCAGGAGAACCGCGTGAGCGTCCCGAACTACCACGGCAAGCCGGAGTACGACGAGAACGGGATGCCCGTGGAAGTGCGTCCGGACGTACCCGCTGCACCTCGACGCCGAAAGCGCACCCGTGGCGCAAATCGGGACGCGTCCGGACCTATAGACCCGGACGCGTCCCGACGCTCTGACATGCACGTTTCCGAACTGAATTCGAAGGTGCGTCCGGACCTTGAAAACGGGTCTGAACGCGTCCCAGACGCGTCCCGGACGCACCTGCTCGAACTGGGTTTCGTCGACGTCGCCGACGTGCTCGACAACGGCATACCCGACCCGCCTACCCCAGACATCGGACTCCGCACAGACGGCGTCGGCCTGTTCTACAGCGGGCAGTACAACGTTGTGTTCGGCGATCCCGAGTCCGGTAAAACCCTGCTGCTCGACTACGTGACGGCCGAAGTCCTCAACGCCGGCGGTGGTGTGCTGCGCATCGACCTCGACCACAACGGCCCAGAGCCGACAGTCACCCGGCTACTGGACTTCGGCGCCGACGAGAAGCGACTCCGCGACCACGAACGGTTCCTGTACATCCAGCCCGACAGCTCCGCCCAGATTCGCGAGATTGCGGCCGTGATGACCGTGTGGGAACCGAACCTGGTGGTGATTGACTCCCTTGGCGAGCTGGTACCGCTGTGTAGCGCAGGCACCGACAAGGCCGACGACTTCACCGCGGTGCACCGCCGCTACATCAAGCCGTTCACCGACACCGGCGCCGCCGTCGTGGCGATCGACCATCTGTCGAAGGGAAGCGATTCCCGCGCATACGGCGCAACCGGCACGGTGGCGAAGAAGCGCGTGATCGGTGGCACCTCGATCCGGGTGACCGTCGATTCTGCATTCACCCCCGGCAAGGGTGGCTCCGCGTTCCTGGCGATCCACAAGGACCGGCACGGCGGTCTCCGGCAGAGCTCACCCACCGGTGACAAGGAACCGCTCGCGGGCAAGTTCGTGATGCTCGCCGACAAGACGTCGATTCACCCACCGGCCGCCGATGCCCGGAACCCCGGCGAGACCGCACCGGCCGAGGACATCGCGGCGGTCGCCGGTCTCGAACCGCCGCCGACGTCTGGGAACGATGCGCAGAAGCGCCTGCACTGGAACGCCCATCGAGCCCGCACCGCCTACAAGGCATGGAAGAAAGAGAACCAACGATGAGCGCCGAACGCCGGTGCAAGGACTGCCCCACCGATCGGCCGCAACGGCCGGCACCGCACCCCGGCCCCCGATGCCACACCCACCACCGCGCCAAACGACGCGCCGACGCAACCCGCGCCCACGCCCGCCGAGTCGAAACCGTCTACGGCATCACCGGCGACGACTACGACCGCCTGTACGCCGCACAGGGCGGTGTGTGCGCCATCTGCCAACGCGCCACCGGCAAAGCACGCCGCCTGGCCGTCGACCACAACCACGACACCGGCGACGTTCGCGGCCTGCTGTGTGGGCCGTGCAACCACATCCTGATCGGCCGGTGGCCGCGTGACGCCCTCGCCCGCGCCGTCACCTACCTCGACCACCCACCAGCCGCACAAACCCTCAACCAACCCCGAACGGACCCCACATGACCGACACCAGCCGCCCCAGCAACGCCCAACGACGCGAAATGGCCTACCGACTCCACGACCTCGCCAACCGCGCCCGCGCCGGCGAATACACACACCCCCAACTCGCCGCCCTATCCGACGCCATCGACCAATGGCACGACCACCACATCGGAGACCAGTGACCATGCGCCGAGACAGCGAATGGCTCGAACGCCGCGGACACCACCGCATCAACGGCGTGAACTACCGATCCATCAACCGCCGAGCACCCAACCTCCCATCACCCCAACAACCACCCCACCACTGCCGAACATGCGGCGAACCCATCAAGCCCTACGCCGAACACTCCATCGCCCTCACACCCGACACCACCAGCACCCGCGCCACCTACCACGCCCACCACACCCCCAACGACGAGAACACCACCCCCGCAAAGAACCGCCGAGAAGCCTGGACCAAACACCACGCACTCAACCAACGAGACAAAGCCATAGCCCGCATAGACAAGAAGATCGAACGATCACAGCGAATCCAAGAACAACACCGCCGAGGCCAGTAAAGCCGGCGCGAGTTCCGCCCGTTGCGTGCGGGTACGGGACGATCAATTGCCATAAACTGTTGTTACACATCATGATTGGAGATTCACACCATGTCTGAGATTCTTTCGCCGGAGCAGGCGCGGCAGGAGGTGACGGCCGCCGAGGCCGCGGTCGCCGACGCCGAACAGCAGATCGCCGACGGAGGCACCGTCACCCCGTCGACGTTCTCGAAACTCAAGGACGCGTTGACGTTCGCCCGGTTGCGGGCCGAGGGTGCTGAGAAGCGCGCCAAGGCCACCGCCGAGGCCGCGGTCGCCGCCGAACGCCGGTCCCAGCTCGACGCGCTGGCCGCCGACGTCGCCGACCTGACCGACTGCACACCCGTCTACGTCGCGTACGCCGCGCTCGTCGCCGCGCACACCGAGTTCGGTGCGGTGCTCGCCGATCGGTCTGCCCGCATCGACGACGCCGGCCGACGTGCCGACGCCCTCGACGTGCCCGAGCAGGTCGCCGGCCTCGCCCGGTTCCGCGCCGACCGAGGCGCCGAGCAGGCCGCCAAGGATGCGCACGGCCGGCACCCGAGTCAGGGGCCGCACGAGTTCCTGACACCCGAGGAGCAGGGCACCGCCGTGGCCGCACGTGAGCAGTGGGCCGCCGACTCGCTCGCCGAGTCCGAACGGCAGACGGCCGAGTACATCGCCGAGGAGAACGCCCGCGAGCAGCGAGCACGCGAGGAGTACGAGGCGCTGCAACGGCGCCTTGCCGAGGAACGCAAACCCCGATACAAGCAGGAGGTCACCCGATGAACACCAGCCCGAACAAGAAGCTCACCATCCACGAGCCCGCAGCACGCCCGCAGGTGGTCCGCATGGATCCGCACACACCGGGCGCGCACCACTCCGCGGTGCGGATCTTCGACGACGAGCGGCCGGGCGCCGAGGCAGCGCAGCGCCAGCAGGCCGCCACCACCGCCGCCGAGCAGGACCGCGCCGCGAACAGCGCCGAGCAGATGCACGCTCGGCAGGTGGCCGAGGCCGCCGAGCAGACGGCCACCGCCGAGGCCGCGGTTCACCAGTCGGCGGAGTGGAAGGCGTTCATGCTCGCGCAGGAGAACGAACGCCGGCTCAAGGCCGCAGGGCTCAAGTCGTGAGCGTGCCGGCCGAGGCCGTCCGGTTGTTGGATGGTCTCGACGAGCTGGTGACGACACGCGAGACTCGCGTGTTCATCGACGGGATACGAACCGGGCTCACCCTCGCCGACCTCGACGACGAGTGAGCCACCCCCGGTTGCCCCGGCACCCCACCAGGTGCCGGGGCATCGTCGTGTGTCGGTTCGTGGTGTTCGAACACGCGGCGTGTCTAAGTGGGGTATTCCCAAATAGACACCCCCGACCGACGCCATCAGTCCAGCAAAGTAGGGCCGGAAAGTGGATTGTTTGACACTTTCAAGTAGACACTATAGAGTCTACTTTGACAGTCACTACTGAGGGAGCACCGATGACCACCGCCGACACCACCAACCTGACCGGCCTCATGATGGCCCGCATGATGGCCGACGCCATCAACCGCTACGACGACACCCGAGGAACCGCAGCCCTGCGCCTGCAACAGATCACCGGTATTCCCTGCTGGCGACTGGCCGCCGCCTACCGGCGCAACCTCGCCGCCCTGTAGCCGGCCCCGGCCGGGGGAACCACCACCCCCGGCCGTCGCACTCCCTCACCCCGAGACCTCGACCCGCAGGAGAACCCCACGATGACCGGCACCCGCATCGGCTACAAGCGCGTCAGCACCGTCGACCAGAACGAGGCCCGCCAGCTCGACGGCATCACCGTTGACCGCGTGTTCGTCGACAAGGCCAGCGGCAAGGACCGGAACCGGCCGCAGCTCGCCGAGATGCTCGCCTACGTCCGCGACGGTGACACGATCCTCGTGCACTCCCTCGACCGCCTGGGCCGCAACGTCGACGACCTGCGCCACATCATCGACGACCTCACCGGGCGCGGTGTGCGCGTCGAAGTCGTCACCCAAGGACTCGTGTTCACCGGCGACGACAACCCCATGAACAAGATGCTGCTGACCATGTTGGGAGCGGTCGCCGAGTTCGAGCTCGCCATGATCCGCGAACGCCAAGCCGAGGGAATCGCGGTCGCCAAGGCCGCCGGCAAGTACAAGGGCCGTAAGGCGACCCTCGACGACCAGCAGGCCGCCGCGCTTCGTGCTCGCCACACCGCGGGCGAGTCGGTCGCCGGCCTCGCCCGTGAGTACGGCATCACCCGCCAGAGCGTCTACAACTACCTGGGCCGCAGCGCGTAGCCACGCCTCGACGACCACCAGCACCCGCGCCAACTCCCCGGCGCGGGTGCCGCCGTCTGTAGCCCTCGACCTCGACGAGTCCGCAGCGCATGGCCCGCAGATGGCCCGCAGTAGATTCACAAGCCCGCATCGACGCCAACACCGCCAACGCCGTGACCTGCCGATATTCACCGACACCAACACGACCAACGAACACAAAACACCAAGACGGGTCGTTCGGGACGAAGAGGTCGTGGGTTCGAATCCCGCCACCCCGACGCTAGGTTGAGATAGCAGAAGAGGCCCTGACCAGGAGAAATCCGGTCGGGGCCTCCTCGTTTTCCCGGTGCTGTGAGTTCGTTGACGTAAACCCCACGGATACGTGGCGGCATCGACATAATTGACGTGCCGACCCGTATCCGTGGGGTTTACGTACTGCTAGGAGCTCAACGATGAGTAGCGCAACCGACTATGACGTCCTGATCGTCGGGGCCGGGATCTCCGGCATCGATGCCGCCTACCGGATTCAAGAACAGTGCCCGGAACTGAGCTACCGGCTCGTCGAGGCGCGTGATCAACTCGGTGGCACGTGGGATCTGTTCCGGTACCCGGGCATCCGGTCTGATTCGGACTTCTTCACCCTGTCGTTCCCGTTCCATCCGTGGCGGGGCAAGGACTCGATCGTCGACGGGGACGAGATCCTCGACTACCTCCACGAGGTCGTGGAGACCCACGGCATCGACAAACACATCAGCTACCGCACCAGGATCATCGCCGCCGACTGGAACAGCGAAGACGCGCGCTGGATCGTCCAGGCTGAGGTCGACGGGCAGCCGGAGCAGCTCGTCGTCCGGTTCATCGTCGGATGCACCGGCTACTACGACTACGAGGAGCCCTACGACGCGCAACTGCCCGGCCGGGAACGGTTCAAGGGACAACTCGTGCACCCGCAGTTCTGGCCCGAGGACCTCGACCCGAACGGCAAGACCTTCGCGGTGATCGGGTCGGGCGCCACCGCGGTGACACTGGTGCCGAGCCTGGTGAAACTTGGGGCGCACGTGACGATGGTGCAGCGCACACCCACCTACATCCTGGCCGAACCCCGCCAGGATCCGGTCGCCGACCTGCTGCGCAGCAAACTGCCCGCCGGCCGGGCGCACCAGATCATGCGGATGAAGAACACGGCGCTGCAATGGGGCCTGTTCCAGGTGTGCAGACGGGCACCCAAGATGATGAGGAACGTACTACGCAAGGGTGCGATCAGCGGCACCGGATCCGAGGCTCTGGTGGACACCCACTTCAACCCGCCGTACGACCCGTGGGATCAGCGGCTGTGCATCGCGCCGGGCGGTGACCTGTTCACCGCGATCAAGGACGGCGGCGCGGAGATCGTCACCGGAAGTATCCGCACCATCACCGAGGACGGAATCGAACTGACCGACGGCACAAAGGTTTCCGCTGACATCATCGTCACCGCGACGGGCCTGGCGATGTGCATGCTCGGAAAGGTGCAGCTCAGCGTCGACGGCACACCCGTCAACCCGTCGGAGACGGTGGTGTTCCGTGGCACGATGCTCAGCGGCGTACCGAATTTCGCGATGTGCGTCGGCTACATCAACCTGTCGTGGACGATGCGCGCCGACATGACCGCACGACTGGTCTCCCGGATCCTGAAACGACTGTCCGCCGACGATCGTTCGGTGGTGGTACCCGTCTACACCGGGGAGCGTCCCGACAGCCCGTTCCTCGACATGCAGTCGGGGTACCTGCGACGGGGTGCGCCGCTGATGCCGCGCGCGGCCAAGGAATACCCGTGGACCATGGCGCAGAACGTGATCCGCGACGCCTGGCACACCAACCGGGCCGACCTCGACGACGGTCTGGTGTGGACGGGGGAGCGTCAGAAGGTCACAGCCGGCTAGCGGCTCACCGGAGGCTGGTCGTGTGGGGGATCAGCTGCGCGGCCAGGTCATTCAGATCCGAGGCGTGAAAGTCGTTGTGCGGTGAGCCCGAATCATCCTTGACCGCACCGCCCCATTCGAGTGGACGCTCGATGAAGGCGGTGCGCAGGCCGAAACCCCGGGCGGCATCGAGATCGCTCTGGTGGGTGGCCACCATCATCACCTGATCCGGCCGGACTTCCATGAGTTCGGCTATGCCGCAATAGACCTCGCGGGCCGGTTTATAGTGGTGCCACAGGTCCGAACCGCCGATGAAGTCCCAGCCAAAGCCGTTGCGCTTGGCCATCGTGGTGAGCAGGGCGACACTGCCGTTGCTCAACGCGCACACCGTGAACCGTGTGCGCAGGCGGGCCAGCCCGGCGGCGGCGTCGGGCCAGCCGGGGATCTCCCGCCACGCGCGCACCAGGCGCGCCGCGTCGTCGTCGGCGATGGTGATACCGAAATGTGTTGCGGTGTCGTGCAAGGTCTCGGTCTGCAGATCGTCGAGACCACGCCACGGCAACTCCCCGGACTCCACCCGGGCCAGGATCGGGGCGTACCGGGCGCGCCACTGCCGGGCGAAATCCCCGGCGTCGACACCGGGGACCGTGCCCCCGACAATCCCGGAAATGCCGGTGAACCAATCGGTTACGGTGCCGAAGGTGTCGAACGCGAGGACCTTGATCTCATCGGTTATCACCGGCCCAGCTTACGGCGCCACCACCCTCGCGCCGGTTCGGCGGCCTTGCGCGCCCGTGCCTCGGCCTTGCGCTGGGCCTCCGCGTCCTCGATGACCGCGGCCTCATCGCGGGTCGGGGCCGAACCGCCGAGGCGGGCCGGAACCCAGAACTCGCCGGCCGGGTGCGGACCGTACGCCTGCTGGGCGTCGAGCAGCATCCGGTGCATCACCTCGTGCAGACGCGCGGTCTCGGCGGCGACATCGGCGTCGGGTGCGATGAAGAACGGGGTCCCGAACGTGACCGACACCGGGATCCGCGAACGGCCCATGGTGCGGGTTCCGCCCTTGGTCCACTGGCGCTGGGCGCCCCACACGATCGCCGGGACGATCGGCACCCCGGCGTCGGCGGCCATCCGCACCGCGCCCGTCTTGAAATCCTTCAGCTCGAAGCTGCGGCTGATCGTGGCCTCCGGGTAGACGGCCACCACCTCGCCGGACCGCAACCGCTCCACCGCGGCCTGGTACGCCTGCGCGCCCGCCGACCTGTCGACCGGGACCGTGCCGGTGTGGTTGACCAGGAAGCGCATGACGGCGATCTTCATGACCTCGGACTTGATCATGAAGCGGGTGCGCCGGCCCGCCCGGTACACGCCGAGCGCGGCGGGAATGAAGTCGACATAGCCGGTGTGGTTGACGGTGAGCACCGCGCCGCCCGACTCGTGGTCGGGGATGTTGTCGACGCCCGTGAAGCGCAGGTCCAGCGCCTGCGCGCGGACGAGGGTGCGGGCGATGATCTCCAGGGTGCGGAACACCGGTTCGCGGCGCCGTCGCGAGGACGCCGGAGTGGGGCGGCTCATGCGCTCAACGTTAGCGGTGCCGGCCGGGCCGGGCCGGCGTGCTCTTGACATCGCGTGACGGGGCCAAGGACACTGTGACCGATATAACGGTACTATTAACTGTAATGGCGACGGTAAGTTGCCCCGGCCGGGAAGGCGCCCCCCACCCATGTCCAACTTCGACGTCGCCACAGCCGACATCATCGCCGACGTAACGCTGGTCGACGCCTCCACCCAGGACCACTCCACCGCCGACAAACAATTCCCCGGCCTCCACAACGACCTGTCGTTCCTGTGGGCCATGGTCGACACCGAAGACGGCTCCCGCTACGAGATCGTCCGCAGCGTCTCCCAGAGCTGCGCCTACGACTTCACCGTCCACGAATGTCCCGCCGACATCTGGGAAAAACCGCGCGGCATCCGCATCCCCGGCGAACACGACCTGTACTGGGGACCGGCCGTGTGGCTCGGCCGCGGCGAACGGCGCCGCATCACCCCCGCCAACTTCGACATGATGCTCAAACACCCCATGAACATCACCCTGTCACCCGCCAAATACAGCTGGCAGGAAGAAGACGTCGTCGACCTCGAACTCACCCCGCTGCCCGGCAACGTCACCCGCATCGACGTCCCCGGCGACCCCGACCCCGTCGGCTACACCAGCACCGGCTGCTCCGTCGCCGGCACCGTCGACGGCAAGAAGGTCACCGGCGGCTACGGCGGCATCGACCGCATGTATTGCATCCCCGGCCTCAGCGCCCAGCTCTCCAAGATCGCCCAGCTCGAGCACTACTGGTTCGTGTGGGGCGCGATCCACGAGGACGGCACCTGGGAAACCGGCAACGCCATGCTCGGCGCCGGCGGCTACGCCACCGCCACCTGGCACCGTCAGGGCTTCGACCCCATCATCGCCACCAATGCTGACGTCGACATCAACGTCGCTTGGGAAGACCGCGACAACGGCCAATCCCAGCCCGTCTCCGCCACCCTCGCCTTCGGCGGCCGCACCTTCGACTTCACCACCACCCACAACGCAGCCGCCCAGGCCGCCTCCCTCGGCATCAAATGGGTCCACGGCCGCGTCCAGGAACGAGGCGGACCCGTGCCCGTACAGACCTGGTCAACAATGGAGGTCATCGTCCGCTCGGTGTCCATGCGGCGGGCCTGAGCTTTTGGCCCCTTGACCCCCGTTCTTCCTCCCTCGCTCGACGGTCGCAGGCTCCCTTGCTCGCTCAGTCGTCCAGAACGGGGCGGGGCCAAGAACTCAACCCGCCTGGGCGGCCAAACATGTTGTCGTGTTGGCATCGGCCACTCGCGTAGGTGGATGGAGAGGTCGTGGTCCGGTTGCGGCGGGCTCGCCCCACTAGGGTGGGGGAATGGATCCCTATGCGGATGTGCCGTTTTTCGATGAGCCGCCACCGGACGACGACCTCGACACGCTGCCACCCGACGAGGGGTGGGGAGAGTCTCGGGACGTCCCGCGGGGGCCCGCGCCGGCGCGGTTCGGGTCGGCGATCGAGGCGCTGCGCACGGTCTTCGGGTACGACGCCTTCCGCGGTGATCAGGCGGCGATCGTCGAGCAGGTGATCGGCGGCGGCGATGCGATTGTGCTCATGCCCACCGGTGGCGGCAAGTCCATCACCTACCAGGTGCCCGCGCTGGTGCGGGAGGGCACGGGGCTGGTGATCAGCCCGCTCATCGCGCTCATGCACGATCAGGTCGACGCGTTGCGGGCCAGCGGTGTGCGTGCCGCCTACCTCAACTCCACCCAGTCGCCGCAGGAACGCGGTGAGGTTGAAAATGCTTATCTGACAGGGCAACTCGACCTCCTGTATGTGGCTCCGGAACAGCTGTCGGGGGCGCAGACCACGCAGTTGCTCCAGCGCGGCACGCTCAGCGTCATCGCGATCGACGAGGCGCACTGTGTGTCGCAGTGGGGTCACGACTTCCGGCCCGACTACCTCGCGCTCGGCGACCTCGCCGAACGCTTCCCCGGGGTGCCACGAATGGCGTTGACCGCCACCGCCACCCGCGAAACACACCGCGAGATCACCGAACGGCTGCGGCTGGGCGACGCGAAACATTTCGTCGCCAGCTTCGACCGGCCCAACATCCAGTACCGCATCGACCCCAAGGCCGAACCGCGAAAACAATTGGTGTCCTTCATCAGTTCGGTCCCGGAACTCGTCGGGGTGGACGGGCCTGTCGCCGGGATCGTGTACGCGCTCAGCCGCAAGAGCGTCGAGGCGACGGCGGAGTTCTTGTCCAAGCAGGGATTTGACGCGCTGCCGTATCACGCCGGTCTCGACGCGGGGGTGCGGGCCCGCAACCAGGCGAGGTTCCTGCGCGAGGACGGCGTGATCGTCGTGGCCACCATCGCCTTCGGGATGGGCATCGACAAACCCGACGTACGCTTCGTCGCCCACATCGACCTGCCGAAATCGGTGGAGGGCTACTACCAGGAGACCGGCCGCGCCGGCCGCGACGGACAGCCCTCCGTGGCGTGGATGGCGTACGGCCTCGCCGACGTGGTGCAGCAGCGCAGGCTCATCGACTCCAGCCCAGGCGACCGCGCGTTCAAGATGCGCCTCGGCCAGCACCTCGACGCCATGCTCGCCCTGTGCGAAACCGTGTCGTGCCGGCGGCAGAACCTGCTCGGCTACTTCGGGCAGGACTCGCAGCCGTGCGGCAACTGCGACACCTGCCTACAGCCACCGGAAACCTTCGACGGACTCATCCCGGCACAGAAGCTGCTGTCGACGATCTGGCGCCTCGACCGCGAACGCGGCCAGAAATTCGGTGCCGGGCACCTCATCGACATCCTGCGCGGCAAGGAGACCGACCGTATCCGGTCCCAGCGGCACGACAGTCTGAGCACCTTCGGCATCGGAGCCGACCTGTCCGACCAGGACTGGCGCAGCGTCGTCCGGCAGCTTCTCGCGCGTGGAATCCTCACCGCCCAAGGCGAATACGGCACTCTGATCCTCGGTGACGATGCCGACGGGGTGCTGCGCGGTGCGACCCCGGTTCCGTTGCGCCGCGACACCATCGGGCGGGTGAGCGGGTCAACGTCGAAGGCGCGCAAGGCAACCGCCGCCGCCGACCTCGACCCCGCCGACCACGACCTGTTCGAGGCACTGCGCACCTGGCGCACCGCCACCGCCAAGGAACAGGATGTCCCCGCCTACGTGGTGTTCAGCAACGCGACCCTGCAGGCCCTGGCCACCCACCGCCCCGCCACCCTCGACCAACTCGGCACCATCAGTGGTATCGGCGAGAAGAAGTTGGAGACATACGGGGAGGCGGTGCTCGCGGTCATCGCCGAACACGTCTGAGTCGTCCGCGGTTATCCACAGCCCGGAAGTTCGCGGGCTCGGTTCCGTGGGTTCCGGGGCCAGAATAGATGGCCATGGGAGGGGAGGGAACTTACCATGACAGCTATGACCTCGGATGTGCTCGGGCTGCCACGCGGCAGGGCACTGACGCGCGCCGACCTCGACGCGATGCCCGATGACGGGCACCGGTACGAGCTCATCGACGGGATTCTCATCGTGAGCCCGGCGCCGCGGCGGGTGCATCAGCGGGCGGTCGCCCGGCTGCTCGTCCGATTGGCCTAGGCTTGTCCGGAGGATGCGGAGCTGCTGCCGGCGCCGTTCGACGTCGTGCTCGCCGACGACACCGTCATCCAGCCGGATCTGCTCGTCGCGCCGAACGCCGACTACACCGACCGGGACCTGCCGGTCGCACCGATGCTCGCGATCGAGGTGCTGTCACCGTCGACGCGGGGTATCGATCTGCTGCTGAAGAAGGACCGGCTGCTGCGAGCCGGGTGTGCGCACTACTGGGTGGTGGATCCCGACGAGCCGTCCATCGTCGCGTGGGCCCTGACCGACGGGGCGTACCACGAGGCGGCACGGGCATCGGGGGAGCAGACGTTCTCGGTCACCGAACCGTTCGCGTTCTCGGTGGCGCCGGACGATCTCGTGCACTGACTACTCAGTCGCGGTTGCCGGACTCCATGTCGTCGGGGTTGATCAGGCCGTCGCGGGCGCGCTGCTCCTGGTAGACCAGCCGCCCGATGCGGTGGGCCACCACCGGGGCGGTGATGAGGGCGAACATCGCGGCCAGCACCAGCATGCCGACGTCGATGTGGTCGCCGCCGAGCCGGATCGCCGCACCGGTGAGGATGAGCAGCAGACCGAACGTCTGCGGTTTGGTGGCCGCGTGCATGCGCGAGAGGGTGTCGGGGAAGCGGACCAGGCCGATCGCGGTGGTCAGCGCCATCACCGACCCGATCACCAGCAGTACCGACGAGACGATATCCCCGATCATGACTGGTCGTCCCGTACCCGGAAACGGGCGATCGAGATCGACCCGATGAAGCTGAGCAGGCTCAGCGCGACGATCGCCGGGATCACCGTCGAATCACCGCTGTAGGCGGCCCACGCGGCCAGCCCGCACATGCACAACGCCACCAGCACGTCGAGGGCGACGACCCGGTCCAGGGACGTCGGGCCCAGCAGGATCCGGGCGGTGGTGAGCACCGCGGAGGTGAGCAGCAGAACGGTCACGACCGTCCACATGATCGTCACGGGCGCTGCTCCTGACTCTCGGGGCCGGACGTGTCGACCCGCTCCAGCACACCCTGCTTCTCCAGCCGCCGGCGCGCGTGCTGCGAGACGTGATGGAACTCGTCGTCGATGCCGTGGTACGGGCTCGGATGCCATTCGCTGTCCCGCTCGAATGCCCGGATGAACGCGCGTTCCACCCACGCCACCTGCTTGTAGAACGCCTTGACCCGTGCCTCGCTGCGGACGTCGAAGATGTGCACGTACAGCATGCGCCGGCGGTGGTCGATCTCCAGCACCATCGTGCCCGGCACCAGGTTGAGGTAGTCGACGGCCAGGGTGAGCACCATGTCGGACTTGATCGCGACACGCACCCGCACCACCGCGCCGAGCGGCGGTTTGCCGGGCCGGATCGCGGCCCAGCCGACCTGCGCGCTCGACACACAGAAGTCGACCATCAGCCTGCCGAGGATCAGCAGCACCACGAACGGGTGCAGGCGGCCCTCCACCGGGACCCGGGGAAGCGGCAGCAGGATCATGATCGCCAACGCCACCCCGATGCCGCCGAGCACATTCGCCCACGAGACGGTGCCCCACAGCAGCACCCACACAAACGTCAACCAGGTGATCGTCCACAACCGGACCGCGACCTCGCGGGCGTCGCCGCCGAGCCACCGGGGCATCCGGATCCGGCCGTGCAGCCACACCCAGAAACCGATGAGCGCCCACACCACGGTCAGGAACGACAACCGCCACACGTTGATCAGCGCCGACCGTATCGGGCCCTTCTTGGCCACCGGATAGCGTTCGGCCAGAACCGTCCGCAGTTCCTCGCGCTTCGACCCCCGTTCGGGGACCTGTTTGTCGGGACTCATCGGGTGCCCTCACCTCCGGCATCTCCGAGCACGGCCTGAACATAGACATCGCGGTTGACCACCTCGTCGGCGGCCCGGTCGGTGAAGTCGAAGATCGGTCCCGCCCAGATCGTCAGCACCAGACCGGCCGCGACCATCGCCGCCGTCGGCAGCACCATACCCAGCGGCATCCGGCCCACATCTTCACGTTCGTCGAAGGCGATGTCGTCGGCACTCTCGTCGATCAGCGCCGACGGGGTGGTGTCGGCGAGGCCGCCCTCGGGGGCGTCGGCGCGGGGCCGCCAGAAACCCTTGGTCCAGATGCGGGCCATGACGTACAGCGTCAGCAGGCTGGTGACCACACCGCCGCCGATGAGCACCCACGACAGCACCGAACCGTCCTGGCCGCCCGCCTGCAGCAGCGCCACCTTGCCGATGAACCCGGAGAATGGCGGGATGCCGCCCAGGTTGAGGGCCGGGATCAGGAACAGTACCGCCAGCACCGGGCTCGCGATGAGGCCGCCGAGCCTGCGTAGCGACGCCGACCCGGCCTGCCGCTCGATGAGACCGACGACGAGGAACAGCGTCGTCTGCACCAGGATGTGGTGGGCGACGTAGTAGATGGCCGCCGACATGCCGATCTTCGACGACAAAGCGATCCCGAACACCATGTAGCCGATGTGGCTGACCAGCGTGAACGACAGCAGACGTTTGATGTCGGCCTGCGCGATAGCGCCCATGATGCCGATCAGCATCGTCGCCAGCGCCGCGACGAGCAGCACGTTGTCCATCGAACCGCCCGGGAACAGCAGCGAATGGGCGCGCATGATCGCGTACACACCGACCTTGGTGAGCAGGCCCGCGAACACCGCGGTGACCGGTGCGGGGGCGGTCGGGTAGGAGTCGGGCAGCCACGTCGACAGCGGGAACACCGCGGCCTTGATGCCGAACGCCACCAGCAGCACCGCGTACAGCGCGTTGCGGGTGCCGTCGGGGACGTCGTCGAGACGCACCGCCATCTCCGCGAGATTGAGGGTGCCGGTGGTGGCGTAGGCGAACGCGATGCCGGCCAGGAAGATCAGCGACGACACCATCGACACCATCACGTACGACGCGCCCGCCCGGACCCGTTCCGGGCTCGCGCCGAGGGTGAGCAGCACGAAGCTCGCCGCCAGCAACACCTCGAACGAGACGAACAGGTTGAACAGGTCGCCCGCGAGGAAGGCGTTGCACACGCCGGCGGTGAGGATCAGGTACGACGGCAGGAAGATCGACACCGGCTGCCGGGTGCTGGCGCCGTCGCGGATACCCTGACCGATCGCATACAGGACCACGCACAGCAGCACGATCGTCGAGACCACCAGCATCAGCGCCGACAGTTCGTCGACGACGAGGGTGATGCCGAGTGGACCGTTCGGGTAGCCCTTGTCGCCCCAGCCGCCGATCATCACCGCGAACGTGCCGTGTTCGCTGGTCAGGTACAGCATCAGGCACGACGCGACGAACACCGTGACCAGCGCGATCACGGTGACCGCCCGCTGGAAGCGGGGGCTGCGACCGCGCAACAGGGTGAGGGCGGCGGCGATCAGCGGGACCAGGGCCGGGAGCGTGACCAGGACGGGGATCCACGAACTCTGCGGGGTCACGAGTCACCTCCCACCGGGTTGTGGGTCGGCTCGTCGCCGTCGGACGAGTCTGCGCCGGTGATCGCAGCCGCCGGGGCCGGGTCCTCGTCGGACAGTTCGTCGAGGATGTCGCCGGGGTTCGCGGGGATGAGGTCGGTCTCGATCTGGTCCTGGTGCAGGGCCTCGAACTCCTCGGGGGTCAGCGGGTTGCCCTCGTCGTCGTACAGGTCGCCGGCGGCGGTGTCGGCGAGGGTCACCGGGTCGTCGGTGCGGTCGCGGTCGGGGGCATCCGACAGCGAACCCTTCACGATCTTGACGTCCTCGGTGTCGTCGGACACCTCGTCGTCGTCGCGGTTGAGCACGAACAGCCGGTACACCATGGCCAGCACGAACGCCGCCACACCCATCGTGATGACGATCGAGGTGAGCACCATCGCCTGCGCGAGCGGGTCGGCATCGCCGGACCGGCCCGACGTGCGGCCCTTGATCGGCGGATCGCCGATCCCGCCGGAGATCACCAGGATCAGCAGGTTGATCGCGTTGCCGCACAGCAGCAGGCCCAGCAGCATCCGTACCAGGCTGCGTTCGGTGAGCAGGTAGGCGCCGCAGGAGGCCAGCACGCCGACGACGATGAGAAGGCCGAGGTTGATGCTCATCGTCGCACCTCGTCGGCCAGCAGCATCTCGGAGTCGGTCGGTCCGGTGCCGGTGCCGGTGTCCACGGTCAACCGGGGCGCGGCCGGGCTGTTCGGTTCGGCGACGTTCTCCACGTCGAGGCGGGCGCCGAGGCTGCGCAGGACGTCGAGCACCAGACCCACCACGATCATGTAGATGCCCAGGTCGAAGAACAGCGCGGTGACCAGCTTGACGTCACCGAGCAGCGGCAGCGTCACCTGGAACACCGCCGACGACAGGGCGGGCGCGCCGAGCAGCAGCGACGCCGTCGCGGTGCCCGCCGAGATGGCCAGCCCGGCGCCCAGAATGCGGCCGGGTTCCAGCGGCAGCGCCTCACCCAGCTCGTAGCGGCCACCGGCCAGGTAGCGCAGCACCAGACCCAGGCCCATCGTCAGGCCGCCGGCGAAACCGCCGCCCGGCGAGTTGTGACCGGCCCAGAAGAAGTAGACCGACAGCACCACGATCGTCGGGAAGATGAGCCGGGTGGTGGCCTCCAGCACCATCGACCGGTGCCGTGGGTCGCGCAGGTCGCTGCCCAGCAGCCAGGTGGTGCGGTCCGGCGGCACATCGTCGTCGTCGTGGCCGTTGCGGGTGGCGTCGGCGACGCGCGGCGCGGCACCGAACCGGCGGTTGCGGAACACCAACGACGCCACACCGGTCGCGGCGACGATCAGCACCGAGATCTCGCCGAGGGTGTCCCAGGCGCGGATGTCCACCAGCAGGACGTTGACCGCGTTGGCGCCGTGGCCGAACTTGTAGGCGGCCTCGGGGATGTGGATGTGCAGTGGCTGCTCGGACCGGGCGGCGGCCGCGAACAGGCCGATCACCACCAGGCTGACACCGAACGCCACCCCGAGCAGCGCGCGGACCGGTTTGAAGCCGGTGGCGTGCCGGGGTTCGGGTTCGGCGGGCAGCTTGCGCAGCACCAGCACGAAGATCACCAGGGTCAGCGTCTCGACGAGGAACTGGGTGAGCGCCAGGTCGGGCGCACCGTACAGGGCGAACAGGGTGCCGCAGCCGTAACCGGTCACCCCGACCACAAGCGTCGCGGCGAGCCGGTTGCGCATCACGGTCGCGGCCAGCGCGGCGGCCACCATGATGCCGCCGACCACCACCTGCGAGGCGGCGTCGAAACCACTCAGTTCGAGCGAGGTGCGCGCACCGGTGAACAGCAGCACCAGCGGCAGGATGATCATCGTCGACAGGATCACGCCCTGCGTGATGGGCAGCGAACCGCGCTGGGTGTTGCGGGTCAGCAACAGCGACAGGGTGTCGGCGGCGCGCAGCGTGGCGTCGTACATGCGGTCGGCGTTGAGCAGTGGCCGGAACCCGAACAACAGATCGCGCAGCCTGCGGACCAGCAGGAACAGGCAGGCGCCGCCGACGATGACGATGATCGAGAACACCACCGGCCGGCCGAAACCGTGCCACAGGGCGAGGTGTTCGAGCTCGTGACCGAACCCGGGCAGCGTCTCGGCGTGCGGTTCGAGCAGCGAACCGATCGGCCCGGCGAGCAACGAGGCCGCGACGCCGGCCACCGCGAGGACGGTGGGGGCCAGATAGAACAGGGCGCTCGGGCGGTGCATCTTGAGCACCGCGGCGCTCGGCTCGGTGCGGACCTTGCGGCCGAACGCGCCCCACATGAAGCGGGTGGTGTAGGCCATCGTGATCACCGACCCGATCACCATCACGATGGTGACGGTGCGGGTCTGCCAGGTGTCGAGGGCGCCGGAGTCCCACACCGACGCGAACGCGGTCTCCTTGCCGACGAAACCCATCGTGAGCGGCAGCCCGGCCATGCTCGCGCCCGCGACTGCGGCGACAGCCGCCAAGATGGGGAGCCGCTCACCGAGACGGGCGAGTTTACGCACGTCGCGGGTGCCGGTGGAGTGGTCGATGATGCCGACCACCATGAACAGGGACGCCTTGAACATGGCGTGCGCGATGATCATCGCCAGCCCGGCCATCATCACGTTCGCGTCGCCGAAACCGACCAGCACCGACAGGAAACCGAGCTGGCTGACCGTACCGAACGCCAGCACCAGCTTGAGGTCGAGCTCACGCAGCGACCGCCAGCCGCCGACGAGCATGGTGAGCAGCCCCAGCGTGATGACCGATATCTGCCAGCCGGTGAGCGCACCGAACGCCGGCGCCAGCCGCGCCACCAGGTACACACCGGCCTTCACCATCGCCGCCGCGTGCAGGTAGGCGCTGACCGGGGTGGGCGCGGCCATCGCGCCCGGCAGCCAGAAGTGGAACGGCACGATCGCCGACTTGCTGAGCGCACCCACCAGCACGAGGATCACCGCGACCTGCACGTACACGCCCGAGGCGGGTGGGTCGGCCAGCAGATCGGACAGCAGATAGCTGCCGGTGCGTTCGCCGAGCATGATGATGCCCACCAGCATCGCGAGACCGCCGGCGGTGGTCACCAGCAGCGCCTGCGTGGCGGCGCGGCGGGAGGTGGCGCGGACGGCGTAGAAGCCGACCAGCATGAACGACAGAATGGTGGTCAGTTCCCAGAACACGTACAGGACCAGCATGTTGTCGCTGACGACGAGACCGAACATCGCCGCGGCGAAGGCCACCATCTCGCCGCCGAAGACGGCCACCCGTGGGCGGGGGGTGTCGAAGTAGTGTGCGCAGTAGCAGAGCACCAGCGCCCCGACACCGAGGATGAGCACCGACATCACCGCCGCGAGGGTGTCGAACCGGAGCACGATGCTCATGTCGAGGCTCTCGACCCAGGTGAGCGTCTCCACGCGCGGCGGATCGTGGGCGGCCGGCCAGTTGACGATCACCCAGACCAGTCCCCCGGCCGGGGCGAGGGCGAGGATGTAGAAACCTCGGATGCCGACCCGATGGATCACCGGCGGCGCGAACAGGGCGCACAGGCCTAGCGCGACCAACACAGCAATCAAATGGGCACCCTGTCTGCTTTCGGTACGCCGTGCTGCCGTTCAGTCGTGCAGCCGGCGGATGTCGTTGTCATCGAACGGTCGTGGTCATCGAACTGGTGGTGTGTCGAGCCGATCGTCACGTTGCAGCCGGTACACAGATGCAGCCGGTAAAACGGTGTCAGGAACAGACGCGCCGGATGGGCGTCGTTGTGGGCCCGTTATGGGTATCTTACCGTTGCTCTCATGAACCGTTGTGGCAGGTTGCTCATGCTCATCATGTCGCTTCTGGTCGTCGGGGGGCTGGTGGCGGGCTGCTCGTCGGACAGCGACGACGGTCCCGGGGGCGTGTCGTTGCCCAAGGGCTTCCCACGGTCGGAGGTTCCGCTGCTCACCGACGGCACCGTCCTCAATGTCTCCGGCGACGAGGACGACGGTTGGAGCGTCACCCTGCAGGGACCCGGCGCCGAGGGCAACGCACTCGACGCCGCGGTGAAGAAACTGAAGGACGCCGGCTACACCGAGTCACAGCGCACCACCGACGCCGGCCGGCGCGTGGTGCTGTTGTCGAAGAACGCAGATAAGGACAAACCACGCGGTCACATGTTCTGGGTGCAGGTGGGCACCATCGCGGGCGCGGCGGGTGGCCCGAACGCGCTGTTCTACCAGATCACCAAGGTCAAGCCCTGAAGGATCTAACACTGATCTGACTCTGGCCGCGCACGCACAGCTGATTCGCAACTTCCCGGCAGGCGGGCGGCAGGTACCGCCCGCACTGTGGTCCTCACGAGAGGAACGAACCACGAGGTTCGACCACCCACGTGAGCGAAAGGGAAGATTGATGTCGTTTACCCACGAACCGACCACCCACCCCCGGCAGCGGCCGACCGCTGCCGACCACACCGACGAACTGCCGCTGGTCGACGGTGGACAGGCGAACGGGGGACAGGCGAGCGGTGGACAGGCGAGCGGTGGACAGGCAAACGGGGGACAGGGGAACGCGCAGGCGTCGTATCCCCAGTCCGGACAGCCGGCGACGGGCGGGACCGAGGGGAAGGTGCTGACCACCCGCAACACCCTCATCGCCGGCGGGATCGGTGTGGCGGCGGCGTTCGCGCTGATCGGTTTCGGTGCCGGTTATGTCGCCGGGGACGGCGGATCGTCCGACGGCCGGCCCGGCATGTCCCAGAACGGCGGTCCCGGAGGGGGCATGCAGGGTGGCATGAACGGGACCCAGAATCAGAACGGCATGCAGGGCCAGAACGGCATGCAGGGCGGGCAGAACGGAATGCAGGGCGGGCAGAACGGAATGCAGGGGCAGAACGGGATGGGCGGCGGACCCGGCGGAACGCAGGGCGGCATGAACGGCCAGAACCAGACCGGCCAGAACCAGACCGGCCAGAACCAGACGGGTCAGAACCAGACGGGCCAGGCCACCACCGGTTCCGGTGCGTAGCGGCCAGCCGTGGCTGCTCAGTCGAGGCGGCGGTCGGCGTACGCGCGCAGGTTCTCCACCTGCGCCGCGTCCAGCGACGGCCGCACCCGCTCCCGGGCCGCCGCGATGTCGTCGGCGGTCACCGTCGCGGCGTCGATGTCGCGGCGCATCGCCGACAGCGCCGCCTCCCGCAACAGCGCCGAACAGTCGGCCGCCGAGTAACCGTCGAGGTCGGCGGCCAGGTCGTCGATGACGATGTCGTCGGCGAGCGGGACGTTCTTGCCGGAGGCGCGCAGGATGTCGCCGCGGGCGGCCGCATCCGGCGGCGGCACGAACACCAGCCGTTCGAGCCGGCCCGGCCGCAGCAGCGCGGGGTCGATGAGATCGGGCCGGTTGGTGGCACCCAGAACGACGACATCGCTGAGCGGTTCGACACCATCGAGTTCGGTGAGCAGCGAGGCCACCACCCGGTCGGTGACGCCGGAGTCGGTGGATTGCCCGCGGCGCGGGGCGAGGGCGTCGACCTCATCGAGGAAGATCAACGACGGCGCCGACTCGCGGGCCCGGGCGAACAGGTCGCGCACCGCCTTCTCCGATGCGCCCACCCACTTGTCCATCAGCTCGGCGCCCTTGACGGTGTGGACCGACAACCGGCCCGACGCCGCGAGCGCCCGCACCACGAACGTCTTGCCGCAGCCGGGCGGGCCGAACAGCAGCACCCCGCGCGGCGGTTCGACGCCCAGCCGGGTGAAGGTGTCCGGATGCTGTAGCGGCCACAGCACCGTCTCGGTGAGCGCCTGCTTGGTCTCCACCATGTCGCCGACGTCGTCGAGGGTGATCGAGCCGAGTGACACGTCGGGGGAGTCGCCGCGGGACACCGGCCGGATCACCTCCAGCGCGCCCTGCAGGTCCGCGAGCCGGAGTGTCGGCTTGTCGTCGGTCTCGGCCTTCGTGTCCCCGTTGCGTGAGCCGGTGACGCGGGCGGCGGCGCGGATGGCGGCCTCGCGGGCGAGCGCGGCCAGATCGGCGGCGACGAAACCGGGCGTCCGGGCGGCGATCGAGGTCAGGTCCAGGCCCGGTTCGGTGGGCACCCCGGACAGGATCGCCGACAG
Organism: Gordonia amarae NBRC 15530; assembly: GCF_000241345.1. Classification (GTDB taxonomy): domain Bacteria; phylum Actinomycetota; class Actinomycetes; order Mycobacteriales; family Mycobacteriaceae; genus Gordonia; species Gordonia amarae. The sequence continues at coordinate 68,377 of NZ_BAED01000075.1, forward strand.
CAGCCGGGCGCGCAGCGCGGCGTCAGGCAGGCCGATGATCAGTTCGCGGTCGCACAGCTGCGGGTCGCGCAACCGGCTGTCGGTGCCGGCCGGTTCGGCGGTGGTGCACACCAGGACCACCGATCCGTCACCGATCGCGGCGCGCAGCTCGTCGAGGATCAGCGTCGACACGGGCTCGGCCTCGGCGGGCAGCAGCGCCTCCACGTCGGCGACGAGCAGCACCCCCGACCGGTGGGCGTTGCGCTGTGATCCTGACCCATTGCTGCTTCGCAGGGCCGCGATGGCCGACGACACCGCCGACAGCCGCGACGAGGCCTCCAGCGCACCCACCGAAGGACCGTCGACGACGGCCAGCGGACGCCCCGCGCACACCGACCGCACCATCGTGGCCTTGCCGACGCCGGGCGGGCCGGACACGATCACCCCGAGTCGTGGGGTGGCGCCGAGGGCGCGCAGCACCTGCGGTTCGTCGAGGGTGATGGCGATCCATTCGGTGAGCCGGGCGACCTGGGTGTCGACGCCCACGAGCTCCGACACCGGCCGCGCGTGGCCGGTCTGGTCGGCGGCCGCGTCGTCGGAGGTGTCTTCTTGCGGTGTCTCGCCGGGTTCGGGATCGGACGCCTCGGGCCGCGGTTCGACGAGCTGCCAGCCGCGGGTCACCCCGCCGGTCCGCGTCGGCATCACATCACCTGTCGTGGGTGCCGCACCAGCTGTCCGCAACGGACCCGTGGCCACGCCGGGCGCGGGTGCCGCGCTCGCGGCGGCACCGTCACCGGCCCACAGCACCGCGGTGTTCGTCTGCACGCTCACCGGACCCGACGGTTCGACGGCGCCCACCGTCACCAGCTCGTTGGTCCAGGTGATGCCCACCGAACGGGCCAGGGCGCGCACCGCGGTGCTCGCCGTCAGCTCCGGCCCGAGGTCGCGGGGCAGCAGCGACACCGCGTCGCCGACCGACAGGACCTTGCCCAGCAGCGCCCGTCGCAGCGTGGCCTCGTCGACGGACCGACTCGCCAGCACCGAACCCGACACCACCACCCGCGACCCACCGTGCACGGTGACCGGCTGCAGCACCACCGATGCATCCTCGCGGATCCCCGCGTTGGAGAAGGTGATGTCATCGAGGAGAACGGTTCCGGTCGTCGCGATGTCGGGGGCCTCCGCGACCACCGCGGCCGTGCGCCGCGCCCCGACGATCGACACCGCATCCCACTCCCGCAGCGACAGTGCGGCCAGGACCTCCGGATGGACGCGGACGATACCGCGGCGGGCGTCGGCGGCCGACGGGTTGACCCGGGCGGTCAGGGTCAGCTGGGGAACACTCATCGGCGGGGCGGCCCTTTCGTCTACTGATCGGTCGCGTCGTTATGGGGGTGCTCGGAGCGGGGGTGCTCGGGTTTGGCAGCCGGGCGGCGCAGCCCCAGCCGGGAGTGCGAGCGGGAGATGGACGGCCGGATACGACGCCGGCCGCCGCCGACGGCGCGGTCGGCGCGGCGTTCGGCGCGACGCTCAGATGGGTGCGCATCCCACTGCTCGGGGCGGGCCGCCACCCAGCGCTGATTGCGCCACGCGAAAGGGATATGTGCCAGGTAGGCGACGACGAGGATGAGCATCAGCACGTACGGGTAGGTCAGCAGCAGCGCGGCGGTCACCGCCACGCCCACCAGCAGGATCGCCAGCGCGCTCGGCGGCACCTTGGTGGCCTTGGTCGACGCGGTCGGGATGCGGCTGACGGCCAATGCGGCCACCACCACCATCCAGGTGCCCACCGCGGCCCCCGACGTCCACCAGCCGGAGCCGAACTGTTCGTGCAGGCCCACCGGCAGCAGTACCAGGATCGCGGCGGCGGGCGCGGGCACGCCCACGAAGAATTCCTTCGTGTAGGCGGGTGCGTCCTCGTCGTCGAGCAGGGTGTTGAACCGGGCCAGCCGCAGCACGATCGCGCACGCGTACACGAGTACGAAGATCCAGGCGATGTCCTGGTTGCCGACGTCGTTGAGCAGGGCCAGGTAGACGATGCCACCGGGCACCACACCGAAGTTGATGACATCGGCGAGCGAGTCGATCTCGGCGCCCATCCGGGTGGCGGCGTTCATCATGCGCGCGACCCGGCCGTCGACGGCGTCGAGGACCGCGGCCGCCACGACCAGCGCCAGCGCGAGATCGATGTGTCCGTGCAGCGTGGACCGCAGCGCGGTCATCCCGGCGCAGATGGCCAGGATGGTGACCGCCGACGGCACGAAGATCCGGCCCGCCGCGGCCTGTCTGCGCAGCCTGCCCGTCTCGGTTTCGGTGTGCCGCGAGTAGGTGTCGAGGCGCTGCGTGCCCAGGTTGGAGGCGTCGGTGTCGCGTAGGTGTCCGGTGTCGCGCATGTGCCCGGGGTCGCGCGGATGTCCGGGGTCGGCCGTCGGGGGTGCGGTCCGGCGCCGGGAACGCCGCAGCAGGCCACGCGAGCCGCGCTTCGCCGGTGTACCCGACGAGGTGCGCCGTCCGCCGACCGGCCTGTGCGGGGTGTCGCTCATGTCGGTGAGACCGGCTGGGTGTGGGATACCGGCTGGGTGAGGGTTGCCGGCTGGTTGAGGGTTGCCAAGACCGTTTCGGCACCCACCGTGCGCTGCCCGACCCGGACCGCGGGCACGGTGCCGGCGGGGAAATACACGTCGACACGGGAACCGAACCGGATCAGGCCGTAGGTGTCGCCCACCCGCAGCGCGTCGCCGGGCTTCGGGTCGCACACGATGCGCCGGGCGATGAGGCCGGCGATCTGCACGACGGCCAGATCGGCGCCGGAGGCGGTTCGCAGTCCGAGGACGGTGCGTTCGTTGTCGGAGCTGGCCTCGGGCAGGTCCGCGGACAGGAACTTGCCGGGGGTGTGCGTCACCGAGGTGACCGTCCCGGATACCGGAACCCGCTGCACGTGGACGTCGAACACCGACAGGAACGTCGACACCCGCGGCAGCGGTTGATCGCCGAGACCCGCCTCGGGCGGCGGCACGGCCTCATCGACGAGGGCGACGGTGCCGTCTGCCGGGGCCGCGACGATCGACGAGTCGACGGGCGGGACGCGGTTCGGGTGCCGGAAGAACGCGGCACACGCGCCGGCGGCCAGCGCCGCGGGCCGCGCCACCCACGGATGTTTCCGCCCGATCAGGGCCACCGCCGCGGGCACCGCGACGAACGGCACACCCTTGGGGTGGATCGGTGGGATGGTCTCGCGGGCCAGCTGCACCAGGTGCTGCGCACCTGTGGGCGTCGTGCCGTCGGGGCGTGGGCGCCGGGCCACAGCCACCTCCTGATTGTCGGGTAGGACGAGTTCGTGAACAGCTTAGTGGTCGGTCGTCCGACTCCGGCACGGCAACCATCAGTCCAGTTGCATGACCTGCACGTCCACTCGGTCGTCGAGGGCGGTCACGTCGGGTGCCACGTCGATCAGCGCGTTCGCGCCGGCGAGGTAGCGCAGATGGTGACTCGACGGCGGCCCGATCGGATCGACCACCCAGCCGTCGCCCTCCCGGGCGAGGACGCCACGCAGAAACTGCCGCTTGCCGGCCGGGGACCGCACCGCGCCGCGGAGCCGGGCGGTCACCTGATCGCGATGCGGCGGCAGGCCGAGAGCCGTGCGCAGCGGCGGCCGGATGAACACCTCGAAGCTGACCAGCGAACTCACCGGGTTGCCGGGCAGCGTGATGATGGGGACGGTCCGGCCCGACGGGTCGGTGACGCGGCCGCAGCCCTGCGGCATGCCCGGTTGCATCGCCACCTTCACGAACTCGACCCCGCCGGTGGCCGTCAGCGCGTCCTTGACCACCTCGAACGCCCCGGCGCTGACCCCGCCGGAAGTGATGATGAGGTCGGCCTCCCCGGCGATCTCACCGATTCGGGCCAGGAAACCGTCGACGTCGTCGGGCACAAAACGCACCGAGCGCGCCGACGCCCCGGCCTCGGTCGCGGCGGCGGCCAGCATCGGCGAGTTGGATTCGTAGATCTGCCCGTGCCGCAGCTCCTGACCGGGCGCGACCAGTTCCGAGCCGGTGGAGAGCACCACCACCCGCGGTCGCCGCCACACCGGAACCGTCGTCACGCCGATGGCCGCGAGCAACCCGAGTTGCGGCGCGTGCAGCACGGTCCTGTCCGGGATGGCGACCTCGCCGGCGACGATGTCCGAGCCGGCGGCCCGGATGTTCTTGCCCGCCGGCACCGGCGCGGTGAACACCACCTCCGGCGCCGGGGCATCGACGGGGTCGAACCCGCCTGCCGCGGTGAGTTCCACCGGCACCACCGCGTCGGCGCCGTCGGGGAGCGGGGCGCCGGTCATGATGCGGTGCACGGTTCCCGGGGTGAGGGTGAGCCGGTCGGTGCGGCCGGCGGGGATGTCGGCGGCCATCGGCAATGTGACCGGGTGTTCGGGGGAGGCTCCGGTAAGGTCGGCCGCACGCACGGCGTAGCCGTCCATCGCCGAATTGTCGAAACCGGGCAACGATACCGCCGTCACTACGTCCGTGGCCGTGACCAGGCCCAATGCATCGGCCACCGCTGTCTCGACGATCTCGGGTGGGGTGAATAGGGCGGCGACGGCATCCTGGTGTTCCTCGACGGATCGCAGTACGGTCATCAGCTCTCCTCGGCATGTTGTCCTGAAGCCCATCGATAGCCCCGGCCTTGCAATAGACGGACTGTCGCAAATTTAGACGGGCCTGGATAGGCATCGTTTGTGTACGCAATTCTGCCCGAACGCTTCCGCGTGCTGGCAGGTAGGCGCTGCTGCACTAGCCAACGCTCGATCAACAGGAGTGGTCCACGTCCGGCATGCGGTCCGTCGGTGACGGCGTTACCGTTTGACCGGAGGTCCCGCCAGGGGTCCGGTTGTTTGTGGTCAACGAGGAATGGTGGCAACGAAACGTGACGTTACTTGCTTACTAGAATTATGACGTTCTGTAAGGTTCCGAGTGTGCGGCGTGCTTACAAGGTTCGGGCGTACCCGGATGAATCTCAGGAGGCGATCTTTAATCGCACCCTGGGTTGTGTGCGTCTGGTGTGGAACAAAACCTTGGCTGACCGGCAGCACCGGTACACCGTTGAGCAGGCGTCGACCTCGTACAAGCAGACCGATGCTGCGCTGACCGGATGGAAACGGACCGATGAGCTGGCGTTCCTGAATGAGGTGTCGTCGGTGCCGTTGCAGCAAACGCTGCGACACCAGCACACCGCCTTCAGCAACTTTTTCAAAGGCCGTGCCCGGTACCCGAAGTTCAAGTCCCGCAACGGACGTCAGTGCGCGCACTACACCCGGTCGGCGTTCCGCATGAAGGTCGACGGCCTGTGGCTGGCCAAAACGTCTGCTCCGCTGAGACTGGCCTGGTCCTGGCCCGACATTGAGCTTGCCGAGCTGGACCCGACGATGGTCGTGATCTCCCGCGAACCCGATGGCCGATGGTTCGCCACTTTGTGTGTCGACCAGCCCGATCCGGCACCAGCCATGCCGACCGGCCAGAGCGTCGGTGTTGACCTGGGTATCAAGGACTTCGCCACCCTCTCCACTGGAGAGAAGATTGCGAATCCGCGTCACCTTGCCCGGCACGAACGGGGTTTGCGCCGCCAGCAGAAGCGCTTGGCGCGCATGAAGCGTGGGTCGAGCAATCGCGCCAAGCAGCGCAAGAAGGTTGCCCGCAAACATGCGCGGGTCCGTGATGCCCGCCGTGACTTCCTGCACAAAACGTCCACCGGGCTCGTCACAACGAATGATCTGGTGGCGGTGGAGGACCTGAATGTTGCCGGCATGGTCCGTAACCACAAGATCGCGAAGTCGATCAGTGATGCCGGATGGGGTCAGTTCCGGTCGATGCTCACCTACAAGACCGAGCAGGCCGGGAAACGCCTGGTGGTCATCGACCGCTGGTACCCATCCACCAAAACATGCAGCTCGTGCGGGCATCTGCTCGTCTCGATCTCCCTCGGGACACGTTACTGGACGTGCCCCGACTGCGGCACCCGGCAAGACCGGGACATCAACGCCGCGAAGAACATTCTTGTCGCCGCCGGACTGGCGGAGACACGAAACGCCTGCGGAGCGGATGTGAGACCTCAAGGGACCTCCCTTCGGCAATCTGCTGTGAAACAGGAAAACCTGTACGTGAGTGCGGGAATCCCGATCCCTAGGGTCGGGAGGATGTCAATATGAGTTATGGGCTGCTGCTCGACATCGACGGGGTGATGGTCACCTCGTGGCAGGCGCTGCCCGGGGCCGCCGACGCCGTCGCCGAACTCGCCCGCCGCGGGATCCCGCGGATGTTCCTGACCAACACCACCTCACGCTCGCGCGCGGAGATCGCAGCCGCACTCGGCGACGCAGGTTTCGACGTCCGCTCGGACGAGATCCTGACCGCGGCCAAACTGACCGCCGAATACCTGGGCACACATCACCCGGGCAAGAAGGTGTGGGTGCTCAATCAGGGGCCGATCGCCGAGGACATGGCCCGGGTGAACCTTGTCGACGATCCGCGGCAGGCCGAGGTGATCGTGCTCGGCGGGGCGGGGCCGGTGTTCACCCACGAGGCGCTGTCGACGGTGTTCGACCGCATGATGGGCGGGTCTGGGACGGGTGGTGTCACAGCCGGTATCCCGGTGGTGGCGATGCACCGGTCGATGACGTGGTCGACCAGCAAAGGACTGGCGATCGACACCGGCATGTACCTGGAGGGTCTGGAGAAGGCGTCGGGTCGCAAGATCAAGGCCGTCGGCAAGCCGTCGCCGCTGGGTTTCCGCACCGCCTGCGAACTGATGGACCTCGACCCCGCGCAGGTGGTGATGGTCGGCGACGACATGCACAACGATGTTCTCGGCGCCCAGGCCGCCGCCCTCACCGGGGTGCTGGTGCGGACCGGGAAGTTCCGCGAGGACGCGCTGCGGCAGTTGCAGCGCGATGAGTTCGGGCCGGTGCCCGACCACATCATCGACTCGCTCGCGGATCTCCCCGACCTGTTCACCAAGCTCTGTCCCCCCGCCGGTTGAGGTGTGACGAGGACTTGTTCGCGGGTCTTTCGACCCGCTCATCCTCCGCCGGTTGAGGTGCGACGAGCCGCCAGGCGAGGAGCCTCGAAACCTCGTGAGCCGGCAGTGTCCGCTCACGAGGTTCCGTCGCTGACTACGAAGCCTCTGCCGCCCGCTTGATCTTCGACAGCGTGGCGGCCATGCCGTGCTTGAGTTCGACCTCGAAGGTGTCGTTGCCGCCGAACACCTTGTCGACGAGGAACGCGCTGACCTTGGTGGTGGTGCCGTTCGCGGCCTCGCGGCGTTCGGTGACGGTCACGCCGTTGGCCGACGGTTCGATCGTGTACGACCACACGGTCCGGTTCTCGGCGATCTTGAAGGCCAATTCCTTGTCGGCGACGAACCGGACGATCTTGGCGGTGGTCGGCCACACGAGGGGGCCGCGCCGGTTGATGTTGATGGTGCGGGTGCCGACGCCGATCGGTTCACCGCGCACGATCATCTTCTTGCACTGGGGGCTCCACTCTCCCATCCGCTTGAGGTCGGAGATCACGGCCCACACCTTGTCGGCGGACGTGTTGATCTCGATGCTCTCTTCGAGCAGGGGAGAGGCCATCGGGTATCCCTTCGGTTGTGCGCGCACCGGTGCGGGCGGCGGGTGGAGTCACTGTAGAGCGCTTATTGTCGGACCGTCAATAAGTCGGTCGCCGGCAGGTGGGGGTGTGCGGATACCCCACACCCCCGGCGTCACGGGGCGGCGCCGGGGGTGTGGGGGTCTCGGGCCCCGTGGTGTCGGGGCCCGATGGGCTGTGTCAGGCGATGGAGACCATATCCCAGTCGTTCACCTTGCGCGACAGCGCGGCCAGGTGGGCGTCGGGATTGCCGAGGGTATGGCCGATGGCGGTGAGCCGGCTGACGTAGTGGCCGACCGGGTACTCGGCGGTCATGCCGATACCGCCGTGCAGCTGGATGGCCTCCTGGCCGACGATGCGGGCCGACTTGCCCACCTGCAACTTGACCCGCGAGGCGATGGTGGCGTCGGCCAGGCCCTCGGACAGCGCGGTGGTGGCGTACAGGCTCATGCTGCGGGCCAGTTCGAGCCACATGAACATGTCCGCGGCGCGCTGGGTGAGCGTCTGGAACGTCGACAGTGTGACACCGAACTGCTTGCGCGTCTTGAGGTATTCGGTGGTCAGCTCCAGGCAGCGTTCGAGGGCGCCGACGGCTTCGGCGCACTGCGCGATCTGGGTGGTGACCTCCACGTCGGCGATGATCGACGACGCGTCGCCCGAGCCGAGCCGCACGGCGGGAGCCCCGTCGAAGACGATCTGCGCGCCGCGGCGGCGGTCATGGGTGCGGTAGGCGGTACGGGTGACCCCGGCCGCCGAGGCGTCCACCAGGTACAGGCCGATCTCGTCGCCCTCGCGTGCCGAGACGACCAGCTGGTCGGCGCAATCACCATGTGGGACAAGGGTTTTGGTTCCGGTCAGCTTGCCGTCGGCAAAGGTGCCGGCCACCGCGGACATCGGCCAGCGATCGCCGGCCTCATGATGGGCGAAGGCGCCGAGGGTCTCACCCGAGGCGAGCGCGGACAGCAGTTCGTGGCCCGGTGCGGCCGCGGCGATCAGCGCGCCCGGCACGACGACGGAATCGAGGTACGGCTCGGGCGCGAGAGCGCGGCCGAACTCGGTCAGCACGGCGGCGACCTCGACGGGACCGGCACCGGCGCCGCCGTCCTCCTCGGAGAACGACAGCCCGAGGATGCCGATCTCGGCGAGCGACTTCCACACGTCGCGGTTCCAGCCGAGTTCGCTGTCGGTGACCTTGCGGATGGTCTCGACGTCGTAGGTCTTGGTGAGTACGTCGCGCACGGTGTCGCGCAGCATCACCTGTTCTTCGGAATACTCAAAATCCATGATTCACCTATAGGTTTCGAAAGTCTGGAAAGGGGATGTGCGGCTCAGAGGCCGAGCACGGCCTTGTCGATGATCTGGCGCTGCACCTCGTTGGAACCACCGTAGATGCTGACCTTGCGGTAGTTGAGGTACTGCGGCACGCTGCGCTGCGCCCATTCGGCGGAGTCGATGTCGGCGATGCCGGAGCCGTCGATTCCCGACGACGGCAGCGAGTCGGGGCCCGCGATGTCGGCGAGCAGCTCGGTGGCCTCCTGCTGCAGCTGCGAACCGCGCAGCTTGAGCAGCGACGACGCCGGGTTCGGCTTGCCGTCGGCCGACGACGCGACCACGCGCAGCTGGGTGACCTCCAGGGCCAGCAGGTCGTTCTCCAGCGCGGCGATACGGCCGGCGAACTGCGGATCGTCGAGGAGGGTGCCGGTGTCGATCTTGGTCTCGCCGGCCAGCTTCTTGGCCTTGGCCAGCTTCACCTTGGTCTCGGCGACGCGGGCGATGCCGACGCGCTCGTTGCCGAGCAGGAACTTGGCCTGGGTCCAGCCGGAGTTCTCCTCGCCGACCATCAGGTCGGCCGGCACGCGGACGTTCTCGAAGAACACCTCGTTGACCTCGAAACCGCCGTCGATCAGCTGGATCGGGCGCATCTCGATGCCGGGGGTCTTCAGGTCGACCAGGAACATGCTGATGCCGGCCTGCTTCTTGACGTCCGGGTTGGTGCGTGCGAGGACGAAGATCCAGTCGGCGTACTGGCCGAGGGTGGTCCAGGTCTTCTGGCCGTTGATGACGTACTCGTCGCCGTCGCGGACGGCCTTGGTCTTGAGCGAGGCGAGGTCGGAGCCGGCCTCCGGCTCGGAGAAGCCCTGACACCACCAGATGTCGAGGTTGGCGGTCTTGGCGAGGAAGCGTTCCTTGATCTCCTGCGAACCGAACTGCGCGATGACCGGGCCGATCATCGAGTGGTTGAACGCGAGCAGCTCGGGGACGTGCGCGAGAGCCATCTCCTCCTTGAGGATGTGGTGCTGGATCGGGGTCCAGTCCTTGCCGCCCCACTCGACGGGCCAGTGCGGGATCGCCAGACCGTGCTCGTTGAGAACGCGGCAGGAGTTGATGATGTCGTCGGGCATTTTCATCTTGCCCGCGGCGTGGCGGTCACGGAGGTCCTGGGGAACCTTGGCGAGGACTGCTTGGATCTCTGCGCGAAATGCCTGTTCTTCCGGGCTGAACTCGAGTTGCATCCCTCTTTCCTACCATCGCGAACAGCGCTTTCGGGCCCTGACCACCGGAGTTCCTGCCTAACCTACCGATAGGTAGTGCCGAGAGCGGGCCGCCGGCAGGGTCCGGCGCCGCACCGGGAACAGGTTCACTACTCTGCACCTATGAAGAAGGTGCACGCATTCGGCGACGACTGTCTCGGTGACCTCGACGCGGTGGGGGTCGCCGCCGAGATCGCGGCGGGCACTTTCTCCGCCCTCGAAGCCGCCGAAGCGGCCCTGGCCCGTATCGACGCGGTCAACCCGCACCTGAACGCCGTTGCCTTCGACGACCGCGAGCGCGCCCGCAAACGTGCCGCCGACGACGCGTTCGCCCCCGGAGCGCTGCGGGGGGTGCCGTCGATCATCAAGAACAACACCGACTTCGCGGGTATCGCGACGCTGCACGGATCGGCCGCGGTGGCCGAGCGCCCCGCCGCGCAGAACGAGCCGTTCACCGACCAGCTCGTCGGCACCGGCCTCAACATCCTCGGCGCGTCGACGTTGCCGGCGTTCGGGCTCACCGCCTCCACCGAGTTCGCCGACCGCCCGCCGACCGTCAACCCCTGGGACACCGAGTATTCGTGCGGTGCGTCCTCGGGTGGTTCGGCGGCGCTGGTGGCGGCGGGTGCGTTGCCGATCGCCCACGCCAACGACGGCGGCGGTTCGATCCGCATCCCCGCTGCCGCGTGCGGTCTCGTCGGCCTCAAACCCACCCGTGGCCGGGTGGCCGCCGCCATCGAATCACGTTCGGCGCCCATCGATCTCATCTCCAACGGGGTCGTCACCCGGACCGTCCGCGACAGCGCGCACTTCTACGCCGACATCGAGCGCCGGTCCCCGGCGTCCGGGATGGATCCCATCGGGCTGGTGGAGGGGCCGTCGGACCGGCGGCTGCGGGTGGCGGTGCTCCTGGAACCGCTGACCGGGCAGTTGCTCGACGACGACACCCATGCCGCGCTCAACGCCGTGGGGGAGAAGCTCAACGACCTCGGGCACCGAGCCGAACTGATCCCGATGCCCGTCGACCGGTCCTATGTCGACGACTTCATCCTGTACTGGGGCCTGATGGCGTTCTCGCTGGACCGCTTCGGAGGCCGGGTCATCGGAAAGGGTTTCGACCGCAAGAAGATCGACCCGTTCACCCACGGCCTGGCGCAGACGTTCGTCAAGCGGATCTGGCGCACCCCGTCGGCGATCCGCCGTCTCAAGAAGACCGACGCCGTGCTGGCCGCCAACTACGACAGATTCGACGTGGTGCTCTCGCCGACCCTGGCGCACACCGTCCCGAAGATCGGATACCTCGATCCGGCAGGCGATTTCGACGAGGTCTTCGACCGGCTGATGAAGTACGTCGCGTTCACCCCGATCAACAACACCACCGGCACCCCCGCCATCAGCCTGCCGCTGGCCACCGACTCGAACGGCCTGCCCATCGGCATCCACTTCATGGCCCACCACGGCAACGAACGCACCCTCCTGGAACTGGCCTACGAACTCGAGGCCGCGATCCCCTTCGCCCGCATCAACGCCTGACGGCATCCACCCCGCAAATGTGAATCCACTCCGGCCGTAGCCGGGGTGGATTCACATTCGTGAGGTGATGGCAAAGTTTTTCGTGCGGAAGTGGAACCGATCGGGTTGCCGGTGCGTCCAAGCGGCATGGAAATCACACGAGCGAGCAGCAGGAGAGAACTTCTCGCCCTCGGATACACCGACCACGACATCCGGCGATCGCTGAAACAGGGAGCTGTGCGGTACTTGGCGCCGGGGGTGCTGGCACCCGCCGGATTGTTCGACGGTTCACCCGAGGAACGCCATCGACAACTTGCCCTGATGTGGGCTCGGCACAATGCCAATCCTCATCGCGCGCTCAGCGGTGTGTCCGCGGCGGCAGTACTGGGTTTGCCGGTCTGGGGCCTCGATGTGCGCCGCGTCGTCGCTGTCGACTGGGGTCGGGCACCGGGGACGCGGACCTCGTCGCGTCTGCATCTGGTGTCGGACCGCCGTCCGCCGGCAGTGGTCGATACCGACGGTGTTCCGGTGACCGCAGCCGCGAGGACCGTCGTCGATGTCGCCCGGTCCGGTGCCCGTATTCCGGCCATCGCACTCGGTGATTCCGCACTTCACCAGGGCTTGTGCACGCGCGACGACCTCGCCGGCGAACTTGATCTCGTCGTCGGGATGACCGGCGCCGCACGAGCACGGACCGTGGTCGCCTCGCTGGACGGCAGGGCTGAGTCGGTGCTTGAATCACGCAGCCGGATCGAGTTGGCCGACGCGGGGCTGCCGCGTCCAGAACTTCAGGTGGAGCTGTTCGACCGGCTGGGCCGCTTCATCGCCCGAGTCGACATGTACTGGCAAAAGGAACGGGTCGTCGGCGAGGCCGACGGCAACCTCAAGTACCGCGGTTCCGACGCAAGGGCGGCAATCTTGCGGGAGAAAGAACGAACCGACCGGATCCACGATCTCGGATACCGCGTCACCCGCTGGGGCTGGAAGCACTTGACGCCACCAACACTCCTCACCAGCCAACTTCGTACCGCCCTGGCCATCGACCCCGCAAATGTGAATCCACCCCGGCCGTGACCGGGGTGGATTCACATTCGTGAGGTGGTTGTGAGTGTCAGTGCTGCACAGCCTGTTCGGCGCCGACACCGGTGAGGGAGCGAACCTCCATCTCGGCGTTGCGGGCCGGGTTGCCCTTGTCCTGCGGGGTCGTCAGGGTGCCGACGATACCGAGGATGAAGGCGAGCGGGATCGACACGATGCCCGGGTTCTCCAGCGGGAACCAGTGGAAGTCGACGCCGGTGATCATCGACGTCTTCGCACCGGAGACGGCGGGGGAGAAGATGATCAGGAAGATGCACGAGCCGAGACCGCCGTAGATCGACCACAGCGCGCCGCGGGTGTTGAACCGCTTCCAGTACAGCGAGTACACGATGGTCGGCAGGTTGGCCGATGCCGCGACCGCGAACGCCAGGGCGACGAGGAAAGCGATGTTCTGGCCGTTGGCCAGGATGCCGAGCACGATGCCCAGGACGCCGAGCACGACGACGGTGTAGCGGGACACGCGCACCTGATCGTCCTCGCTGACCTTGTTGCGCTTGATCACGTTGGCGTAGATGTCGTGGGCGAACGACGCCGACGCGGTGATCGCCAGACCGGCGACGACGGCGAGGATTGTGGCGAACGCGACCGCCGAGATGATGCCGAGGAGCACCACGCCGCCGAGCTCGAACGCCAGCAGCGGGGCCGCCGAGTTCTCCTTGCCCGCCGACGACAGGATCTTCTCCGGTCCCACCAGGGCCGCCGCGCCGTAGCCCAGCACCAGGGTGAACAGGTAGAACGCGCCGATGAGGGCGATGGCCCAGACCACGGACTTGCGGGCTTCCTTGGCGGTGGGGACGGTATAGAAGCGCATCAGCACGTGCGGCAGACCGGCGGTGCCCAGCACCAGCGCGATCGCCAGCGACAGGAAGTTGATCTGCGAGGTCAGCGTGCCGCCGTACTTGGCGCCGGGGGCGAGCACGTCGCGAGAGGCGGTGGCCTCGTTGCCGGTGATGGCTGCCTGCGCGTCGGTGAGGATGTCGGAGAAGTTGGCCCCGAACTTCCACAGCACCATCAGGGTCATCAGGCCGGCGCCGGCGATGAGCAGCACCGCCTTGATGATCTGCACCCAGGTGGTGCCCTTCATGCCGCCGATGAGCACGTACACGATCATCAGCGCGCCGACCACGGCGATCACCACGGCCTGACCGGCCTCGGACTTGATGTCGAGCAGCAGCGCGACCAGACCACCGGCACCGGCCATCTGGGCGAGCATGTAGAACAGCGTGACCGTGAGGGTGGAGATGGCCGCGGCCAGGCGCACCGGGCGCTGCTTGAGCCGGAAGCTCAGCACATCGGCCATCGTGAATTTGCCTGTGTTGCGCAGCAACTCGGCCACCAGCAGCAGGGCCACGAGCCACGCCACGAGGAAGCCGATCGAGTAGAGGAAGCCGTCGTAGCCGTAGACGGCGATGGCGCCGGCGATGCCGAGGAAGCTGGCCGCCGACAGGTAGTCACCGGCGATGGCGATGCCGTTCTGCGGGCCGGAGAAGCCGCGGCCGCCGGTGAAGAAGTCGGCCGCGGAGTTGTTGTTCTTCGACGCCCGGATCACCACGAACATGGTGACGGCGACGAAACCGACGAAGATCGCGATGTTGACCGCGGGCTCACCCACGGCCTCGGCGAGGTACATCGTGTTCAGGTTCACGGTGTTCATGCTTTGGGTGCCTCTGCTTCCATCTGGTTGCGGATGGCTTCGGCACGCGGATCGAGTTCACGGTTGGCGAAACGCACGTAGGCCCAGGTGATCACGAAAGTGGTGACGAACTGGAGCAGGCCGAGGATGACGCCGAGGTTGATCTCGCCGATAACCTTGGTGGCCATGAAGTCGTGGGCGAACGCGCCGAGGAGCACGTAGACGGCGTACCAGATCAGGAAGAAGGCGCTGATCGGCAGGACGAACCGGAGAAGTCGCGAACGCAGTTCCTGAAATTGCGGACTCTGCTGCATTTCGATGAACTGGTCGCCGGTGGGCGTCGGCGGGTGGGCCGGCGCATGGGCGGTGGACAACGTCGTACCTCCTGGTTGTGGTGGATCGTTGCGGTGTTGATCGGTTGCGGTGATCGGTTGTGTGGGTTGACCGGGGATCCGGGTCGGGGACTGCTGTCCGGCGGTCGTCACAGAAGGAGGATATTGCGGCATGTGTCACAAAACGGCCGGTGTCGCAGATCACACGCCGAAAGCCGCGGCCTCTGCGCCGGGCGGTCACTCGGCGACGACGAGCGGCAACGATCCGGACCCGATTCAGGTCATTCTTCGGGAAGCCGTTCGACGCCCATGCCGAGCCGTTCGGGCACATGCATCCGGGCGAACGTCCGCGACAGCCCGCTCGGCAGCGCGGCATGGGTGGCCAGGCTGACCACGATCATCGTCACAAAACACAGGGGCACGGTGACCGCCGCCGGATAGCCGACGATGATGGCCGGCCACCCGCCGAGATAGTCGTCGGGCACCACACCGGCGATCGCCAGGCTCGTCGCGATCCCCGACGACAGCCCGCCCACCAGCAGCCCGGCGATCGCGCCGGCGGCGGTGAGGCCGCGCCACCAGATGCCGAGCACCAGCAGCGGGCACAGCGTCGACGCCGACACCGCGAACACCAGCCCGACGGTCCGCGACAGCTCCAGCGACGCCGCGGCCAGCGACAACACGATCGGCACGGCGCCGCCGATGACCGCGGCCAGCCGGAAGTCGCGGACCCGGCCGCGCAGCACATCCGTCGACAGTGCACCCGCCACACTCACCAGCAGTCCCGACGAGGTGGCCAGGAACGCCGCGACCGCACCGGCGGCCACGAGCGCCGCGAGCAACCGTCCGCCGAGGCCGCCGATCGCGGCGGCCGGCATCAGCAGCACGGCCGCGTCGGCGTTGCCGGTGATGAGCACCTGCGGCACGTACAGCCGCGCGAACACCCCCAGGATCAGCGGGAACAGGTAGAACAGCCACAGCAGCGCGATGACGGTGAGCGCGGTGCGCTGCGCCGATCGGCCGTCGGGGTTGGTGTAGAACCGCACCAGCACATGTGGCAGACCCATCGTGCCCAGGAATGTCGCCACGATCAGCGACAGCACCTGGTACAGCGGGTGCCCGCCGCCCAGGCCCCTGCCCGACGACAGCCAGTCGGCGCCGGTGACGGGCGCGCCGGTGACAACCGGGGTGGCAGCGCCCTTGTCGAGCGTCAGCGTGGTTCCCTCACCGAGGGTGTGCGCGCCGGGGGTGAGTGCCGACGCGTGTACGGCGACGCCGTCAACCTGGCCGTCGGCGGTGATCCCGGTGGGGTCGGTGATGGTGACCTTCACGTCGAGGGTGATGTCGACGGTCGTCGCGGCCCGCATCCGCGGTGGGGCGTGTTCGCCGGGGTCGGAGCGGTCACCGGCGAACGCGGCCAGCAGCACCAGCGCCGGGATGGCGATCGCGGTGAGCTTGAGCCAGTACTGGATCGCCTGCACGAACGTGATCGACCGCATCCCGCCCGACACCACGTTGATGATCACGATCAGCCCCACACCCACCGCGCCCACCCAGGCGGGGATGCCGAGCAGGATCTGCAGGGCCAGTCCGGCGCCCTGGAACTGCGGGATCAGGTACAGCACGCAGATCGCCACCACGACGAGCATCGCGGCTCGCCGCGCCCGTGCCGACGACAGCCGGAACTCGGCGAAGTCGGGCACCGTGTACGCCCCCGACCGGCGCAGCGGCGCGGCCACGAACATCAGCAGCCCCAGATAGCCCGCGGTGAAGCCGACCGGATACCACAGCGCATCGGCGCCGAACTTGGCGACGTACCCGGCGACACCCAGAAACGATGCGGCCGAAAGGTATTCGCCGGTGATCGCGGTGGCGTTGGAGCGGGAGCCGACCGACCGGGAGGCCACCAGGAAGTCGGAGGTGGTGCGGGAGCGGCGGCCGCCGTAGATGCCGACGGCGATGGTCACCACCGCCGCGAGTAGCACGGCGACCGCGTTGAGGATGTCCGACCCCGAACCGTTCACGAACCCGGCCTAGGACACCGGGTCGCCGTCAGCGGCGGCGCCGGAGTCGTCGTCGACGACACTCATGAACTCACGTTCGGACTGCTCGGCGAGCCGCACGTAGATCCAGCCGGTGAGGTACAGGATCGGGTACAGGGCGATGCCCAGGACGATCCAGTTGAGCCGCACCCCCCACACCGTGGCCTCGGCGATCGTCGGAAACATGCTGCCCAGCAATGGGATCGAGAGAATGAGGGCGGCGAGGGCGCCGCCGAGCCGCAGCGCGAGGCCGAGCTGGGCCCGCATCAGGCCGCGGACCAGGGTGTCGCCCACCTCGGTCTGTTCCTGCACCTCGACGCGGGTGCGCACCATCCGCGCGCCGCGGCGCTGGGAGAGCACCACCCGCTCGCGGCGTGGCCGGTGGCCCTCGGTGGTCAACTTCCACCTGCCGGCTGGTCCCCGCTTTGTTGTGCGGCACGGTAATTGCGCATCGGGTCGCGGACCAGCCGGTCCTTGAGGTCGCGCAGCTGACGGCGGCTGACGGGCAGGTCGGTGGCCGGGGACTGCCCGTTCGCCTTCATGCACACCACCGTCGACGTCCCGCGCGACCGCAGCCCGGTGACCATCGGCAACGACACCAGGTACGAACGGTGCACCCGCACGAAACCGGCGTCGGACCAGCGGGACTCCAAGGTGGACAACGGGATCCGCACCAGATGAGCACCCGTCGCCGAGTGCAGCCGGGCGTAGTCGCCGACGGCCTCCACCCAGCCGATGGAGTCGCGGCGCACCAGCGAGGTGACCCCGCCCAATTCCACCGGGATCACCTCGTCGGGATCGGGGCCGGCCGGCGTCGCCGCCGGTGCGGGGGGCGCGGGTCCGGTGCGCGCGCTCTTGGCCTCGGCCGCTGCCGCGACCCGGTCGATGGCCTCGGCGAGCCGGGCGTCGCGGATCGGTTTGAGCAGGTAGTCGAGGGCGCCGACGGCGAAGGCGTCGACGGCCTTGTCGTCGTGGGCGGTCACGAACACCACGGGCGGCGGGTCGGCGTAGTTGCGCAGCACCTCGGCCAGTTCGAGCCCGGACAGGCCCGGCATGTTGATGTCGAGGAAGATGGCGTCGAAGCGGTGGCGGCCGAGTTCGCGCAGCGCGGCGGTGGCGTCGGAGGCGGTGACCACCGCGCTGACGGCGGGGGACTCCGACAGCAGGTACTCGAGCTCGTCGAGCGCCGGACGTTCGTCGTCGACGGCGAGGATCGTCAGCGACAACTGTGTCCCTCCTCCGGGTGCTAGCAGGTCAGGCGCGGATTCCCGCCCGGAACTTGGGCACCCGCATGCCGACTTTGGTTCCCGCCCCGATGCCGGTGTCGACCACTAGACCGTAGTCGTTCCCGAACGCGGCGCGCAGCCGATGGTCCACATTCGTCAGCCCCACATGCGCCCCCTGCGACTCCCGGCCCCCACCTCTCGCGCCCTCGCCCCTTTCGCCGGTTGAGGTGCGAGGAGCCCCTGGGCGACGAGCCGTGGAGCCTCCGCCGTGAGTGCCCTGGGACTCCGGTACCTCTTCGCCGGTTGAGGTGTGAGGAGCCTCTGGGCGACGAGCCGTGGAGCCTCCGCCGTGAGTGCCCTGGGACTCCGGTACCTCTTCGCCGGTTGAGGTGTGAGGAGCCCCTGGGCGACGAGCCTCGAAACCCGGTGAGACGACATTGTCCGCTCGCAGGTCCGCGCGGCCGTCCAGTGCGTCGATGTCCCCGCTGCGCAACAGCTCCGGGTCCATGCCCACCCCGTCGTCCTCGACGGTGATGACGCAGTCGGTGCCCTCATCACGGGCGATGACGGTGATGGTGCCGCCGCCGTTGGCCGCCACCCCGTGCCGGACGGCGTTCTCCACCAGCGGCTGCAGTGCCAGGAACGGCAGCACCACGTTGAGCACCTCGGGGGCGGCCTGCACTTTGACGGTCAGTTTCGGCCCGAACCGGGCGCGCTCCAGAGTGAGATAGCGGTCGACGTTGCGAAGTTCGTCGGCCAGCACCGTGTACTCGCCGGCCGCCCGGAACGAGTAGCGGGTGAAGTCCGCGAAGTCGAGAATCAGTTCCCGCGCCCGGGCCGGGTCGGTGCGCACGAACGAGGCGATGGTGTTGAGCGCGTTGTAGATGAAGTGCGGGCTGATCTGTGCCCGCAGCGCCAGCACCTCGGCGCGGTCGAGGCGGGCGCGGGAGGCGTCGAGGTCGGCGAGTTCGAGCTGGCTGGAAACGTACCGGGCCACCTCGGCGATGGCCCCGAGCGTGCCCGGACCCGGCCTGCGGGTGGTGGCGACCATCAGCACCCCGCCGATCGTCGCGTCGTCGTCGGTGCCGAGGAGCAGCGGCTGGGCCACCAGCGCCCGCACCGGCGTTTCGAGTCCGCACGGGTCGCCCTCCAGCACCCGCCGCTGGTCGGTGAGTGATGCCGCGGCCGCCTCGTCGGCGTGCCGGAGCAGATCGGCGTCCCAGATCTCCTCGCCCACCGGATCGTGGGCGAGTCGGCGGCCGGTGTCGTCGTAGAGGGCGACGGCGTCGGCGGCGGTGAGCACCCGCAGATGCCCGAGTGCGTCCCGCGCCGACTCCTCGGTCAGCCCGACCCGCAGCGATACCGCCGCCAGCGACGCCGTGTGCAGTGTCGAATGCACGGCACGTTCGGTCGGGGTGGTGACCCGGTGCCGTGTCCGGATCAGCATGAGGACGGCGACACCCACCACCAGGGCGGCGACGGTCAGGGCGATGGCCAGTGCGCTGGACACCCGCTCACGCTACCGCGCCACCCGGCCGACCATCGTGATCCCTGACCCCGAAGCGAGGTACGAGCGAGGGTCAGCCCGACCACCTGACAGCACCACGACCCGAACCACTACGCACCCCACCACCGAGACCTCCGCAAAGGCAGGTAGTCGACTACGCGTGCCGTCTCCGTACCCCGGTGGCACGGTGACCTTAGGCATACGGACACACGACACCCGGGAGGCCGGTGCGATGAAGACCTACACGGTGCAGCAGGGCGACACCCTGTTCGCGATCGCCCGAGACGAATACGGCGACGGCAGTCTCGGCCCGGTCCTGGCCGCAGCGAACCATCTGACCCACCCCGACTTCCTGCAGCCCGGCCAGCACCTGCTGGTGCCGTATGTGACGCGCCGGCACCGGATGACCACCCCCGACGGTGACGTGGCCCGCAAGCAGATCACCCAAACCTATTACGGCACCACCGATCTGCACACCCAACTGCTGTGGGAGACCGTCAACGGTGTCGACCAGCGCCCCATCGACCTCGGTGCCTGGCTGGTGCTTCCGGAACTCGAACGGGCCGAACACTATCCGGTCGTGGTCCCCGAATATCTCAGCGCGCTCGCCGAACGCTGGTACGGCGACTCCGATCTCACGACGATGCTCACCCTCGCCAACACGATCGCGGGCAACCGGATCGACGACGACCTGGTGGAACCCGGCAACATCGTGATCCGGCCGGGTTTCAACAAGACCCACGCGGTACGCGGTGAGACCCTGCGCACCCTGTGCACCGAGCACTACGGCACCGGCATGGTCGACACGTGGATCGCGATCGTCGCCGCCGCCAACGGCCTCACCGACCCCGACCATCTGGTCTCCGGCCGGCGGATCACCCTGCCGTCCTGAACCCCACGAATACGCCCCGGCAGCACAATAATTGTCATGCCGGGGCGTATTCGTGGGGTTTGGGACAGGATCACCGCGCGATGTGCCGGGCCGTGTGGGCACCGGCGAACTTCTCCGGGTTACGGATGGCGTACACGTTCTGCAGCAGGCCGTCGACCACGTCGAGGACGAAGATGCCCTGCGGCTTGCCGTCGAAGTGGACGGCGAAGCCCGGCATGCTGCTGTAGATGCCCACGTCCAGCCGCAGGTCGTCGCCCGAGATCCGGAGCAGCCCGAGGAGCATTGTGGCGACGGCCTTCGCGCCGTGGACCGGTCGCCGGGCGGCGGTCATCTTGCCGTCGCTGTCGGCCAGGTACACCACATCCGGGGCGAGGACGGCCATCAGTTGTTCGACGTCCCCGGACAGGGCGGCGGCGAAGAACCGGTTGACCACCTCGGTGGCCTGCGCGGTGTCGACGGGAGCGAACTTCTGCCGGCGGGCGTGCACGTGACCCCTTGCGCGGTGCGCGATCTGGCGGACCGTTGCGGCGGGTTTGCCGACGATCCCGGCGATCTCGCCGTAACCGAACGCGAACACCTCCCGCAGCACGAACACCGCACGCTCGTCGGGGGTGAGGCTTTCCAAGACGATCAGCATTGCGGTGGAGACGGATTCGGCAAGCACCACATCGTCGACGGGGTCGGTGGCGTCGATCAGGATCGGTTCGGGCAGCCACGGCCCCACGTATTCTTCGCGGCGGCGGCTCAGGGCACGCAGCGCGTTGAGCGATTGCCGGGTGACGATCTGCGCCAGATACGCGCGCACATTGTCCACCGTCGCCGGATCCACCTGCGCCCAGCGCAGATAGCTTTCCTGCAGCACGTCGTCGGCTTCGGTGGCCGAACCGAGGATCTCGTAGGCGACGGTGAACAGCAGCGGCCGCAACTCGGTGAACTGCTCGGCGTGGGTCGAGGTCATCGCGGCGCCGCCTGGGCCAGTTCGTCTGTGGTGCGGGCCTTGCGGGAGAGGCCGCGCACCGAACCCGGCCGCCGCGCCTCCCAGCTGAAACCGCGAAGAACGAACCGGCACACCTGTTCCTTGATGACCGCGCCGAACCGTCCGACGATCACCGTCGAGCGGGGGGTATCGTCGGCGTGGCACGTCTGGATGACCGCGTTCCGCCTGCCCAGCGAGGCGTTCTGTGCGGCAAAAGCGATCCTGATTGGTTGTGGCCGATCACCTTTCATTGCGGCGATGACGGTGTCGGCGGCGTGCAGGCCGAGTGGGACCGCGGCGGCACAACACATCCGCAACGGTGTATTCGACGGTGCCACAGCATCTCCGGCACCCACGATCCGCGGATCGTCGACGCTGGTGAGGGTTTCGTCGGTGACGAGCCGACCGTCGGGATCGGTGGTCAGTCCGCTGTCGGCGGCCAGCCGCGGGATGCCGAAGCCGACCGCGACAATGGTGGTGGCGCTGGGCCATTCCTCGGTCGTGTCAGTTGCGGTGACGGTGATCGAACGCGCCCCGATCGCGGTGACCCGCCTATCGTCGAACACCCGCACCCCGAGCCGGTCGAGTGTGCGGGCGGTGGCGCGGCGACCCCGATCGCCGAACGACGGTACGAGTGGTCCGTCGCACACCAGCCGGACCGGATGTCCGAGTTCGGCGAGTTCGGCGGCCGTCTCCACCCCGGTCAGTCCGCCGCCGACGACGGTCACCGGACCCTTCTCGATCGTGAGATGTTCGCGCAGGCGCTGCGCCGATTCCCAGTCTCCGACACCGAATCCGTGCTCGGCCAGCCCGGGGATCAGATGGTGCGGCGTGCCGGTGCTCCCGGCGGCGTACACCAGATAGTCGTAGGGGAGTTCGTTGCCGGATCGCAGGACGACCAGTCGACGGTCGGCGTCGATCCGCACGGCGTTGTCGATGACCAACCGCACCCCGTCGGCGAGCAGGGTGCCCAGGTCGTGGGCTGCCTCACCGGTGCCCGCGGCCCACTGGTGCAGGCGGATGCGGTCGACGAACTGCGGCCGGGCGTTGACGACCGTCACCTGCGAACCGGTGCCGCTGAGCCGGTTGGCGGCCATCGTGCCCGCATAACCACCGCCGATGACGACGATGCGGGTGTTCTGTCCGAGGGCTTCGCGGGTTTTCATGGTGGGCTCCTGCGTGGTCGAGGGTGTGGGACACCCCTGAGACACCGTACGATGCCACCGCGTGACACTGAGTGATGTAGATCACATCATGAAGGGTCCGGCGATTCGGGTAGTCGACTACTCGCGACCGTGCCCCGGGGCGATGACAGTGTCGAGGGGACAGCTCCCGAGTGAAAGGCCCGCACCATGAAGAAGTACGCCGTCCGTGCCGGCGACACCTTGTCTGCACTCGCCGATGCCGAATACGGGGACGGCGAGCTGTACACGGTGATCGCCGCCGCCAACGACCTCGCCGACCCCGACCTCATCACGGTCGGCCAGGAACTGCTCATCCCGTACGTGACCAGACGGCACCGGTTCGCCGGACCCGACTCGAGTGCGGCCCGCGCCGAGATCACGCACAGGTACTACTCCGAACCGGCCGACACCATCATCTGGGAGGTTGCCAACCACGTCGCGCAACGCGCCATCGACCCCGGCGCCTGGCTGCTGATCCCCGACATCGCGGACGTGCCGGGGCACACCGTCGTCGAGAACGAATCCCTGCAGATCCTCGCCGAACGATGGTACGGCGACCGGAGTCTGGCCGTGATCATCGAACGCGCCAATCGCCTCCCGTCGTCCGACGTGACTCCGGGGCAGGTCATCATCGCGCCGAGATTCAACCGGCGCGTGCAGGTCGGCGGCCAGACGGTGCGCGGCGTGTGCACGAGCCAGTACGGCGACGCCTGGCTGCATCGCTGGGTGCCGATCGTGATCGCCGCCAATCGGATCACCGACCCGGACGCGATCGTATCCGGGCAGACCCTGCTCATGCCGAGCTGAGGTCCGGGTAATGTTCGTGTGGCAAAAGAGAGTTACCGCCCGGTAATCGTGGTTTAACAGACGGCTCTTAGCGTCACGTGGCATGACCGCACCCCTGGGCACAGGGATTGACATCTCTGCTCTGACAAAGACGTTCACCACCCGCGGACTGCGTGGGAGTTCGACGGTGACGGCTCTGTCGGAGGTGTCGCTACAGACCCCGCAGGGATCGTTCCTGTCGCTCCTCGGGCCGTCCGGATGCGGCAAGTCGACGGTGCTACGCATCCTCGCCGGCCTGGAGAAACCCACCTCGGGCACCGCCCTGATGAACGGGCAGTCCCCGCAGGAACTGCAGCGCAACCACCAGCTCGGCATCGCCTTCCAGGATTCGGCGCTACTGCCGTGGCGGTCCGTCGAATCCAACATCCGGCTCCCGCTACAGGTCGGCGGGGTCAAGGACGCCGGTGGCTCCCAAGACAGCGACGGCCTCGTCGCCGAACTCATCGAACTCGTCGGCCTCACTGGATTCGAGAAGGCCAAACCGGCGATGCTCTCGGGCGGTATGCGCCAGCGGGTGTCCATCGCCCGGGCCCTCGTCGTGCGGCCCACCGCGCTGCTGCTCGACGAACCGTTCGGCGCGCTCGACGACATGACCCGCCAGCGCCTCAACGTCGAGTTGTTGCGCATCTGGACCGAGAAACCGGCGACGACGCTGATGGTGACGCACGGCATCGCCGAGGCGGTGTTCCTGTCCGACACGGTCGCCGTGATGAGCCCACGGCCCGGCCGGGTCGTCGAGGTCGTCGACATCGATCTGCCGCGCCCGCGGGTGCCGGAGATGATGCGCACCCCCGAGTTCCACGCGATCCACGATCACCTGTCGGGGGTGCTGTTCGGCGTCAAGGCATCCGGGGACAAGGCGGCGCATGTCTGAGGTCGCCACCGCGCCGGCGCCGACCGCGGTGCCGGCGCTCAAACGGATCGCCGACGGACGGTACACGGCGGGTGCGGTGGGCATCGCCGGGCTGCTGGTGCTGTGGTCGATGGCCGGTGCGTTCGAATGGTTCCGCGGCACCATCCCCACCCCGTGGGCCGTGCTGTCGGCGATCAGCGACACCGGATTCTCCTTCTACGCCAAACATTTCGCGGAGACGACGGAACTGGCGCTGCGCGGCTTCGTGTGGGGCAACCTGCTGGCGATCGCGCTGGCCGTCGCGGTGATCTTGTTCCCGCCCATCGAAGGTCTGGCCACCCAGCTGGCGATCGTCTCCTACTGCACCCCGATCATCGCGGTGGCGCCGATCATCCAGGTGGCCTTCGCCGAGGTGCAGACGATGATCGTGTTCCTCGCCGCCATCTCGGTGTTCTTCACGACGATGATCGGCACCCTGTCGGGCCTGCGCACCCCGCACCGCCGGAGCCTCGACCTGGTGAAGGTGTACGGCGGCGGCCGCTGGCAACAACTCTGGCGGGTGCGGCTGGTATCGGCGCTGCCGAACACGCTGGGCGCCGTCAAGATCGCCGCCCCCGCCGCGGTGCTGGGTGCGGTGCTCGGCGAGTTCCTGGCGATGCCGGAGACCGGTGCCGGACCGGCGATGATCGTCGCCCAGCAACGCGGCGACATCCCGCAGGTGTGGGCGATAGCGCTGATCAGCGGTGCCATCGCCGGTATCGGGTACGGGATCGTCGCCGTCATCGCACGATTCGCCACGCGGTGGTCCTCGGGCCAGGCGGTGTTCGGATGAGTGACACGGCTAGCGTTACGCAGGGGTCGTCGGGCCAGGCGGTGTTCGGATGAGTGACACAGCAAGCGCTACCACAGAAACCTCGGTGGTGACCATCGAGGAGGCGTCCTCGGCCGGTGACAAGGCCACCCCCGGCATTGTCGCCGCGCTGTGGCCGATTGCCCGGTTCCTCGGCTCGCTGGTCCTGTCGTTCGTGCTGATCCTGGCGATCTGGTGGCTGTTCCTGCTCGCCTTCCCCGACGTCGGCCCGATCATCGGCCGCACCCCCGCCGACGTGTTCGCCTTCCTGTTCACCGACGACGGCGCCGCACGGGCGCGCGGCACGATCTTCGACGATCTCTGGATCACCCTCGCCGACGCCGGTATCGGCTTCGTCACCGGCATGATCGCCGCGATTGTCGCCGCCGCACTGTTCGTTGTGTCCCGTTCGGCGGCACAGACTTTCATGCCCATCGCGATGCTGTTGCGGTCGGTGCCGCTGGTGGCGATGACCCCGATCATCACGCTGGTGGTGGGTCGCGGGGTGGCGGTGGTGGCCGTGATGGGCGGCATCGTCGTGTTCTTCCCGGCACTGGTGATGATCATGACCGGCCTGGCGGGTGCGCCCAAGCAGATCGGTGATGTGATCACCGTGTACGGGGGTGGCCGCTGGACCACCTTGCGGCGCTCGGCGATTCCGTCGGCGGTGCCCGCGTTGTTCAGCGCGGCAAAGGTTTCGGTGCCCGGCGCACTGATCGGTGCGACAGTCGCCGAATGGCTCGGCACCAACAAGGGGCTCGGTGCGACGCTGCAACAGGCTCTACCCGCCGCCGCCTACAACGAACTGTGGGCGTCGGTGCTGGTGATCACGGTGTCCTCGATCGTGCTGTACGCGATCGTCGGCATCATCGAAACAGTCGTCCTGGCCCGGATGGGTATGGAACTGACGTGAAAGGCAATACGCACATGACCACCTCCTCCTCGGCCTCCGGAATGGACCGGCGTTCGTTCCTGCGTTACTCGATGCTCGCCGGCGGTGCGCTCGGCGCGCTCGGTGTGTCGGGTGCGCTGACCGCCTGCGGCAGCGACGACGACTCCGGCGGCGGTTCGTCGTCGAGTAATCCCAAGGTGCAGCTGTCGTGGCAAAAGAACATCGAATTCGCCGGTGAATACTGGGCTTTGGAGAAGGGCTACTTCCAAGCGGCGGGGATGACGCCGGAGCTGATCACCGGCGGCGGTGCCGGTACCGGTGTCGAGACGGGGCTGACCTCCAACAAGGTGTGGATCGGTATGACCGCGCCGCAGCTCACCGCACCGGTCATCCTGCAGGGGGCCAAACTCAAGACCGTCGCCGCCACCTTCCAGAAGAATCCGTTCTGCATCGTCTCCTCCGCCGGTAAACCCATCAACTCGCCGCAGGAGATGAAGGGCCGCAAGATCGGTGTGCAGGCTTCCAATGAGAACGTCTTCAAGGCGCTGCTGAACGCAAATGGCATGAAGGACAGCGACGTTCAGAAGATCACCGTCCAGTACGATCCGACCCCGCTCACCAAGGGCGAGGTGGACGGTTGGGTCAGCTACGTCACCAACGAGCCGATCACGCTGGCAGCTGCCGGTTTCAAGAACACCCACTTCCTGTTCGCCGACTTTCACCTGCCGCTGGTCGCCGAAACCCTTGTGGTGCGGCAGGAAACCATCGACAACGAGCGCGACAAACTCAAGGCATTCATCAAGGCCGACATCCAGGGCTGGTACGACGCCGTTGCCGACCCCGCCGGATCGGCGAAACTCGCCGTCACCAAGTACGGCAAAGACCTCGGTCTCGATGAGGCCGAGCAGACCCTGGAAGCCAAGGCGCAGAACGGACTCGTCGTGTCCGCGGACACCAAGGCCAACGGCCTGCTCACCATGACCGACGAACTGATCGCCGAGAACATCGAGGCCCTGGCCAAGGCCGGCTACAAGATCACCGCCGACCAGATCTTCGACATGTCCCTCATCAAAGAGGTCTACGAGGAGAACCCCGACCTCAAGAAGTGACATCTATCCGGAATCCTGGTGCCAGTGGGCGGCACCAGGATTCCGGATAGATTCACCGAACCTGCGCCGACAGGAAGCCGGGGACGGTGATGCCGCTCGGGGTGACCGTCACGACGACGCTGCCGGGGCCGGTACGCAGATCCACCGTCGGCGGATTGCCGTGCAGCCCGTGCGACAGTTTCGCCGACCCGCGCACCCCGGTCGACAGGTTGATCCAGTGCACCGGGGTGCTCGGGGTGCACCCCCAGCGTCCGTCGTCGCCACCGGTGATGGTTATGACGCCGGGCTTCGCACCCACCACCCCCACGCACCGGATCGCCGGAACGTCGAAACTGCCGTTCGGATTGCCGAACGGCGCGGGCGGAACCTGGAACCGAACCGTCGTCGACGCCGTGGCCGGGCCTGCCGCGGTCACGACCGCGCCCGCCGCGGCCAGGACGGCCGCTCCGGACATCACAACATGCCTGATTTTCCTCATGCCATCTCCTCCTGTCGATGCGGCGCCGACGACGTGCACGATGGCGCGGACACCTAGCTCACTGATTCGGATGGATCTCCCCACTGTAGGCCTGCGGAGAGATGAGGTCAGCCCGGTAGAACGACCGTGATCTCGAGCCGCCAGACTGCCGACATCACTTCCATGTCGAGGATCGACGGTGTCCACAACACGTGATCTTTCATCGTTCGTCGTGCGGCGAGCTGAGCTTCGACGGGAAGGAACGCGTCGACCAACGTGCTCGCGTCGATAACTCGTCTCACCGGGGCGGATCGTACTCGTCGCGGACGGCTCCTGACAGGATCTCGTACCGCGATATCGATTCACTGTTGCGGACGACTGAACCGCCCCGGGG
>NZ_BAED01000074.1 GCF_000241345.1 Gordonia amarae NBRC 15530
ACGCGCTGCAGCCGGGCGTCGAGCACCAGCGAGGAACTGTTCCAGATCGGCACGCCGATCGGCACCGAACCGTCCGATGCCGATACCCGCTCGATGTTCTCTGCGGTGATCTCAATGGCCGCCTCGGTGGGACCGTAGAGGTTGTAGAATAGGATGTCCGGCAACGCTTCCCGCACGTCTGCGGCAACCGCGGGCGGAACCGCCTCACCGGTCATGGAGATGATGCGCACCGAATCCATCCGCGAAATCCGGTCCACGCCCACGACGTCGACGAACACAGACAGCATCGACGGCACGAAGTGCACCATCGTTGCCCGGGTCTGCTCGATCACCTCGGCCACATACAGCGGCTCGGTGTGGCCCCCCTCCTTGAGAATCACCATGCGCGCACCGACCATCAGCGGGGCGAACAGCTCCGGCACCGACACGTCAAA
>NZ_BAED01000073.1 GCF_000241345.1 Gordonia amarae NBRC 15530
AACCTGGTGGAGCCTGCCATCGAGCACCAGCGACGTGCTGTTCCACACCGGGATGCCGATCGGCACCGACGCGTCGGTCGCCGATGCGCGTTCGATGTTCTCGTAGGTGATCTCGACGGCGGCCTCGGTGGGACCGTAGAGGTTGTAGAACAAGATCTCCGGCAACGCCAGACGCACGTCGGCGGCCACCGCGGGCGGTACGGCCTCACCGGTGAGCGAAATGATACGCACCGAATCCATCGCCGAAATACGCTGTGTTCCCACCACATCGACAAACACCGAGAGCATCGAGGGCACGAAGTGCACCATCGTTGCCCGGGTCTGCTCGATCACCTCGGCCACATACAGCGGCTCGGTGTGCCCGCCGGGTTTGAGGATCACCATCCGCGCCCCGACCATCAGCGGCGCGAACAGTTCCGGCACCGAGACGTCGAA
>NZ_BAED01000072.1 GCF_000241345.1 Gordonia amarae NBRC 15530
GGTGGCCCGCGCCCGGGACCAGGTGGTCCCGTGCCGCCGCCTCCGGGAGGTCCGCGCCCCGGCGGGACGGCCGAACGTCCCGCCCAGCCCGGCCCTGCCCAGCGCGGCCCTGCCCAGTCCGGCCCCACAGGCCAGCCGGGTGGTCCCGGACCGCGCCCGCCGCAGCCCGGCGGTCCCCGACCGGGGCCACGTCCCGGACCGCAGGGACGTCCGCCCGCACCCGGAGCGAGGGGTCCGGTGGCCGGTCCGCGCCGCCCGGGTCCGCCGCCCGGTGCGCAACCGCCCGGCCCGCCGCGTAAGCCGGGTCCGCAGGGTGCGGGTGCTTCTGCACCCGGCCGTCCCGCGCCTGCCCGGCCCACTGCCGGTGCTCCCACCGCCGTCACCACCGAGAAGCCGGCACCGCAGCCGACCCCCGACGCCGACGGCTCCGACGACCGCACGCAGGTCGTGCGTTCACCCGGCTCCGACTGACACCGGGTGCCGTTCTGGGGTGAGCTGATCGTCGGACTGACGATCGGCATAGGTCTGTTGGGGATCGTGATTCCCGTGCTGCCCGGCGGGATCATCGTCGGGCTCTCGATCCTCGTGTGGGCCGCGATCGTCGGCGGCTGGGCGTGGCTGGTGTTCGGGATCGCCGCCGCGGTCATCGTGATCGGCGACGTGGTCAAGTATCTCGTCGCCGGTAAGCATCTCAAGTCCAGCGGCGTGCCCAACACGACGATCCTGGTTGGTGGCATCGTCGGGATCGTCGGTTTCTTCGTGGTCCCGGTGCTCGGCCTGTTCCTCGGCTTCATCCTCGGCGCCTACCTCGCCGAGTTCGCGCGCGCACAGAACGCCTCGATCGCCTGGAAGGGTGCGCTGGCCGCGGCCAAGGCGGCGCTGATCACCATGGGCATCGAGCTGTTCGCAGCCCTTGTCGCCGCCGGAACCTGGCTCGGCGGTGCCCTGGCATTCTGATCCGGCCACATTTGTTAGCAATAGGAAGGGTCTTTCGGCCCTATCTTTTTGTGATTGCCGTAACGTTCTCGCGCCTCTTGGGCGACATTGTGTGCACGGGGGTCAAGCACACAATGTCGTGACCGAGGTGGCCCGGCACAATGCCGATGCCACGAATTGGAGGAATACACGGATGAATGCCCAGAAGATGGCTGCCCTGAAGAAGGCCGGGGTGGCCACGCTCGCGGCCGCCGGTCTGGCGGCGGGCACTATGGTGGGGACCGCACCCGCGCAGGCCGCGGGACCGGGAGATCTCCAGATCCGGGGTTCGGTGAAGTGCGTCTTCGGTCAGTGGGGGCAGCCGTGGAATCAGCTCTGGTACATGAAGCGCTCGCTGACGGTGAAGAACATCGGCGGCACCACTATCCGTGACGTCACCCTGACCGAGATCAACGGCCGCAGCGTCCACATCGACGAGGTCAAGCCCGGCAAGACCGTGATGGTGTACAACAAGGCCGCCAAACGCTGGCAGTACCCGATCGAGACGCGCTGGACCGGCTGCGTGCCCAGCTCCATCTCCGGCTACGCCATCGGCCCGGTGATCGAGAATCTGTCCAACAACCTCGGCGCCTGGCGCAACGAGGTGACCATCGGCAAGAACGCGCCGTCGACACCGTCGGGCATCCGGGCCGGCAACCTCGAGGAGCAGGTCGAGCAGAACGGCGGCACCGGCGGCACCCCGCTGCGCCCGTCCACCGGCTCGTCGTCGTTCGGGTCCTCCGACTTCGGCTCGTAGATGTGCCACAACCACTGAGGGCGACCGGAAATCCGGTCGCCCTCAGTGGTTGTATGTGAACCAGCCCGGCCCTAGACCTTGTCCGGTTCCGAGGCGGCGAGCATGTCCTCGCGCTCGACCACCTTGATGCGTTCACGGCCCTCGGCGGCACCGAGCGCGCGCTCGTGCTCGTCGAGGCGGTACCAGCCGGCCCAGGTGGTGAACGGGATCTTGCGGCTCTCCAGCAGCGCGATCACCGACTCCTCCGACGGCTCGGCCGGGGTGTTCAGCTTGTCGGCGGCGGTGTCGTCGACGATGCACTGGACGGTCTCGTTGGCGTCGCCCTTGGTGTGGCCGATGAGGCCGACGGGGCCGCGCTTGATCCAGCCGGTGGTGTACAGGCCGGGCAGGTGGGCACCCTCGTCGAAGATGCGGCCCGCCTCGTTGGGGATCACACCCGCCTGCGAGTCGAACGGGATCTCCGGCAGACTGTCCGACAGGTAGCCGACCGCGCGGTACACGGCGCCGATCTCCCAGTCGGTGGTCTTCCCGGTGGGCTTGACGTTGCCGGTGCCGTCGAGTTCGGTGCGCTCGGTGCGCAGGCCGACGACCTTGCCGTCCTCACCGAGAACCTCCACAGGGTTCTCGAAGAAGTGCAGGAACAGCTTGTGGATGGCGCCCTGCTTGGGCTCGCGGATCGCGTAGTTCTCGATGATCGTGGCCACCTGGTCGGTGATCTTCGAGCTGCGCCGGGCGACGGCCGAACCCTCGTCGTACTCGATGTCCTCGGGGTTGACGATGACCTCGATGGTGGGGGAGTGGTCGAGCTCCTTGAGTTCGAGCGGGGTGAACTTGGCCTGCGCCGGACCACGACGGCCGAACACGTGCACCTCGACGGCCTTGTTGGCCTTGAGGCCCTCGTACACATTGGCCGGGATCTCCGTCGGCAGCAGCTCGTCGCCGGTCTTGGCCAGCACGCGCGCCACGTCGAGGGCCACGTTGCCGACGCCGATCACGGCCACCTTCTCGGCCTCGAGCGGCCAGGTGCGCGCGAAGTCGGGGTGCCCGTCGTACCAGGCCACGAACTCGCCCGCGCCGTAGCTGCCGTCGAGCTCGATGCCGGGGATGCCCAGATCGCGGTCGTCGACGGCGCCGGTGGAGAAGATGGCGGCGTCGTAGTGACGGGCCAGATCCTCGCGGTTGATGTCGGTGCCGTAGTCGACATTGCCCAGCAGCCGGACCTGCGGCTTGTCGAGTACCTTGTGCAGGGCGTTGATGATGCCCTTGATCCGCGGGTGATCGGGCGCCACGCCGTAGCGGATCAGCCCGAACGGTGCAGGCATCCGCTCGTACAGGTCGATGCTGACCCCACGCTCTTTGAGGTCGTCGTGCTTCATCAGGGCATCGGCGGCGTAGATCCCGGCGGGACCCGCGCCGACGATGGCAACCCGCAACGGACGGGTGTCTTCGGTCATCGTGAGGGGTGTTCCTCTGTGTCGGTGGTGTCTATCTCGGTTGTCACAGGCACCCGGGGGCGGCCGGAAGGTGGTGGCCGTCGGCGGGTGTGCGATGGGCGGGCCCATCAGTGTCGGGCAAAAGGCGGGCGGTTGTGACGCCCGTCATTTGCCTATCCCTTCTACGGTAGGCGCTCAACTGCCGACACCCAAATGGTTGTGAGGGTTGCCTCACTCGGGAGGCTGGACGGGCGGGCTGATCCTGCCGGACAGGGACCGGATGCACGGCCGATAGAATCCGCCTCATGGCGAAAGACCGGACCCCGACCCCGCAGGCCCCGGACGGTGACGCACCGTCCTGGAAGGCGGCGCTGCCGTTCATCATCGCAGGTGTGGTGGTGCTCGTGGTGGTGATCGGGGTGCTGATCTCCAACGCGGTCCGTCCGGCGGAGGACCGGATGAGTGAGGACGCGAAGGTCCAGCACGCGATCAACGACTACTACACCGCCCGCAACGAGGCCGACTTCGACAAGTACGCCGCCGTGAACTGTGCCGCCGTCCGGGGCGCCGAGGGCTTCCCCACCAAGGACAGCTTCGTGACCGACAACCGCAAGTCGATGGACGACAACGGGCAGATCAAGATCCCCGAGATCACCGACCTCACCGTCAACGGCGACCGCGCCACGGCGCGAGTACATTGGCATTTCGATAAATCCGAAGACAAGAAGAACGTCGTCGACACCACCGTGGTGCGCGAGGACGGCGAATGGAAGGTGTGCACGTCGTGACGTACGCGGGAGATCTGACGCCCCAGGAAGCATGGGATGCGCTTGAAGCCAACCCCGATGCCGTCCTGGTGGACTGTCGCACTCGCGCGGAATGGAACTTCGTCGGCGTACCCGACCTGGAGGTCCTCGGGAAGCGGACCGTGTTCGTCGAGTGGATCGACTTTCCCGCCGGCGCGCCCAACCAGGCGTTCGTGGCGCAGCTGCGCGACGCCGGTATCCGCGACAGCGACGAGGTGATCTTCATCTGCCGGTCCGGGCATCGCTCCATCGGTGCGGCCGAAGCGGCGACGGCGGCCGGTATCGCCAAGGCCTACAACGTGCTCGACGGTTTCGAGGGCGCTCTCGATGGATACGATCATCGTGGCTCCGCGGGCTGGCGCGCCTCGAACCTGCCTTGGAGGCAGTCATGAGTCATATTCTGCCCGAAGGGGTTTCGCTCGACACCATCGGTGTCCGGGGTGGTCTGGACCGTTCCGGCTTCTTCGAGACGTCCGAGGCGCTGTACCTGACCAGCGGCTACGTCTACGAGTCGGCGGAGGCCGCCGAACGCGCCTTCACCGGCGAGGACGAGCGCTACGTGTACTCGCGCTACGGCAACCCGACGGTCAACATGTTCCAGGAGCGGCTACGCCTGCTCGACGACATGCCGGCCGCCTTCGCCACCGCCAGCGGCATGGCCGCGGTGTTCGTGGCGCTCGGCGCCCTGCTCAAGGCCGGCGACCGGCTCGTCGCCGCGCGCAGCCTGTTCGGTTCGTGCTTCGTGGTGTGCAACGAGATCCTGCCGCGCTGGGGTGTGGAGACCGTCTTCGTCGACGGCGAGGACCTGCAGCAGTGGGAGCAGGCGCTGTCGGTGCCCACCACCGCGGTGTTCTTCGAGACCCCGTCCAACCCGATGCAGACCCTCGTCGACGTCGCCGCCGTCACCGAACTGGCCCACGCCGCGGGCGCGAAGGTGGTGCTGGACAACGTCTTCGCCACCCCGCTGCTGCAGCGCGGCGCAGACCTCGGCGCCGACGTCATCGTGTACTCGGCAACCAAGCACATCGACGGCCAGGGCCGGGTGCTCGGCGGCGCGGTGCTCGGTGACAAAGAATTCATCGACGGACCCGTGCAGCAGTTGATGCGGCACACCGGCCCGGCGATGAGCGCGTTCAACGCGTGGCTGCTGCTCAAGGGGCTGGAGACGATGAAGCTGCGCCTGGACGCCTCGGTGGCCACCGCGCTGCGCATCGGCGAGTTCCTGGAGACCGACGACCGCGTCCGCTGGGTGAAATACCCGTTCCTGCAGTCGCATCCGCAATATGACCTGGCGCGTCGGCAGATGTCGGGCGGCGGCACCGTGCTCACCTTCGAGCTCAACGACCGGGCCGGCGTGTCCGGCAAGGAGCGTGCGTTCGAGGTGCTCAACGGGCTGTCGGTGATCGACATCTCCAACAACCTCGGTGACTCCAAGTCGCTGATCACCCATCCGGCCACCACCACCCACCGTGCGATGGGGCCCGACGGCCGCGCCGCCATCGGCCTCACCGACTCGGTGGTGCGGCTGTCGGTGGGTCTTGAAGGTGCCGACGACCTGCTCTCGGACCTCGACAAAGCCCTCGGCTGAGCAAATCTCGTCCCGGCACGTAGCCGTCGCTCACATACACACAGGGATCACCGGGAGGCCGTCGCGATCGCCGCGACGGTCTTCCATCGTCGGTGCCGGTGCGGGAACAGCAGGCGGATGAACAGCCGGGTGGGCCAGCCGGCGGCACCGTCCTCGATCTCGATCTGATCTGTGTAGCGGCAACTGTTCTCGGTGATCGGTTCGAAGGTGAGCCGGTGATTCCACACCTTGAGCGGGCCACCGTGTTCTGTGGTGTACAGCTCGTGGGCACTGCGTTCGACGAGGGTGATCGTGTGTCTCCAGCTCGGGATCAGGCCGAACCACTTCACCTGGCCGGTGGCGGAGAATCCCGGCTCGACGACGGTGCCCGGCGGTGGCACGTTCTCCCGCGACAGGCTGAGCACGGGCGCCAGGACGAACATCATCACGTCGGGGGTGGCGGCGAGCCGGCAGGCGGTGTCGGCCGGCATCTGTAGTTCGGTGCTGATGGAGACGATTGCCATGCGCCCACCCTAGACCTCGGGGTATGGAAGATTTGTCCCCTGGCAGGACGACACAGGAAAGCCCGCGCGGTGGAAAGTCGAGACGGCGTCGGGCGGGTTTCGACCACGCTGAATCAAACCCACGATCTCGATTGACACCTCCGGCGGCCGTGGGCCACCCTTGGTCGTGGGTCATGAGTGCCAGTGACAAGCCCCGGCTCGCTGGTCGGCAACCCTCCACCACGGTGGGGTGCTCCGGGTGACGACCCGGCCGTGTTCGACCGGACACGGCAAGCGTGGATCTCCTAGGAGTCTTTGTCATGACCGCTGTTCTTTCCAGTCCTGCTGTCCTATCCGGCCCTGCCGTATCTGATTCTGTTGCCGGGCCGTTCATTCCGGCTCTCGCCGAGGTCGTCGGCTGTGATGAGCGCGTCCGGGTGCTCGACGGATCGTCGGTGCGGTACGCCAACTTCGACTACGCGGCCAGCGCACCGGCGCTGCGGGCCGTCGCCGACGGGCTGCTCGACGCTCTGCCGCAGTACGCGAGCGTGCACCGCGGCGCGGGCGCCCTGTCGCAGATCACCACCCACCGCTACGAGCAGGCCCGCGAGACCGTCCGCCGATTCGTCCGTGCCCGCACCGACGATCATGTGGTGTTCACCCGCAACACCACCGACTCGATCAACCTCCTCGCGCACTGCCTGGCCGAACGGGGTGGTGACATCGTTGTTCTCGACATCGAGCATCACGCCAATCTGCTGCCGTGGCAGCGGCTTTCCGGAACCCGGGTGGTCACCGCGTGCGGCACGGTCGAGGACACCCTGGCCGCGCTCGACGCCGAGCTCGCGTCAAAACCGGCTGCGCTGCTGGCGATCACCGCGGCGTCGAACGTGACCGGCGAGGTGCTGCCGATCTCGCGGCTGGCGTCCATCGCCCACCGGCACGGCGCCCGGATCCTGGTCGACGGCGCGCAACTCGTGGCGCACCAGCCGATCTCGGTGGTCAGCCACGGCATCGACTACCTCGTGTTCTCCGGACACAAGCTGTACGCACCGTTCGGCGCCGGCGTGCTGGTGGGCCGCGGTGACTGGCTCGACGAGGCCTCGCCGTACCTCGCAGGCGGCGGTGCGAGCGCCGAGGTCGGCGCCGACGGTGCGCCGCACTGGCATTCGGGCCCGGCACGGCACGAGGCCGGATCGCCCAACGTACTCGGCGCGGTGTCGATTGCCGACGCCTGCACCGCCCTGGCCGGCATCGGTTTCGAGCACATCGGCCACCACGAGCACGCGCTGCGTGAACGCCTCGACGCCGGGCTGGCCGCGCTCGACGGTGTACGCCCGCTGCGGATCTTCGCCGACACCGACAACCGGGTCGGCATCGCCGGATTCGCCGTCGACGGCTTCTCCGCCCGCACGGTGGCCTGCTATCTCGCCGACCATCACGGCATCGGGGTGCGCGACGGCCGCTTCTGCGCACACCCGTTGCTCGCCCGCCTCGGCTACCCCGACGGTGCGGTGCGCGCGAGCTTTGGTCTGGGCACCGACGCGGACGACGTCGATCGGTTGCTGAACGCATTGTCGGAGTTGGTGTCCCGTCGTGACACCGGACGAGTGGAAGAGAGCCTGGGATGACTGTCGAGATCGCCGAAGCCACACCGCGGGCGACCATCAGCGTCGGGCGGCCGCAACTGGTGGTGGCCCTGCGCGGCGACACCACCGTAGATCTGCCGATCGTGGTGCGCCGCCCCACCTTGCGCGACGCCCAGCGGACCCGCAACGTGCTGCGCGCCGGTCAGCGAGATCCGGCGAAATTTATTGTGGCACTTGAGGTCGAGGTGGCAATAGCCGCGCATCCGGCGTCTGCGCGAGCGTCGGTGAGTGCACTCGAGTCGGGACCTCGGGGCCAGGCTGGGACCCGGCCATCGGGCACCGAGACGGTGCGGTATATCGGTTCCTCGCACGGACTCATCGGCCTGATCCGTGACATCTACGCCGCCGAGGTCGCCGACGCGGTCATCCTCACCCCGCTCGACGGTTCGGCCACCGAGGTTCGGATCCGCGAGGAGATCATCCCGGCCTTCGCCTCCTGAAGGGTTCACGCGGTGCCGAAGCACCGAATCGGCCCGATGTGTGAGATGCTGGAGGTGGTGGGCCGAAAAATGTGGCCCGCATTGCAGGAAGTAGCACAGTAGTATGGCACAGGGAACCGTCAAGTGGTTCAACGGCGACAAGGGCTTCGGCTTCATCGCCCCCGACGACAAGGGCGACGACGTGTTCGTCCATTTCTCCGCGATCCAGGGCAGCGGATTCCGCAGCCTTGAGGAGCAGCAGCGCGTCGAGTTCGACGTGGAGCAGGGCGCGAAGGGCCTTCAGGCCACCAACGTGACCGCGATCTAGAGGCAATATCCTCTGACTTTCAGCCCCGGTAACCGGACATCCGGTTACCGGGGCTGTGTCGTATTCGGGTACAGGCCGACCGGGTCAGGCCTCGCCGCGTTCCCACTGCTCGATGAGGGTGGCCTCGGCGTCGTCGGTGAGGGTGCCGTAGAGGCGGAACCGGGCCATGCCGCCGTCGGGGAAGATGTCCAGGCGGGCTTCGGTCATCGGCCGGTCGAGGTCGATGACGAAGCGGTGCCGGGTGTCGGGCAGAAGTTCGGTGCGGGGGAGTACCTCGAACCATTCGCCGTCGTCGCCGTCGCGGCCGCGGACCGTCGCCGAACCGGGGGCGTTGCCGAGGAAGTAGCTGGTGTCGAGTTCGACGAGGCTGACGCGGCTGCGTCCGGCCAGACGCACCTGCACCCAGTCGTTGCCGGCGTCGCGGCGCCGGGACGTCTCCCAGCCCTCGCCCATGGTGCGGGCGCGGCCGGGCATCAGCAGGTTGTTGGGGGAGCTGTAGAACATGTTGGAGCAGGCGGTCACCAGGCCGCCGTTCTCCAGCGCGGCCAGGTCGAAGTGGCCGTAGCGGAAGAACTTCGGGTCCGGGACGCCGCGTCCGTGCACCCGGAAGCGGGCCACGCCCCCGTCGGGGTGCATGGTGAGCCGCACGTGGGTGAAGCGTTCTTTGGCGTCGACACGGAACGGGTTGCGGGTGTCGCCGTCGACGGCGGACTTCTCGACGATGGTGACCCAGTTGTCGCTCGCGGCCAGTTCGGCGCCGGAGACGAGGCCCCCAGGTGCGATCTGTTCTGCCGCGATCGCCTCGACGGAGACGAACGGCGGATAGTTGCCCTTGAACCATGAGGTGTCGACGACCACGCCGTACACCACGCCGGGCGCGCCGAGCCGCACGATCGCCTGGTCGACGCCCTGCTCGCGGCGGCGGCGGGTCTCCCAGCCGTCGTACACCTGTCCTTTGTGCCCGAACGTCGCCGGCCTGTACTCGGCGGGCGGGGTGCTGAGCAGGTTCTGCACCTCGGCGAACAGGTCGTCGTTGGTCCAGACCACCGCCCCGCCGAGATTGCGCAGAGCCAGGTCCGGCATCGACGTGAAGTGCGGGCGGGAGGCTGCGGGGGCGGGTGGCGAAGGCGTCACAACGGTCGATCCTAATGCCGGTCCGTGCCTCCTGCCGGGTACACGAAAGCAGCCACCATCTTGATCCCTGAGGCGGAGGTGACCAACCATCGTGATCCCTGAGGCCGGGGCGAGGACGGGCGACCAACCATCTTGATCCCTGAGGCCGGGGCGAGGACGGAGCGGCCAACCATCTTGATCCCTGAGGCCGAAGCGAGGAACGAGCGAGGGTCACGAAGGGGCCGGTGAGACGAGCACCTGACGCGCCCACCTCCCGGACCCTCGGAAAAGCTCCTAGTGGCCTTCGTTCTTGAGACGCTCGACGGCCTCGACGGCCACCTTCTCGGCCTCCTCGCGGCCGACCCAGCCACCGGGGTTGACGCTCTTGCCCGGCTCGAGGTCCTTGTAGTGCTCGAAGAAGTGCGAGATGGCCTTCAGCTCGAAGTCCGAGACGTCGCCGACGTCCTGGATGTGGTCCCAGCGGACATCGCCGGCGGGCACGGCGAGCAGTTTGTCGTCGCCGCCGGCCTCGTCGGTCATGGTGTACATGGCCACGATGCGGGCCTTGACGACGACGCCCGGGTACACGGACTCGGGGAGCAGGACCAGCACGTCGAGCGGGTCGCCGTCCTCACCGAGGGTGCCGTCGGCGTAGCCGTAGTCGGCGGGGTAGCCGAACGAGGTGTACAGGTAGCGGTCCAGGAAGACCTTGCCCGTCTCGTGGTCGACCTCGTACTTATTGCGGCTGCCTTTGGGGATCTCGATGATCACATCGAATTCCACGTTTCCTCCTGCGGTTGAGACTCTGCGCGGGCCTTCCGTAACCCGCATAAACCGCCTTGAACGATACTGTTAGATCTGTATCCCTGAAGTCGGACCCGGAGGTTTTGTGCGCGACACCGTCAGCTCGCGTCCCAGAAGGACTCGGCGCATCGTGCTCTGGACGCTGCTGTCGGTGGTGATGGTCGCGGTTCTGGCCGTCGGCGGCATCACCGTCTACAACCAGCTGAACGAGGACGAACTGCCCGAGGGGATCCCGCCCCGGCCCGCCGCGATCGTCGCCGACCCGCAGATCAAGCCGGTCTCACCCGACGCGCCCACCCCGTCGGCGGCGGGGGTGCGCAAGGCCATCGCGTCGTCGATCAAGGCCCCGGCTCTCGGTGAGTTCACCGGCCAGATCTCCGATCCGCGCACCGGTGAGGTGCTGTGGTCCCAGAGCCCCGACAAGCCGCGGGTGCCGGCCTCCAACGCGAAGGTGCTCACCGGCGCCGCCGCGCTTCTCGGCCTGCCGCACGACAAACGCCTCACCACCAAGGTGGTGGTCGGCCGGAGTGGGCAGCTGATCCTCAAGGGTGCGGGCGACCCGACGCTGTCGGCGCAGCCCACGGGGGCCGACACTTTCTACACCGACCCGGGCCGCATCGCCGACCTGGCCGCGCAGATCAAGAAGTCCGGCACCGACGTGTCGTCGGTGGCCGTCGACACGTCGCTGTTCAGCGGACCGTCGATGAACAAGAACTGGGAGCGCGCCGACATCGCGGGCGGCGACATCACCCCCATCGAGTCGCTGATCGTCGACGGCGGCCGCACCAAGGACCCGCTCGACGAGTTCTCCCCGCGGACCGCCGAGCCGGCGAAGGTGGCGGGCCAGGCGCTCGCCGACGCGCTGGGCGTCGACTTCGACGACGAGGTCAGGGCGGATTCGGCCGCACGGGTGGTGGCGTCGGTGAAGTCGGCACCGCTGCAGACGCGGGTCGAGGACATGCTGCGGTTCAGCGACAACGTGCTCGCGGAGACACTGGCGATCGAACTGTCGGTGGCCCGCGGCGGGCCGGCAAGCCTGTCGGGCGGTGCCGACGCGGTGCGGGCGACCTTGGCCGACGCCGGTTTCAGCATCGACGGCGTCACGATGGACGACTCGTCGGGCCTGTCCTACGACAACCGTGTGTCGGCGACGATCCTGGACACCGTCATGTCCGCGGCCAGCGGCCCCGAGTCGGCCGAGTCCACCACATCGTCGGGCGCGCCGGGATCAGGCAGTGGGCAGGGTGTGAGCGCGAAGAACCGCACCCTGATCCGCCCGCTGCTCGACGGCCTGCCCATCGCGGCCGGCACCGGCACCCTGGCCGACCGCTTCGATCCGTCGAGCAACCCGGGCGCGGGCTGGGCGCGGGCCAAGACAGGAACGTTGACGGGGGTCAGTTCGTTGACGGGGATAGTGCAGACCGTCGACGGCCGCGTGCTGTCGTATGCGCTGATCTCCGGCGGGACCTCCCCGGCGGATGCGCGACCGGCGCTCGACGCGGTGGTCGGAGACCTGAGAGAGTGTGGATGCCGATGAGCCACAGAGCCCCAACCGAGCAGGATCACGACCTGGTGGAGTCGATCGGCGAACGGATCGACTGGTCGGTGGCGGCGAGCATCGGCAAACGCCTGTCGCGCCCCGGCCCCAAGATCACCGCGTACACCCGCGACGCCGCCTACGCCGAACTTCTCGACGCCGCGACCCGTGCCGAGGCCCCGGTCCGCGAGGTAACCGGCCTGGCCGACGGCCTGCGCATCCCCACCACCCGCGTCCTCGATCGTGACGAATGGGTCGACGCCGCCGCCCGCTCGATGCAATCCATGCTCGGCCTCGACGCGTCTCCTTCGCCGGTCGCTTCCTTGCCGGTTGAGGCGCGCACTTCGTCGGTTGGGGTGCCCCCTTCGTCGGTTGAGGTGCGAGGAGCGTTAGCGACGAGCCTCGAAACCCCGCACCACAACGACGCAGCGCAACAGGGCCTCACCGCCATCCCCGGAAAACTCTGGCGCACCTCGATCTCCAACCTGGAAAAGGTCCCCGCCACGGTCGGCGGGGCCCAGGCGGGCACCCTGCTGGCGTTCCTGTCCTCGGCGATCCTCGGCCAGTACGACCCCTTCACCCCCGACCCCGACACCGGCGAGCCGGGCGTGCTCATGGTGGTGGCCCCCAACATCATCTCCGTCGAACGTGCCCTCAAGGTGGTCCCGTCGGATTTCCGCCTGTGGGTGTGCCTGCACGAGGTGACGCACCGGGTGCAGTTCTCGGCCAACCCGTGGCTGCGCCAGTACATGACCGACAACATCGAACTCCTCACCTCGGATGCGGGGGAGTCGACGTCGGAGGTCGTCACCCGTATCACCGCAGCGCTGCGTAGTGACAAGCCCCGGGAGAAGGGCGTCATCGGCGCGATGCAGCTGCTGCAGTCGCCCGAGCAGTACGAGGCGTTCACGCGGATGATGATGCTCGGCACGCTGCTGGAGGGCCACGCCGATCACGTGATGGACGCTGTCGGCCCCGCCCACGTGCCGACGGTCGCCGCCATCCGCAAGGCGTTCGACGGTAAGCGCGCCGCCAGGCAGAGCCCGCTGCAGCGCATCTTCCGCGCCCTGATCGGTATGGACGCCAAGATGGCGCAGTATGTGCGCGGCAAGGCGTTCGTCGACGAGGTCGTGGGCACGGTCGGCATGGAACGCTTCAACGCGATCTGGACTTCCCCCGAGACTATGCCGCTCCCCGAGGAGATCAGCGAGCCGAAGAAGTGGATCGAACGGGTGCTGTAACCGCGGCCGTCGCAGCCTTCGCCCGCACCCACCTCAACGCGTCCCTTTCGCCGGTTGAGGTGAGAGGAGCGCAAGCGACGAGCCTCGAAACCCCGCAAGAGGAGAATGTTGTCTCACCAGGTTTCGAGGCTCGCAAGCTCGCACCTCAACCAGCTGTGGCCATCTGCGTCGCCCTGTCCGGCGGCCCCGACTCGCTCGCCCTTCTCGCCTGCGCGGTCCGCGCCGGCCTGACTGTCCACGCGATCGTCGTCGATCACAACCTGCAACCTGGTTCGGCGGACACCGCCGCCCGCGCCGCCGACCAGGCGATCGCCCTCGGTGCGACCGCGGAGGTGGTCTCGGTGACCGTCGACGGCCCCGGCGGCATGGAGGCCGCAGCCCGCAGCACCCGCTACGACGCCCTCGACCGCGCCCGCGCCGGCCGCCCGGTGCTGCTCGGCCACACGATGGACGATCAGGCCGAGACGGTTCTGCTGGGCCTGGCCCGCGGTTCGGGTGCCCGGTCGCTGGCCGGGATGCGTGAGTGGAACGATCCGTGGGGCCGCCCGCTGCTGGGCCTGCGCCGCACCGACACCCGCGGCGCCTGCGCCGAGCTGGGTCTGGACACCTTCGACGACCCGCACAACCACGACCCCCGCTTCACCCGGGTGCGCCTGCGCACCGAGGCGCTGCCACTGCTCGACGACGTCCTGCACGGTGGCGTGGTCCCCGCTCTGGCCCGCACCGCATCGTCCCTCCAAGACGACAACGACGCCCTCGACGCCCTCGCCACCGCCGCCTACGCCACTGTGGCGACCACCCCCCGAGCGACCAACCATCTTGATGCCCGAGGCCGAAGCGACGAAGGCCCGGCCAACCATCTTGATCCCCGAGGCCGAAGCGACGAAGGAGCGAGGGTCACGAGGGGTCCGGCGACCCTGGGCTCCCAACCCGACCCCACGCCCACCCTCGACGCAAGAACCCTCGCGACTTACCCGCCCGCGATCCGCCGCCGCATCATCCGGCTGTGGCTGCACGACTGCGGCGCCACCGATCCGACCCACCCGGTGATCACCGCCGTCGATGCCCTGGCCGCCGACTGGCACGGCCAGGGTGGCGTCGCGATCGGCGGCGACCCGAGGCACCGTCTGGAGGTGGTCCGTACCGCCGGCCTTCTCACCCTCCAACGCACACCCCGCTGACCCCCGCCCGCTGCTGTCCCCTCGCCGGTTGAGGTGTGAGGTCGCCCGGCGACCGAGCCTCGAAACCCCGTGAGACAACAATGTCGGCAACCACGGCCTCATCCGAGGACAGCGATTGCCGACATTGTTGTCATGCGGGCGGGGTCATGCCGGGCGGGATGCCGTCATGACACCCGGGCGATCAGTTCTTCTTCTTGCGCGGCGGGGTGAACGGCGAGGTGATCGTCTGGAAGTACCGGATACCGGCCACGACCACGGAGCCGCTGCCGCCGATGATGGTGCCGGCGATACCGCCGATGGCGACACCGGCCGTGATCGCCGGGACGCAGGCGACGATGGTGGCGCAGCCGATGACACCGATCAGACCGACACCGAGGATCACGCCGATGACGGTGAAGATGATCGAGGTGATGGTCATGCCCGCGGCGACCTCGGAGTTGAACCGGCGCAGCGCGGCGTCGTCACGCTCCTTGCGGGTCTGGTAGCCGTCGGACGCGTAGTTCTGGGCGTACTTGCGGGAGACCTCGACCATCTTGGTGTCGGCGGGGGTGGAGCGCGCCGGATCCTTGATCGGAACCAGTGCCACCCGGTTCGAGCTGTACTTGACCAGGTCGATGGGGAACTGCTTGTTCTCGAGCGAGTAGGTCAGCGGTGCCGACCACACCGCGCGTCCTGCGTTGTTGCGGATGCTCAGCAAGTCACCGTCGCGGGTGATCGAGCCACCGGTCACCGACAGCAGCACCTTGTCGCCGTCTCGGGCGATCTTGTACTGCACCGGGTTGTTGACGGGCGCGGCGCTCGCGGCGCCACCGGACATCAGGGCGGTGGTCACCGCCAGCACCGCGATCACCACGGCCGTCAGCAGACGGGTCATCGCCTGCCGGGAGAGAACGAACATCTGGGCTGCTTCCTCTGGGTTGATCAGGTCAACAACCGGCCGACCTGGTGGGGCTGCGAAACACGGATAGGTGTCTTCGGTGAATGCAGATCTTCACGAACACGAATCGGTCTCGGTTACGACAGTGTTTCACGTCACTCCGACAAAACGGTAAGCCAAAGGTCCCGGGCGGGCGATTTCCGGTGGTTT
Source organism: Gordonia amarae NBRC 15530 (assembly GCF_000241345.1). Classification (GTDB taxonomy): domain Bacteria; phylum Actinomycetota; class Actinomycetes; order Mycobacteriales; family Mycobacteriaceae; genus Gordonia; species Gordonia amarae. Next base: position 15,401 of record NZ_BAED01000072.1, read on the forward strand.
TCGACCACATGACCGACAGTTATTTCCCACGAGAGAAATAGTTCGCCGGTGATTGTTTTTCGGTCGCGTGGATCGTTCTGGAGTCGGACCCGAGAATCGGCGCGGGAAACGGCGATCCCGCCGACGGATGTCCGTCGGCGGGATCGCCTGTGGTGTTCAGTTGTTCCGGCGGGGGCACCGGGTGTGGGCTACCTCGGGCAGACCGTTGCCTTGAACGGGGTGTTCAGGGTGGTCAGGTAGTTGGTTGCTGCGTACAGCAGTGTCGGTCCACCGGCGATGATGGTGCCGACCACGCCGCCGATACCCGCGCCTGCAACACCGCCGACGCCGAACAGCGGCACGCCCGCGATGAATCCGATGACAGTTCCGATGAAGCCGCCGATGGCGGTGGCGGTGCCCAGCTGGCTGGTCACACGGTTCAGAGCGGCATCGTCACGCTCCTGCCGCGACTTGTAGCCGTCCTTGTCCGTCATGGCCTTGTCGCACTTCTTCTTCTTCTTCGCGTAGTCCTGCTGGATACGGAGCTGGGCGGCGGCGAAACCGGCCGGGCTGAGTGCCTTCGCACGTGCCTTGTCCTGCGACGGGGTCAGGACGGCGTCGTACTTGCCGTTGTGGCGGATGTCGATGGGGAACTGCAGCTTGTCGATCGAGTACGACAGCGGCATGGTGAACACCTTGCGGCCGGCGGTGTCGTTGATGGCGAGCCAGCCGTCGTCGCTGGTGATGGTGCCGTTGCCGACATGCATCTTGACGCCCTTGCCGGTGTTCAGGAGCTTGTAGCTGACCGGCTTGGGTGCCGGTGCCGCGGCGGCACCGCCGGTGCTCATGAACGCGGTGGTCATGGCGAAGATCGCCAGGACCGATGCGGTGATGACGCGCACGACTGTGCGCCCCGTCAGGTTCTGCATGTGGAACTGCCTTCTGTCGTGGGTATTGCCGGAAGCTGTGTCTCGCGGTCACCGAAGATGCGGGCTGTCACGATCTCGCGAGTGTGTGAGGTTGCTGCGTCATCATCCGCCGACGCGGCGTACCTTACAAATTCACATCGTTCTAGAAGCTAGATAGTTACAGACGATGCATATATGCATGCCTATTCGTTATCGCTCCGTTATGAAAACCATCCAGTCAGCTGACAGGAAGCCCCAAGTTTTGGGGGCACTGTGACGAAATGGTTGGTACTTCGTCCTGCGAAGTATTCCTGTGAACGGCCCGGTCCGCAAGGGTGTGGACGCACGGTGTCAGACTGCCGCCGACAAGCCGCATGTCCGACTACCGGACCCGGTCCGGTCATGACAAGCTGAACGGGTGCAGACTGACGATCCTCAGCCCAGCAGCCACCCCGCCCATGTCGAAGTGTCGGCCTCATGAGTACCGATCCCTATAAGGACGACATCGACGCGGTCCTGATCACCGAGGAACAGATCCGGCAACGCACCCGTGAGCTGGCCGAATCGGTGGCCGCACGCTACACCGACACCGAGGACGATCTGCTGCTGATCGGCGTCCTCAAGGGCGCGATCATGTTCATGACCGACTTCGCCCGGGCGCTGCCCATCCCCTCACAGATGGAGTTCATGGCCGTCAGCAGCTACGGCTCGTCCACGTCGTCGTCGGGCGTGGTCCGCATCCTCAAGGACCTCGACCGCGACATCTCCGGCCGCGACGTGCTGATCGTTGAGGACATCATCGACTCCGGTCTCACGCTGTCGTGGCTGATGCGCAACCTGTCCACCCGCAACCCGCGCAGCCTGCAGGTGTGCACGCTGCTGCGCAAACCCGACGCCATCAGCTGCCCGGTGGACGTCGCCGATGTCGGCTTCGACATCCCCAACGAGTTCGTCGTCGGATACGGCCTCGACTACGCCGAGCGGTACCGTGACCTGCCTTACATCGGGCGCCTCAAGCCGAGCGTCTACGAGCACTGATCCGTTCAGCTGCCCGGCCGCGATCGAGGCATCCGGCCGGGCCGGGGAACGGTTTCCCTTCCCTGCGCGTTGACCGGTAGCCTGGGTCAATAGCCCTCGCCCGCGTCCGCGTGCGCTCACGCCTGCATGCACGCCGCGGGTGCAGTGTGGCAGCGAAGTCGACGGGAAGGACAGCGGGAACGGCCGACGTGCCGCACCCCACCAACAGCGAATGAACCGCAAAGCAGTTTTCCGTAATCTGGCCATCCTCGCGCTGATCCTGTTGGTGCTGTGGGGCTGGAGCGCGATGCGCGACACCGACCGCGGTTTCCGCGGCGTCGACACCTCGGTGGCGCTGACCGAGCTCAACAAGAAGAACGTCGAGTTCGTGCAGATCGACGACCGCGAGCAGACGCTGCGGATCACCCTGAAGCAGCCGATCAAGGTCGACGACAAGGGCGCCACCTCCGAGAAGATCAGCACCAAGTACCCGTCCGACGGCAGCGAGTTCGTCTTCGACTCGGTGCGGGCCTCCCAGGCCGGCTACCAGACCAACGTGTCCCAGGATTCGGTGCTGTGGTCGATCCTGGTGTTCCTGTTGCCGATGATCATCCTGTTCGGCCTGTTCTTCTTCGTGATGAGCCGGATGCAGGGCGGTGGCCGCGGCGGCGTGATGGGCTTCGGCAAGTCACGCGCCAAGCAACTGTCCAAGGACATGCCCAAGACGACCTTCGCCGACGTCGCGGGTGCGGACGAGGCCGTGGAGGAACTCCACGAGATCAAGGATTTCCTGCAGAACCCCGCCCGCTACCAGGCGCTCGGCGCCAAGATCCCCAAGGGCGTACTGCTCTACGGCCCGCCCGGCACCGGCAAGACCCTGCTCGCGCGCGCGGTCGCAGGCGAGGCCGGGGTGCCGTTCTTCACCATCTCCGGATCGGACTTCGTCGAGATGTTCGTCGGCGTGGGCGCCTCCCGCGTGCGTGACCTGTTCGAACAGGCCAAACAGAACAGCCCGTGCATCATCTTCGTCGACGAGATCGACGCCGTCGGCCGTCAGCGTGGCGCCGGCATGGGCGGTGGTCACGACGAGCGCGAACAGACCCTCAACCAGCTGCTCGTGGAGATGGACGGCTTCTCCGACCGGTCCGGCATCATCCTGATCGCCGCCACCAACCGGCCCGACATCCTCGACCCGGCGCTGCTGCGTCCCGGCCGTTTCGACCGGCAGATCCCCGTCGGCAACCCCGACATGGCCGGCCGCAAGGCGATCCTGCATGTGCACGCCAAGGGCAAGCCGATCGACTCGGGCGCTGACCTCGACGGCCTGGCCAAGCGCACCCCGGGCATGTCGGGTGCCGACCTGGCCAACGTCGTCAACGAGGCGGCGCTGCTCACCGCGCGCGAGAACAAGACCGTCATCACCGCCGAGGCCCTTGAGGAGGCCGTCGACCGCGTGGTGGGCGGTCCGCGCCGCAAGAGCCATATCATCAGCGAACACGAGAAGAAGGTCGTCGCGTACCACGAGGGCGGACACACCCTCGCCGCGTGGGCGATGCCCGATCTCGACCCGATCTACAAGGTCACCATCCTGGCCCGCGGGCGCACCGGTGGTCACGCGCTGGCCGTGCCCGAGCAGGACAAGGACCTGATGACCCGCTCGGAGATGATCGCGCGGCTGGTCATGGCGATGGGTGGGCGGGCCGCCGAGGAACTGGTCTTCCAGGAACCCACCACCGGCGCATCCAGCGACATCGACCAGGCGACCAAGATCGCCCGCGCGATGGTCACCGAATACGGCATGAGCGCCCGGCTGGGTGCGGTGCGCTACGGCCACGACCAGGGCGATCCGTTCCTGGGCCGGTCGATGGGTGCGCAGTCCGAATACTCCACCGAGGTGGCCCGCGAGATCGACGACGAGGTGCGCAGGCTCATCGAGTTCGCCCACACCGAGGCGTGGTCGATCCTGTCGGAGTACCGCGACACCCTCGACGTGCTCGCCACCAACCTGCTGGAGAAGGAGACGCTGACCCGCAAGGATCTGGAGAAGATCTTCGCCGACGTGGTCAAGCGTCCCCGGATCACCGCCTTCAACGACTGGGGCGAGCGCATCCCGAGCGAGAAACCGCCGGTGAAGACGCCGGGCGAACTGGCGGCCGAACGTGGTGAGCCGTGGCCGCCGCAGCCCGTCGTCCCGCAGCCGGTGCCCGCGGCCGCGGGCGTCTACCAGCAGGCACCCGCCCCCCAACAGCCGTACCCCCAACAGCCGTACCCCCAGCAGCCGGGCTACGGTCCGGGCCCCGCCGGCGGCACCTACCCCGACTACGGCGCCCCGCGCGACTGGTCGGCACCGGGCTGGCCGCCGCAGCACGCCGCCCCGGAACAGCCCCAGGGCTGGCCGGGCGGCTACCCGCAGGGGACCAATGGCCACGACCCCAACGGCCACAACGGTCACAACGGTTCCGGCCACCAGGGCTGATGTGCGCGGTCGGTCATGCGGCTGTGTCGCCGGACCCTTCGAGACGCCTCGCCTCTTGATTCCTGAGGCCGATGTGATGAAGGGCCGGGTACCCCTCTTGATCCCTGAGGCCGAAGCGACGAAGGAGCGAGGGTCACGAAGGGTCCGGTGACGCTCCGCACATGACGCAACCACGCCTAACTTAGGATCGACTCATGACGATGACCGAAGACAGCGAGCCCCTGGCCGACGCCACGCCGGCCGGCGCCGCCCGGCGCCCGTTCGACTTCGCCCGCGCCGAGGCCGCGGTGCGCGAGCTGCTGCTGGCCGTCGGCGAGGATCCCGACCGCGAGGGCCTGCGCCGTACCCCCGCCCGTGTGGCCAAAGCGTACGAGGAGGTGTTCGCCGGGCTGTACACCGACCCGAGCGAGGTCCTCGCCACCACCTTCGATGAGGACCACGACGAGCTGGTGCTGGTCAAGGACATCCCGATGTACTCCACCTGCGAGCATCATCTGGTCTCGTTCCACGGCGTGGCCCACGTCGGCTACATCCCGGGCGAGTCCGGCCAGGTGACGGGCCTGTCCAAGCTGGCCCGCCTCGTCGACCTGTACGCGAAGCGTCCCCAGGTGCAGGAGCGGCTGACCAGTCAGATCGCCGACGCCATCGTCGCCCGGCTCAACCCGCGCGGGGTGATCGTGGTGATCGAGGCCGAGCACCTGTGCATGGCGATGCGCGGGATCCGCAAGCCGGGGGCCACCACGACGACGTCGGCGGTGCGCGGTCTGTTCAAGACCAGCGCGGTTTCCCGCGGCGAAGCGCTGGACCTGATCTCCCGCTGACGTGACCCCACCTGCCGCAGTGTCCCCGAGGACCCGGGTGATGGGCGTTCTCAACGTCACCGCCGACTCGTTCTCCGACGGAGGCCGCTACCTCGACGTCGACGCCGCGGTGGCGCACGGCCGCGAACTGCTCGCCCAGGGCGCCGACATCGTCGACGTGGGCGGCGAGTCGACGCGGCCGGGTGCGGTGCGGATCGACCCGGAGATCGAGGCCGCCCGGGTGGCCCCGGTGATCGCGGGCTTGCGCGCACACATCCACGACACACCCGAGCTGGCCGGACGCGAGATCTCCGTCGACACGATGCGCGCGCGGGTCGCCGAGGCGGCGATCGAGGCGGGTGCGGGCATCGTCAACGACGTGTCGGGCGGGCGGGCCGATCCGGAGATGGTGCGGGTGGTCGCGGCCGCGGGCATCCCGTGGATCCTGATGCACTGGCGGCCGCTGGAGGCCACCGGTCGAACTGCCGGTCGTGCCGACCGCCGCGACCTGTTCACCCACTCCCTCGACGACATCGGCGGCTACCGCGACGTGGTGGCCGAGGTGAGCGGCGAACTGCTGGCCCAGGTGGACGCCGCGGTGTCCGGCGGAGTAGATCCGGCCCGGATCATCCTCGACCCGGGACTCGGCTTCGCCAAAGCGCCGGAACATAATTGGGCGCTCCTGCATGCGTTGCCGACGCTCGTCGGGCTCGGTTTCCCCGTCCTGATCGGTGCCTCGCGCAAACGTTTCCTGGGTTCACTGCTGGCGTCGGACGGCTACGACCGTCCGCCCGCGGGGCGCGAGGTGGCCACGGCCGCGATCTCCGCGCTGGCCGCCGCGGGCGGCGCGTGGGGAGTGCGGGTGCACGACGTGACGGCGAGCAGGGACGCGGTGGCCGTCGCCGCCGCGTGGACGGCGGGCGGCAGGCGCGGCCTGGTCGACGATCTGACACAGCCCGGTCTGACACAGCCCGGTCTGACACAGCCCGGTCTGACGGAACCACCGGCGGGCGGACAGGAGAACGCGGCGACATGACCGACCGGATCGAGCTGAAGGGCCTGGTGGTCCGCGGCCATCACGGCGTTTTCGACCACGAGAAGCGCGACGGCCAGGACTTCATCGTCGACATCGTGCTGTGGCTGGACCTGCGTGCCGCCGCCGCGTCGGACGACCTCGCGGACACCGTTGACTACGGCGCACTGGCGCAGCGGGCGTACGACATCGTCGCGGGCAAGCCGCGGGATCTGATCGAGACGGTGAGTGCGGAGGTGGCCGAGGCGGTGATGACCGATCAGCGGATCACCGCGTGCGAGGTGACGCTGCACAAGCCCTCGGCGCCCATCCCGCTGACGTTCGGCGATGTGGCGGTGGTGGCCCGCCGGTCCCGCAAGTCGGTCGGCCCGGGTACGGCGGGCCGCGCCTGATGAGTCGTGCTGTGCTGTCGGCCGGTTCCAACATGGGCGACACCGTCGCGCATCTGTCGGCGGTCGTGCGGGCCGTGGGCGGGGAGCTCGTGGCCGTGTCCGGGGTGTACGCGACCCCGCCGTGGGGCGGTGTCGAGCAGGCCGACTTTCACAACATCACCCTGATCGCCGACGGACCCCGCGACGCGCCGGGCTGGCTCGAACTCTGCCGCGAACTGGAGCGTGATGCCGACAGGGTTCGCGATATTCGTTGGGGTCCAAGGACTTTGGATGTTGACGTGATCACCGTCGACGACCGTGGGGTGGTGCTCTCCGACGATCCGGAACTCACGTTGCCGCATCCGCGGGCCGCCGAGCGTGCCTTCGTGCTGGTGCCGTGGCTGGAGATCGAACCCGGCGCCCGGTTGTGGACCGCCGGCGGACCGAGGCCGATCGCCGAACTGATCGCGGCACTGCCCCGTGAGGAGGTGGCCGCGGTGACCCGGATCCTGCCGGGGGCCGCCGTCCCGTCGCTGCCGGACTGGGTCCGATGACCACCCCGCGGGGCAACCGGCCCACCGGCGACGCCCCGGAGCCGACGATCGGGCCCACCAAGCTGCGCGACCTCGCGGCCATCGCCGCGTTCGCCACCGTCGCCTCGTGGATCCTGGTCCGTTACAACTACGGCGACCTGCCGCCGCTGCCGTTGCTGGCGGGGCTGGTGTTCTACGTGCTGGCCGCGATCGAGGTGGTGGTCGCGTTCGTCGTGCGGGCCCGCGTCGCCGACCGCAACGTGGGCCGGGCGCACGGTCAGCTGCATCCGCTGATGGCCGCCAGGGTGGTGGCGCTGGCGAAGGCATCGGCGCTGCTCGGGGCCATCGGAACGGGGGTGTGGGCAGGTCTGCTGGCGTACCTGTGGCGGCACAGTGACCTGGCCGCGGCCCAGGATGACACTCCGGCGGCGGTGATCGGGCTGATCGGCGGTGTGCTGCTGGTGGCGGCGGCGCTCTGGCTCGAATATTGTTGTCGGGCACCGGATGATCCCACCGACGAGGCGGCCGGCGGACACGCCGACCCGGCATGAACGCGCCGACCAAATCGAGGCGCTCCGCGGGAGTTCATCGATCGTTGTGCTGCCAGCAGGTAAATTCTCCGATATGACGACCTCCAACGGCCGTTCGGGCGAGGGTAGACGGGCGCAGCGATCGGCGGGGCAATGGCTCATCGGCTTGCTGATCGTTCTCGCTTTGGCGGCCAGTGTGCTGATGGTGATCAACGACGACATGTCGCTGGCCGGTTCACTCGCGGTCATCGCCGCGCTGTGGGCCGCGGTGATCGCCGCGATCCTGGTGACCAAGTTCCGCCGGCAGGCCGAGGGCGCCGAGGCCAAGAGCCGTGACCTGCGGCTGGTGTACGAGCTTCAGCTTGAACGGGAGATCGCGGCGCGGCGCCAGTACGAGCTCGACGTCGAGTCCACCATCCGCCGCGAGGTCGCCGACGAGGCCAATCACGAGCTGGTCGATCTGAAGCACCAGATCGCGTCGCTGCGGGCGAGCCTGGAGGTGCTGCTGGGCGGCCCGCTGCCCGACCAGGGCATCGCGCTGGGCAACGAGCGGGTGCGTCAGCTCGGTGCCGGATTCGGTGGGCACATGCCCGACGACCTGCGCGCCGCGCAGGATTTCGCGGCCACGGCACCGGCCCGGCAGGACGCGCGTTCGAGCACGGCCAATGCCGACCCCAACGAGATGACCGAGGTGATCCCGGTGGTCACCGACGACGAGCCGCTGTCGGGGGAGTTCGAGGCGGTCGACTATCCGGCGTACGGGTCGTCCGACGCCGGCCAGACGGGTCCCCACCAGGCGTACTCCCAGGTCCAGGACCAGGAGGAGTACCCGCGCGAGTTCAACCCCGTCGCGTATGCCCAGCAGAACTACGGGCAGCAGGACCGGCCGCAGCCGGAGACGGGCCGGCAAGAGGCCGCATCCCAGGACTGGGGCGCCTACGTCGCCAATCGTGCGGCGGCCGATCAGCCCTCCGACCTGGAGACCACCACCGTCTTCAACCGCCGCGATCTCGACGAGGGTTCTCACGATCCGGCGGCCACCACCCAGATCGCGTTTGTCGAGTCGGGCCGCGACTACGAGGACATCGGCGAGCACGCCCCGCGCCAGGAGCCCGAGCCGTTCGACCCTGACGCCGACGACGATGCCGAGTCCTACGACGATCCCGACGCCTATGACGATCCCGCGTCCTACGACGCGGACGACGCAGAGGAAGCTGCCGGGACCCCGGACGAGGCGGAGGCGGAGACGGCTGATGCGCCTGAGGCTCCCGATGCGCCTGAGGCTCCCGATGCCACCGAGACCCCGGTCGACGTCGAGACCCAGCATGCCGGCTCACACGAGAGGGCCGATGACGACGAGGCCGTCGTCGGCGAACAACCGGAGCTCGCGGGTTTTTTCGATGAGGCGGGGGAGTCCGGTGCCGGGGAGGGCTCCGGGATGGCCGAGCCGGAGACCACGGACGACGTCGCTGACGTGACCGGTCCGGAAGATCAGCCGGAGCAGGCCCCGGAAGCACTCGTAGAGGAGACCGGCGAGATCACCGGTGACGCGGTCGAGGTCGCCGAGCCCGAGCCGGGTGCCCCCGCGGAGTTCGTCACAGAGGATGCCGAGTTCGTCCCCGAGGATGTCGCCTCTTACGAGGCCACCCCAGAACAGTTCGTCGCGCAGGATGTCGCCCCCGAGGATGGCGAGTTCGTTCCGGACCACGCGGCGGTCGTCCCGGGCGAGGTCGCCGCGGACCAACCGGCGGCGGACCAGGCCTGGGCTGAGCAGGGTGTCGCCGGACAGGAGTGGCACGAACAGCCCGCTGCCGAGGTCGTCCCGGAGTCTTCCGACACCGAGCCGGTCGAGGTCGAAGCGGTTGAGGTCCCGGCCGAGTACCACGGAAGCCATGAGGCGGGCCCCGACATCGGCGGCTTCGCGCTCGGCCGTCGCCGCCGGCGCCGCGACGACGAGAACGCCCACACCGGAGGCATGCCGGTGTCCGAACTGCTCCGGCAGTTGCGCGGAGACTCCTGACCCGACTTTTGCCCCGTGAGGCCGGTCACACCTGACTGGTCCTGTCGATGGTTGACGCCTAGTCTTGGCGTGCAACGTCTGGTACCCGCGCAGCGGGACTGGAACGACATCGTGGAGGACATCGGTGACCTCACCTTTTGGTGGTGGCGATTTTGAGCTGCCTGACGCACCCGGACCCGGCACGCCCGGCGCCCGGGACTCTGCGTTCGGGTCGGGGGCGGCCGAGTACCTTCCGGGCGTCTCCAACCTTCCCGCCCCGGCCCGGCTGAGCGTCGGGATCATCTCCGCGGGCCGCGTCGGCACCGCCCTCGGCGAGGCTCTGGAGAAGGCCGGCCACGTCGTCGCCGGCGTCGTCGCACGATCCCCGAGGTCGCGCGAGCGTGCCGCCGTCCGGCTGCCCGAATCCCCGGTCCTCGACGTCGACGGCGTCGTCTCGCGCAGCGAGCTCATCATCATCAGCGTTCCCGACGCCGAACTGCCCGCGGTGATCGCACGCATCGCGTCGTGTCCGGGGCTGCGGCCGAGCACGCTGGTCGCGCACACCGCGGGTGCCCACGGTGTCGGCATCCTCGACCCGATCACCGCCCGCGGCGCCTTGCCGCTGGCGCTGCACCCGGCGATGACGTTCGTCGGTTCGGCCGACGACACCGTCCGCCTGCACCGCGCCTGCTTCGGCATCACCGCGGCCGACGCCATCGGCGACGCGATCGGGGCGTCGCTGGTGATGGAGATGGGCGGCGAACCGGTCCGCATCCCCGAGGCGCACCGCACCCTGTACCACGCCGCCCTCGCGCACGGCGCAAACCACCTGATCGCGCTGATCAGCGATGCCGTGGCCGCACTCAACGCGGCCATCGACGGTGAGGCCGGCGCCGCCAACGCGACGGTCGACGGCGACGCGACCCGGCTGGCCGAGCGGATCCTCGGACCGCTGGTCACCGCCTCGCTCAGCAATGTGCTGGAACTGGGTCCGTCGGCGCTCACCGGGCCCGTCGCGCGCGGCGACGCCGCAGCGGTGTCCGCGCACCTGGCCGCGCTGACCACCGTCCCCGACGGCGACGGCCCGCACGGCATCGCCGACGCCTACCGCACCCAGGCCCGCCGCGCCGCCGCGCAGTCCGGCGCACCGACCGATCTCATCGAGATGCTGGAGGAACAGTGACCACATCCACCACGGCAACGGACTCCGCGCTGTTCGCCCCCGGCGAGCTCACGGTGCACCGCGACCCCGCCGACCTGCGCCGGGTCAGCAACGCGCTGCGCGCGGCCGGCAAGCGGGTCGCGCTGGTCCCCACGATGGGCGCGTTGCACGCCGGGCACCTCGAACTTGTCCGGGCGGCCAAGGCCAAGGGCAACACCGTCGTCATCGTCTCGATCTTCGTCAACCCGCTCCAGTTCGGCGCCGGCGAGGATCTCGACGCCTACCCGCGCACCTTCGAGGCCGACTGCGAGTTGCTGCGCCCACTGGGCGTGGAGCTGGTGTTCGCACCGACCGTCGCCGGCATGTACCCGAACGGGCAGCGCACCATGATCCACCCGGGTGCGGCCGGTGAGATCCTCGACGGCATCTCCCGGCCCACCCATTTCGCGGGCATGCTGACCGTCGTCAACAAGCTGCTGTCCATCGCCAACCCCAACGCGGCCTACTTCGGCGAGAAGGACTACCAGCAGCTGGTCCTGATCAAGCAGATGGTCGATGACCTCAACCTCGGTATCGAGATCGTCGGCGTACCCACGGTCCGCGAGCCCGACGGCCTGGCGATGTCCTCGCGTAATCGCTACCTCGACGACGCGCAGCGCGAGCTGGCCACCACCCTGTCGGCGGCGCTGGTCGCGGGCGCGCACGTGGCCGCCCAGGGCAAGGACGCCATTCTGGCCACCGCCCGTGCCGTCATCGAATCCCACCCCGACATCGCGGTCGAGTACATCGAGTTGCGTGGCCGCATGCTCGAGGAAGCCCCCGAGAAGGGCGACGGCCGGCTGCTCATCGCGGCCCGGATCGGCCCGGCCCGCCTCATCGACAATGTCGGCGTCGCCATCGGCACCGGTTTCGACGGCCGCGAACAACCCTGACATCAACCACACACCGGAAACACCGAGGGGAAAACCGATGCTCCGCACCATGATGACCTCAAAGATCCACCGCGCCAAGGTAACTCAGGCCGACCTGCACTACGTCGGATCGGTCACCATCGACTCCGACCTGCTGGAGGCCGCGGGCCTGCTCGAAGGTGAGCAGGTCACGATCGTCGACATCGACAACGGCGCCCGCCTGGAGACCTACGCGATCGCCGGCGAGCCCGGCTCCGGCGTCATCGGGATCAACGGCGCCGCAGCACATCTCGTCCACCCAGGCGACCTGGTGATCATCATCGCCTACGGCATTCTCAACGAGCAGGAGCTCAAGGAGTACGCGCCCAACGTGGTGTTCGTCGATGAGAACAACCGCATCCTGCAGGAGGGCCACGACCCGGCCCACGCCCCCGCCGGCTCGGGCCTCCTCGACCCCCGCGTCATCCTCGCCGACGCCTGACACATGCTGCTGACCGTCGAGATCGGCAACACCACCATCCACCTGGGCACCTTCACCGGTTCCGGTGACCATGCCAAGCTGGTGCGGGACTGGCGGCTGCACACCCGCCCGCAGGCCACCGCCGACGAACTGGCCTTGCTGATCCGTGGTCTGCTCGGCCCCGACATCGAGCAGATCACCGGCGTCGCCGCGCTGTCGACGGTGCCGTCGCTGTTGCGTGAGATGCGCACGATGCTGCCCAGGTACTACCCGTCGGCGCATCATCTGCTGCTCGAACCGGGGGTGCGCACCGGGGTGCCGCTGCTGGTGGACAACCCGAAAGAGGTCGGCACCGACAGGGTGGCCAACTGCCTGGCCGCGTACGCGAACTTCGGCGGCCCCACCATCGTCGTGGCGTGCGGCACGGCCACCGTCGTCGACGCGGTGTCGGCGAAGGGCGAGTTCCTCGGCGGCGCGATCGCCCCCGGCATCAACCTCGGTGTCGAGGCGCTCAGCGAGCACACCGTGACGGTGCGCCGGGTGGAGCTGATGCCGCCGCGCGGGGTCCTCGGCAAGAACACCGTCGAAGCCCTGCAGTCGGGCATCATCTACGGTTTCGCCGCCCAGATCGACGGACTCGTCGACCGGATCTGTGACACCGTGCCCGGCTTCGGCGCCGACAACGTGACCGTGGTCGCCACGGGTTCGCTGGCGCCGCTCGTCTACGACGAATGTGCAAGTCTCACAGACCATCACCCGTATCTGACTCTCGACGGTCTGCGCCGCGTGCACGAGCGGTCCAAGTCCGATCCGCGTGCCCGCCGCTGACCGTGCGGGTTTAGGTTCACGGTGGGTCCAACGAATGATGTCGCTGGACGTCACCCGGCCTGATCTGGCAGACTGGCCGACATGATCAAGAGCTGTCAGGAGTGTTGTCAGGGCTGAGTCCGCGTCTGCGGCTGCCCCCATTCGGCGACCCCTCCCACCTCTTCGATCATTCCAAGGATTCCCCGTCATGACTGCGGTCCTTTCCACCGTTCGTGTTTCCACCACCTCTGATCTGCGTATCTCCGTCCTCGTCTCCGAGTACGCCGGCCTCACCGCCGACGGTGTGATCGCAGTCGACATGCGCAGCCAGCACCAGCGCGACGTCCAGGGTGTGCTGCCCGGCGCCCTCGCCGTCGACGCCGGCGACGTCCTCGACCGGCTGACCCCCGGCACCCGGGAGTCCCTGCGGGTGGCCTCGCCCGAGGCCCGTTGGGTCCTGATCAGCGACGATGGCCACGACGCCGAATGGCTGGCCTGGCACCTGCAGGCCCGGGGGATCTCCGGCGCCACCTTCCTGGTCGGCGGTTTCGCCGCTCTGCACGCCGCCCGCGTCAGAGCCCCCCTCGACTCCGGCGAACTCGCCACCATCTCCGCCCACTGACCAGGGGCACAGCACCGATATCGAGTTGGAGCACATTCGCCCTGCCCGATAGGGTTTTGAGTCGTGAGCCAGACCCCGAACACCGAAGCAGCCGTGCCGTCGACGGAGGGTACCGACGAGGCCCCCGAACAGATCCGCATCCGGCGTGGTAAGCGTGAGCGGATTCTTGCCGAGGGCCGTGAGGCGTACCCGGTCGAATTGGAGCGGACGCACAGCCTGGCGCAGATCCGCGCCGACTACCCCGACCTCGAGGCCGGCACCGAGACCGGCGCCGAGGTGGGTGTCGCCGGCCGCATCATCTTCCTGCGTAACAAGGGCAAGCTGTGTTTCGCCACCCTGCAGGAGGGCGACGGCACTCAGCTACAGGCGATGATCAGCTTCAACGGTGTCGGTGAGGAGTCGCTGGCCCGGTGGAAGGCCGACGTCGACCTCGGCGACATCGTGTTCGTGCACGGTCAGGTGATCAGCTCCCGGACCGGTGAGCTGTCGGTGATGGCCGACGACTGGGCGATGGCGTCGAAGGCGTTGCGCCCGCTGCCGGTAGCGCACAAGGACATGAACGAGGAGACCCGGGTCCGCCAGCGCTACGTCGACCTGATCATGCGGCCGGAGGCCCGGCAGATCGCGCGCACCCGCATCGCGGTGGTCGCCGAGCTACGGGCCGCGCTCGCCCGCCGCGCCTTCCTGGAGGTCGAGACCCCGATGCTGCAGACGCTGCACGGTGGTGCGGCGGCCCGCCCGTTCGTCACCCACTCCAACGCCTTCGACATGGACCTGTTCATGCGGATCGCGCCGGAACTGTTCCTCAAGCGCTGCGTGATCGGCGGCATCGACAAGGTCTTCGAGATCAACCGCAACTTCCGCAACGAGGGTGCCGACTCGACGCACTCGCCGGAGTTCGCGATGCTCGAGACCTACGAGGCGTACGGCACCTACGACACCGCGGCGGTGATGATCCGCGAGCTGGTGCAGGAGGTGTCGCAGGCCGCGATGGGCACCCTGACCCCGGTGATGCCGGATGGTTCGGAGTACGACCTGTCGGGCGAGTGGACGTCGCTGGAGATGTATCCGTCGCTGTCGGAGGCGCTCGGCGAGCAGATCGTGCCCGCGGGCGCCGATGATTCGACGACGGTCGAGCAGCTCCTGGCGATCGCCGCCAAGGTGGGCCTGGAGGTGCCCAAGGACAAGGGCTACGGCCACGGCAAGCTGGTTGAGGAACTGTGGGAGCATCTGGTCGGCGCCAAGCTGAGCGAGCCGGTGTTCATTCGCGACTTCCCGGTGGAGACCTCGCCGCTGGTGCGCTCGCACCGCGGTGTCCCCGGCGTGGTGGAGAAGTGGGATCTGTACGTGCGCGGTTTCGAGCTGGCCACCGGCTATTCCGAGCTCGTCGACCCGGTGATCCAGCGTGAACGCTTTGTCGATCAGGCGCGGCTGGCCGCGGCGGGTGACGACGAGGCGATGGTCCTCGACGAGGAGTTCCTGGCTGCGATGGAGTACGGGATGCCGCCGACGGCCGGTACCGGTATGGGCATCGACCGTCTGCTGATGGCGCTCACCGGTCTCGGTATCCGCGAAACGATCCTGTTCCCGCTGGTCAAGCCCCGCTAGCGCGAACTGTCCCGGACGCATGAAGTCCCCGTACACCGCCGGGTACGGGGACTTCATGCTTGCCCAGGGTCTGGGTCCGAAGACGCGGGGTTCTCGGGGCTATGGGGCCTGGATGTCGACCTTCTTCTGCCAGTCGGAGGTGGTGAGGTTGATCTCACCGGTGTCGACCTTGAGGTTCACCTTCACCAGGTTGTACGGTGCCGCGTCGGCGATGTACAGGGTGACCGGGATGGCGCCGGAGAACTTCCCGTCGCCCTGCGTCGGGAAGACCTTGTCGAGGACCTCCGCGGGGACCGTGCCGGTGACCTTCTTCGCCTGGACACCGTTCACGGTTTCGGAGCCGTCCAGCTTGAAGCTCTTGAGGCTTTCGATGATCTTGGCCAGACCCTGTTCGCGGTCGAGGATGATCGCCGGGTCGTAGACCTTGGACGCCTCACCGATCGACGTGTACTCGGAGTCGCCGTCCTTCTTGATGTACAGCTGACCGTCGGAGACGATGAACGCGACCTCGGTGTCGTTGTTGTTGATGCGGAACTTGCCCTCACCCTGGGCTTTGGGTGCCGGGTTGCTGGTCAGGTCGCCCTTGACCTCGCGGACCGGCAGGCCCATGACCTTGTCATCGACTTTCAGCTCCACGTGCGCCGACTGCATGAGCCGCGTGGTTTGTGCGCTCTGCTTGACCAGGGCGTCGGCGTCGGTGGTGGACACCTTGGGCTGCTCGGACCGGGAGGTCTCGATCATCGACGGTGCGCTCGCGGCGGCCGTCGTGGTACCGGTCGAGTCGTCATCGTCGTCGGAGGCACAGCCTGCGACCAGTGCCACCACGGCGGCGGCGCCCACCGCTGCGGACAGCAGTGCACGGGATCGTTTACGGGCGGTACCCGCGAGATGCGGGGTGTGGGTGAGTTGTGTCTTCATGTCGCCATACATTAACCAGCGACGACGCAGATCACACGCATTAGTCGCAATCGTCGTTCACACGCGGTACTTATGCACCCAGATGATGCATGCGGTCCGGCGACACGGCATGCTGATCCTCAGCAAACGGTAGCGGCGAAGCGACTGAAGCGTGGGGACTTCTCCGGCATTGGTGCCAGAATTAACGGTGCTTATCGGTTCGACACAGAGGAAAGCGAGGTCAGCGATGGCCCACACGGAAAGTGGCACTGATGTGCGGACTGCGGTGTTGCCGAATCGTGCGCCCGAGCAGGGGGGCCCGGACGCGTCTGGAGAGGAAGCGGAGCAGACCGCGACGGGCAACGCCGTCGCCGGATCGCCCGCACCGACGGATGCCGAACCGGGTGTGGGTGAGGGTGATCGCAGACCTCCGGGTTCGGACGGGCCGGAGGTAACCGAGGGCAGCGAGGTGCTGCGCCATCCCGACCTCGGCCGGCTGCCCGGTATCGAGGGCGGACCGCAGCTCGCGGACGTGTGGGTGTACAAGGGCCGCGCCTACGATCTGACCGACTGGATCTCCAAGCATCCCGGCGGCGAGTTCTTCATCGGTCGCAGCAAGAACCGCGACATCACCTCGATCATCGGCTCGTATCACGCGAATGTCGAAGCGGTGGAACGGATGCTGGAGAAGTACGCCCTCGACAGGGACGCGGTCATCGAGGATGTGCATCCCAAGAACAACGCACCCGACTTCCTGTTCACCGAGCGCTTCGACAGCTGGCGCGATACCCCGAAGTATGACTTCGGCCGGCGCAACGACCTGCTGCACGAGATCAAGAAGCGGTTGCGGGGCAAGGATATTCAGGCCAAGCTCAAGAGGCTCGACCGCTGGTTCAACATCGTGGCCGCGCTGCTGTTCATCGCCTACTTCGCGGTCCAGGGTCTGCGGTTGTACGACACGTCGTGGATGCCGCTGCCCGCGTTCGTGATCCTCATGGTGATCCTGCGCAGTTCACTCGCCGGCTTCGGGCACTACGCCATCCACCGGGCGCAAAAGGGCGCCACCAAGGTTCTGGTCAACGCCTTCGATATGAATTACGTAGCGTTGTCATTCGTTACCGCCGACGGTCACGCGCTGCTCCATCATCCGCATACGCAAAGTGAAGTCGACATCAAGAAGAATGTCTTCACCTTCATGATGGATCTGCCTCGCTGGTATCGAATTCCGATTCACACGATCCATAAATTCGGACATGCCGTCACCGGTATGACGTTCCGTTTGATCGACGTCTGCAATCTCACCAGAAAGGTGGGTATCGCGCAGATGTACGGCTCCAAACGGGGTGGTCTGCCGCACTTCATCGGTGCCTTCGGCATGCGGTTCCTGCTGCTCGCCGAGTTGATCGCCTTCATCGTGGCCGGCGACTTCTGGGCGTGGTTGCTCCAGTTCGTGGTGACGATGTGGGTCAGCACCTTCCTCGTCGTGGCCAGCCACGACTTCGAGATGGACGCAGAGGAGATCGAGCCCGACACCGACGACTGGGCGATCAACCAGCTCGAGCAGGCCTACGATCTCAAGATCACCGGCATCCGGTACGTCGACTGCTTCCTGTCCGCGGGTCTGAGCTCGCACCGCGTCCACCACGTACTTCCGTACCAGCGCAGCGGTTTCGCCAACATCTGGTGCGAGGACCTCGTCGCCGAGGAGTCGGCCAAGTTCGGGGTCGAGTGGTTGCCGGCCAAATCCTTTGTCGCCGACCGCTTCCCCAAACAGGTTGTCACCTACCTCGGCGCCAAATCCCGCACCGCACAGGAGAACAACTGGGGCTTCTTCCGCGAGCACTTCTCGCCGACGATGCTCAAGACCTGCGCCGACTACACCGTGAAGGGCTTCACCGGCGTCGGAACCGTTTGAGTAACAGGACCTTCCGGCCGACAGCTCTGTGCTGACCACATAGCGTCCGACCCCGTCGTTCGCGTTCGACCGCATCGGTGGATGCACCGCACCCACCGGCGAACACCCATCCCAGGAGTCATAGCCATGACCATCGACAACTTCCTCCCCGGCGACCAGGCCCGGCGCGCCCCCGGGCGCCAGACGGCCCCCACGTCGATGCCGCCCGCACCGTCCACCGCGGTCGCGATCATCGAGGGCATCGCCACCGGGGCCCCGGAGCGGGTGTTCGACCAGGAGACCGCGGCCCTGGACGTGGCGAAGATGTTCGACGGCGACGAGAACCGCGAACGGATCGCCCGCATCTACCGTAAGACCAAGATCACCACCCGGCACCTGGCCGTCGACCCGCTCGATCCGGAGTTCGCCGAGTTCTCCAAGCGGCCGGCCACCATCCGCGAGCGGATGAACCTGTACATGGAACTCGCGGCTCCGCTGGCCATCGACGTCGCCCGCCGCGCCACCGCGGGGGTGTCCGACATCGCCGACATCGGGCTGCTGGTGTTCGTCACCAGCACCGGCTTCATCGCCCCCGGCGTCGACGTCGCGGTGCTGCGGGCACTGGAACTGCCGGTCACCACCAACCGGGTGGTGGTCAACTTCATGGGCTGCGCGGCCGCGATGAACGGCATCCGGTCGGCATCGGATTACGTTCGCGCCCATCCCGATCGCAAGGCACTGGTGATCTGCCTGGAACTCAGCTCCGTCAACGCGGTGTTCACCGAGGACCCGTTCGCGATCATCACCCACAGCCTCTTCGGCGACGGCTGCGGTGCGGTGGTCATCGGCGCCGGCGGCGTCGGCACCGAACAGCCCGCCGGGGCCGTCGTGATCCGGGAGAGCTTCAGCCACCTGTTCGACGACGCGGAGGACGGCATCGTGCTCGGCGTCAACGACGACGGCATCACCTGCGAACTGTCGCCGCAACTGCCCGACTACATTGTGCGCGGGGTCGACCCGGTGATCGTGGACCTGCTGGCCCGCAACGGCCTGGCCAAGACCGACATCGACCTGTGGGCTGTGCACCCGGGCGGCCCCAAGATCCTCGACTCGTCGATCGAATCGCTGGGCCTCCCCGCGGATTCCACGGGGCCGAGCTGGGAAGTGCTCGCCGAATACGGCAATATGCTCAGCGTCTCGCTGATCTTCGTGCTGGAACGCATGATCGCCCAGTCGGTGTCGCGGGCGGCCACGCCGGATGCGGCCGACGGGGCCGACGGGGCCATATCCACCGGCGTCGCGTTCTCCTTCGCCCCGGGCGTCACGCTCGAGGGCATGCTGTTCGACATCGTAGGACGGTAGTGCGATGGCGTTACTGCGTTTTCTGGTGTCGGTGTCCTGGCGGGGGATCGTCTTCGCCGTCGTCGCCGGCCTGATCGGTGGCGCGGCCAACGCCTTCCTGGTCACCCAGATCAATTCCGTCATCTCACCCAAGCCCGATGTGCACGGCAACTGGGGCACCTTCGCGCTCACCGCGGTGGTGGTGCTGATCACCGGCCTCGCCTCGCAGGTCATCCTGACCCGGCTGGCCCAGGACGCCATCTACCGGCTGCGGGCCTCGCTCGGGTCGGGGGTGATCGCCGCGCCGCTCGAACATCTCGAACGCCTTGGTGCACATCGACTCATGGCGACCCTCACCGAGGACGTGCGCACCCTCTCGCAGGCGGTGTCGGCGATCCCGAGCGTCTGCATCGACGTGGCCACCATCATCGGCTGCCTCACCTATCTGGCGATCATCTCGCCCACCATCTTCGCGGTGCAGGTGGGTGCCACGCTGCTGTCGATCCTGTGCGTCGAACTGCTCGCCACCCGGGTGCGCGAACTGTACCGGCAGGCCCGCGAAACCGACGACGAACTGCTGCGCTCGTTCGGCTCGGTCACGCACGGCATCAAAGAGCTCAAGATGCACCGCGATCGCCGCACCGACTTCATGAACCGGCATCTGCTGGGTTCGGCACGGGAGTTGCGCGACAAGAACATCACCGCCGGTGTCCGTTTCTCCTACGCGCAGGGCCTCGGCCAGCTCACCCAGCTCGCGACGATGGCGCTGATCCTGTTCGGGCTGGCCGCGGCGATGAAGCTGCCGCTGGAACAGATGATCGGCTACGTGCTGGTCACCACGTTCCTGTCGATGCCGATGCAGAACATCATGCATCGCATCCCGGATCTGCTGCGCGGCGATGTCGCGCTCAAGAAGATCCACCGGATGGAACTGTCGATGGAAACCCCGCACGACGAGACAACTCTCGGCGGTGCCGATCGGCTGCCGGTGACCGCCGCCCACATCGAACTGTCCGGCGTCCACTACTCCTACCTCGGCGACCAACTGCCCGCGGTCCCGATGGGCCCGCCTCCCGGCCCGGGTCCGGACGACCTGGACCAAGCCGGTCCGCTCCCCGAGCCCTCCGGCCACCCGCAACCCGACCCGAACCACAACGGGGTGGCCCATCCGGGCCTCGGTCACCCGGCCCCGGACCACAACGGTGTCGCCCACCCTGGCCTCGGTCACCCGGCCTCCGACCGTGATGGTGTGGACCTCACGGACGCCGGTCACCCGGCTCCGAACCACAACGCCAACCCGGGCCCGGGTCACCAGGCCCCGGCGCACAACGGTCCGGGCCGACCAAGCTCCGGTCCCGGGCGTGATGGCCGGCGCCCGATGCTGGGGCATAAGGGCCCGGATGGACGTGGCCTACCGCATCACGCACCGGCGGGAATACATCCCATGGCGGGTCCGGGCGAGCGTGCCGGCTTCCATCTCGGACCGATGGACCTGGTGCTGCAACCCGGTCAGGTGACGTTCATCGTCGGCGGCAACGGCAGCGGCAAATCGACTCTGGCCAAGCTCCTTTCGGGCCTGTATCTGCCGCAGTCGGGAACGATCTCGCTGAACGGTGAGGCGATCGGGCACCACAACATCGAATGGTTCCGGCACGCCACGTCGGCCATCTTCACCGACTTCCACCTGTTCGAGGACTTTTTCGGTTACCTGCGCCCCGGCATCGACGACGAGGTGAACCGGCTCCTGCGGCAGCTGCAGATCGCGCACAAGGTGAGCGTCCACGACGGCAAGCTGTCGTCGATCGCCCTGTCACAGGGCCAGCGCAAACGCCTCGCCCTGGTCACCGCCCTGCTTGAGGACCGTCCGGTGTACCTGTTCGACGAGTGGGCCGCCGACCAGGAACCGCAGTTCCGCGAGACCTTCTACCACGAGATCCTCGCTGACCTGCGCCGCCGCGGAAAGACCGTCATCGTCATCACCCACGACGATCGGTACTTCCACCTCGCCGACCAACTGATCAAGCTCGAATTCGGACACCAGGAATCCTTGATCGACGCCCTGCCCCCGTCGTGACCATTCTTCTTGATCCCTGAGGCCGATGCGACGAAGGTGCGACCACCCGTCTTGATCCCTGAGGCCGATGCGACGAAGGTGCGACCACACATCTTGATCCCTGAGGCCGAAGCGACGAAGGAGCGAGGGTCACGAAGGGTCCGGTGACCTTTCGCCGCCTGACGCACCCACCTCGGGGCCACCCGCACCCCGCCGATAGGCCGTCGGCGACATCCCCAGCGTCCGTGTGAAATCCGACGTGAAATGCGCCTGGTCCGCATACCCGAGATCCGCCGCCACATCCCCGACGGCGGTCCCGGGTTCGGCCCGTAGCCGCGCCGCCCCTTCCTGCAACCGGTACCGCCGGATGATCGCGAGCGGCGCCAGCCCCACATAGCGGTCCGCCAGCCGCTGGAGCGTCCGCACCGACACCGAGAGCCGTTCGGCGAGATCATCGACTCGCAGGACGGTGCGATCACCCGCGACGATATCCTCCATCGAATTGGCCAGCAGCGCAGTCTCATCGGGCTCCGGAAGGGTGGCCCGCAGCCACTCGCCATAGATGGCGACAGCCCGGTCCTGCGCGCCCGCGTCCTCCGGATCGGTCATCGCTGCACAGATATCGTCGTATAGTCCACGAGCCTCGAAAGGGATCTCGGTATCCCGAATCTCCTTGGGCGCCTGATGGATAGCGACGATCCCCGCGGGCCGCAGCAGTATCCCCACCGCCCAGCCATGCCCGCGCAGGTCCCGGTACGACGCACTGGTCGTCGGTCCCGACAGCACGATCCCGTCGTGCTGCACCACAAGGTTCGACGCCGGAAACGGCAGCAGGTTCTGCCGGGACGTCCGCCCCGGCGCGAGGCGCCACACCGGAATCCAGAACCACCGCACCAGCGCGGCGAGGTCGTCGGGCGCCGGCACCCGACGGAATGTGGGTAGCCGCGCCGGATACAGCACGCCCCGCGGGTCGTCGGTATCAGTCACCGGTACCCGCCCGAAGTCTGTCGCAAATCTTCAAGCCGAACATATGTCCACAATCCTACGGTCGAGTCATGACTCACACACAGGAAAACACCACCGGCGTGACCGGAACATACACCACCGACGGCCTCCCGCGCGGAGTCACCAGCCTCACCCCGTTCATCACGGTCCAGGGTGCTGCGGAGGCAATCGAGTTCTACCAGAATGTGTTCGGCGCTCGGCTTATCGACAAGACGCAGTTCGGCGGCGTCATCGCGCACGCCGAGATCGACTTCGGTACGGGCCACCTGCAACTCGGTGAGCCCAGCGACGACTACGGACTGATCCCCGCACCGGCCGGTGACGCCGACTGCTACTCGCTCGGCCTGTACCGCCCGAACGTCGACGACGTGGTCGCCAAGGCGGTCGAGGCCGGCGCCACTGTCCGCGAAGCCCCGTCGACATTCGTCTCCGGTGACCGTTTCGCCTCGATCCGTGACCCGTTCGGCGTCCGCTGGTCCATCCTGAGCCGCGTCGAAGACCTGTCCGAGGAGGAATCGGCCCGCCGCGTCGCGGAATGGGCTGCCACCCAGCAGTAGTGCACAGAAAGTCGTCAGCTGAGTTCACGTTTGAGGATCTTGCCCGACGCGTTCCGGGGGAACGCGTCGATGACCTCCACGACTCGCGGCACCTTGAAGTTGGCCAGATGCTCACGGCAGTAGGCGATCACGGCGTCGCCGTCGACAGCCGCATTCTCGCGTACCGTCAGGAATGCCTTGCCCACCTCGCCGAGCCGTTCGTCGGGCACCCCGATCACCGCGGAGTGGGTGACCCCGTCGAACCGGGCGAGCACCTGCTCCACCTCGGCGGGGTACACGTTGAAGCCGCCGCAGATGTACATGTCCTTGAGCCGGTCGGTGATCGTGAGATTGCCGCGCTCGTCGAGGGTGCCGATGTCACCGGTGTGCAGCCAGCCGTCGGCGTCGATGGTGGCGGCGGTGGCGGCGGGATCGTCGAGGTACCCGAGCATCACCATGTCGCCGCGCGCCAGCACCTCGCCCTGTTCCGACAGCGTGATCTCCATGCCGGCGAACGCGCGCCCGCAGGTGTTGGCGACGGTGACGGCGTCGTCGGCGGCGGTGCAGGTGGAGACGAACCCGGAGCATTCGGTGAGCCCGTAGGCGGTGATCACGGTGTCGACGCCCAGTTCGGCGGCGATCCGCTCGATCAGCACCACCGGGACGATCGCAGCCCCGGTGACCACCAGCCGTAGCGAGCTGAGGTCGTGGTCGGCGCGGTCGGGTGCGTCGAGGATGGTCTGGAAGATGGTGGGCGCGCCCGGGAATACCGTGGCCCGCTGCTTCGACACCAAAGTCATTGCGGTGGTGGGGGAGTACACCGCCAGCGGCAGCATTGTGACACCGAACAGCACGCACGGGAGGATGCCTGCCTTGTAGCCGAAGGTGTGGAAGTACGGGTTGACCATCAGATAGCGGTCGTCGGGGTTGAGCCCGCCGTTGCTGCCCCAGGCGTGCGATCCGGCGAGGGTCTGGCGATGAGTTGCCATGACCCCCTTGGATTTTCCGGTGGTACCGGAGGTGAACAGGATGTCCGAGAGGTCATCGGGTGCCACCGTGTCGGCGCGGCGATCCGCTTCCGCCGTACCGTCGGGGGTGGCCCGGCTCAGGAAATCGGTCCAGTCCACGGCCCCGTCGGGCAGTTTGCCACCGCCGAGCGGCACGCGGACAACGGTCTGCGGCATCGACCCTCGGTGGGCCGTCAGCAGTTCGGCGCAATGATCGGCGCCCAGAAACTCCCCGGACACGACGACGGCTGCCGCTCCGGAACGTTCGATGATCTCGACGGCCTCACCCGCGGTGTACCGGGTGTTGAGTGGGATCAGCACCGCCCCCGCGTAGTGCGCGCCGAGCGCCGCGACCGGCCAGTGGTGGCTGTTGGGCGCCCAGATGGCCACCCGGTCGCCGGCCCCGATTCCCGACGCGACGAGCGCCGCGGCAAAGGTACGGGCCGCGTCGTGCAGGCCCGCCCAGGTGAGTTTGACTGCGGCACCCCATTGACCGTCTACGACCGCGACGGCGTCGGGCCAGGTCTGAGCCGCCCGGCGCAGCGCCGCCGGAGTGGTCCGCGGATAGTCGACGGGGGCGGTTTCGGGTGCGCTCGGCATGCAGCCAACCTAGCACTTGCTTGGTCGGCTATGCTAGCTCCCATGACGACGAGTGCAGGCGACGCGCAGGGGTCGGTCGACCTGGCGGATCGGTCGATTGACCTGGGCGCTTGGGCCGAGAACACCCCCGATGCCGCCGAGGAGTTCGCCCGGGCGGTGCGCACCTGGCTGGCCGACAACCTGGTCGGCGACTTCGCCGAACTCGCCGGCCGGGGCGGACCGGGCAGCGAACACGAGTTCTTCGCCGAACGCCTCGCCTGGGACCGGCACCTGGCCGCGGCCGGCTGGACCTGCCTGGGCTGGCCGACGCGTTACGGCGGCCGCGGCGCCACCATCGAGCAGCGCATCATCTTCCACCGCGAGTACGCCCGCGCGAACGCGCCTGCCCGCGTCAACCACCTTGGCGAGGAACTGCTCGGGCCCACGCTCATCGAGTTCGGCACCGAGGAGCAGAAGCAGCGGTTCCTGCCGCACATCGTCGACGTGACCGAACTGTGGGCACAGGGCTATTCCGAGCCCGGCGCCGGATCTGATCTCGCCGGTGTCTCCACGTCGGCGCGGCTGGAGGACGGCCGCTGGGTGATCAACGGCCAGAAGATCTGGACCTCGCTGGCGCACATGTCGCAGTGGGTCTTCGTGCTGTGCCGCACAGACAAGGACTCGAAACGCCATGCGGGCCTCAGCTTTCTGCTCGCCCCCCTCGATCAGGCCGGCATCACGGTCCGGCCGATCCAGCAACTCACCGGCACCTCGGAGTTCAACGAGGTCTTCTTCGACGGCGCCGTCACCGATGCCGACCTGATCGTCGGCGCACCCGGCGACGGCTGGTCGGTGGCGATGGGGCTGCTGCAGTTCGAGCGCGGCGTGTCCACCCTCGGCCAGCAGGTCGGCTTCGCCCGTGAACTCGATGATCTCACCGACCTCGCCCGAGCCAACGGCGCGATCAACGACTCCGAGATCGCCTCCCGCCTGGCCCGCGCCCGCATCGGCCTGACCGTGATGGGCGCCCACGCCCAGCGCACCCTCGGCGGCGACATCACCTCCGAGGCGGGTGCGGCGTCGACGTCGAAACTGTTGTGGGCCAACTGGCATCGTGACCTCGGCGAGCTGGCGATGGCGATCTCCGGTGCGCCCTCGCTGATCGGCCCGTCGCACAACGCCGAAGGCACACCCAACGATCTGCACGACCCCGAGCACGTCGAACTCGACGAATGGCAACGGCTGTGGCTGTTCACCCGCGCCGATACCATCTACGGCGGCTCGAACGAGGTGCAACGCAACATCATCGCCGAGCGCGTGCTCGGCCTACCCAGGGAGGCACGTCCGTCATGACAGCAGAAGCACGATCCCCGCTCGCCACCCCGCCGGCCGAAACTCCCGGCCACGGGCTGCTCGCCGGACGCAAGGCCGTGGTCACCGCCGCCGCGGGTACCGGCATCGGTTTCTCGACGGCCCGCCGCATCCTCCTCGAGGGTGGCGACGTGCTGATCAGTGACTGGCACGAACGCCGGCTCGGCGAGGCCCGCGACAAACTTGCCGAGGAGTTCCCCGAGCGCACCGTCGCCCAGCTCACCTGCAACGTGCAGGACACCGCCGAGGTCGACGCCCTGATCGCCGGTGCCGCAACCGAACTCGGCCGCATCGACGTACTGGTCAACAACGCCGGGCTCGGCGGCGAGACCCCGGTCGCCGAGATGACCGACGAGGAGTGGGACCGCGTCGTCGACATCACCCTCACCGGCACCTTCCGCGCCACCCGCGCCACACTGCGCTACTTCGGTTCGGTGGATCACGGCGGCGTCATCGTCAACAACGCCTCTGTGCTCGGCTGGCGCGCCCAGCGCGGCCAGGCCCATTACGCCGCCGCCAAGGCCGGCGTCATGGCGCTGACCCGTTGTGCCGCAATCGAAGCCGCCGACGTGGGGGTGCGCATCAACGCCGTCGCCCCGTCCATCGCCAAACATCCCTTCCTGGCCAAGGTCACCAGCGACGAACTCCTGGACGAGCTGGCCTCGAAGGAGGCCTACGGCCGCGCCGCCGAGGTCTGGGAGGTGGCCGCCACCATCGCCATGCTCGCCAGCGACTACACCACCTACCTCACCGGCGAAGTCGTCTCCATCTCCTCCCAACGTGCCTGATTCCCCGCCGTCCCCTTCGCTGGTTGAGCCGCGAAGAGCCGCTTCCCCCTCTCGCTGGTTGAGGTGTGAAGAGCCGCTTCCCCTCTCGCTGGTTGAGGCGCGAAGAGCCGCTTCCCCTCTCGCTGGTTGAGGTGTGAAGAGCCGCTAGGCGATGAGCCTCGAAACCCCGCAAGCCGACATCGTCCCCAACCCCAAGGACACCGAACAATGACCACACCCCAGGCCTACATCGTCGACGCCGTCCGCACCCCGGTCGGCAAGCGCAACGGCTCCCTCGCCAAGGCGCACCCCGCCGACCTCGGCGCCCACGTCATCTCCGCGATCGTCGACCGCACCGGCATCGACCCGGAGGTGGTCGACGATGTGGTGTTCGGCTGCGTCGACGCGATCGGCCCGCAAGCGGGCAACATCGGCCGTACCGCGTGGCTGGCCGCCGGAATGCCGCTGGGCGTGCCCGGTACCACCGTCGACCGCCAGTGCGGATCCTCGCAGCAGGCAATCCATTTCGCCGCGCAGGGCGTGATGAGCGGCACCCAGGACGTGGTGGTTGTCGGCGGGGTGCAGAACATGAGCGCGATCCCGATCTCACAGGCCATGATCGCCGGCCAGGAGTTCGGATTCACCACGCCCACCGCCGAATCCGAGGGCTGGCGCAAGCGTTTCGGTGACGCCGAGGTCTCCCAGTTCGCCGGCGCCGACGCGATGGCCGTCAAGTGGGACATCAGCCGCGAGGACATGGAGCAGTGGGCGTTCAACTCCCACGACCGCGCCCGCACCGCCATCGCCGAGGGCCGCTTCGACCGCGAGCTCGTCGCCTACGGTGACCTGTCCGTCGACGAATGCCCCCGCGAGACAACGCTGGAGAAGATGGCCGGCCTCAAGCCGCTGGCCGAGGGGTCGCGGCTCACCGCTGCCGTCGCCTCCCAGATCTCCGACGGCGCGTCGGCCGCGCTGGTGGTGTCCGAGGCAGCGCTCAAGCAGTACAACCTCACCCCGCGCGCTCGCATCCACCACCTGTCGGTGCGCGGCGATGACCCGGTGATGATGCTCTCGGCCCCTATCCCGGCCACCGCCTACGCCCTCAACAAGGCCGGCATGAGCATCGACGACATCGACGTCGTCGAGATCAACGAGGCCTTCGCCTCGGTGGTGCTCGCCTGGATCAAGGAGACCGGCGCCGACCCCGCCAAGGTCAACCCGAACGGCGGCGCCATCGCCCTCGGGCACCCCCTCGGCGCCACCGGCACCAAACTGTTCGCCACCCTCCTCAACGAGCTCGAACGCACCGGCGGCCGCTACGGCCTGCAGACCATGTGCGAAGGCGGCGGCACCGCCAACGTCACCATCATCGAACGACTTTGATCCCTGAGCCGGTGCGTCGGCGGACTGGGTCACCGTCTTGATTCCTGAGGCCGATGCGAGGAACGAGCGAGGGACGCGTTGGGTCCGGTGAGCTACCCACCTGAAGTGACCACCTCATCGTTCACCCGGAAAGGAAAGCCGACACAGTTCCTCCAGAACTGGGGATACGCTGGCTCAGTGACGTCGATGACCGTGCATACGGGCCTGCCCCGTCGCCCGCCGACCGGCCGGGCGCACCGCGCCGTCCGCCGGACCCTGGCCGAGTCGGCGTACCTGTTGACCGCCCCGGGCACCGCCGTCCTGGGCGTGTTGTGGGTGACCGTCACCTTTGTCGCGGGAACCCTCACCGCAGCATCACCGCGATTCTCTCGCCGGTGCTGGTCGGCGGCCCGAAGTCCGGGCGACGTCGAATGGTGGCGTGTCCGCTCCTTGGGAGCGGCCGGTGCACACATGTCGCCGGCCGAACGACGGCCCGCCGCGTCCGACCCCGGAACAGACCCCACCCGCTGGCTCGACGCCGCGCACGCGGTGATCATGATCCCGGTCGTGGCGGTCACCTGGTTGGTGACTGTCTCGTGGTGGCTTCTCGGCCTGGCGTTCGCGACGTATCCGATCCGCAACTATCCGGTGACGGGGCCGCTGCGACCGCTGACCCTCGATGCCGACGGCGGCGGCTCCCATCTGTCGGTGAGCCTGGGGCTGACGTCGCCCGCGTCCCGGATCGTATTCGCTGTCGGTGCCGCCCTGCTGCTGGCGGTGACCTTGCCGCTGGTCACCCGCGTCGCCGCGACCGTCCACGGCAGACTCGGCGAGGCGCTGCTGTCGAGCGATTCGGTGTGGCATCGCCGCATCAGTGGTCTGGAGCACGAACGCGACACCGCCCAGGCGCAGGCCGCGGCGGCGGTGTCGGCGGAGGCGGAAGCGCTGCGCAGACTCGAACGGGACATTCATGACGGACCGCAACAACAGCTGATCCGGCTGGGGATGGAGTTGGGCCGTGCCCGGTACCACTTCGACCGTGATCCCGGGCTGACCCGGAAAGCCTT
Organism: Gordonia amarae NBRC 15530; assembly: GCF_000241345.1. Classification (GTDB taxonomy): domain Bacteria; phylum Actinomycetota; class Actinomycetes; order Mycobacteriales; family Mycobacteriaceae; genus Gordonia; species Gordonia amarae. The sequence continues at coordinate 44,496 of NZ_BAED01000072.1, forward strand.
GGCCGAGGCGGCCATTCATGTGCAAGAAGCAGTGGATGAGCTGCGCGCGCTGTCGCGGGGAATCGCCCCGCCGCTCCTCGCCGACCGGGGTCTTGCGGCAGCACTCGCGTCCCTCGCGGACCGTAGTGTCGTCCCCGCGACGCTCGATGCGGACGCCGAGCCGGTTCCTCTCGGAGCGGCCGCCGAGACTGCCGCGTATTTCGTTGTCGCCGAGGCTCTGACGAACGTGGCCAAACACAGCGACGCCCACTCCTGCACCATCGGCCTGCGCCGGTCCGCCGACGTCGTGCGGGTGTGGATCACCGACGACGGCCGCGGCGGTGCCGCAGTGGGCAAGGGGCACGGGCTACACGGCCTGGCTGAGCGCGTTTTCGCCGTGGGTGGCACTTTCGATATCGACAGCCCGCCGGGCGGCCCGACGACGATCACGGCGGAGCTGCCATGCCGATAGATCAGGGGCCGGTGCGCAAGCGGCTGCGGATCGTCGTCGCCGACGACTCGGTTTTGTTGCGCGAGGGGCTGATCCGGCTACTGGAGGAGGACGGCCACGAGGTGCTGGCGGGCGTCGGCGACGGACCCCGACTCGTCGACGCTATTCGCACGCACCGCCCTGACATCTCGGTGGCCGACATACGGATGCCGCCGACGCACACCGACGAGGGCCTGCGTGCCGCGATCACCGCCCGGCGGGAGATGCCCGGGACGCCGGTGCTGGTGCTGAGTCAGTATGTCGAGGTGCTGTATGCCGCAGAGCTTCTCGACGACGGCTCGGGAGCGGTCGGCTACCTGCTCAAGGACCGGGTGACCGACGTCGCGGACTTCCTCGACACACTGCACCTGGTGGCGGGCGGCGGTGTCGTACTCGACCCGCAGGTCGTCGCGCAGCTGCTCGCACGGCGCTCAGGCGATCCGCTCGACGCCCTGACCGTGCGCGAGCGGGAACTGCTCGGCCTCATGGCCGAGGGCCGCTCGAACACAGACATCGCGCGCAGACTGGTGTTGTCATCGAGTGCTGTCGAGAAGCACATCGGCAATGTGTTCGCCAAGCTCGGCCTGCCACCGGACGATGCCCGGCATCGTCGGGTGCTCGCGGTGCTCGCCTACCTTCAGAACGTGCCCCGGTAGAAGTCGAGCACGGCACGCGGCGAGTCGAGCGCCGCCGACGTGTTGGCCGCGGCGAGTACGACGACGGCGACCGCCAGCACGCCCGAGGCGATCGCGACCGCACCGGACAGGCGACGGCGGCGCAGATCGTGCCGCGGCCTCCGGGCACGGGCACGCACCGACACGATGGCCACAATGGTCAGCGCCACCGCCGACGACCAGCCGATCACCGCGACCACCACGTGGTAGCGGGCGAGGTCATTGACCATCATCCGCAGCGGTGCGGGACTCGCCCCGGAGTAGTGGGTCAGCTCGTCGCGCACCTGTCCGGCCATCGCCGCGAGGTCGCCGCCGGCCGTGCCGACGGGCAGCATCGACATCAGTGAGGCCGTCGGCGCGACGATCGACTGGATGTTGGCCACCACCGCGACGTACGCGACCACTGCCAGGGCGGACACGACCGTCCCGGCGGCCGCAACAGGCCAGGCTGCCATGTTCGGAGCGGCATGAACGTAGCGTCGCGAGAGCCGGACCGCCCATACGGCCAGCACGACGAGCAGTGCGACGGCCATTGCGGTCTTGACCAGGTGGAACCACCGCCAGTAGTCGGAGAGGTCGGAGAGTTCCGGCGTCAGGGTCCGCGACCGGTTGTCCCAGTAGCGGACGAACGCGGCCCGCACCCGGTCGGTGAGTTGTGCCTCGTCGTACGGGCCGTGCCCGGAAAGCAGGGTCGCGAGCGATGGCGGTGACAACACAAACGCGGCGGTGAGCGTCGCCGCCGAGAGGCACAGCCAGGTGTTGCCGAGTCGTATCCGGGTCATACTCAGGACTCTGGCACCGTGGCAGGGTGGGGTCACTGGGGTGCACCACCGACTTTCGGTGGGGATGTCCCCACCGCGCGGACGGGTGCCAACCGCCCTTCGCCAAATCCTGTGAAGTACCGCATACTGATACCAGAAACATATATGTTTTGGTGTTTACGCTGGTAGCAGGAACGCCGACACACAATCCTGGGAGGACGCATGACCAAGCCCGCTGAGATCACCACGACAGACACCCACGTGTCGTCGGATCAGCACACGATGACCGAGTTGCTGGAGATCCAGCGGGCGGCCTTCCTGCGCGACGGCATCCCCGACGCCAAGACCCGGATCGACCGTATCGCCCGGCTCGCCGCGCTGCTGCTCGATCATTCCGACGAGATCGCGGAGGCGCTCACCGCCGACTTCGGGTCCCGTCCCCGGGAGTTGTCGCTGGCCGCCGACGTCGCGGGCTGCATGATCGACCTGGCCCACCAGCGGCGCAGCGTCACCAAGTGGATGAAGGAGACCAAGACCTCCCGCGCGATGGGCGTCGCCGGTTTCAAGCAGTCCATCCGGCACGACCCCCTCGGCGTCGTCGGCATCATGGGTCCGTGGAACTTCCCGCTGCAGCTCACGATCGTGCCCGCGGGCTCGGCGTTCGCCGCCGGTAACCGGGTGTTGATGCGCCCGTCGTCGATCACCGCCAAGACCACCGACGTCATCGCCAAGTACGCGCCCGACTACTTCTCCATCGAGGAGTTCGCCGTCATCACCTCGCGGCACGGGTCCGGCTCGGACTTCGCCAAGCTCAAGGTCGACCACATGTTCTTCACCGGCTCGCCCGAGGTCGGTGCGTCGGTGGCGGCCGAGGCCGGCAAGAATCTGGTGCCGGTCACCCTCGAACTCGGCGGCAAGAACCCGGTTGTCGTCGATTCCGACGAAGACATCGCCAAGGCCGCCAAGTTCGTGGCCAACGCCCGCATGGTCAACGGCGGCCAGGTCTGCCTGTGCCCCGACTACGTGTTCGTGCCCGAGGCCAAGGTCGACGAGTTCGTGGACGGGGTGATCGCGCGGTGGACCGAGATCTTCCCGTCCATCGTCGACAACCCGCAGTACACCGCCACGATCAACGAGAAGAACTACAACCGCATCGTCGGCCTGATCGACGACGCGGTGTCGCTCGGCGCCACCAAGCGCGAGGTGGTGCCTGCCGGTGAGCAACTGCCGGATGCGGGCACACGCAAGATCGCGCCGACCGTCCTCACCGGCGTCAAGGCCGGCATGAAGATCGAGGAGGACGAGGTCTTCGGCCCGGTCCTCACGGTGTACCCGTACCGCAGTCTCTCGGAGGCGATCGGGCACATCTCCGCCAACCCGCACCCGCTCAACATGTACTGGTGCGGCGACCGCAACGAGCGTTTCGAGCGCCTCGCCGACGGCACCCGCAGCGGCGCGATCAACGGCAACGACTTCGCGCTGCACCTGTTCGGCCCCGAACTCCCGTTCGGCGGCGTGGGCCGCAGCGGCATGGGCGGCTACCACGGCAAGACCGGCTTCGACACCTTCAGCCACCGCCGCGCGGTCGCGTTCTCGTCGATGCCGGTGAGCATCGCCGAAATGATGTCCCCGCCGTTCGTCAAGCGCGACACCAAGATGGCCGACGGCCAGATCGCCATGTGGCGCAAGCTCAACACCCGCGCCCTGAAAAAGGCCCGCAAGAAGTAGCCCCGTCGGTTGAGGTGCCCCCTTCTGCCGGTTGAGGTGCCAGGCTCTGCCGGTTGAGGTGCGAGGAGCGTTAGCGACGAGCCTCGAAACCTGGTGAGCGGACAATGTCACCTCACCAGGTTTCGAGGCTCGCAAGCTCGCACCTCAACCGGCGGTGGTGAGTTCACAACAACCCGACCAAGCGCTTGCTAGGGTAGACCAATGGCAGCACGCACTTCGACCAGCTCGGCCCGCCGCGACGAACTCCTGTCGACGGCGGGCCGTCTGTTCGCCGAGAACGGGTTGCGGTCCACCACGGTACGCGACATCGCCGACGCGGCGGGCATCCTGTCGGGCAGCCTCTATCACCACTTCGACTCCAAGGAGTCGATGGTCGATGAGATCCTGCGCGGCTTCCTTGACCGGCTGTTCGGCAGCTACCGCGAGATCGCCGCTGCCGACCTGTCGGCCCGCGAGACCATCCGCCGTTTCGTGGTCGCCTCGTTCGAGGCCATCGACATCGACCATCACGCGGTGGCGATCTACCAGGACGAGGCCCCGCGCCTGGCCTCCCAGGAACGCTTCGCCTATATCGCCGAACTCAACACCGAGTTCCGCGGCCTGTGGCTCTCGACGCTGCGCCATGGCGTCGACGACGGCGAGTTCCGCGCAGATCTCGACCTCGAGCTGGTGTACCGCTTCATGCGCGACACCGTCTGGGTGGCCGTGCGCTGGTACCGCCCCGGCGGCACGTTGGGCGTCGAAGATATTGCGCAGGAATATCTTTCGATCGTCCTGGATGGCATCGTCCCGCGCTGACGGTTCGCGGCGGTGTCATGCGTTCGACGCACTTGACCACCATTTCCTGGTCACGGTGACTGCCGTTACATTACCGTGACCCGCATGACCTACGACGACGCCGAGTGGCATCTGGACACGGTCGGCGAACTGGGCCTGGACGACTCGGCGGCCGATGTCCACATCGGCGTCTATCTGGCGTGGGCGGCCACGCGCGGCCTGCTCAGCAAACCGTACGCATCCGCATCGAGCCAGGTACGCAGCCGCGCCGGCACCCCCGCGCAACTCGCCCACGACATGTTCGTCGACCAGATCGACCCGGGAATGCTGTCCCCGGTCGGTCGCCGATTCACCGAATCGGCATATTCGAGCTACCTCGCCACCGTCGACACCGCCGCCCAGGTCGCCGGCCTGAAGGTGTGCTACGAGCTCCCCGACACCTGGTCCACGTACGACAACCTCGTCCCCCTCATCGACTCCCTCTACGAAAACTGGGTCGACTGATCGCCCACCATCACCATCGAGATGCCCCGGCCCGGCTCTGCCGGTTGAGGTGCCCCGGCTCTGCCGGTTGAGGTGCCCCGGCTCTGCCGGTTGAGGTGCCCCGGCTCTGCCGGTTGAGGTGCGAGGAGCGTGAGCGACGAGCCTCGAAACCCCGCAAGATGACACTGTCGTCTCACCAGGTTTCGAGGCTCATCGCCTAGCGGCTCCTCACACCTCAACCAGCGGAGGAAAGAAGCGACTGACGTAGTGGTGGTTCAGCTCAACGCTTTACGACGCTCATGCGCCTGCGTCATCACCGACTGGATCAGCTCATCACAACTCGGCAGATCATCGATCATACCGACCACCTGACCCGACGCCAGCACCCCGGCCCGGGTGTCACCCTCGACCAGCCCGGCACGCAGCAGCATCGGGGTGTTGCCGGCCATGATGATCTGCTGCCAGGTGCGTTCACCCGACTTCTTCATCGCGAGCCCGTCACGCAGCAGGGTGGTCCACTTCATCCCGGTGAGCTGCTTGAACTCGTTGGCGTTCCGTGCCGCGGCCGTCAAAGCCTTGACGGGACTGCCACTTTCAAGGGCATCGACCAGCGGGGTGCGCAGCACGCGGTGCGGCATGCCGTCGACCTTCACCGATACGACGGTGTCGTTGAGCGAGCGCTTCAGGTACTCCTGCTTCACCGAATCCGGAACCGCGCTGTCGGAGGTGAGCAGGAAGCGGGTGCCCATCGCGATCCCGTCGGCGCCGTACGCCAGCGCGGCGACCAGCCCGCGGCCGTCGAAGAACCCGCCCGAGGCGACCACCGGCATATCCGAACCCGCCTGCGCGAGAGCGTCGATCACCGACGGCAGCAGCAGGGTGGTGGCAACGGGACCGGTGTGTCCACCGCCCTCACCGCCCTGCACGATCACCGCATCCGCACCCCACGACGCCACCTTCAACGCGTGCTTGGCGGCACCGATCGACGGGATCACCACCACACCATGATCTTTGAGCTTGGCGATCAGCTCCTTCTTCGGCGCCAGCGCGAACGAGGCGACCTTCACGCCCTCCCGGATCACCAGGTCGATCCGGTCGGCGGCATCGGTGGCGTCGGCACGCATGTTCACGCCGAACGGCTTGTCAGTCAGCGACTTGGTCTTCTTGATCGCCGCTTCCAGTTCGCCGAAAGTCATTGTCGCCGAAGCGAGAATGCCGAGTCCACCGGCGTTCGAGGTAGCTGAGGTGAGAGACGGCCCCGACACCCAGCCCATCCCGGTCTGCACGATCGGATACTCGATACCCACCAGCTCGGTGAACTTGGTGGGAAGTGCGGCGGCACGTGATGTTCCTGCCCCGGTGACATTTCCCGTCGCTTCGCTCGCGGTGACATTTCCCGTCGCTTCGCTCGCGGTGACATTTCCCGTCGCTTCGCTCGCCCCGGCACTCATCGGACCTCCCGATTGCGAACACCCTTGGGGTCCAGGACCTCCCGGATGATCGACAGTTCCTCGGCCGTGGGCTGCCGGGTCACCCCGGCCGATTCGAGCCCGGCCACCTCGAACGAGGTGTTCTCCGCGACCTCGGCAGCCTCCACACCCGGATGCAGCGACAGCGCCCGCATCGTGTGATCGGGTCCGCCGAAATCGAACACACCCAGGTTGGTGATGACGCGATGAATGTTGTGGTCGTCGAACGCCGGGTTCTCGGGATCGACCTTGTCGTAACCGATTCCGGACACGATGTCGACGGAGTCGGTGAACACACGCGTCGAATGGCGGCCCACCCAGTAGCTCGTCGGATGGTTGATGGTGTTGCCGGGAGCCCCGCGCACCCCGAACATCTGCCGCGTCGGCTGCTGCAGCGGCCCGAACGCCGACAGGTTCTGGTTGCCGTACCGGTCGATCTGGTTGGCGCCCATCACCACATGCCGGCGGCCCGATGCGACCACGTCGAACACCTTGCGGAACGGCATCCAGCCCTCGATGGGACCGGAGCGGCCGATGGCCGGGGTGTCGGCCAGGATCAGTGCCTCACCGTCGGTGATGAGCAGATCGGGTTCGGAAGTCAGCCGGGCCAGCCGGGCCCCGAGCAACGCCATCGGCGCCATCGGGGAGGCCATGATCTCGCCGGCGCCCGAGAAGATCTCGGCGCACGCGACGACGCAGATCTCCGCGCGCGTCACCTCGGTGGTGGATTCTGTGGTGGTCACTTGCTCTCCTCCTGCTCGGCCTGCCACGCGGCCACCTCACGCTGATAGGTTTCTTCATCGACGCGCAGGAAACGCTGCGAGAACGCCTCCCAGGTCGCGGGATCCTTGGCCGATTCGACATAGAACCGCTGGAATGCCTCGTCGCGGCCGTACTCGCCGGCGAAGGTGAAATGCGCGCCGTTGGGGGCGTGTACCACCTTGTCGACGTTCATCCGGTTCAGCAGAAGCCGCTGATGCGGAACGGATTTCACCAGTACCTCGGTGGACACCAGCTGATCGGTCTCCAGGTAGCGACGATCGGCGGCGGCACAGAACAGATCATCCATGTACGGATCGACGCCGGTGTAGGCGGCATTGCCTCGATTGTCGGCGATATCGAGATGCACGAACGCGGCGTCGAGACGCAGAGCCGGCATCGCGACCAGCGTCTGGGTGCGGCCGTCCGCGTCGGGGTACGGGGAGGTGACCGTCTTGAGCTCACCCTCCCAGAAGTTCAGCACATCCGAACCGAGTCCGGCCCGGATCGGCAGGAACGGCAGCCGCGAGGCGGCGGCCTCCAGGCCGCACTTGACCATGCCCTCGTCCATTTCGCGCGCCTCGATGGCACCGGTGGTGCGGGCGTGGGCGAACCACGGATCGTAGAACGGCGCCGAGTCCAGCGACACGAACCCGTAGTACGCGCGCCGCACCTTGCCTGCGGCGCACAGCAATCCGAGGTCGGCGCCGCCGTAGGTCACCACGGTCAGATCCTTGACGTCCGAGCGGGCCAGGGCCCGCACCAGCGCCATCGGCTTGCGCCGCGACCCCCACCCGCCGATGCCGATGGTCATCCCGTCGCGCAGCTCGCCGATCACTTCGTCGAGCGTGCTGGTCTTGTCTGTTGGTACTGCTGCCATCAGTTCTCAGTCGCTTTCTTTGTCATTGAGGTCCACCTGCTTGATCCCTGAGGCCGATGCGAGGGACGAGCGAGGGTCACGAAGGGTCCGGCGACCCGAGCATCACGAATCACCCACAGCCTTTCCCGTGGCCACGAACGCATCCCGGTGCTCGTCGGACACCCCGGCCAGGTTCAGTTCGAACGTGTACCCCTGCTCCAGCCGGTAGCTGGTCTTCACGTCGACGGGATCGATGTGGTTGATCGCGGCCTTGGCAGCCCGGATCACCCGGGTGTCCTTCTTGGCGATCATCTCCGCGACTTCGGTTGCGGCGGAGAGGAGTTCGTCGGCGGGCACCACCCGGTACACCGACCCGAAGTGCAGCAGCTGCTGGGCGGAGACGGTCTGCGCCGTGTAATAGAGGGTGCGCATCATGTGCTGCGGCACCAGCCGCGCCAGATGTGTCGCGGCGCCGAGCGCACCGCGATCGACCTCGGGCAGCCCGAAGTAGGCGTCGTCGGAGGCGACGATGACGTCGGCGTTACCGACCAGCCCCACGCCACCGCCGACGCAGAAGCCGTTGACGGCCGCGATGACGGGAACGGGGCAGTCGTAGACGGCGGAGAAGGCGGCCGCGCACCCGTGGTTGGCGCCGATGAGGGCGCCGAATCCGGTGGTGGTCTGCATTTCCTTGATGTCGACGCCCGCGTTGAAGCCGCGTCCCTCCGAACGCAGGATCACCACATGCGTCGACGGGTCCTCGCCGGCTGCGGTGATGACATACGCGAGGTCGAACCAGGCGGCCGACGGCAGCGCGTTGACCGGCGGATAGTCGACGGTCACGATCGCGATGCCGCTGTCTGTGCGTGCGGTGGTGATGGGCATCAGGGCTCCTTATCCAACCAAGCAAGTGCTTGGTTGTTTGGTAGGGTATCACCCATGACCGCAGCACCACAGGTCGCCGGTACGCCCGAACCGGCCGAGACCGGACCGCCGGAACCGGGCGACACATCGAGCGCAGTCGCCGGGGAAGGTGCTGCGTCCGCACGCTTCGACCTGGGGCTGGCGGGCAAGGTTGTCCTGATCACCGGCGGCGCACGAGGCGTCGGAGCCGGAATCGCGACGGTGCTCGACAGCCTCGGCGCCACCCCGGTCATCTGCGCCCGCAGACCGCCACAGGGCGACGACCACCCCGACTTCTTCCCGTGCGACGTCCGGGACGAGGATGCGGTGGCCGAACTGGTCGGCGCCATCGTCGACAAGTACGGCAGGCTCGACGGCCTGGTGAACAATGCCGGCGGCTCACCGTTCGCACTGGCCGCCGACGCGTCGGCGACCTTCACCAACAAGATCATCGCGCTCAACCTGGTTGCGCCGCTGATCGTTTCCCGGGCCGCGCATGCGGTGATGGTCGACCAGCCCGACGGCGGTGCGATCGTCAACATCTCCAGCGTGAGCGGTCACCGTCCCTCGCCGGGTACCGCGGCCTACGGCGCGGCCAAGGCCGGCGTCGACAGCGCCGCCACCGCGCTCGCTGTCGAATGGGCACCTAGGGTCCGCATCAATTCCATTGTTGCCGGGGCGATTCAGACCGAACTGTCGCACCTGCACTACGGCGACCAGGCCGGTATCGACGCCGTCGCCGCCACCATCCCGATGGGCCGCCTCGCCCTGCCGTCCGACATCGGCAACGCCGTCGCGTTCCTGCTGTCCCCGTTGTCGTCGTTCATCACCGGCAGCACCCTCACCATCCACGGCGGCGGCGAACGCCCCGCCTTCCTGGCCGCCGCCAACGCCGGCAACCAGGTCTGACCGACAGGGAACCTCGTGATCCCTGAGGCCGAAGCGACGAAGGAGCGAGGGTCACGAAGGGTCCGGTGACCTTTCGCCACCTGACGCCACCACATCCACACCATCACCACCACCCGCCAACCAAGGAGAACCATTGTCCAGCAAGCTGAATGAGGGCCGCGTAGCCATTGTCACCGGAGCGGGTCAGGGCCTGGGCCGCGCCCACGCGCACGCCTTCGCCGCCGACGGCGCCGCCGTCGTCGTCAACGACTACGACGCAGACTCGGCCAACACCGTAGCCCAGGAGATCCGCGATGCGGGCGGCCAGGCCGTCGCCAGCGTCGGTGATGTGGCCGACTGGGCGTACGGCGAGTCGCTGGTCGCGACCGCGATCAGCGAGTTCGGCCGCCTCGACACGCTGGTCAACAACGCCGGTTTTGTCCGCGACCGGATGCTGGTGTCGCTGTCGGAAGACGAGTGGGATTCGGTGGTGCGCGTGCACCTCAAGGGCCACTTCGTCACCCTGCGCCACGCCGCCGCCTACTGGCGCGCCGAGTCGAAGGCGGGCCGCACCCCGGCCGCCCGCATCATCAACACGTCCTCGGGCGCCGGTCTGTACGGCTCGGTCGGCCAGGGCAACTACTCGGCCGCCAAGGCGGCCATCGCCGAGCTGACCATCCAGGCCGCCGCCGAACTGGGCGGCTACGGCATCACCGCCAACGCGATCGCCCCGTCGGCCCGCACCCAGATGACCGTCGGCGCCGGTGGCGCGATGGCCGAGCAGATGGCCGCGCCCACCGATGGTTCGTTCGACGCGATGAACCCGGCCAACGTGTCACCGCTGGTGGTGTGGCTGGGTTCGGCGCAGTCGGCGTCGGTCACCGGCCGCGTGTTCGAGGTCGAGGGCGGCAAGATCTCGGTGTCCGACGGCTGGCAGCGCAGCGTCGAGGCCGACAAGGGTGCCCGCTGGGACGTCGCCGAACTCGGCCCGGTCGTCGAGGAATTGCTGGCCAAGGCGCCGGTGCCGATGCCCGTCTACGGCGCCCGGTAGAACGGGACGTATGACTATCGACGAATCCCGTCAGATCGCCATCGCCAAGGCCTATGTCGACGCCCTGGTCAGTCACGATCCGTCGGAGGTGTCGCTGCACCCGGACTGCACCCGACTCGAGTTCGGGGTGCGCACCGGGCGCAACGGCGCGCACATCGCCCGCAGCCTGGCCCGTGGACCGCAGTTCCGCACCATCCACGCGGTCAGCGGTTTCGAGGCGACCGTCGATCACCACACCGTGACGACGCGGTACCTGGTGCATGTGCAGCCCAGGTTCCTCGGGCTGGCGGCCGAGGTGCGCGAATCGTTCCTGATAGACGAGGACGGCCGAATCCGCACGATCGTCGCGAAATTCGGCCGTCCCCGGAAGGCTTCTCGGTAAGCCCTTACGAACTGGGCGCGCGCACCACCATCGGCACGCCCGGGAACAGCGAGGCCATCTCCGAACGCGACTTACGCAGTGCGGCAACGCCGTAGCCCTGCTTGCGCTTGTCGGGGTGGATCCAGATCCGCACATCCACCTCACCGTCGGCGAGTTCGCCGAAGATCAAGCCCACCTTGGTGCCCTGCTCCTCGGCGACCAGCCACACCGCGTCCTCGTCGTCGACGCGCTGCGCGCCCTTGGCGATCTCGTCGTCGAGGGGGCCCGCGGGCTCGCCCGAGCCGTCACCCGCTACCTGGAGTTCCTCGGTGCGCACGGCGAAGATGTCGGCGTCGTCGGCGCAGAAGGTGCGCAGTTCGAGGGTGTCGCCGCTGCTGGCGGGACGTTCGGCGAGGGTGAAGGTGAGAGCGGAGTTGAGGTCGTCGAGTTCGGCCTGGTTCTTGCGGCGTTCGGCCTTGGTGAGCTGATTCAGGCGCATGCCGAGCACGGCCTCGGCACCGAGGGCGGATTTGCCGAGCAGGTCGGCGATCGCGGACACCGCGGCCTCGTGGTCGTCGGCATCGACGATGGCGTCGAGCACTTCGTGGCGCCGTTCGAGCGCGGTGAGCAGCGCGTCGGTGATGTCGCGACGGGTCGTCTTCTGGTCCAGATCTGTCATGCGCGCAATCCTAAGCTCTTACCGGGCAGTAGGGGAGGTGTCCGAACGAGGGACAGGGCGCCGCCGGAGCCGTTACCGGAGAAAACAGGAACACGTTCTGGGCAAAAACTGGAACACGTTCTAGTCTGGAGGTCATGAACTCCCCGGTCGCGAACATCGCAGCACCCGCTGCCTCTGACATACCCGCAGCCCCTGAAGTCCAAGCAGCGACACCGCTGCACGACGGCGTCCACCTCGGGCACCTCATGGCCTCCGCGCTCGCCAGGCACGCGGACCGCACGGTGCTGCGCCTCGGGTCGACGTCCCTCACCGGCAGGCAGATGGCCGACGAGATCAGCCGATACGTCCAGGCCTTCCAATCCGTCGGCGCCGCATCGGGTTCGGCGGTCGGGCTGCTCGCGCTGAATCGTCCCGAGGTGCTGCTGGTGATCGGCGCCGGCCAGACGCAGGGCTGGCGGCGCACCGCACTGCACCCACTGGGTTCGGTCGACGACCACGCCTACGTCCTCGGCGACGCCGGGGTCACCACGCTGATCATCGACCCGAACCCCAAATTCGTTGAGCGCGCAGTCGAACTCGTCAAACGCGTCGACTCCCTCACCCAGGTGCTCACCCTCGGCCCGGTGCCCGACGCGCTCGCCGACGTGGGCCGCGACATCATCGCAGAGGCAGCCTCCTTCGACGCGCGGCCGCTGGAGGTGGCGGCTCTCGCCCCCGACCACATCGTGTCCATCACCTACACCGGCGGCACCACCGGAAAACCCAAGGGCGTCATCGGAACCGCCCGCGCGATGGCCACCATGACGCAGATCCAGCTCGCCGAATGGGAATGGCCGCAGCATCCGAAGTTCCTGATGTGCACCCCGCTCTCGCACGCCGGTGCGGCGTTCTTCGTGCCGACGCTGCTCAAAGGCGGTGAGCTGATCGTGCTTCCGGGTTTCGATCCGGCGCAGGTGCTGCGCACCATCGAGGAGGAGAAGATCTCCGCCACGATGCTGGTGCCGTCGATGCTGTACGCGCTGATGGATCATCCCGATTCCCGCACCCGCGACCTGTCGTCGCTGGAAACGGTGTATTACGGGGCGTCGCCGATCAATCCGGTCCGCCTCGCCGAGGCCGTGGAACGGTTCGGCCCGATCTTCGCCCAGTACTACGGCCAGTCCGAGGCGCCGATGGTGATCAGCTACCTGGGCAAGGACGACCATCCCGGGCCGGGGGAGGACACCCGCAGGCTGTCAAGTTGTGGACGGCCGTCCGCCTTCCTGCGCACCGCACTACTCGGACCCGACGACAAGCCGGTGCCAAAGGGCGAGCCGGGCGAGATCTGCGTCGCGGGACCGCTTGTCGCCGACGGCTATTGGGGTCTTCCTGAGCAGACCGCCGACACCTTCCGCGACGGCTGGCTGCGCACCGGCGACGTTGCCCGTGAAGACGCCGACGGTTTCTGGTACATCGTCGACCGGACCAAGGACATGATCGTCACCGGTGGTTTCAATGTCTTTCCGCGCGAGGTCGAAGATGTTGTCGCCGAACATCCTTCGGTCGCCCAGGTGGGGGTCGTCGGCACCCCCGACGACAAATGGGGCGAAGCGGTCACCGCCGTGGTGGTGCTGCGCGCCGGAGCCGAACCCGACCACGACCGCATCACCACCGAGATCCAGCAGTCGGTCAAGGACCGCAAGGGTTCGGTGCAGTCGCCCAAGCAGGTGATCTTCGTCGAGTCCCTGCCGCTCACCGCGCTCGGTAAGCCCGACAAGAAGGCCTTGCGCGCCCGGTTCTGGACCGGCGACCGCAGCGTCGGCTGACCCTCCGCCCTCGGCGCGCTCGGCAGGTCGTGGCAATCCCGCGAACCCGACGACCAACGCCCGACAAGAAGGCCCTGCGCCCGGTTCTGGACCGGCGACCGCAGCGTCGGCTGCCCCCTCCGCCGGTTGAGGTGTGAGGAGCGTAAGCGACGAGCCTCGAAACCCCGCACGAGAACAATGTCGTCTCACCGGGTTTCGAGGCTCGCAAGCTCGCACCTCAACCGGCGAGGGGGATGGTTTCGAGGCTCGCAAGCTGGCACCTCAACCAGCGAGGGGGAGGTCTCGCGGCTCGCGAACTCGTGTCTCAACCGGCGGCAAGGATCTCAGCAGTCGCACCCACAGCAGTCACAATCGCAGCAACAGTCGTCGTCACAGCAATCGCCGCACTCGCAGCAGTTGCCGCAGTCGGGGGAGCAATCGCCGTTGCACCACGCCGGTTTCCACTCGTCGGTGCAGTGGTTCCAGTGGTCGGCGCAGCAGGCGTAACCGGTGCAGCTGACCCCGATGAACGGCAGGATCCTTTCGTGGAACCGGCGATCGGGCGGGAGGCCCCGGCCCGGAGCCGGAACCTCGCGTTTGAGGGGCGTATCAGGGTCGGTCTGCGTATCAGGGGCGGTCGGGGACGCCGCGCTCGAGCCGGACGCGCATCCGCCGAAGCGGTGAGTCCGCGACGACACCGCCTGCCGCACACCATCGATGAGTACGGCCCGCAGCAGCCGGTCGTCGGCCAGGTCGAGGTCGCGGTAGCGGCGCCGGATGGCCCGCACCAGCCGCCGGCAGTCGTCGAGCGCGGTGGCGACCTCGGTGCCGGTGGCGCGCAACGGGTTGAATGATCCGTCGCGCGTATCGGAGTCGTAGTCATCGACGGCGTCGAGCAGGTGCGCCAGCCGGCCGAAGTCATAACCGATGTCCGCCAGCGCTTCCCGGTTCTGGTGCACCCCGGCGACGTCTGCGGTGGCTGCGAACACCCGGGACGCGGCCTCCGCCGACGCGTGGGTGAGCGCATCGAGATCGGTACCGGGCCGGGCCTCCAGCGGTGCCTGCCCCGACAGCTCGCGCAACATGTCGTCGACGCCGAGCGTCCCCGCGATGTCCCGGTCGCCGGCGGCATGCCCGCGCAGCCGTTTCCCGGCGACGGAGGCGGCCGCCGACCGGACCCTCGACCGGGGCGCCAGTGACAGCCGCTGCTCGTCGACGACGTCGGCCGCCTTGGCCGCGGCCAGGGTCAGGGATGCGGTGGTGGCCAACCGGATTCCGGGATCGTCGGCCGCGACCACCGTTGCCGTCCGCATCCCCCGCAGCGGGCAGCGGCCCACTCCGGTGGTGGCCGTCGGGGCAGGGGACTGGGCGGCGGTCAGCACCGACACCATGATCGCGTCGGTGTTGGTGGTGAGCCTGCTCGCCTGACCGTGCCCGTCCCGCAACGACACACACAGCCCGCACATGTGGGCGCGCCATTGCTCCAGCAGATCGTCGTCGAGGGTGTGCCGGCAGGGCGACAGCAGTCCGAACATCGGAACATTTGATCACCCCGAAGCCGCCACATGCCAGCGGTGTCACCCGTTCGCCCGACACCCGAACCGGGGTCAGCGATACGAGACGGGCAACCTCTTGACCCCGTGCAGCCACCCCGACCGGACACGTACGGGTGCACCGAGTTTGGTGATGTCGGGGACGATGTCGGCGAGCGCGTTGAAGATGAGATCCAGCTCGAGGCGGGCGAGGCCGGCACCGATGCAGAAGTGCGCGCCGTTGCCGCCGAACGCCAGGTGCGGATTCGGATCCCGCAGGATGTCGAACGAGAACGGGTCGTCGAACACCTCGTCGTCGTAGTTCGCCGAGCTGTAGAACAGGCCTGCCCGCTGCCCTCGTTCGATGCGCACGCCGCCGACCTCGGTGTCCCGGGTGGCGGTGCGCTGGAAGGCATGCACCGGGGTGGCCCAGCGGATGATCTCCTCGACCGTCGTCGGTGGCCGCTCCCGCTTGTACAGCTCCCACTGGTCGGGATGGTCGAGGAAGGCGTTGATGCCGTGGCTGGTGGCGTTGCGGGTGGTCTCATTGCCCGCGATCACCAGCAGGATCACGAAGAACCCGAACTCGAGCTCGCTCAGCGCGTGACCGTCGATATCGGCCTGCACCAGGGTGGTGACGATGTCGTCCGTGGGGTTCTTGCGGCGGTCCTCGGCCATCGCGTGCGCGTACGCCAGGAGGTTGGCGTTGGCGGTGAACGGGTTGTATTTGATGTCGGGGTCCTCGGCGTTGGCCATCGCGTCTGCCAGGTCGGCGAGGTACTGGTGGTCGGCCTCGGGAACGCCGAGCAGATCGAGGATCGCACGCATCGGCAGGTGCACGGCCACGTCGTCGACGAAGTTACCGGTTCCGCTCTCCGCGGCGGCGGTCACCACGTCGCGGGCGTACGCGTCGAGCTTGCCGCGCAGGGCACCCACGGCCCGGGGGGTGAACAGCCGCGACACGATGCGCCGCATGCGGGTGTGTTCGGGCGGATCCAGGCCGATCAGAAAGGATTTCGAGGCCTCGAGGTGTTCGGGTCCGGCCTCGTCGGGCATCCGGACATTGAAGCCCTTGAGGTTGCTGGACCACAGGCCCGCATCCTTGGAGATCGCCCGGATATCGCTGTGCCTGCTGATGACCCAGAATCCGTCGTCGCCGTAGAATTCCTTGCCCACGTCCTGCGGGTTCCACCAGACGGGCGCGGTGGCGCGGCGGGCGGCGAACTCGGCGATCGGGAGGCCACCGCGCTGGAGCAGATCGGGATCGGTGAAGTCGATCTGTTCGAAGGAGGGAACTGTCGAGGTCATGGTGCTCCGATCGGGCTGCGACGTAGAGCGTGTCCATCGTGTGTGGTGGGTCACTTCCAGGGTAGCCGTCCGCCGCTCGATGCCGTCGGGTATTAGATTCCGCCCAGAAGGTTCGGCCCAGAAGGTTCCGCCCAGATAGTCCGCGGAAATGGGGAGAGGCCGTGAGCGGTGTGCTCACGGCCTCTCCCGTGCCCCGGGGCGGTCTGTTGCGGACGCCGGTCAGGCGACGGGGCAGCCCGAGTAGCGAACCCCGAGTCCCTTGACCCCGTTGAGCCATCCCGACCGCACGCGCTGCATCTCGCTGACCCGGCTGATGTCGGGCAGCACGTCGG
This sequence comes from Gordonia amarae NBRC 15530, assembly GCF_000241345.1. Lineage (GTDB taxonomy): Bacteria > Actinomycetota > Actinomycetes > Mycobacteriales > Mycobacteriaceae > Gordonia > Gordonia amarae. Next base: position 61,313 of record NZ_BAED01000072.1, read on the forward strand.
CGATGGCGTTGAAGATGATGTTCAGCTCGAGGCGGGCGAGGTTGGCGCCGATGCAGAAGTGCGCGCCGTTGCCGCCGAACGCCAGGTGCGGGTTCGGATCGCGCAGGATGTTGAAGCTGAACGGGTCGTCGAACACGTCCTCGTCGAAATTGGCCGAGCTGTAGAACAATCCGGCTCGATCGCCCTTGGCGATGTCGATGCCGCCGAGCTGGGTGTCGCGGGTGGCGGTGCGCTGAAAGGCGTGCACCGGGGTGGCCCAGCGCAGGATCTCGTCGACGGCGGTGCCGGGGCGGTCGCGTTTGAACAGCTCCCACTGGTCCGGGTTGTCGAAGTAGGCGTTCATCCCGTGGCTGGTGGCGTTGCGGGTGGTCTCGTTGCCCGCGGTGATCAGCAGGATCACGAAGAACCCGAACTCGATCTCGCTCATGGCGTCGTTGTCGTCGCCGGCGCGCACCAGGGTGGTGAGGATGTCGTCGCGGGGGTTCTTCCGCCGGTCCTCGGCCATGTTGTAGGCGTAGCCGAGCAGTTCGGCGTTGGCGGCTGTCGGGTCGATCGTCTGGTCGGGGTCGTCGCTGTTGATGATGGCGTCGACCAGCTCATGGATCCGGGCGCGGTCGGGTTCGGGGACACCGATGAGGTCCATGATCGCCTGCAGCGGCAAGTGGATCGACACATCGTCGACGAAGTTGCCGGACTCCTTGGCCGCCGCGTTCTCGACGATCGCCCGCGCTGAATCGGTGAGTTTGCCGTGAAGCGCCGCAACCGATTTCGGGGTGAACAGGCGGGAGACGATCTTGCGCAGGCGGGTGTGCTCCGGCGGATCGTGGTTGATCAGCAGTGCCTTGGTGAATTCGAGCTGATCGGGGGTCATGTACGAGGGCAGCCGGATGATGGCGCCCTTCTCGTTGGTCGACCACAGCCCGGAATCCTTGGAGATCTCCCGGATGTCGCGGTGGCGGGTGATGGCCCAGAAACCCTCGTCACCGAAGATCGCCTTGTACTCGGGCTGGTTGTTCCAGTGGACCGGTGCGGTGCGGCGCAGTTCGGCGAATTCCTTCACCGGCATGCCCCGTTCGATCAGGTCCGGGTCGGTGAAGTCGATCCCGCTGTACGGGCAGGTGCCCGCGGGGGTGGTGACGCTCATTCATCTTCTCCTGTTCCCCAACTCTGGGTTGCGCGGAAGCCGCCGCTGAGCTGTGCGGCCCGGATATGTCGGGCTCGACGATCGCGCCGACATCGAATGTGGCTTCTGTCACCACACCATACACGAAAATTCTGAACGTATGGTCGTGCGATCCTGTCCGAGGACCTTGGTCCCCGGTTTTGTGTGACCGGTGGGACGCTGAGTACCCTCGACACTTATGACATTCGCGCAGGTCGAGGGCTAGGCACACGGTGCGGACCCATGGCTGGGGCGGCAATCCGCCGCGCGACGACGACGAGGCGACGGCCCGGATCCTCGCCGCGACTCGCAAACAGATCGACGACCACGACGGCTCGGTCAAGCTGTCCGACGTCGCCCGGGCGCTCGGGGTGACCCGGCAGACGGTCTACCGCTACTTCTCGGGCACCGAGGAATTGCTGCAGGCCACCGCGGTGGGCGCGGTGGACGAACTGCTCGATCGCGTCGCGGCCAGGCTCAACGGCATCACCGCTCCCGACGCCGTCCTCGTCGAGGGTGTGGCCGTCGTTCTCGACGAATTGTCCCGGGACCGCTACGTGGGCCTGATGGTGCGCAGCGACCACCTCAGCCTCGGTGTGCTCGGCGGTATCACCGGCGAACTGGGCCGCACCTTCATCCGCTCGATGCTCAGCCGGCTCGACATCGACTGGGCGGCCCACGGCTACACCACAGCCGATTTCGACGACGTCGCCGAGATCGCCCTCCGCACGCTGCAGTCACTCATCCTCGACGACGCCCGGGCCGCACGGTCGGACGACGAGCTGCGCCACTTCCTCGACCGCTGGCTCGGCAGCGCCGTCCGCGCCATCCCCAAACCGGCCACGAGCTGACGCCAGACCTCGACGCGTCAGCGGGAGCCGCGGCTCACCGGACCCTTCGAGACGCCTCGCCTGGCGGCCCGGGAACCCTACTCGCAGATGACCACCGGAATGGTCCGCTCGGTCCACGAGTCATAGGTGGCGAAATCCGCGTACATCCCCACCAGCCGCGGCCACAGTTCCGCCCGCTCCGCATCGGACGCGGTCCGCGCCACCAGGTCGAGTCGTTCCCGCCCCACCTCGACGACCACCTTCGGATCGGCGGTCAGGTTCAGATACCACGCAGGGTTCTTCGGCAGCCCGCCCTGCGAGGCGACGAACACGAACCGGCCGCCCTCCCGCAGATAGAGCAGCGGAACGGTGCGGGGCTCGCCACTGCGCCGCCCGGTGGTGGTCAGCAGACACACCGCCACCGGTTTGCTCAGCCCCGCACCGATCCGCCAGGTTTTGCCCAGGCGCCCGGCGCTGATCCGGTACAGCCGGGTGTTCAACCGCGAACCCACCTTGATGAGAGTGCTGACTATCGGCGAATCAAGCTGTGCGGGGCGCTCTTTGGGCGACATGTCAGATCCGCTCAATGATGGTGGCGGTGGCCATCGCGCCACCGGCGCACATGGTGATCAGCGCGGTCTGCTTGCCGGTGCGTTCGAGCTCGTGCAGCGCGGTGGTGATCAGCCGCGAGCCGGTGCTGCCCACCGGATGCCCGAGGGCGATCGCACCGCCGTTGACGTTCACCTTGTCCATGTCGGCGCCGTGCACCTGCGCCCAGCTCAGCACCACCGACGCGAATGCCTCGTTGATCTCGACGAGATCGATGTCCGACATCGACATCCCGCTGCGCGCCAGCACCCGCTCGGTGGCCTGCACCGGACCGTCGAGGTGGTAGTGCGGTTCGGCGCCGACGAGCGCCTGCGTGACAATCCGCGCGCGTGGACGCAAACCCAGCTCCCGCGCCTTCGCCTCGTCCATGAGCAGCACCGCGGCCGCGCCGTCGGAGATCTGCGACGACGTGCCGGCTGTGTGGATACCGCCCTCGATGACCGGCTTGAGCGCGGCCAGCGACTCCGGTGTGGTCTCGCGGAGTCCCTGGTCGCGGGTGACGTCGAGGGTGGCGCCGGTGAAGGTGCCGTCCTTGAGCCGTTCGGGTGCCTTGATCGCGAGCACTTCACGGTCGTAACGTCCCTCGTCCCAGGCCCGCTTGGCGTTGGCCTGGCTGCGGACGCCGAGTTCCTCGATGTCGGCGCGGGTCAGGCCGCGCCGCCTCGCGATCCGCTCGGCAGCCTCGAACTGGTTCGGCAGGTCCACATTCCATGACTGCGCGTGGTACGGACCGGCGTCGACGCCGAGGTTGGCCCCGAGCGGCACCTGCGTCATCGTTTCGACGCCGCAGGCCAGCCCGACGTCGATGGTGTCGGTGGCGATGAGCCCGGCGATCAGGTGGTTGGCCTGCTGCGCCGATCCGCACTGGCAGTCGATGGTGGTGGCGCCGGTGGCCTCGGGCAGCCCGGCCGACAGCCACGCCTTGCGGGTGACGTTGCCCGACTGGGCGCCGGCCTGGGTGACGCAGCCGCCGATGGCCTGTTCGACGAGTCCGGCGTCGATTCCGGCCTTCTCGATCAGTCCGCGCGCGGTGATGCCGAGCAGTTCTTCGGCGTGCAGGCCGGAAAGCCATCCGGCTCTTTTCCCGATAGGTGTCCGTGCGGCCTCTACGATCACCGGTACGCCCATGGTGTTGCCTCCCTCACAGATTGCGGTACGCTGTCCAAAGTAGAACACGTTCTCATTTCGGCCCATCATACGCTGAGAGTCGTGCTCTAACGAAAGCTGAACAAGTTCTAATTCCACGGAGAGGTGGTGCGAGGTGATCCAAGCGGAGAGTGTTCCCGCCCCCGCAGGCGACGCCGACGACACGGCGGTCAAGCCGGATTTCATGCAACAGGAGGGCTGGGACTTCACCAGCCCGGAGCTGCTGGAGCAGGGCATGCCCGTCGCCGAGTTCGCCCAGCTGCGCAAAACCGCCCCCGTGTGGTGGAACGCCCAGGCTCCCGGTAAGGGTGGCGGTTTCCGCGACGGCGGCTACTGGGTGATCTCCAAGCATCAGCACATCCGGGAGATCTCCAAGAACAACGACGACTGGGCCGTCAACACCAACGGCGTCATCATGCGTTTCGACGACGCCATCGAACCGGACCAGATGGAAGTCACCAAGGCGCTGCTGATCAACCACGATCCGCCGGAGCACACCCGGCTGCGCCGGCTGGTCTCCAAGGCTTTCACCCCGCGTGCGGTGAAGTCGCTGGAAGCCAAGCTGGACGCCGCCGCACGCCGCATCGTGTCCGAGGCGGCGGAGAAGGGCACCGGCGACTTCGTCGACGACATCGCCGTCGACCTGCCGCTGCTGGCGATCGCCGACCTGCTCGGCGTGCCGGAAGAGGACCGCCGCAAGCTGTTCCACTGGTCCAACGGCATGCTCAACACCGACGACCCGGAATTCGCCGACGTCGACCCGCAGATGGCGTCGGCCGAGATTCTCGGCTACGGCTACAACATGGCCGAGACCCGGCGCAAGACCCCCACCGACGACATCGTCAGCATCCTGGTCAACGCCGACATCGAGGGCCAGCACCTCGACGAGGCCGAGTTCGGGTTCTTCTTCATCCTGCTGACCGTGGCCGGCAACGAGACCACCCGCAACGCGATCTCGCACGGCATGAACGCCTTCTTCAACAACCCCGACCAGTGGGAGCTGTACAAGAAGGAACGTCCCGACACCACCGCCGACGAGATCGTCCGCTGGGGCACCCCGGTCAACAGCTTCCAGCGCACCGCCAAGCGTGACACGCAGGTCGGCGGCGTCGACATCAAGGAAGGCGAGCGCGTCGGAATGTTCTACGCGTCGGCCAACTTCGATGAGGAGGTGTTCGACGATCCGTTCTCGTTCAACATCCTTCGCGATCCCAACCCGCATGTCGGGTTCGGTGGCAACGGTTCTCACTTCTGCGTCGGCTCCAACCTGGCCCGCATGGAGATCAACCTGATGTTCAACGCGATCGCCGACATCGTCCCCGACATCACCCGCCTCGAGGAGCCCAAGCGCCTGCGCCACGGCTGGATCAACGGGGTCAAGGAGATGCGCGTCGACTACGGGACCCGCCCGTGACGGCCGCCGCCGACACCCCGGCCTACCTCGGCATCGATCGCGAGAACCATCCCGCGGTCGTCGCCGGGCGGCGCTCGCGTGAGCTGGTCGCCGCCCGCGACAAGGACGCCTGGGTCGCCAATTTCGCCGCCGACGGTTCGGTGGAGGACCCGGTCGGCCCGTCGATGTTCGATCCCGACGGTGTCGGCTTCCGTGGCCACGAGGCCATCGCCGAGTTCTGGGACAAGTCGATCGCCACCACTGAGAGCATCGACTTCCGGTTCGACGAGGAGATCATCTGCGGCAACGAGGTGGCTTACATCGGCACCATCGTCACCCATATCGCGGGCCACATCACCGAGTCTCGTGGCGTCTTCACCTACCGCGCGGCCCCCGACGGCAAACTCGCCGCCATTCGCGCCTTCTGGGAAGTCGAAAAAACAATGAACTCCTTTCGCAAGGCCGACTGACCGACCGACCGAGCCTCGCATCCACCTCCGGCCCCCGCCCGGGGCACCTGCCGGTTGAGGTACGGCTCTCCGCTTGGGCGGGAGACGGTTCACCTGCCGGTTGAGGTGCGGTTCTTCGCTTGGGCGGGAGACGGTTCACCTGCCGGTTGAGGTGCGGTTCTTCGCTTGGGCGGGTGACGGTTCACCTGCCGGTTGAGGTGCGAGGTCGTCCAGCGACCGAGCCTCGAAACCCGGTGAGACGACAATGTCCTCTCACCGGGTTTCTCGCTTGGTGTCACCTTCTTGATCCCTGAGGCCGAAGCGACGAAGGAACGAGGGTCTCGAAGGGTCCGGCGATGTACTCACACGACCCGACCACCTCGATCCCACCCCCGAGCAGCGGGCGATCAACGACTACTGTCACCCTTTCGGTAAGCCACACCTTTCTGTCAGACTGAGGAAATGGCAACCCGCTCCGCAGTCGACCGGATCGCGACCGGCCCCGCCGCCGCACCCCGCCTCGGCGTCATCGGCATCGACGACATCACCGGCCTCTGGGACCTCGTCGAACAGTCCGCCCGGCTCCGCCCCGGCACGGTGATCCTCGCCGACGACCACGGCCGCAGCCTCACCGCCGCCCAGTTCCGCGATGCCGCCGAACACGTCGCGGCCGGCCTGCACGAGAGCGGCGTCGCCGCAGGCGACGTGGTGAGCTGGCAACTCCCGACGATCCTCGAATCGGCCGTCCTCATGGCCGCCTGCGCTCGCCTCGGCGCGGTCCAGAACCCGATCATCGCCCTGCTGCGCGAGCGTGAGGTGGCGTTCATGACCGAGCAGGTCGGCACCCGACTGCTGATCGTCCCGGACACCTGGAAGGACTACCGGCACAACGACATCGCCGACGCCTTCCTCGCCCGTCACACAGACCGGCAGGCACTGGTCATCGACCTCGGCGACATAGCGGCCGGACTACGACTGCCGACAGGCGATCGGACCGAAATTCCTCCGCTGCCACAGGATTCGGAGAATGAGGTCCGCTGGATCTACTACACCTCCGGCACCACGGCCGCACCCAAAGGCGTCAAGCACACCGATCGCTCGGTCATCGCCTCCTCCAACGGCATCACCGACGGCCAGCGCACCGACACCGCCTCGGTGCTGCCCATCCCGTGGCCGCTGGCCCACATCGGCGGCATCGCCATGCTCAGCGCCGCTCTCCGGACCGGTTGTCGGCTCGTGCTTTTCGACACCTGGGACCCGTCGGTCACCCCGTACCGGATGGCCGCGCACGGCGGCACCAACCTCGGTTCGGCGATGCCGTTCTTCCACGCCTACATCGCCGCCCAACGCGCGCACGGTGATTCACCGCTGTTCCCCGACCTGCGTGGCTTCATCGCCGGCGGCGCACCCACCCCTCAGGAGGTGCAACGCGAACTCCGCGAGGTATTCGGGGGCAACGGCGCGGTGGTCGACGCGTGGGGGATGACGGAGTTCCCCGTCGCCACCAGTCAGAGTTTCGACGACCCCGACGTCGGCCGGTCCGTCGGCCCGCCCATGCCCGGCGTGCAGGTCTGCGTCATCGACGGTGAGCTCAGACTCCAAGGCCCGCAGCTGTTCTCCGGCTACATCGATGAATCCCTCAACGCGGGTGTCCTCGACGACGACGGCCGGCTGTGCACCGGAGACCTCGGCTGGGTCGACGACCTCGGTCACATCCATATCGACGGCCGTCGCAAAGACATCATCATCCGCAACGCCGAGAACATCTCCGCCGGCGAGGTCGAGGAGGTCATCCTCACCCATCCGGCCGTCGCCGACGCCGCCGTCATCGGCCTGCCCGACCCGCGAACCGGTGAACGAGCCTGCGCCATTGTCGTTCTCGCGCCGGGGGCGACCCTCGCCCTCGACGCTCTGAGTGCCCACTGCCAGGAGTCCGGCCTGGCCCGCTTCAAATGCCCCGAACAACTGGAGTTCACCGACACCCTCCCACGCCTGCCCATGGGCAAGGTCAACAAAACCGTTCTCCGAGGACAGTTCTCACCGACAGCGTGATCTCACCGGGTTTCGAGGCTCGCAAGCTCGCACCTCAACCGTCGAGTGGTGTCGGTTGTCGTTCCCATCGCCGGTTGAGGTGCGACGAGCCGCCAGGCGAGGAGCCTCGAAGCCCCGTGAGACAAGAATGTCCGCCCCCACAACCGAAATCGTGGGGGCGGACAAACAGTGTGATCAATGCGTAGGCTTGTCCGCGCCCACTGTGACACCGACATCGCGGGCGCGGACAAACGGTGTTTTCAGTGCGTAGGCTTGTCCGCGCCCACTGTGACACCGACATCGTGGGCGCGGACAAACAGTGTGATCAATGCGTAGGCTTGTCCGCGCCCACGAGCCACATCGAGAAGTACTGTGAGCCACCGCCATACGCGTGGCCCAGGGCCTTCCGGGCGCCCTCGACCTGATGCGCCCCACCCTTGCCCATCACCTGGATGGCGGCCTCGGCGAATCGGATCATGCCCGACGCCCCGATCGGATTGGACGAGAGCACACCACCGGACGCGTTCACCGGCAGCTTCCCGCCGATCGCGGTCTCCCCGGCCTGGGTGAGCTTCCACCCCTCACCCTCGGGCGCGAACCCGAGACTTTCGAGCCACATCGGCTCGAACCAGGAGAACGGCACATAGATCTCGGCGGCGTCGATCTCCTCGAGCGGATTGCTGATCCCGCCCGCCTTCCACAGCGCGGCGGCGGCGTCGCGGCTGGCCTGCGGGCTCACCACATTGCGGTGCGCGAAGAACAGCGGCTCGGTGCGCATCGCCGTGGCATGCACCCACGCCACCGGATTACCCTGTGCCACAGCATCGTCGGCGGCCTGTTCGTCACCGATCACCACCGCGCACGCACCGTCGGACGACGGGCAGGTCTCGTCGTAGCGGATCGGGTCCCAGAGCATCTGCGAGTTCATCACCTTGTCGACGGTGATGTCCGACTGCTGCAGGTGCGCGAGCGGGTTGAGTGCGCCGTTGCGGCGGTCTTTGGTGGCGACGATGGCGCCGGTGTCCAGCGGCGCACCGGAACGCCGGATGTACGCCCGCACGTGCGGCGCGAAGAAGCCACCTGCACCGGCGCCGACCGGTTTGGTGAACGGCACCGGCAGCGACAGCGCCCACATCGCGTTGGATTCGGATTGCTTCTCCCACGACACCGCCACCACACGACGGTGGATACCGCCGGAGACCAGCGTCGAGGCGACATTGGCGGTGGACCCGCCCACCGACCCGGCGGTGTGCACGCGGATCAGCCGTTTGCCCACCGCGCCGATGGATTCGGCCATGAACAGCTCCGGCATCATCACGCCCTCGAACAGGTCGGGGGCCTTGCCGATGACGATGGCGTCGATGTCGTCGATGGATACCTGCGCGTCGGCGAGCGCGGCGTCGATGGCCTCCCGGACCATGCCCGACATCGTCACATCGTGCCGTTTGGCGACGTACTTGGTCTGTCCGGTGCCGAGGATCGCGGCCCTGTTCTTGCCCATCAGTTGTTCTCCCCAGCGAGTGTGACCACCATGTTCTGTTGCAGCAGCGGCCCGCTCGAAGCGTGCGCCACCGCGGTACCGGCGTTGCCGGAAAGGATTTCGTGCGCGGCGTAACCGATCCGCTGCAGACCCGCCGAGAACAGCGCGTTCCCGGCCAGCGAGCCGCCCGACGGATTGATCCGCACCGAGTCGGGTAGCCGCAGAGCGTTCTTCACGATCAGTTCCTGGTGGGTGAACGAGGCGTTGATCTCGGCCACGTCCACGGCGCGGGAGGCGTCGCCGAACGCGGTGTCGCCTGCCAGCGCCGTCGACGGCGAGACGGTCAGGTCGCGCGCCCCGAAGTTGGGGGAGTCGATGCGGTGGTCCCAGCCGGTGATGAACGCCGGGTTGGCCACCAGTTCGCGGGCCCGCCGTTCACTGGCGAGGATCACCGCGCCGGCGGCGTCCGCGTATGGCGCGATGTCGTGGGCGCGCAGCGGATCGGCCACATAGTCGGCGGCGAGCAGTTCCTCGGTGTCACCGCCGAAGGTGCGGGCGGCGACGGCGGCCATGTCGGCCTCGGTCCAGGCACCGGAGTCAATACCGGCGCGCGCCTGCAGCGCACCGAGCGACCGGGCGTCCGGCCACAGCGGCGCCACCGTGTACGGGTCGGTCTGCAGGGTCAGGGTGCGGTCGCTATTCCCGGCCGACGCCTTGCCGAAGCCGTAGGCCAGCGCCAGGTCCACCTCGCCGGTGGCGATCTTGACCCACGCCTCGTACAGCGCCCAGGCTGCATCCATCTCGACATGCGATTCGTTGATCGGGGGCATCGCGCCGATTGAGTCGACCGCCGAGATGAACGAGAAGGCGCGGCCGGCAAGATAATCCGACGATCCGCTGCACCAGAATTCGATGTCGGTGCGGGTGATGCCGAGCTGCGCGTACAGCTTGTCGAAGCAGGGGCGCAGCATCTCGACACCGTTGGTGGTGCCGTGGGTGGCGGCGACGTTCGGGCTGTGTGCGAACCCGACGACCGCGATACGGGGAAATGCCATGAGGGAAAGGCTCCTTAGACGTGGTCGCGGTACGACTCGTAGTCGGCGTCGGGTTCGCCGGTGGGCTTGAAGTGGCTGATGCTGCCCATCGACAGTTCGCGCTGATCCTCGGGCACCCAGGCGGCGCGCACCCGCATACCCATGCGGACCTCGTCGGCGGGGCAGTCGAGGATCAGGTGCAGCACCGGGATGTCGGTGCCGTCGATCAGCACGTACGCGGCCACGTATGGCGGCTTGATGCGCTGACCGGTGAACGGCACGTTGACGATGCAGAACGTGGTGACGATGCCGGTGTCGGGCAACTCCACCTTTTCGACGGCGGGTGCGCCGTCGGCGGGGCTCTCGCCGCGCGGCGGGAAGTAGATACGGCCGGCGTCCACGCCGGAGCCGATCCGCGACCCGATGAGTTTGCCCTCTTTGAGTGCGCGCAGGTAGTCCGATTCCCACGCGGTGGCCGAATGCTGGATCTCCGCGGCGATCGGGGTGGCGATGATGACCTGCGGGTCGTCGGACAGCTCGTTCGTGTTGGGCGCGACGGGGCTCGCGGAGTCGCCGGGCTCGAAGTGGCTGATGTCATCGATGCGGCCCGTCCGGGCGGCCCGGAACACCGCGTGCACCCGTGCGCCGGTGCTGATCTCACCGGGAGCGCATGCGACGGCGTGCAGCAGGGCGGTGTCGGCGCCGTCGAGCTTGATGAGCGCCCACGCGAACGGATCGGAAAGCGGTTGTCCAGCTGTGGGTTCGGCCTGCCAACTCCAAGTGGTGACGGTGCCGACCGGTGCCACCTCCACCAGGTCGGTGCTCGGTGCCCCGGTGGCCGGGTCGAATTCGGTGGGCGGGACGAACACCCGGCCGTCGGCGGACCGGCTGCCGAGGATGCGTCCGTCACGCAGGGCGAGGGCGAACTGGCCCAGGACCGGACCGAGTGATCGGGTGTAGTCGAACGAGTTGCGCAGTGGCGCGGAAAGAATCTCGGTTATGGGATCCGGGACTGGGGCCACCGGACTTTCCGTCACGGGGCCGGCCGGGGTGCTGATGCTCACCCTTCGAGTAGAACATGTTCTAGTTTCTGGCACAAGGTCCACGAAAACCGGTGGTGCTCACCAATAACCGTCGGGATCGACCTCTGGTGACTCGGCCGGGATGATGCCCTCGGCCACGCCGTGATCGATGCTCGCCGACATCCGGGAGCAGGTTGGCATGAGTGCCGGATTGCCCCCGGTCTGCCGGAGCCGTTCGAGCTCACCGCATTTGGCCCGCGCCTCGGAGTTCCACTGCACACTCGTGTGGTACGAGCTGGTCTTTTTCACCAGCACGCAGGCATGACAGCTCCGGCACTCGATCTCGGTCATGCCGCCGCGCAGGTAGTGCTCGCGGTCGCCCGCGGTGGCGCGGGCGACCGCCGCGGCGTGCTCGGGGTCGCCCGCGAAATCCGGTGCCTTGGCCCAGGAATTGCGGCGCACGGCGGCGCTGGGTGCGGCCGTTTCGACAGGCGGGGTGCCGGAAGACGGGGCACCGGAAGAGGAGCCGGACCGGCCGGTGGAATCCATGGTGCGGGTCATCGTGGTGCCTTTCGTCTTTCCGGGTGGCCGCAGCGTCAGCCGGCCGTGCTGCCCGCGCCGACCCCTTCGGCCTCACGGGCGGCCTTCTCCTCCTCCTTACGGCGAAGGTTCTCCTGCACTTCGATGTTCCAGTTCTCGACGGCCTTGGTGGTGTCGATCTCGTACTCGAACCGCTGCGTCATGTCGTCGGAGACGTCGGCCTTGTCGACGTAGAACTGCTCGTACCAGCGGCGCAGCTGATAGACCGGCCCGTCCTCCTCCACCAGCAGCGGATTCTCGATGCGGGTCTTGTTCTTCCAGATCTCCACGTCCTGCAGGAAACCCACCTCGATACCCTTGGTGATCTTCTGGACCATCTTCTCGGCCTGCGCGGGGGTCAGCCCCTCGGGGATCTTGGCCATCACGCCGAACATCAGGACGAACGAGTTCGAGTCGATGGGGTAGTGGCAGTTGGTGAGGATGGTCTCGATGGCGAATCCGCCGTAGTACTGGACCATCGGGTTGAGCATGTACGACGGTCCGTAGTACGCGGCGATCGATTCCAGCTTGCTGTCGACGTAGTTGCTGCCGCCCAGGTCGACGTCGGGCCGGCCGTGTGAGCGCATGTACTGCGCGGCGGTCTCTCCCTCGAAGACATTCTTGAAATAGTCCGGCAGGGCGTAGTGCACGTAGAAGAAGTGCGCCATGTCCACGACGTTGTCGATGATCTCGCGGCAGTTGGAGCCCTCGATCACCATGCGGTTCCAGGTCCACCCGGTCCACGTGTCCGAACCGACCTCGGTCAGTTCGGGGATGATGACCTCTTCCGGCGCCGGGTTGCCCTCGGGGTCGTTGTAGACGAACACCTGCCCGTTGCGGATCATCGTCTGCCAGGTGCGGGTCTTGGCGAGCTTGGGGCTGCGCTTGGCGTAGGGCACACCGGCGCAGCGGCCGTTACCCTTCCACTTCCAGCCGTGGAACGGGCAGGCCACGTTGCCGTCGCGGATCTGGCCCTGCGACAGGTCGCCGCCCATGTGCCGGCAGTAGGCGTCGAGGACGTTGATCTGTCCCTCGTCGTCGGCCCACACCACGAGTTTGGTGCCGAAGACCTCGACGGAGTGTGGTTTGCCGTCGGTGAATTCCTCGACGAGACCGAGGCAGTGCCAGCCGCGGGCGAAGCGGGTCGGGGGTGTTCCGGTGTCGATCTCCCGGTATTCGCGCTGGGGGCCGGCAGCGGCGGAGGTCTGTGTTCCAGACATCGTCGGGATCTCCATCCTGATTTCGGTGACGGGTCTAAGCTACGTCCGCCATACTAGAACACGTTACAGATTTGCGGCAGCCCACATGCCACCTATGGGCAATTGGTCCTGGCAGGAGCTATTGCGGGGTAGTGCTCGACAAGAAATAGAACGTGTTCTAATCTGGGAAGCGATCAACCGTCGGTGAGCGTCCGGGCGTCCGAGATGAACCGCGCCGGGCGACCGAACGCAATTGAAGGAGCAGGCAGATGCCAGCAGGCCGTTCACAGCTAAACAGCGGAGTCCGCAGCGCCGACGCGCAGCGGGTTCTCGACAACATCAGCGCGTTGCTTCCGGAGATCGAACAGCGCGCCGCGCGGACCGAGGAACTGCGCAGGATGCCGGAGGAGACGGTCCGCGACCTCGATGAGGCGGGCTTCTTCAAGCTCATGCAGCCCGAGCAGTGGGGTGGCTATCAGGTCGACCCGGTCAGCTTCTACGAGGCCGTGCGGCGACTGGCGAGCGCGTGCGGATCCACCGGCTGGGTCGCGGGCATCATCGGCATCCACAACTGGCACCTCGGGCTGTTCGAGCAGCAGGCTCAGGAAGACGTGTGGGGTGCCGACCCGTCGGTCCGCATCTCTTCCTCGTACGCCCCGATGGGTATGGGCGAGGTCGTCGATGGCGGCTACAAGGTCAACGGCAACTGGGCGTTCTCGTCGGGCTGCGACATCGCCGACTGGGCGTTCGTCGGTGGCCCGGTGATCAAGGACGGCCGCCCGGTCGACTTCGTGAGCTTCCTCATCCCGCGTTCGGACTACACCATCAAGGACGTCTGGCACGTGGTCGGCCTCAAGGGCACCGGCTCCAACACCCTCGAGGTAAAGGACGTGTTCGTGCCCCGGCACCGCGTCCTGAGCATGCGCACCATGGCCAACTACGAGAGCCCCGGCCTCGAGCGCAACACCGCTCCGGTCTACAAGATGCCGTGGGGCACCATCCATCCCAGCACCATCTCCACGCCGATCGTCGGCATGGCCTACGGCGCCTACAACGCGCACGTCGAGCACCAGGGCAAGCGGGTGCGTGCCGCCTACGCGGGCGAGAAGAGCAAGGATGATCCGTTCGCCAAGGTCCGTATCGCCGCTGCCGCCAGCGACATCGACGCCGCGTGGCGCCAGCTGTCGGGCAACCTGCAGGACGAATACGACCTGATCCTCGCCGGCGAGGAGATCCCGATGGAACTGCGCCTGGCCGCCCGCCGCGACCAGGTCCGCGCCACCGCCCGCGCCGTCGCCTCCATCGACCTGCTCTTCGAGAATTCCGGCGGCGGGGCCCTCAACCTCGACTCGCCCATCCAGCGGTTCTGGCGCGACGCCCACGGCGGCCGCGTGCACGCCGCCAACGATCCCGAGCGCGCCTACACCGCCTTCGGCAACGGCGAGTTCGGCATCCCCATCGGCGACTCGATGGTCTGATCGCCCACCGAATCGACAGCAGCGAAACCACAAGCAGGAGAGGAACAATGACCGAAGACAGCCCGATCCGGTCACTGGGTTACATGCGCATCGAGGCGACGGACATCGCCGCGTGGCGCGACTACGGACTCAAGGTCCTGGGCATGGTCGAGGGCAAGGGCGCCAACCCCGACAACCTCTACCTGCGGATGGACGATTTCCCTGCCCGTCTGGTGATCGTCCCGTCCGACCGCGACCACCTGGGCAGTGCCGGCTGGGAGTGTCCCAATGCCGCTGCCCTGCAAGATGTCCGGGACAGGTTGTCGGCGGCCGGGGTGATCTTCCGCGAGGGCAAGGACGAGGAGCTCGCCGACCGCTGCGTCGTCGAGATGATCGTCTTCGACGATCCAGCCGGCAACACCCAGGAGGTGTTCCACGGGGTGGCGCTGCAACACCGGCGGATCGTCAGCCCGTACGGGCACCGGTTCGTCACCGGTGAGCAGGGCCTCGGTCACGTCGTGCTCACCTGCCCGGACGACAAGGCGACGCTCGAGTTCTACCGCGACGTCCTCGGCTTCCGCCTGCGCGATTCGATGCGGCTGCCGGGCGAACTCGCCGGCCGGGAACCGGGCAGTTCGGTGTGGCTGCGGTTCCTCGGCTGCAACCCGCGCCATCACTCGCTGGCGTTCCTGCCGCTGCCCAACCCCACCGGCATCGTGCACCTGATGGTGGAGGTCGAGAACTCCGACGACGTCGGCCTGGCCCTCGACCGCGCGCTGCGCAAGAAGGTGCCGATGTCGGCGTCCCTCGGCCGGCACGTCAACGACAAGATGCTGTCCTTCTACATGAAGACCCCGGGCGGATTCGACGTCGAATTCGGTTGCGAGGGAATGACTGTGGAGGACGACACCTGGGTAGCCCGCGAATCGACGGCGGCCAGCCTGTGGGGCCACGACTTCACCATCGGATACAAGGGCTGAATCGGTGAGCCACTCGCCGTACGGTACCTCCGACTTCACGTCCCGGCAGTTCCGCACCGCGATGGGGCAGTTCTGCACGGGCGTGACGGTCATCTCCACGATCAACGGCGACGGCGCGCCGGTCGGTTTCGCCTGCCAGTCCTTCGCCGCGCTGTCGCTCGACCCGCCGCTGGTGCTGTTCTGCCCGATGAAGACCTCCCGCAGCTGGAAGGTCATCGAGGAGACCGGCAAGTTCGTGGTCAACGTGCTGGCCAACCGGCAGCAGGAGGTCAGCGCGACCTTCGGCGCCCCGGGCGACGACAAGTTCGCGTCGATCACCTGGGACCAGTCGCCGGCCGGACTGCCGGTGATCCGGCACTGCCTGACCTGGGTCGAATGCGACGTCGAGCGGGTGGAGGACGGCGGCGACCACCACATCGTCATCGGCCGCGCCCGCACCCTCGGTGAGGTCCTGCAGGACAAGCCACTGCTGTTCTACCGGGGTGGCTACCTGTCCACCGAACACCCGCGCGTCCATCCCGCCGACGCCGAGCTCGAGGAATTCCTCACCTGGAACGGCACCGACACCTGGCTCTGATGGGGTACACAAGACACTATGACCAGTGACGTGACCGCGCCGCTCACCGCGGCGATCACCGAGGCCGAAAAGCTCATCACGGCAGCCGAATTCATCGACACCGAACTCGACCTGGCCGATGGTCTGGACTACCTCGCGGGCAGTATCGCCGCGGTGATCCAGCTGGCGCGGGCACGGCAACGCTCGCATCCCAACTTCGTCACCTCGACGGGGCCGAGCACCAAGATGGGCCTGGACAACCCCGACACCCTCTACTACCACGCCGACATCGAACCGGGCGGCACGTACGAGGTGCGCGGAACCCGCGGCAGCACCGTCGATCTCAGCTTCCAGATCCTGCGCGGGGATTACACCGCCACCAACGTCCCCGGCGGCGACGACGCCTTCGACGACCGCCGCATCACCATCGCCGCCGACGGCTCCTTCACCCTCACCTTCGGCCCGGAACCCGAGGGGGAAAGGCCCGACAACTACTTCGTCCTCGGTGAGGGTGCGTCGATGCTGGCGGTGCGCGAGGTGTACGGCGACTGGACCGAACGCAAGGGCTCGATCTCGATTCAGCGCGTCGACACCCGCGGTACCGCACCGGCGGAGACCGACGTCGCCAAGGCGAGTCGCCGGTTCGCGGTGGCGGGCAAGATGCTGCTGTCCCGCATCAACACCTGGTTCAACTTCCCGAAATGGTTCTACCTCGATGAACCGGTCAACACCTTCACCCCGCCGCGGCTCACCCCGGGCGGTCTGCGCACCCAGTTCTCCTCGGTCGGCCACTACCGGCTCGCCGACGACGAGGCGATGATCATCACGGTGCCCCGCTCGAACGCCCCGTACCAGGGCTTTCAGCTCGGCAGCATGTGGTACATCTCTCTCGACTACGTCAACCACCAGACCAGCCTCAATTCCCATCAGGCACAGGTGGATTCGGACGGAATGATCCGGCTGGTGGTGTCCGCGCGCAACCCGGGCGTCGCCAACTGGATCGAGACCACCGGCCGCTCCCGCGGCATCCTGCAGTTCCGCTGGCAGCGCGTCGACGAGCCGATCGGTCCCGAGCTGGGGCCGTCGGCGCAGGTCATCGCCTTCGAGGACATCCCGCTCCACCTGCCGGACTACGCCACCAACCAGATCGACGAGGCGGGCTGGGCTGAGCGCATCGCCGCCCGTCAGCAGGCGTTCGCCGACAGGATGCTCGGATGACCGGGCTGCTCGCCGGCAAAGTTGTGGTGGTCTCGGGCGTCGGCCCCGGCCTGGGCAAGGCGATCTGCGCCCGCATGGCCGACAATGGCGCCACCGTGGTGCTGGCCGCGCGCACCGAATCCCGGCTCACCGACATCGCCGCCTCGATCGGCGGGAACACCCTGGTGGTGCCCGCCGACATCACCGACGACGCCGCCGTCGACAACCTGCGCGACCGCGTGATCGACACCTTCGGCCGGGCCGACGTGCTGGTCAACAACGCCTTCGCCCTCCCGTCGATGAAGCCGCTGGCCCGCACCGACTTCGACCAGATCACCTCGAGCCTGAATCTGACGGTGCTCGGCACGCTGCGGGTGATCAAGGCGTTCACCGATCCGCTCGCCGACACCTCCGGTGCAATCGTCAATATCAACTCGATGGTCATCCGTCATTCCGAACCCCGTTACGGCAGTTACAAACTCGCCAAGTCTGCGCTGCTGGCGATGTCACAGACACTGGCCACCGAACTGGGGGAGCGCGGCATCCGGATCAACTCGGTGGCCCCCGGTTACATCTGGGACGACCAGCTCAAGTGGTACTTCGGGCAGGTCGCCGAGAAGTACGGCATCACCCGCGAACAGGTCTACGAGCAGACCGCCGCGCGCAGCGACCTCAAGCGGCTGCCCGAACCCGACGAGATCGCCGACGCCGTCGTCTTTCTCGCCTCGCCGATGGCCCGCGCCATCACCGGACACACCCTCGACGTGAACTGCGGTGAATACCATGACTGACCGGACCTCGGTGGGCACCGTCGACGACCTGCACGAGGCGGCGACCCGGACCACCGGGCTGACCGACTTCGGCGGCGACGAATACCTCGAACCGCTGCGGGTACTGCTGGATTCGTATGCGCGGGAAGCGGATCTGACGCCCGAGGGCAGCAAGATGTCCCGCTTCTTCCTCAAAGGCGCGCTCATCGCCCGGCTGCTCAGCGAGGCGGCCTGGACGGCCAACCCGGGTTACGCCGACGTCGAGATCCGCCGACCGGTCTTTGTGACCGGTCTGCCGCGCACCGGCACCACCGCTCTGCACCGGCTGCTCACCGCGGACCCGGCCCACCAGGGCCTGGAGATGTGGCTGACGCAGTGGCCGCAGCCCCGCCCGCCGCGCGAGAGCTGGGCCGACAACCCGGTGTTCGCCCAGCTCCAGGCGTCGTTCGCGCAGCACCACGTCGACGACCCCGAGTTCATGGGCCTGCACTACATGGCCGCCGACGAGGTGGAGGAATGCTGGCAGCTGCTGCGGCAGTCCGTCACGTCGGTGTCCTACGAGTGCCTGGCATATCTGCCCACGTACTCGCAGTGGCTGGCCGGCCAGGACTGGACCCCGGCGTATGCGCGGCACCGCAAGAACCTGCAGCTCATCGGGTTGAACGACCCCGGCCGCCGGTGGGTGCTGAAGAACCCGAGCCACCTGTTCGCCCTCGACGCACTGCTGCAGGTGTACCCGGACGCGCTGGTGATCCAGACCCACCGGGCACCCGAGACCATCATCGCCTCGGCGTGCAGCCTCGCCGAGCACGCCACCCAGGGCTGGTCGGACACGTTCACCGGAGCGACCCTGGGCCGGGCGCAGCTCGACCTGTGGTCGCGTGGCCTGCGCGTATTCAACGAATCACGCGCCCGGCACAACCCCGACCAGTTCCTCGACATCGACTTCGCCGACCTGCGCGGTGACCCGATGGGCACCGTCGAACGCGTCTACTCGGCGCTCGACACGCCGATGTCCGATGCCGCACGCGCAGGTGTGCTCGCGCTCGACGAGGAGAGCAAAACCGGTGCCCGGGCGCCGAGCCACACCTACTCGCTCGCCGACTACGGCCTCGACGCCGACGACGTGACCCGCGCGTTCGGCGACTGACACGCTGCCGATTCCGCCCCGGAACCGCATACGGTAAGACTGTTGGTATGCAGCTGCCTGACCTGGGTTTCCGTCCGACGATCGGAGCGGCACTGGCCCGCGCGGCGGCGGAGTTCGGCGACGTCGACTATGTGGTCACCGACACCGACCGGATCACCTATGCGCAGGCAGAACAGCGTTCGGCACTGCTGGCCCGACGATTGCTCGCCCACGGTGTGGGGAAGGGGGCCCGTGTCGGGATCTTCTTCCCGAACGGCACCGAGTGGGTGCTGTGGTGGCTGGCGGCGAGCCGGATCGGCGCACTCGTGGTGCCGTTCAGCACCCTGTATGCACCCGGCGAACTCGCGAAGGGCCTGCGCCTGGGCGACGTGCACCTGCTGATCGCGCCCACTCGCGCGGTATCGGTCGATGTCGTGGCATTCCTGGAGGACGCGCTGCCGGGCCTGGCCACGCACACGGGTGCGGCGATCGCGGTGCCCGAAGCACCGTACCTGCGCCAGATCTGGCTCACCGGCGATGCCGGCCGTCCGTGGGCGAGGGTCGTCCCACCCGAGATCGGTCCAGAAGATCTTGTGCCGCAAGAGATCCTGGATTCCGTCGAAGCGGAGGTGTGCCCGGCCGACCCCGCGGTCATGATCCACACCTCCGGTTCCACGGCCGACCCCAAGGGCGTGATCCACTCGCACGGCGTGCTCATGCGGCAGTCGGTGTTCCTGCAGGACACCATGAACGGATTCACCCCCGACGGCCTGCCCACCCGCTACCTGTCGGCGATGCCGTTCTTCTGGATCGGCGGAATCCTGCACGTCACAGGCTCGCTGCACAGCCCGCTCACCATCCTCACCCTCGCCCGGACCGAACCCGGCGCGGCGCTCGAACTCATCGAACGCGAACGCGGCACCGGCATCGCGGGCTGGCCGACGCTCACCCAGCGCATGCTCGCGCACCCCGACTTCGCGCGCCGCGACCTGTCGAGTTGCCCCAGTCTCGTCGATCAGCCCGCTGACCTGTCCCTGGTAGCGGTGCCCGGCAACGTGCCCCGGCACCGCAGCCTCACCGAGACCGGCGGCGGCTTCACCACCACCGACGTGATCGTCGTCGATGGTGCCGGTGCTCCCGTTCCCGCTGGTAGCGAGGGTGAGCTGTGGATCCGCGGACCCGGGATCATGGTCGGCTACAACAAGCGCGAACTGTGGGAGGTGTTCGACGCCGACGGCTGGTTCCACACCGGGGATCGTGTGTTCGTGCTCGACGACGAGCCTGGGATCTTCTACGTGGGCCGCTCCACCGAGCTGATCAAGACCTCCGGCGCCAACGTCGCGCCCAAGGAGGTCGAGTCGGTCCTCGACAAGCACCCGTCGGTGCAGTCGAGCCTGGTGGTGGGGGTCGGTGACGACGAGCGTGGCCAGGAAGTGGTTGCCGTGGTGGTGCCGGCGGATCCCATGACCTTCGACGCGGAACGGGTGAGCACCGATATCCGGCAGGACCTGTCGGCCTACAAACTCCCGCGTCGCTACGTGGTGGTGGCCGCCGATGACCTCCCCTTGCTGGCCTCCGGAAAACCGGACCGGCGCGAGCTGACCCGCAGGATCGAGGCGGGCGAGCCTGCCGGCAGCCGGTGAACCGGACCGGGCATTCCGGTGCCGGGTGAAAACCCGATCGATGTGTCCTGCGTCACCAGAATGGCACAGGCGTACGTAACCACCTGGGACGACGCGAACGAAACGGCCCCTGACCAGCCGATTTGTAATGTGCGCAACCGTCGCGTAACTTTCTTCGAGTCAGAGCGACACGGGGCCGCCCCGGGGAGCCGGACCGGGACGAAAGTCCAGGTCAGAGGCTTACGGAAGCGGGTACGAGGTTCGCGACGATCACCCTGATGTTTTTCCGCGGTGTGCAGTGATGTGCACCGGGGTTCGGGGTGGGCCGAGCAGGTTCGGCCGGCGGGATCCGGGTGACCGGGTTTGCGGCCGGGGATCGGGTCTGC
>NZ_BAED01000071.1 GCF_000241345.1 Gordonia amarae NBRC 15530
AAGGCGGTGGCGGCGCACCATGTGGATGGCGGCGGTGCGGCCCTCCTCGGTCAGAGTCACCGCTCCGTAGCGTTCGTGGGACACCAGGCCCTGCTCGGCGAGTTTGCGGATGGCCTCCGATGCCGTCGACGCCGACACCCCGAGCGATTCGGCGAGCATTTTGGTGGTGACCTTCACCTCGGCCCACTCCTGGCTGGTCCAGATCACCTTGAGGTAGTCCTGCGTCACCGATGACAGGTCGGTGACCGCGCGTCCGGAACCGGGGCCGGAGGGCCGCGCCGAGCGTGCGCGCGAGTTGGGCATAGCTGCCACTGTAAGCCATTCGGTTCCGAACCTCTCGCGGGCGCGACGACGTACGCCGCGCCACCATTCACGTACCTGTCGCCGGTGTGTCGGGTGTCCGTGGTGGTTGCAACCGCCGGGCGGTCGTAGGCTTGTGCGCGTGTTGCGTTGGAGAGGCTTGGAAGACATCCCCGCCGATTGGGGTCGCTGCGTGGTCACTATCGGGGTTTTCGACGGTGTGCACCGGGGGCACGCCCAGCTCATCAACGCGGCCACGGCTGCGGCCACCGAACGCGGAATCCCGTCGGTGCTGATGACCTTCGACCCGCATCCCACCGAGGTGGTGCGGCCGGGCGCTCATCCGCCGCAACTGACCACGCTCACGCGCCGTGCCGAACTGGCCGAGGAACTCGGCATCGACGTGTTCTGCGTCATGCCGTTCACGCCGGAGCTGATGTCCCGGACACCCAAGGATTTCGCGCACGAGGTGCTCGTCGAGTACCTGCACGCGGCGGTCGTCGTGGTCGGCGACAACTTCACCTTCGGCCGTAAAGCGGCGGGGGACGTGCCCAGGCTGGCCGAACTGGGGCAGCGGTTCGGGTTCGAGGTGGAGGCGATCTCGTTGTTCGGCGAACACGCCGTCACGTTCTCGTCCACCTACATCCGCTCCTGCGTCGCCGCCGGTGACGTCGAAAGCGCCGCGGAGGCTCTCGGCCGGCCGCACCGCGTCGAGGGGGTGATCGTGCACGGTGAGAAGCGTGGCCGTGATCTCGGATTCCCGACGGCCAACGTCGCGCCGCCCATGTATTCGGCGATCCCCGCCGACGGTGTGTACGCCGCCTGGTTCACCGTTCTCGGTCAGGCGCCGGTCGCCGGGCAGGTCGAGCCGGGACAGCGGTACCAGGCCGCGGTCTCCGTCGGCACCAACCCGACGTTCTCCGGGCGCACCCGCACCGTCGAGGCGTTCGTCCTCGACAAGTCGGCCGATCTGTACGGCCAGCACGTGGCCGTCGACTTCGTCAGCCGCATCCGCGGCATGGAACCGTTCGCCAACGTCGACGACCTCATCGCCGAGATGAACCGCGACGTCGAGAAGACGCGCGTCATCCTGGATGCGGCGGACTCCTGAACCGGTGCGCTCCTGATTTGGGAGCAGGTCCGGTCCGCTGGTAGATTTGTCCGTCGGTGTTGCTGCGGTCCGCGGCGGCGCACCACCGGATCGGGCACCTGGTAGGTGCCGGGGACGGACAACAGAGCGCGGAACTGAAACAACAGGGAGTATCCCCATGGCTTTGACCGCCGAACAGAAGAAGGTCATCCTGGCCGAGTACGGCCTGCACGAGACCGACACCGGCTCGCCGGAGGCCCAGGTGGCGCTGCTGACCAAGCGCATCACCGACCTCACCGAGCACCTCAAGCAGCATAAGCACGACCACCACAGCCGCCGCGGCCTGCTGCTGCTCGTCGGCCGTCGTCGTCGTCTGCTCAAGTACGTCGCCAAGGTCGACATCAACCGCTACCGTTCGCTCATCGAGCGCCTCGGCCTGCGTCGCTGAGACCTCGCGCACTACTTGCTTCGCCGCGGCCGCTCCCGGACCTCCGGGGGCGGCCGCGGTGTTATTCCTGTCAACAGATCCGACAGTGATACTGTTGAACAGGCTGTTGTCAAGACATACCCAGGTTTAATACGGGAATCGTCGGCAGATCGGTCCTCGGTAGTGGCCGCCGGAACAAGGGTTCCGGCCGCTTCGATCGAAGGCCGTCTCCGCGGAACCGGGCACACATGGTCGTGTCCGACGTATCTGATCCGCGCTATGCCTTGACTCCACCACGCTCGATGCCGTTCGCGCGCACCTGACGGTGTGCTGCGTGCCGTCGGGCTGTCCACAAGATCCGGCCTCGCCGGAAACACACCCGGCCGCGACCGCTGTGCGGCCGACACGAAGGGAATCCCCACCTCACATGACCGATGTGAATACCGACGTCGCCGAGGACTTCGACGACTCGATCACCGAAGCCACCGCCGTCATCGACAACGGCAGCTTCGGCACCCGCACCATCCGGTTCGAGACCGGACGGCTCGCCCTGCAGGCCGCCGGTTCGGTGACCGCCTACCTCGATGACGAGACGATGCTGCTGTCCACCACCGCGGCATCCAAGCAGCCGAAGGAACACTTCGACTTCTTCCCGCTGACCGTCGACGTCGAAGAGCGCATGTACGCCGCCGGCCGTATCCCCGGCTCGTTCTTCCGCCGCGAGGGCCGCCCGTCCACCGACGCCATCCTCACCTGCCGCCTCATCGACCGGCCGCTGCGCCCGTCGTTCGTCGACGGCCTGCGCAACGAGATCCAGGTCGTCGTCACCGTCATGAGCCTCAACCCGCAGGATCTGTACGACGTGCTCGCCATCAACGCCGCGTCGGCGTCCACCCAGATCGCCGGCCTGCCGTTCTCCGGCCCCGTCGGCGGTGTCCGAGTCGCCCTCATCCCGACAGAGGAGAACAAGGCCGGCCAGTGGGTCGCGTTCCCGACCGTCGAGCAGCTCGAAGGCGCCGTCTTCGACATGGTCGTCGCCGGACGCATCGTCTCCGGTGAAGGTGCCGACGCCGACGTCGCCATCATGATGGTCGAGGCCGAGGCCACCGAGAACGTCATCGACATCATCGCCGGTGGTGCGCAGGCACCCACCGAGGCCATCGTCGCCGAGGGCCTGGAAGCCGCCAAGCCGTTCATCGCCGCCCTGTGCGAGGCGCAGAAGTCGATGGCCGCAGCCGCATCCAAGGAGACCGGCGAATTCCCGCTGTTCCCGGCATACGAGGCCGACGCCTTCGACGCCGTCGCCGCCGCGGCCACCGACAAGCTGTCGCAGATCCTCACCATCGCCGGCAAGCACGAGCGTGAGGACGCCACCGACGAGCTCAAGGGTGAGATCCTCGACCAGCTCGCCGGCCAGTTCGAGGGCCGCGAGAAGGAGATCGGTGCGGCGTTCCGTTCGCTCACCAAGAAGCTGGTGCGCCAGCGCATCCTGACCGATCACTTCCGCATCGACGGCCGCGGCATCACCGACATCCGGTCGCTGTCCGCCGAGGTCGCCGTGATCCCGCGCGCCCATGGTTCGGCCCTGTTCGAGCGTGGCGAAACCCAGATCCTGGGCGTCACCACCCTCGACATGGTGAAGATGGCCCAGCAGATCGACTCGCTCGGACCCGAGACCTCCAAGCGGTACATGCACCACTACAATTTCCCGCCGTACTCCACCGGTGAAACCGGTCGCGTCGGGTCGCCCAAGCGCCGCGAGATCGGCCACGGTGCTCTCGCCGAGCGTGCCCTGGTGCCGGTGCTGCCGAGCGTCGAGGACTTCCCCTACGCGATCCGTCAGGTGTCGGAGGCATTGGGCTCCAACGGTTCCACCTCGATGGGTTCGGTGTGCGCCTCCACCATGTCGCTGCTGAACGCCGGTGTGCCGCTGCGTGCCCCGGTCGCCGGTATCGCCATGGGTCTGGTGTCCGACGAGGTGAACGGGGAAACCCGCTACGTCGCCCTCACCGACATCCTGGGCGCCGAGGATGCCTTCGGCGACATGGACTTCAAGGTCGCCGGCACCAAGGACTTCGTGACCGCGCTGCAGCTCGACACCAAGCTCGACGGCATCCCGTCGCACGTGCTCGCCGGTGCGCTCGGCCAGGCCAAGGACGCCCGCCTGACCATCCTCGACGTGATGGCCGAGGCCATCGACGAGCCCGACGAGATGAGCCCGTACGCGCCGCGGATCACCACCATCAAGATCCCCGTCGACAAGATCGGTGAGCTGATCGGCCCCAAGGGCAAGACGATCAACGGCATCACCGAGGAGACCGGCGCCAACATCTCCATCGAGGACGACGGCACCGTGTTCGTCGGCGCCGCCGACGGCCCGTCCGCGCAGGCCGCGATCGACAAGGTCAACGCCATCGCCAACCCGCAGCTGCCCAAGGTGGGCGAACGCTTCCTGGGCACCGTGGTCAAGACCACCGCCTTCGGCGCGTTCGTATCGCTGCTTCCGGGCCGCGACGGTCTGGTGCACATCTCCAAGCTCGGCAAGGGCAAGCGCATCAACAAGGTGGAGGACGTGGTCAACGTCGGCTCCAAGCTGCGCGTGGAGATCGCCGACATCGACGAGCGCGGCAAGATCAGCCTCGTCCCGGTGGACGACGACAAGGCGAGCGAGGCCAAGGCCGACGACACCGAGAAGGCAAACGCCTGACGGCGATCACCTGATCGACAGCGTCAACGGGGCGGCCCGCCATCCTGACCGGGATGGCGGGCCGCCCTCGTGTGACGGTTGTCGGATCCTAGATGGGTCGGATCTCAGATGGGGTCGGATCTCAGGTGTTGCCCGGACGATTGCGGCCGAGGCCGAATGATCCGTCGTCGAGCGCGGTGGTGAGCAGGGTGGTGATCTGCTGCATTCCGGCGGCCATCGTGGCAAAGCCCGTGCGCATTTCGGATTCGAGGCCAGCCATGCGTTGATCGAGACCGTCCATGCGTTGATCGAGACCGTCCATGCGTTGATCGAGGCCATCCATGCGTTGATCGAGACCGTCCATGCGTTGATCGAGGCCATCCATGCGTTGATCGAGACCGTCCATGCGTTGATCGAGACCGCCCATGCGTTGATCGAGACCGTCCATGCGTTGATCGAGACCGCCCATGCGTTGATCGAGACCACCGATGCGCTTGCCGTGCTCAAGCTGGGTTTCGCGCATGGCGTTCAGGACCATCGTCTGCGCCCGGAACGCGGCGTGCATGTTGCTGACATCCTGGTCAGCGCCGGCCGCGAGAACCCGGGCCGCGGAGACGTCACGGCGCAGTTCCTTGTTCTCGGTCTTGAGGCCCTCGACCTCGCGTTCCACATTCCGCAGTCGTGCATCCAGGTCGTCTGGATCCGCCATGCGCTGCCCCCTTCGCCGATGTTCTGTCCGTCAAGCGTAACGGGTTCCGGAGGTGGCTGCCGAGAGTTATCCACAGGCTCGGCGATCGGGGAGCGACCGTAGAATCACAGGGTGCAACAGTCGACTCCGCGGCCCCCGATGCCGCATTCGGGCGGATGGGAGACGGGTCCGACCGGTGACAAACTGACCGTGCCGCGCCGCGTCGACGAGGCGCCCGCCGGAGCGATCGGCGCACTCATCACGGGCGAGCCGCTGGTGGTTCCGGCGTCGATGACCGTCCGGGACGCGGCCACGGTGATGACAGAGCGCGGGTTCGCGGCGCTGATGGTCGCGCTCGGCGCAGGGTTCGGTGTGCTGACGGACGTGGGCATCAGGGCCGACGTGGTGGCCCGCGGCGTCGACCCGCAGACGGCCGTCGGTGCGATCGTCGGCCCACCGGTGCCGGCGGTCGCCGCGGACACCCCGGTCGCCGCTGTGCTGGCCCTCGTCCTCGAACAGGAGCTGACGTGTGTGCCCGTCATCGACACCGCGGGCACCCTGCTCGGCGCGGTAACCGCCGCTGACCTGCTGTCGGCGCCGGCCGGTCCGAGCCTCACACTGCGCCGGCAGATCGCCGTCGCAGCCACCCCGTCGGGGCTGCAGCAGCATGCCAAACGGATCCCGTACTTCGTCGCCGACCTGGTCCGCCGGGGCCAGGCGGCGCACGAGGTGAGTGCGATCGCGTCGCTGCTCAGTGATGCGGTGGTGCGCCGCGCACTTGATCTGGTGAGCGAGCGGCACGGCCTCGATCCGTCCGGGATCCGCTGGCTGTCGTTGGGCAGCAACGCCCGTCGCGACGCCGTACTCAGCTCCGATGTCGACTCGGCGGTGGCCTTCGCCGACGAGGTGTCCGACGCCGACATCGCCCGATTCCGCCAGGCCTGTGCCGAGGTGATCGGCATCGCGGGCGGCGGGGGTCTGGCCATCGACCTCAACGGCGTCGTCGCCTCCAAACCGTGGTTCTCCCGCAGGCGCGGGGAATGGCACGACGCGGCCCAGCAGTGGATGGAGTCACCCCTCAAGGACGAGGCGATCGTGTACACGTCGCTGCTACTCGACTCCCGGCCGATCTGGGGAGCCGGCGGCACCGGAATGGAGAACGTCCTCGACGGGCTGCGGTCCCGCCGCACCACCATGGGCATGTTGCTGGCTGAGGCCCTGACCACCAAGGCCCGGATCCGCACGATGCGGGATGTATTCTCCGGTAAGGGCGGCACCTTCGATATCAAGGAACACGCCCTCGCGCCGCTCACCGACATCGCCCGCTGGGTGGCGCTGTTCGCCGGTTCCGACGAGCGTGACACCAGGTCGCGGCTGCGGGCGGCGGCGGGCAGCGTCGTCCTGCCGGGTGATCAGGCGGCCACGCTGATCGAAGTATTCGAGGTGCTACAGCGGGTGCGCCTGAACTATCAGGTCGCCCAGTTCGACCGTGGCGAACCGGTCAGCGACCTGCTGGAGATGAAGCGCCTGTCTCCGCTCGACCGGAGTCTCGTCGCGCAATCGGTACGGGAGATCGCCGGTATCCAACGCCGGCTCGACAATCTCGGGCAGAATCTTCCCCTGATCGGTTGACGCTGATCGGCGTGCGATGAGGTGGATCCGGCAGGGGCCCGGGTCAGGAATGTGGTGACAGATGTGTTTGATTGTGTTCGCGGTCAACGTGATCGACGGTTTTCCCTTGGTGGTGGCCGCCAACCGGGACGAGTTCTATGCCCGCGAGACAGTACCGGTGCACCGGTGGGCGGATCTGCCGGTCATCGGGGGCCGGGATGCGGTGGCAGGCGGAACCTGGATGGGGGTGAGCGCCGAGGTGCCCGGACGGTTCGCGGCCGTCACCAATGTGCGCGACGGTGATCCGGTGCCCGAGCCCGACAAACGATCGCGGGGTGCGCTGCCCGTCGACTTCCTCACCTCCGGCATCTCCCCGGCCGACGAGGCGCGGCGCCTCACCGACACCGCGGCTGAGTATGCCCCGGTCAATCTTGTGGTGTCCGACGGTGATTCGGTATGGTGGGCGGCCAACAGGCCCGAGATCGCGGCGCAGCGGGTCGCCGACGGCGTGCACGGGCTGTCCAACGGTGCCCTGGACAATTCCTGGCCCAAGGTGGCGCGCACCGTCGAGGCGGTCACCGCGGCGCTGAGAACCGCGCCGCCGCAGACCACCGCGGCCGACGAAGCCCTGTTCGCGGTCCTTGCCGACGACCGGCCCGCGCCCGACGACCTGCTGCCCGACACCGGTGTCGGGATCGGCCGCGAACGGGACCTGTCGCCGGCGTTTATCCGCACCCCCGGATACGGCACCCGGACCAGCTCTGTCCTGTGGATGCGCGCCGACGGCCACGGGATCCTCACCGAACGGCGATTCGACGAGGGTACCTACCTGGACCAGTCGACTGTGGAGTGGTAGGCGGCCGTGGCGTCGGCCGATGTGGGCGAACGTAGACTTGTCCCGGGACCAGGACCGGTGACAAACGTGAGGAAGTGGCAGTGAGCGGAATCAACGTCGGCGTGCTCGGCAGCAACGGCAAAGTCGGGCAGGCGATCGTGGCGGCCGTCGAGGCGGCCGACGACCTCACCTACAGCGCCGGCGTCGACAAGGATGACGCCCTCACGACGTTCACCGACACCCAGACCTCGGTGGTCGTCGACTTCACCCACCCCGACGTGGTGATGGGCAACCTGGAGTTCCTCATCAACAACGGCATCCACGCCGTCGTCGGCACCACCGGCTTTTCCGCCGACCGCCTCGACACCGTGCGCGGCTGGCTCGCCGCCAATCCGGGCGTCGGGGTGCTCATCGCCCCCAACTTCGCGATCGGCGCGGTGCTGTCGATGCGGTTCGCGCAGCAGGCCGCCCGCTTCTACGAGTCGGTCGAGGTCATCGAACTGCATCACCCGCACAAGGCCGACGCCCCGTCGGGGACCGCGTACCGCACCGCCGAACTGATCGGGCAGGCGCGCGCCGACGCGGGTCTGGCGCCGTGCCCGGACGCGACCAGCCAGGAACTCGACGGTGCGCGCGGCGCCGAGGTGTCGGGGGTCCGGGTGCATTCGGTGCGCCTGGCCGGTCTCGTCGCCCACCAGGAGGTGCTGCTGGGCACCCAGGGTGAGACCCTGACCATCCGGCACGATTCACTCGACCGGTCGTCGTTCGCGCCCGGTGTGCTGCTCGGCGTGCGCAATGTGGCCGCCCATCCGGGGCTGACCGTCGGCCTCGAACACTTCATGGACCTGTAGGCGATGGCCCCGGAGAACTCAGAGGATCCCGGCAGCACGCAGAAGGCTGCCAAGCAGAAGGATGCCCGGCCGATCGTGTGGCTGATCGGTTTCCTGATCGTCGCGCTGTGCGTGTACTTCGTGCTGCTCGGGTGGCGCGGTGTCGGGTTGATCGCCGACGGTGGTGTCGCCGGGATCGGGCTCGGCATCGGCGTCATCATCCTGCCGATCATCGGGGTGTGGCTGGTGTACTCGACGCTGCGCGCCGGCATCGAACACCAGCAACTCGCCCGCGTGATCACAGAGGAAGGCCGTGAGCTCGACATCTCGCACCTTCCCAAGCGGCCGTCGGGGCGTCTCGAACGTGACGTGGCCGATGAGCTGTTCGCCCAGGTCAAGGTCGAATGGGAAGCCGACCCCGACGATTGGCGCAACACCTACCGCATCGCCCGCGCCTACGATTACGCCGGCGACCGCACCCGCGCCCGCGAGATGATGAAACGGGCCGTCGCCCAATATCACGACGCCGGAAAGGCCTCGGGCTCGTGAGCAGGCTGCTGATCGTCCACCACACGCCGTCGCCGCACTGCCAGGCGATGTTTGAAGCCGTGATCAGCGGCGCGACCGACCCGGAGATCGAGGGTGTGGAAGTGGTCCGCCGTGCGGCCCTGTCGGTGACGGTCACCGACTTCCTGGAGGCCGACGGCTACCTGCTCGGCACCCCGGCCAACCTCGGCTATATTTCCGGCGCGCTCAAGCACGCCTTCGACACCAGTTACTACCAGATTCTCGATTCGACGCGCGGTCGTCCATACGGTCTGTACCTGCACGGCAACGAGGGGACCGAGGGCGCCGAGCGTGCCGTCACGTCGATCACGGCAGGCCTCGGATGGGTGAAGGCCGCCGACGACGTCATCGTCTCCAACAAGCCCGAGAAAGCTGACCTGGAACGGTGCTGGGAGCTCGGCGCGTCCGTGGCCGCCGGACTCATGGAGCAGTGACGCGAAAATACTGCACGAGAAGGCCCAGATCGTCGCGGGGTGTACTCGTACTCGGTAAGCGGTGTTTCCAGAATGCGGTCAACCGATCGATGCACTGTTCAGGCGGGTGACCCGCGGACCGGATCACAGCCCGGCTGAATCGTGATGCCTGTCGATCACAGATCTCCCTCCCAGGAGTGTCCATGCGTGGTGTGTCATGGAGCCGGTCGCCGGAGGCGGCGGTGGATTATTAATCCAATATTGTGTGAACGTCCGAGGCTGCCCATGAATCACCCGACTGCTCAAGAGGTCCCGTGTCACTTGAAGTGCCGGCGGAATTGTCGCTGAACATGTTGTCGTCGTTGGACGATCTTGCGGCCGATCATCGATCGGTCGGTCTCGCAGGCGGTGACCTCCGATCGGGACGAGAAGATCGGTAACCCTCGATCGATGTGCTGGGCAAGCACTCTGATGTGGTGATCGCCGGGGTCAGTCGTCATCGAACTGGGTTTCCATGAGCTCGATCATCCGGTCCTCGTACGAGGTTTCGGTGATGTACTCGGCTTCGAAACCTTCCTCGGTGTGGGTACCGGCGATGACCCTTTCGGCAAGTCTGATGAGTCGCTCGTTGCGGGCGTAGTCGTCGCTGACCGATTCCAGCTTTTCCACCATCAGGTCGAGGGCTTCCTGCTTCGATGTGGCGGTGACCGACCAATTCTCGCCGCCGTAGCGGCCGGTCCAGGCGCCGTCGCTCTCGGTGAAAATGGCATGCTGTGTGACATGCAGCTTGGGGGGCTTCTCGGACATCTCGTGCCACCTTTCCGTCCTAACTCGACCACCGGGGAACCAACCACACGTGACACCGGTACCGAGGCAACCGATGCCGCGCACGAAGAGCATGTCAACACCGATGATGGTGACCAGGGTCCGATCGGCGCAACCGATAATCCTGAGAAGCGGCGCTCGACGGTCCGCGAGATCGTCATCGTCGTGGCCTGCGTGTTGCTGCTGACCTGGGTCTTACAGACATTCATCGGGCGGCAGTACGTGATCCCGTCGGAGTCGATGGAGCCGACCCTGCACGGCTGTGCCGGATGCAGCAACGACCATATCGTCATCGACAAGCTCGCCTACCGGTTCGGTGATCCGAAACCCGGGGACGTCGTCGTCTTCAACGCGCCCACCGAATCCTGGGAGGGCGGCTGGACATCACGGCGATCATCGAATGTGGTGATCAAAGGTGTTCAGGACGGATTTTCGTGGTTCGGTTTCGCCCCACCGGACGAGTACAACCTCGTCAAACGTGTCATCGCGACCGGTGGGCAGACCGTCGCCTGCAAGAATGCCGACGGCCGCGGCGTCACCGTCGACGGGAAACCGTTGCGTGAGCCGTACATCGACACCGCACTGCAAGCGGACACCGCAGCAGGCACACCGACCAGTTGCTACGGCACCGACTTCGGTCCGATCACCGTCCCCGACGGCAACGTGTGGGTGATGGGTGACAACCGGCTCTCCTCCGCCGACTCCCGCGCCCACATCACCGATGAACTGAACGGCACCGTCCCCGTCAGCGAAATCCGCGGCAAGGTCCGGTTCATCGTATTCCCGCTCTCACGGATCGGCGGCATGGACGTCGTCAATCCCCAGCCGTGATCGTCCTCCAGCCTGATGTGGACTCAACCGGTCAGACCTGTTCAGATGCGTGCGCCCTTCGCCTGATTACAGGCACGGCAAAGGATTTGAAGGTTCTCGACGCTGGTCGCGCCACCCCGACTCCAGGGGATTATGTGGTCGTATTCGAGGTAGGACGTCGATCCGCATTCGACGCAACGACCCCCGCAGCGTCGGAAAACCTCTGCCCGTACGTGCTGGGGTACTGAACGGGAGTCTCGTTCCCCGGGAGCGAGTACCTGGCGCTTTGCGATCCGTAGCGCGCCCTCGGTGACTGCGGCGACGTAGTCGACATCGGCGACGGTGTACTGGGCAGCGCCGCGGGCAGTAGCTGCCGAGACGACTAGATTTCGGTATTCGGCGCGCACCCCGACGATCTTGTCCCAGTTCGTCTGACCGCCGCCGGTACCGATAAACCGGATCTTCTTGTTCGACACCAGCAACCGACCGGGCGTGGTTTTTGGTCCGTTGGCGAGGTATCGGATCAGTTGGGCGTGCACGTCCAGGTACAGGACTTCGTCGGAGTCCAAGTGGATATCAGAGGGCGTGGCGATGGGCAGTTCACCGGCGCGGATCTTCGTCATTTCCCGGCCGCGCTGCATGCGTTGCTTCAATATGCTGAGCTGAGGACTCGGCGACAGCCCGAGATCGGCGAGCGCAGTTTCGAAGTCAGCGAGTTCGGTGTCTTCGATCTCACCGTCGGCGAACGCGAACGTTGCTAGCTGCTCCAGGTGGGCGAGTCCGACGTCATCCAGTGCCGCCCGGCCGACCGAATCAGCGATCTGCTCAAACTGCAACTGCATCCACAGACGATCCCACTGATCGCTGTGCGGGCCGGAAGTGTCGAGAACCTGTGCCAACTGCGGACGCCAACTTTCCATGAACTGGCGGATCTGGTTCTCACAGAACCTGCATGGCCGGGTGGCCCGGCCCATCAGACGAGTCTTGAGTTGATTGCCGCACCGTGGACACGTGCCGGGCAGGTTGTGCAGGGGCCTGGTGTGTCCAGTCCAGGTGGTGCCATCCCACCACCGCAGTATCGTGTCGGTTGCTGGGTCAGAGAACCACCCCGCGGGGACCGTGCTCTGGGGCGCAGGCGCTGGATCAACGGCCGGGTGAGGTGTGGTGGGAGCGCCACAGCTAGGAGTGGGATCGTCATCGATGTTGACACCGAACTCAGTTGCCAATCCGGCCAGACCCGAACTCCACCCCTGCCCGATGGCCCGAAACTTCCAGCCACCTGCTCGTCGATAGAACTCACCCACCATCAGGGCCGCCACACCGGACGGCCAAGCACAGTCGAACCGCACGACTGTCACGGACCGCTGCTCGCAGGTGAGGGTGACAGCGAACCGCGAGTCGGCGATCGGGTCCTCCGCCGACAAACACAGCACAATTCGGTCAACGGGCAACTCCAGATGCGGCACATCAATTGTGACCGCCGCCGCCGTCGGTGTGGCGGTCACTGCCACCGCACCTGACGGATGCCGGGGCTGGTTGTAGAAGACGAAGTCGTCGTCAGTGCGCACCCGTCCTGCCGTGGTTAGCAGCAATGCTTGCGCATCGACGGAGTGAGCGGGGTCGTTCGTGGCGACGAGTACTGACGTCGGGACTGTCTGGAGGGAGACGTTGGCTCCCGCTGTGAGTGATGTCGTAGCGCCGCTGGTCATGAACGGAATCGTATCGGCAGTGTACGACGCACAGTCGAGACTGGGGTTCGCCCACGGTTACTCGCCATCTCGCCCAGTTCGACGCTCAGACTTCCCGTGTCGCCGGGCGGTGGCCGTGGAGGCACGGCGGCCGGGCCGTGCCTGAGACGTGCGTAAACTTGCGCGGGTGAGCATGCCCTTCCACGCGACCAGCCCCGCGCCGGGCGACATTCCCACCCCCTACGAGGATCTGTTGCGGCTGGTGCTTGCCGGCGGCACCCCGAAGGCCGACCGCACCGGGACCGGCACCCGCAGCATCTTCGGGCATCAGCTGCGCTACGACCTGGCGGCCGGGTTTCCGCTGATCACCACCAAAAAGGTGCATCTGAAGTCGATCATCTACGAGCTGCTGTGGTTCCTGCGCGGCGACTCGAACGTCGGCTGGCTACACGAGCATGGGGTCACCATCTGGGACGAGTGGGCCGACGACTTCGGTGAGCTCGGCCCGATCTACGGGGCGCAGTGGCGGGCGTGGCCGACGCCGTCGGGGGAGCACATCGACCAGATCTCCGCGGCGCTCGAGATGCTCAAGACCAACCCGGATTCGCGGCGCAACATCGTGTCGGCGTGGAATGTGGGGGAGATTCCACAGATGGCGCTGCCGCCGTGCCACGCGTTCTTCCAGTTCTATGTGGCCGACGGCAAGCTGTCGTGCCAGCTGTACCAGCGCAGCGCCGATCTGTTCCTCGGGGTCCCGTTCAATATCGCCTCGTACGCGCTGCTGACCCACATGATGGCCGCGCAGGCCGGTCTCGACGTGGGCGAATTCATCTGGACGGGCGGCGACTGCCACATCTACGACAATCACGTCGAGCAGGTGACGCGGCAACTGTCGCGAGAACCGTACCCTTACCCGACGTTGCGGCTGCGGCACCGGGACTCGTTGTTCGACTACGAGTACGACGACATCGAGGTGATCGGGTACCAGTCGCACCCGGGTATCGCCGCGCCTGTGGCCGTCTGACGTGATCCAACTCGTCTGGGCGCAGGACCGCGACGGCGCCATCGGCCGGGCCAACACCATCCCGTGGCGGGTGCCCGAGGACATGCGCCGGTTCAAGGAACTGACCGGGTCGTCGCCGGTGATCATGGGGCGGCGGACCTGGGAGTCGCTGCCGGCCAGGTTCCGGCCGCTGCCGGGCCGGCGCAACGTCGTGATCAGCCGCAACCCCGAGTTGCGGGCCGACGGCGCCGACGTGGTCGGGTCGCTCGACGACGCGTACGCGCTGGTGGGTGCCCGCGATGAGGGGACGACGGTGTCGGTGATGGGTGGCGAGCAGATCTACCGGGCCGCGATCGGCGGCGCCGACGAACTCCGCGTCACCGAGATCGATCTCACCGTCGACAATGCGGATGCCTTCGCACCCGAGATCGACGAGACGTGGCAGGAGGTCGATCGCGGTGAGTGGCTGACCTCCTCGGCCGGACCCCGATACCGGTTTGTCGACTATCGCCGCATAGCGGACTGAGACACGGGAACCCGGGTGACCAAGGACAGGCTGTCGGCGGCGCAGGCACGCCGGATCGCGCTGGCGGCACAGGGTTTCGTCGACAAGCGACCGACGGCGGCGCCGACGATGGCGCATCTGAAACGGGTCCTCGGGCGGACCGGGCTCATCCAGATGGACTCGGTGAACGTGGCCGTCCGGGCGCACTATCTGCCGCTGTTCTCCAGGCTCGGACCGTACGACCGGCAACTGCTGGCCCGGGCAGCTTGGCAGCCGCCGGGCAAACCGCGTTTCCTCGCCGAATACTGGGCGCACGAGGCCGCACTGATCCCCGTCGACGACTGGCCGCTGATGCGTTGGCGCATGGACGAATTCGCTGGTGGCCGGTGGAAATACACCCGCGAGGTGATGGCCCGCAACGCGGCGATGGCCGACGACGTCGTCGCCGTCATCGACGACCTCGGCCCGAGTATGCCGCGGGACATCGAAGCGGCCCTGGGCATCGTGCGGGGACAGGGGAAGGCCGGAAGCTGGTGGGAGCGCGGCGAGGTCAAACACATCTGCGAGGCGCTGTTCGCCGCGGGACAGTTGTCGGCGGTCCGCGACGGCAACTTCTCCCGCTTCTACGACCGCACCGAACGCTTCATCGGACCGGACGTCGCCGCGATCCGCATCGACCGTGCCGATGCGCAGCGCGTGCTCGTCGCGCGGGCGGCGGCATCACTGGGCGTCGCCACGCCCGCCGACATCGCCGACTACTACCGGATGTCCCGCGCCGACACCCAACGCGCGATCGACGACGCCGTCGAGGAGGGCATGGTCCGCGAGGTGACCGTCGGTGGCTGGGATGGACCTGCCTACCTGGCCGCCGATGCCCGGACGCCGCGCGCGGTGAGTGTCTCGACAATCCTGTCACCCTTCGACCCGCTCGTATTTTTCCGGCCACGAGCGTTGCGGCTCTTCGGCTTTCACTACCGGATCGAGATCTACACCCCCGCACACAAGCGGGTGCACGGCTACTATGTGCACCCCTATCTCCTCGGTGACGACATCGCCGCCCGTGTCGACCTGAAGGCCGACCGGTCAGCCGGGGTGTTGCGGGTGCCCGCCGCGCACCTCGAACCCGGCCGCGACCGGGACCTGGTCGCCGAGCATCTGGCCACCGACCTCACGACCATGGCACGCTGGCTCGGCCTCGACGGCGTCGCGATCGGGGGTGCGGGTGATCTCGCGGCCAGGCTGTCCCGGGCGATTGGAACGTGAGGACCCGGTCCCTGCGATATCGGTCACAGCCACCGCCTGCCGATCAGGTGTTCCGTGCCGCGCCCTAGCGGACACCACGTAGTGTGCTCGCACAGTGACGTGCGCTGGGCACGCGATGGCAGAGAGCAGGACCGAACCGCGATGGCTGTTGAATTCGGCGGGAACACGTACCGGCTGGTGATGTTCGATCTCGACGACACCCTGGCCCCGTCCAAGAGCCCACTGCCCGACGAGATGGCCGCGCAACTGCGCCGGCTCCTCGACCGCGGCCTCGTGTGCATCATCTCCGGCGGCCAGTTCGGGCAGTTCGACGCGCAGGTGCTCAGCCGCATCGGTGGCGATCCGAACGCCGCCAACCTGCATCTGATGCCCACCTGCGGCACCCAGTACGTGCGGCTCGGCGACTCCGGCTGGGAGACGGTGTACGCCGAATACCTGTCCGACGACGAGAAGGCCCGCACCCTGGACATCCTGGAGACCGGTGCGAAGACGCTCGGGCTGTGGGAGGACGATCCGTGGGGACCGATCCTCGAGGACAGGGGCTCACAGATCACCTACAGCGCACTCGGTCAGTCGGCCCCCGTCGACGCCAAGGCCGCCTGGGATCCCGACGGCGCCAAGAAAGAAACCCTGCGTGCCTATGCCGCCGAACGGCTGCCCGACCTGGAGGTCCGCAGCGGCGGATCGACCTCGGTCGATGTCACCCGCAAGGGTATCGACAAGGCGTACGGTGCCAGGCGCCTGATGGAGATCCTGGGCCTGGACACCGCCGACATCCTGTTCTACGGCGACCGGCTCGATGAGGGCGGCAACGACCGGCCCGTCGCCGACCTCGGTATCACCTCGATCGCCGTCGAGGGCTGGCGCGACACCTACGCCAAGCTCGACGCCTTGCTCAGCTCAGCAGGTTAGCGCGCAGGGTGTTGAGATCGTTGGTGGTCAGACCGAGCCCCTTGCGCAGGTAGCCGTCGAGGCTGCCGTACTTGGCCTTGGCCGTGTTGAACGAGGTGCGCAGCCATTCGATGCGGACACCGTTGAGCGGATCGTTCGGCGAGGCGTGGCGGTAGGTGTTGCTGGCCAGGTAGTCGCGTTCGATGGTGCCCCGGTCGACGCCCAGGATGCTCAGCACCAGCGCCGCGGTCCAGCCGGTGCGGTCCTTGCCCGCGCTGCAGTGGAACAGCACCGAATTGCCCTTTGAGGTGGTGTTCTTGATGTCGAGCAGCGTCTTGCGGAACCCGGCCCGCGCCGACGGTGCGGTGATGTACGCCCGGTACGCCGACGACAGGTCGACCAGATTGGTGATCGGGGTCTGCCCGAGGATGTCGTAACTCTTGCGGGTGGCACCCGGGACCGCCTTGTCGGGCTGCACCGTGTACTCGATCTGGGTGCGCAGATCCACGATCGAGGTCACCTTCAGCGACTTCAGCTTCCGGAGGTCGGACGCGGTCAGCTTGGACAGGTTGTCGCTGCGGATCACCGCGGGCGAGATGTGCTTGCCGGAGGTCGTGGTGTATGAGGCGAATGTCCGGGTGTTCTCGGTGCCCGCGAGGTGGATGACGCTCGGCGTCGCGACACCGGGGGCGTCGGTGGTGGACGAGCCGGTGTCGTTCGGCGCCGCGGAGGCGATACCGGCCTGTCCCGCGACGGCCGGGGCCAGCGCGATGGCCGACACCGCGGCGACGCTGGTGAACACGCGCAGAGGCCGGGAAAGCGTGCGAGTTGTCATGACAAGGTTCCTTTCGCGGGTTAACGAATAGGGTTGACTACCGGAATAACACGATTGGATCCGCTGCGGACCTGGAATGACCTGGCATGGTATTGCCCGGTCAGCCGCTTGGTCTTGTCACGCAAGAAATACCAGTCCATCTGCACCGCGGCCTTGGTGACTGTGAACACCCCGTAGCCGTGTGCGTCGAGGTCGGTCCACTTGATATACGGGTTGAGTGCGGTGAGAGCCGGGGGGATCGCGTTGCTGACCGTGTGCTCGGGGACCTTGATCATCTCGTCGATGTTGTCGGCCGTCACCGACGGCACCACGAGCTCGGTGGCCACCGCATTCCCGGACCGGTATCCGGCGGCATCGATCGGGACGTCACACGCCCACGACGTGTGGATATCGCCGGTGATGAACACCACATTGCCGATGTGCTTGTCCGCGATGGTGCGCAGCAGCTTCTTGCGGTCGGCGGTATAGCCGTCCCACACGTCGGCGTTGTAGGGGATCCCGCCCTCGGGCAGGCCCAGGACATCGGTGATCGCGGCCGTGGTCTTCTTGTCGAGCGGAGGGAGCAGGACCGGAGTGATCATCACCGGGTTGCCCACGATCCGCCACGCGGCCGTCGAGGACGCCAGGCCGTCGGTCAGCCACTTCATCTGGGTCTTTCCGGTGATCGTGCGCGCCGGATCATCGATCTTGCGGGAGATCATCGACGCCTCCTTGTCCCGGTAGGTGCGCAGATCCAGCATCGACAGGTCCAGGAGGTTGCCGAAGGCCAGGCGCCGGTACAGGTGCCTGCCGTTCGGGTCGGCCGGCGGGCGCACCGGCATCCACTCGTAGTAGGCGCGTTCGGAGGCCGCCTTACGGGTGGCCCACGGACCCTCCGACGCCGAGTGGTTCTCGGCGCCGCCGCGCCAGGAGTTGTCGGCGGACTCGTGGTCGTCCCAGGTGCAGATCCACGGCAGCGCCAGGTGCAGGGCGGCCAGGTCGGGGTCCGTCTTGTACTGGGCGTGGCGCATCCGGTAATCGCGCAGGGTCCGGGCCTCGTTGCGGGGGGAGTGAATCCGGATGGCAGGTCCCTTACCCGTGTATTCGCCGGTTTTGTACTCGTAGTAGTAGTCGCCGAGGTGCACGATCGCGGTGAGGTCCCGCTGGCCGCGCAGATGCCGGTACGCGCCGAAGTAGCCGGCCTCCCAGTTGGCGCACGACACCACACCGAACCGAACCCGGCTGACGTCGGCACCGGGCGCGGGGGCGGTGCGGGTGGCCCCGACGGGCGAGCGGTGTGTCGTGCCGCCGACGGTGGTGGTGAAGGCGTACCAATAGCGGGTGTCGGGGGCCAGGCCCGTCGCATCGATCTTCACGGTGAAGTCCCGGTCGGGGCCGGTCGTGGTGGTGCCGGAGGAGACCACCGAGCGCAACTCGACGTCCGTGGCGATCCGCCAGGTCACCTGTACCGGAGTACCGACGCCGGATCCGGGGGTGGCGGACGCGGTCGGGGTGACCCGCGTCCACAGGATGATCCGGTCGGCCATCGGATCACCCGAGGCCACACCGTGCGCGAACACCCGGTGAGTGCCGCCGCTCGACGGCGCCGCGGACGCCGGCCCGGCGGATCCGGCGGCGTACAGCGTGGCGGCGACACCGATGCCGGCGCCGGCCCGCAGCACAGTGCGGCGATCGGGGGTGGCGGGCGCGGGGGACCCGGCAGCGGTGGGCGCACCGGACACGGGCGGCTGAGTAGGCACGTCGAACATCATGCGCCATGGCAGTCGGTCCCGTGTGCGTCTGGTCACCTTACTCCTGGGCAAGTCGGCCGGACGACACCCGCTTCTCAGACAGAATTCGTCGTCGATTCACCATGGCGACATCGGTTGATCGGCCCTGCGCACCCGATCGGCGGGCCTGACGACGCCGGGCGGAGGCGTTGGGGGAGAATCGAGGCGTTCGTCTCGCGAAGGAGTGGACGGCGGGAATCGACGATGGAGGAGGCGGTGTGTCCGAACTGGTGCCGTTGAAGGTCCAGATGGTGGCGGCCACAGAGTTCACCCCACCGCCGGACGTGCCGTGGAGCACCGACGCCGACGGCGGTGAGGCGCTGGTCGAGTTCGCCGGCCGCGCCTGCTACGAGAGCTGGGACAAGCCGAACCCGCGCACCGCGACCAACGCCGGATACCTGCGGCACATCCTCGAGGTGGGTCATCTGTCGCTGCTCGAACACGCGTCGGTGACCTTCTACATCACCGGGATCTCGCGCTCATGCACCCATGAACTGATCCGGCACCGGCACTTCTCCTACTCGCAGCTGTCGCAGCGGTTCGTGCCCGAACACGACTCGAACGTGGTGGCCCCGCCGGCGATCAAGGGTGACGAGGCGCTCGAAGAGCTGTTCATCAAGGCCACCGACGCCAGCCGGGAGGCCTACGTCGAGTTGCTGGAGGCCCTCGAAGCGAAGTTCGCCGACGTGCCGAACGCGATCCTGCGCCGCAAGCAGGCCCGGCAGGCGGCCCGGTCGGTTCTGCCGAACGCCACCGAGACCCGGATCGTGGTGACCGGCAACTACCGGGCATGGCGGCATTTCATCGGCATGCGGGCCACCGAACACGCCGACGTCGAGATCCGCCAGCTCGCCGTCGAATGCCTGCGGCACCTGATGCGGACCGCGCCGACGGTCTTCGGCGATTTCGAGATCGGCACGCTCGCCGACGGCACCGAGGTGGCCACCTCGCCGTACGTTCTCGAAGGCTGACCGCCCACCCGCCACGCCCGTGAGATCTGGGCACCCGCCCAGGTCCCATGGGTGGAGCAGCTCACCCGCTTTCGTTCTCG
Organism: Gordonia amarae NBRC 15530; assembly: GCF_000241345.1. Taxonomy (GTDB): domain Bacteria; phylum Actinomycetota; class Actinomycetes; order Mycobacteriales; family Mycobacteriaceae; genus Gordonia; species Gordonia amarae. Next base: position 20,088 of record NZ_BAED01000071.1, read on the forward strand.
ACACACCCCGTCCGCGACGGTATGCCCCGGCGCGGGATCCACCCAGGAGAAGGTAGCCTTGACCACCATGAACGCAGCCGTGCAGCAGCCTGACGCGCACCCTTTCGGGACGAATGTGGTGGCGATGGTGACTCCGTTCCGTGCCGACGGAACCCTCGACCTCGACAAGGCGGCGGAACTGGCCGACCACCTGGTGACCAAGGGCTGTGACGGGCTGGTCCTGTCCGGCACCACCGGTGAGTCGCCCACCACGCAGCCCGCCGAGAAACTCGAAGTCCTTCGCGCGGTCCTGGACGCCGTCGGTGACCGGTGCCGCATCACCCACGGTGTGGGCACCTACGACACCGCCGAGAGCGTCGAGTTCGCGATCGCCGGTGCCGAGGCGGGCGCACACGGTCTGCTCGTGGTGACCCCGTACTACTCCAAGCCGCCGCAGGCCGGTCTGCTCGCCCACTTCCGCGCTGTCGCCGACGCCACCGACCTGCCGGTGCTGCTCTACGACATTCCGCCCCGATCGGTGGTCCCGATCGCCGAACCCACCATCCGGGCGCTGGCCGAACATCCGCGGATCGTCGGCGTCAAGGACGCGAAGGGTGATCTGGCCTCGGGCGCGAACATCATCGCCACCACCGGCCTGGAGTACCTGTCCGGAGACGATGGCCTGAACCTGCCGTGGCTGTCGGTGGGTGCCACCGGATTCGTCAGTGTCATCGGCCATCTCGTCGCCGACAGGCTCCGGGAGATGCAACTGGCCTTCGAGAAGGGCGATGTGGTGACGGCCCGCGAGATCAACACCTCCGTCGCACCTCTCGTGAGTGCGATGGGCAGGCTCGGCGGTGTCACGATGGTCAAGGCCTCGCTGCGATTGCTCGGCCTCGACGTCGGCGATCCCCGGCTGCCACAGGTGCCGGCCGACACCGCGCAGATCGATGAGCTGGCCAAAGACCTGGCCACGGCAGGACTGCTGAGCTGATGACGAACCCAGCCCGGCGTCGACGCAGCGCCTCACGACAGGCAGGCCCACCCTCGCCCGCATCGGTCGCCGACAGCACCTCCGGCGCACGGCACGCGGCCGGGGGAGCGGAGTCCGCTCCCGAGCCCACCGGGCGCGAGGCCCGCGGCAGGCACGAACGTGCCCGGACCACGGCCACCCGGGCCGATGCCGACTCGCAGACCACGCAGACCGCACCGGACCGGATGGGCCCGCCACCGAAGCTGCCCCGCGGCGGACTGCGGGTCGTGGCGCTCGGCGGTATCGGGGAGGTCGGCCGCAACATGACCGTCTTCGAATACGACGGCAAACTGCTGATCGTCGACTGCGGTGTGCTGTTCCCCGAGGACGCGCAGCCCGGCGTCGACCTGATCCTGCCCGACTTCCGGTACATCGAGGACCGCATCGACGACGTCGAGGCCGTGATCCTCACCCACGGACACGAGGACCACATCGGTGCGGTGCCGTTCCTGCTGCGCCTGCGCGGCGACATCCCGGTCGTCGGCTCCACGTTCACGCTCGCCCTGCTGGAGGCCAAGTGCCGCGAGCATCGGCAGCGGCCCAAGCTGGTGCGCGTCAGTGAGGGGGAGCGGACCCAGCACGGCCCGTTCGACTGCGAGTACTTCGCCGTCAACCACTCGATCCCCGACGCGATCGCCGTCGCCATCCGCACCGGCGCCGGCCTGACGCTGCACACCGGCGATATCAAGCTCGACCAGCTGCCGCTCGACGGTCGGCTCACCGACCTGGCAGGGTTCAGCAGACTCGGCGATGAGGGCGTCGACCTGTTCCTGGTGGACTCCACCAACGCCGAGGTCCCCGGCTTCGTCACCCCCGAACGCCAGATCGGCGGTGTGCTCGACCAGGTCATCGGCAAGGCCAAACAGCGGGTGATCGTGGCGTCGTTCGCCAGCCACGTGCACCGCATCCAGCAGATCATCGACGTCGCCTATGCCCACAACCGGCGGGTCACCTTCGTCGGCCGGTCGATGGTCCGCAACATGCAGATCGCGCAGGACCTCGGCTATCTGTCGGTGCCCGACGGCGTGGTCGTCGACCTCGACACCGCAGCCACGCTGCCCGACCACCGGGTGGTGCTGATCTCCACAGGCTCGCAGGGTGAGCCGCTGTCGGCGCTGTCGCGGATGGCGCGCGGTGAGCATCGGCAGATCAACATTCGCGCCGACGATCTCGTCGTGCTCGCCTCCTCGCTCATCCCGGGCAACGAGAACTCGGTGTTCGCGGTGGTCAACGGCCTGGCCAAGCGCGGTGCCACGGTGATCACCCAGCAGTCGGCCAAGGTGCACGTGTCCGGGCACGCGTCGGCCGGTGAGCTGCTGTACCTGTACAACGCGGTGCGTCCCAGCAACGTGATGCCGGTGCACGGCGAGTGGCGGCATCTGCGCGCCAACGGTGATCTGGCCATCGCCACCGGTGTCGCCCCGGGACGGGTGGCGCTGGCCGAGGACGGTGTGGTCGTCGACCTTGTTGACGGCCTGGCCACCATCACCGGCCGGGTGCCCGTCGGCTACGTGTACGTCGACGGTCTGTCGGTCGGCGACGTCGGGGAGTCGACGCTGTCGGAGCGGCTGGTACTCGGTGAGGGCGGTTTCATCGCGATCACCGTGGCGGTCGACCCCGAGACGGGCCGGGCCGTCAGCCCGCCGGAGATCTCCGGCCGCGGTTTCTCCGACGATCCGGCCGCGCTCAAGGACGCCGCCGATCTGGTCGGGAAGGCACTGGACGCGCTGTACGCCGAAGGTGTCACCGACACACACCGGATCGCGCAGACGATCCGCCGCGCCGTCGGCCGCTGGGTGTCGGAGAAGTATCGCCGCCGCCCGATGATCGTTCCGACGGTTCTCGCGGTGCGCGCCAACTGATCACGCAGTGGGTGAACCCTCCGGGGGCGCTCATCGGGCTGATCATGATGTCGACCGGGCGGCGGATGCCCTGGCCGGTGCGCTGGTGGCCGAGGGCTTCGTGACGGGCGACCGGCTCGCGATCTACACGCAGAACAACCCGGCCTTCGTCATCGGGCTGGTTGCGGCGTGGAAGGCCGGTGGGATCGCGGTGCTGATCAATCCGATGAACCGCGAGCGTGAACTGCGGTACATGCTCACCGACTCCGGCGTCGTGGCGTTGCTGACGCTCGACGACCTGTACCGCACGGTGGCCGGACCGCTCATCGCCTCGGGTGACACGGACGTCCGGACGGTCATCACGTGTTCGCCGCTGGATTTCCAGACCCGCGACGACACACGACTGTTCGAGGGTGTGTCCAGGGAGGCGGTTGACGGGGCCGTCGACCTGACGGTGCTGATCGCCGCCCACGACGGGAGCACTCTGCCGCGCCCCGCCTTCGGGCCCGGCGACACGGCGGTGCTCACCTATACCTCGGGCACCACCGGAGAACCCAAGGGTGCCATGAACATACACGGCAACCTCGCGTTCAACGCGCAGGTGTACCGGGACTGGACCGGCCTGCGCTCGGGTGAGCCGATCCTCGCGGTGGCACCCTTGTTCCATATCACCGGGCTCGTCGGGCACATCATGTTCGCGATCATTGCGCACACGCCGCTGATCCTGATGCACCGCTTCGCACCCGACGTCGCTCTCGACGCGATCCGCGAGCACCGGCCGGTGTTCACCGTCGCCGCCATCACCGCCTACAACGCGCTATCCGCGGCACCGGGTGCCACCCCGGAGGATTTCGAGAGCCTGCGGATCCTCTATTCGGGCGGCGCTCCGATCTCCCCGGCGGTCGGTGACCGCATGGAGAAGTTCTTCGGTGCCTACATCCACAACATCTACGGCCTCACAGAGACCAACTCGCCGTCCCACGGCGTGCCGCTCGGAGTGCGTGCCCCCGTCGACGAGGCCTCGGGTGCCCTGTCGGTGGGTGTGCCGGTGTTCAACACGGTCGTCCGGGTGGTGGGGGAGGACGGTGAGGACGTCCCCGTCGGTGAGGTTGGGGAGTTTGTGACATCCGGTCCGCAGGTGGTGCCCGGCTACTGGAACAAACCCGACAAGACCGCCGAGTCGCTCCCGGACGGTGCGCTCAGGACCGGCGACGTCGGATTCATGGACGCCGACGGATGGTTCTACATCGTCGACCGCAAGAAGGACATGATCAACGCCTCCGGCTACAAGGTGTGGCCGCGGGAGGTGGAGGACGTGCTCTACACCCATCCGGCGGTCCGCGAGTCCGCGGTGATCGGCGTACCCGACGAGTACCGGGGCGAAACGGTCAAGGCGTATGTCTCACTGCAGGAGGGTGCGTCGGTGGACGAACAGGAGCTCGTCGATTTCTGCAAGAAGCAGATGGCGGCGTACAAGTATCCGCGGCAGGTGGTGATCGTCGACGAGCTGCCCAAGACGGTGACCGGCAAGATCCTGCGGCGATCGCTCCGCGACGGCAACTGATCGTGCCGGCCCGCCGACGACACGCGGATCACCGGGACAGATGTTGCGTAAGTGACTGACGGGGTCCGGGCGGACTATTCTGTCCCCATGGCTTCGAGAGCGAGCACGGGTTCACGCGCGTCTTCGGCACGTACCCAGGGAGCGGGTGCGGCCACCGGCCGAGCGGCCGGTGGCCGGTCGGCTGCTGCTCGGTCGTCGCGGGGTAAGGACGCCACAACCGCACGGTCGCGCGCGGGTGACGCCGACAGTACGCCGACCCGCCGGAAAAGCACGGCGAAAAAGGCTGCCGGAGAAAGCAAACCGCGCTCTGCCGCCAAAGGTCGCGGTTCGGTGCGCAGTACCCGGCCACGAGCGGAGTCATCCAAACCGCTCACGGAGCAGACCACCGATGTCCACCGTCCGTCCGTCGCCGCGGCGGTCGGGCGGGGCGTCGGGAACGGCTGGGCCCTGCTGGCCAGGGGAGTCGGGGGCCTGGCCCGCGTGGGCACGGCGCGACCCGAGTCACCGGGCTTCGAACCCGACGACCTCGATGCCGGCGCCGATCCCGGTGACCTGGACCTCGAACCTGACGAGGAGCGAGTCGCCCCGTCGCATCAGCGCGACGGGGCCGCCCTCGCCATCCTCATCGCGGGATTTCTGGTCGCCGTCGGTGTGTGGTTCGGCGCCGCGGGTCCGGTGGGCGCGCTCATCAACGCGGCGGTGCGGTCGGCCGTCGGCATCGCCGCGATCGGTGCGCCGGTGGTGCTGGTGGTGCTCGCGCTGGTCCTGATGCGCCGCCCGGCCAACCCCGGAAAGCAGCCCCGGCACATCGGCGGGGTGCTGCTGCTGGGCCTGCCCGCGCTCGGCCTGGTTCACCTGATCGCGGGCGCGCCACGCGACTTCACCGGCCGGTGCAACGCCGGCGGCTACATCGGATATGTCGTCGGTACCCCGCTCACCAACGGCGTCACCGCATGGGTGTCGGTGCCGATCCTGCTGCTGATCATGGCGTTCGGCGCGCTGATCCTCAGCGAGCGCACCATTCATGATGTCGTCGCCGGCACCGGGGAGTACCTGGGCCTGCGGCTGCGCGGGAACCCTCATCCGGACGAGGACGACGAGACCCCGTGGGAAACGGACCGGATCGAGGGCGCCGACCGCTACCGGCGCGATGCCGACGACCAGACGGATCGGCGAGACCTCGACGGCGAAGCGGGCTACCGGGCCGAGCGCCCCGAGACCGGCTACTCGCCGGACCCGTACGACAACTATCCGCCCGACGACGGGACGGCGCGCCGCCGCACGCCCCGGGCGTCGCAGTACGGCGCCTACGACGCACCGGCCCCGGGCCGCGACAGCGGTGGGTTCCGGCGTGGTGCCACCGCCGGGCAGATGCGCGACACCGCACGCACCGAGATCATCGGCGACCGGCGCGGCGCTGCCGCCGACCCGGGCCTGTTCGAAGAACTGCGCACCACGCGGCGGGGTGCCGCCAACGACTTCGCCGCCGCCGACTTCGGCGACGCCGACCTCGCCGGTGCCGCGACCGATCCGCTCGGGTCCGACAATCTCACCGAACCGATCGATCGGAGCACCGCCGCGCGCCCGGTTGCCGAACCCGTCGCCGATGCCGACCCGGCGAGCTGGGAAGATACTCCCGCGACCCCGGCCGGACCCGCTGCCGGACGGGGCCGGCACGAGGCCGCCACTGCCGCCGCCGCGCCTGTCGAGGCGCCGCGGCCGGCGCCGGGCCGCCGTCCCGACGCGGAGAACTCGTACCACGTGCCGCCCACGTCGCTGCTGATCGAAGGCGAACCGCCGGTCGCAGGCAGCCGCGCCAACGACGACATGATCGACCGCATCACCGGCGTCCTCGAACAGTTCAAGATCGACGCGATGGTGACCGGCTACACCCGTGGCCCGACCGTCACCCGCTACGAGGTCGAACTCGGCCCGGGCGTGAAGGTCGAGAAGATCACCGCACTCCAGCGCAACATCGCCTACGCGGTCGCCACCGACAACGTGCGGCTCCTCGCCCCGATTCCCGGCAAGTCGGCCGTGGGTATCGAGGTGCCCAACTCCGATCGTGAGATGGTGCGGCTGGCCGACGTGCTCGAGGCGCCGTCGACGCTCAAGGACAAGCATCCGCTGGTCATCGGACTCGGCAAGGACATCGAGGGCGATTTCGTCTCGGCCAACCTGGCCAAGATGCCGCACCTGCTGGTGGCCGGCTCCACCGGCTCGGGCAAGTCGAGCTTCGTCAACTCCATGCTGGTCTCGCTGCTCACCCGGGCCACCCCGGAGGACGTGCGGATGATCCTCATCGACCCCAAGATGGTCGAACTCACCCCGTACGAGGGGATCCCGCACCTGATCACGCCGATCATCACCGAACCCAAGAAGGCCGCCGCCGCGCTGGCCTGGCTGGTGGAGGAGATGGAACAGCGTTACCAGGACATGAAGGCCTCGCGGGTGCGGCACATCGACGACTTCAACCGCAAGGTGCGCTCGGGCGAGATCACCGCACCGCTGGGGTCCGAACGCGAATACAAGCCGTACCCCTACATCCTGGCGATCGTCGACGAGCTCGCCGACCTGATGATGACCGCGCCCCGCGACGTCGAGGACGCGATCGTGCGCATCACCCAGAAGGCACGCGCGGCCGGGATCCACCTGGTCCTGGCCACCCAGCGGCCGTCCGTGGACGTGGTGACCGGCCTGATCAAGACCAACGTGCCGTCCCGGCTGGCATTCGCGACATCGTCGCTGACCGACTCCCGCGTCATCCTCGACCAGCCGGGAGCCGAGAAACTCATCGGCATGGGCGACGGACTGTTCCTGCCGATGGGGGCCGGGCGGCCGATCCGTATGCAGGGCGCCTTTGTCGCCGACGAGGAGATCGCGGCGGTGGTCGACTACAGCCGCGAACAGGCCCAGCCCGAGTTCGTCGACGGTGTCACCACCGCGAAGGCCGGGGACAAGAAGGAGATCGACTCCGACATCGGCAACGACCTCGACGATCTGCTGCAGGCCATCGAACTGGTCGTCTCGAGCCAGTTCGGGTCGACGTCGATGCTGCAACGCAAACTGCGTGTCGGCTTCGCCAAGGCCGGCCGCCTGATGGACCTCATGGAGACACGCGGGGTGGTCGGGCCCAGCGAGGGATCCAAGGCCCGCGAGGTGCTCGTGAAGCCGGAGGACCTGGCCGGTGTGATCGCGTCGATCACCGGCGGGGACGCACCGGCTGCGGACACCGACTGATCCGGGTCGGTGGAATCACGCGACCCGGGGCCGTGTGCCCCGGTCGTCGTGCATCAGTTGTCGTGCAGGTGCGCCAGCATCCGGGTGTTGCCGAGCGTGTTCGGCTTGACGTAGCTCAGGTCGAGGAATTCGGCCACACCGGTGTCGTACGAGCGGCACATTTCCTCGAACACCTCACGGGTAACCGGCGTGCCCTCGATCTCGACGAAGCCGTGCCGGCCGAAGAATTCGGTCTCAAAGGTGAGCACGAACACCCGGCTCAGCTCAAGCTCACGTGCGACGGCCATCAGCCGTGCCACGATCCGGTGCCCGATGCCGTGCCCACTGCGGTCGCGGGCCACGGCCACGGTCCGCACCTCGCCGAGATCGGACCACAGCACGTGCAGCGCGCCGCATCCCACCACTTCGCCGTCCATCTCGCCGACCCAGAACTCCTGGACCGCCTCGTACAGGGTCACCAGGTTCTTCTCCAGCAGAATCCGGCCGGCGTACTGGTCGATGAGCTCCTTGATGCGCGGTACATCGGACGTCCGGGCACGTCGCACGACGACGGGATCACGATCGGGCGCAGGCGTATCGGCGTCGGGGACGGTATCGGCGGTGGACATGCGAATCAATCTACTTCGGCAACCGGGGGCGCGGCGTGGTGACTCGGTCATGTGACACGAATCCGGCCGTGTGTGACCTGATGGCCAATCCCGGCCGGTATCGCGGATAGTCTGTTGTGTGTGCAAGTGAGCTTTCGTCGTCCTGAGGACATGCCGTCATCGGTCGGTGAATCATGACCGACCGGGTGCGTCGCGCCCTCGACGAGGAGACCGGGGACATCGTGGATGACCCGGTGACCGGTGGTGTCGACCCCGCCGCGCCGCATGAGGTGCCGTTGCTCAACATCGCCAACGTGCTCACGGTGTTCCGGATTGTGCTCGTGCCGGTGTTCGTGGTCGCCCTGTTCGTCGATGACGGCAACAGCACCGCGTGGCGCATCACGGCCACGGTGATCTTCGCGATAGCCGCGCTCACCGACCGTTACGACGGCCGGCTGGCCCGGGAGCGGGGCCTGGTCACCGAGTTCGGCAAGCTCGCCGACCCGATCGCCGACAAGGCCCTCATCGGGGCCGCCCTCGTCGGGTTGTCCGTGCTCGGTGAGGTCTCCTGGTGGGTGACCGGCATCATCGTGGCGCGGGAACTGGGCGTGACCGCCCTGCGGTTCTGGGTGCTGCGGCACGGTGTGATCCCGGCCAGCCGCGGTGGCAAGCTGAAAACCCTGCTGCAGTCGCTGGCGATCGGTTTCTACCTGCTGCCGCTCGACGGTGCCTGGCACCTGATCGCGGTGGTCCTCATGGCGGCGGCCGTCGTGGTGACCGTGGTGACCGCATGCGACTACGTCTGGCGGGCCATCGCGCTGCGCGCCAAGGGCCGCGCCGCACGCTGATCGGCCGGATCGGCGGTATGTCCGCGGCGCCGGCCGTGTGGACCTTGGTAGCGTGGGACGAACGCCACGTGAGATGAGTCACGATCGGCAATCGGCCGGTCGTGCAGCGCGTCGACGCCGATAGTGGACTACTGTCGGCGGGAAGACGAGAGCGCCCATGCCGGATCCGGCCGGAATCCCGGAACCGAAATCAGCGGGTGGGAACGGATCGGGCGGCGCGATCGTTGTGATGGTCGGTCGGCGCATACGACGGTGACGACCCGAAGGAGGGAGTGTCGATGGCGGTACTGCTGCGTGAGGCGCTGGGTGAGAGTTTGCGCCGGGTACGTACGGACCAGGGCCGGACGCTGCGTGAGGTGTCGACCGACGCGCGGGTGAGCCTTGGCTACCTCTCCGAGGTCGAGCGGGGCCAGAAGGAGGCGTCGAGCGAGCTGCTGGCCGCGATCTGCGATGCCCTCGACGTCGAACTTGCCGATATCCTGCTCGACGCGGGGCAGACGCTTCGTCCGGCCCAGCACGACGCCGCGCTGTCGGCCACCAAGGTGGTCATCCCGGCTCCGGCCGGTCGCCCGGGTGCCGAGCTCGCCGCGGCCTGACCGGAGGCATCCGGCACGACCTCGGCCGATGACGCGTCCGAACGACAGTGGTGCCGGTGCGCGGCCTGGACGACTACAGTCGGATGTCAGGGCCAGATTGGTCCCCAACCCACTTTTCAACCGGTGAATGGAGTTGACGCAAGCATGGCGAACCCGTTCGTGAAGTTCTGGCGCTACCTGATGGCCCTCGGCAACGCGAAGATCGACGAACATGCCGATCCGAAGGTGCAGATCCAGCAGGCGATCGAGGACGCGCAGCGCCAGCACCAGGCGTTGTCCCAGCAGGCCGCCAATGTGATCGGTAACCAGCGTCAGCTGGAGATGAAGCTCAACCGGCAGCTTGAGGAGATCGAGAAGCTGCAGGCCAACACCCGTCAGGCGCTGACGCTGGCCGACCAGGCCGCGGCCGCGGGCGATGTGCAGAAGTCGCAGGAGTACACCAACGCCGCCGAGGCGTTCGCCGCGCAACTGGTCACCGCCGAGCAGAGCGTCGAAGACCTCAAGGTGCTGCACGACCAGTCGCTGCAGGCCGCGGCCCAGGCCAAGCAGGCCGTCGAACGTAACGCCATGATGCTGCAGCAGAAGCTGGCCGAGCGTTCCAAGCTGCTGAGCCAGCTGGAGCAGGCCAAGATGCAGGAGCAGGTGTCGGCCTCGCTCAACCAGATGAGCGAGCTGGCCGTTCCGGGCAACACCCCCAACCTGGACCAGGTGCGCGACAAGATCGAACGGCGCTACGCCAACGCGCTGGGTTCGGCCGAACTGGCCAAGAATTCCGTCCAGGGACGCATGGCCGAGGTCGAGCAGGCCGGTGTCCAGATGGCCGGGCATTCGCGGCTGGAGCAGATCCGGGCCAGCATGCGTGGCGAGGCACTGCCGTCGGCGGGCGCCCCGGCAGCGGCACCGGACCTGGCCAAGCCGGGCACCGTGCCCGGACAGACGCTTCCGCCGCAGACCCACTAGGTTGGCCGGGGCACGGGCCGACAGCCGAACGCACCGGATCGGCATCGTCGCGGGCCCCGACGCCGGGCATGCGTTTCCGGCGTTCGCGCTGGCCCGGCGGCTTGAGGAGTCCATCCGGCCGGACGGGGTGAGTTTCGGTGCCGTTGTCTACACCGGCACCCGCTGGCTGGACGAGGCCGCACGACGCGGCATCCGCGCACTCGAACTGCCCGGGCTGACCGCTCGTGCCGATGACGACGACGGTGACGCGGGGGACAAGCTCAGCGGGCGCGCCGCCCGTATCGCTTGTGCGCTGGAACCCTCCCTGGTGGCCGAGGGCGTGGAGCTTGTCGTCTCCGACGTCATCACCGTCGGCGGTGGCTGGGCGGCCGAGCTCGCGGGTATCCCCTGGGTGGAGTGTTCGCCACATCCGCTGTACGACGCGTCCCGTGGACTGCCCCCGGTCGGTTCGGGCCTCGCAGTGGGTGAAGGCCCGCTGGGCCGGCTGCGGGATGCGGTGATGCGGACCGCCACCGCGCGCTCGATCAGACTCGGAGAACGCCAGCGGGCACGCGCCCGGGCGTCCATCGGACTGCCGCACACTCCTGATCCCGCCGCCCGCATGGTGGCCACGCTTCCCGGACTGGAGGTTCGCCGTCCGGACTGGCCCGAGCGCACCCACATCGTCGGCCCGCTGCTGTGGGAGCCGACCGACGACCTGTTCACGGTGCCGGAGGGACACGGACCGCTGATCATGGTGGCCCCGTCGACGGCCGTCACCGGTGCCGCGGACATGGTCGACCACGTGCTGAGCGGACTCGGGCAGGTGGGCCGCGACGTCCGGGTGGTGGTATCCGGCCTGGACATCGACGACGCGACCGTGGCCGGCATCTGTGCGCGGGCCGGACTGTCGCCCGGTGCCGTGGTGGCGGGTCTGGCACGCCAGGACCGCCTGCTGGCCTCGGGCGAGGTCGAGGTGCTGATCTGCGGCGGTGGGCACGGCATCCTCGCCAAGAGCCTGACCCACGGTGTTCCCGTCGTCACCATCCCCGGCGGCGGAGACCAGTGGGAACTGGCCAACCGGGTGAGCCGGTCGGGAGCGGGGGAACTCGTGCGGCCCGTCACCGCGGACGCGGTGGCCTCCGCCGTCCGTGCCGTCCTCGACAACCCCGAACACCTCACCGCCGCCAGGCGGATCGCAGTCTCGGCGGGCGAGGTCGTCGACCCGGTGTGGGTCATCGACCGGGTGCTGCGGGGATAGTGTCGAGGATCGTGCGACTCACTGAATTCACCGAGCTGATGCACACCCAATTCGGTGTGCAGACGGCAGATTCGATTCTCACCGATCACGTCCTGACGGAGTTCGCGGGCCGGACCGGGGCACAGGCCATCGAAGACGGCCACGATCCCCGCGATGTGTGGGTGGCCATCTGCCGGGACTTCGACGTACCCCGCGCACGCTGGTAGCCGGTCTCACCCTGACCTGTGGAAACTCTGGTTGTCAGGTACTTGTGCGCGTGTCAGACTTGCCAATAGAACATCCGTTCGTTCATCCTTATGTTCGAACGACACCGGATGTTCGGCGGAGCATCAGATGTTGAGAGCGGAGCCCGGCACGCCGGACGCTGTTTGTCAGACCTCACCGATAGTGTGCGAGGCGATGGCAACCACAGCTTCGGGCAGATCCCGGTCCACACAGCAGACACGTAAACGCGGCAGCTCGGCTGCCAAGGCAGCACCGACCAGAGGAGACACAATGGCACCGACTCAGGATCGTGAGAAGGCACTCGATCTCGCCCTCGCGCAGATCGACAAGAACTTCGGCAAGGGTTCGGTCATGCGGCTCGGGCAGGAGGCCCGCCAGCCGATCGAGGTCATCCCCACCGGTTCCATCGCGCTCGACATCGCGCTGGGTATCGGCGGACTGCCCCGTGGCCGGGTCGTGGAGATCTATGGACCGGAGTCGTCGGGTAAGACGACGGTGGCACTGCACGCGGTGGCCAACGCCCAGGCCCAGGGTGGTATCGCCGCGTTCATCGACGCCGAGCACGCGCTCGATCCCGACTACGCCGCCAAGCTGGGCGTCGACACCGACGCGCTGCTGGTGTCCCAGCCCGACACCGGTGAGCAGGCGCTGGAGATCGCTGACATGCTGATCCGGTCGGGCGCGCTCGACATCCTGGTCATCGACTCGGTCGCCGCGCTGGTGCCCAAGGCGGAGATCGAGGGCGAGATGGGTGACAGCCATGTCGGTCTGCAGGCCCGCCTGATGAGCCAGGCGCTGCGTAAGATGACCTCCGCGCTCAACCAGTCCAAGACCACCGCCATCTTCATCAACCAGCTGCGCGAGAAGATCGGTGTGATGTTCGGTTCGCCCGAGACCACCACCGGCGGTAAGGCATTGAAGTTCTACTCGTCGGTGCGCCTGGATGTGCGCCGCATCGAAACCCTCAAGGACGGCACCGACGCGGTGGGTAACCGCACCCGCGTCAAGGTGGTCAAGAACAAGGTGGCACCGCCGTTCAAGCAGGCCGAGTTCGACATCCTCTACGGGCACGGCATCAGCAAGGAGGGCTCGCTGATCGATCTCGGCGTGGCCGAGGGCTTCATCCGCAAGTCCGGATCCTGGTACACCTACGAGGGCGATCAGCTCGGGCAGGGCAAGGAGAACGCCCGCAACTATCTCAAAGAGAACCCCGAGACGGCCGACGAGATCGAGAAGAAGATCAAGGAGAAGCTCGGCATCGGCGCTGTGCTCGACGATGACGATGTGGCTCCCGCACCTGTCGAGTTCTGACGGTGACCGCAGACGCCGAGACCGGGCGCACCGTCTCCCCGTGGGACGTGGCGCTCCGGCTTCTCGGGGTCCGGGCACGCAGCCGTCACGAGGTGCGTGAACGGTTGCTGCGCAGAGGTTTTGAAGACGATGTGGTCGATGACGTGATGACGCGACTCGACCGCGCCGGGCTGCTCGACGACTCCGACTTCGCCGCCGAGTGGGTGCGGTCGAGGCATGCGCACAGCGGCCGCGGCCGGATCGCGCTCAAACAGGAGCTCCGCACCAAGGGCATCGACGCCGAGGTCATCGACGAGGCACTGGCCGACATCGACCCCGGGGCAGAGCGGGCCAACGCCGCCCAGATGGCGGCCAAGAAGCTGGCCACGATGCGCGTCGATCTCACCGACCGGGCCGAACGTGACAAAGCGTACCGCCGGCTCGCGGGCATGCTGTCGCGGCGTGGCTATGACCAGTCGACGGTGATCGAGGTGGTCGGAGAGGTGCTCGGCAGCAGGTCGTGATCGGCCGCCGGGAACACAGTCACAGAAGAAGTCCGGGGCCGTCCGGGGGATCGAATCCCCGGGCGGCCCCGGACTTTTCAGGAACTTCTGAGAGCGGTGCTACTTGGTCCCGAAGGTGGGGAGGTTCTCCGACGCGGCGATGTCGGCGTCATCGGCGTCCGGCACGGTCACCTTCCGGCGTCCGGTCCGCAGCCGCTTCTCCAGATATGTGGCCAGCGACGACAGTCCGAAGTTGATCAGGATCATGATGATCGCGATCACGATCAACGCCGGGATGTAGTTGCCGTACCGGGCGGAGGACAGCAGACCGCTGCGGATCACCTCGGAGTAGCCGATGATGTAGCCCAGCGCGCTGTCCTTGAGCGCGATGACCATCTGCGACACCAGCGCCGGCAGCATCGCCGTCACCGCCTGCGGCAGCAGGATGATGCGCATCATCTGACCCTTACGCAGGCCCAGCGCCTTCGACGCCTCGGTCTGGCCATTCGGCAGCGAGTTGATGCCCGAGCGGATGATCTCGGCGATCACCGAGCCGTTGTACAGGGTCAGGCCGATCACCACGGCGGTGAACGCCAGCTGTGAGGACGGCACCACGCCGTACTTGGCGAGCAGGAACCAGCAGAACACCATCAGGATCAGCACCGGGATGGCGCGGAACACCTCGATCAGGGTGCCGGCGATGGCACGTACCCAGGTGTGATCGGAGAGCCGGCCGATGCCGAGGACCGCACCCAGGATCATGGCCAGCACGATCGAGACGACCGCCGCCGCCACCGTGCGCCACAGGCCGGGCAGGATGTAGCCCTTCCAGGTGCTCCAGTAGGAGAACGGTTCCCATTTCTCGCCCGCGAACTGATCGTTGCTGGCGAGGGTGACGATCACCCAGATGGCGATGGCCGCGAGGATCGCGATGAAGGCGACCGCGGTGATCTGATTGCGGACCTTGGCCTTGGGGCCGGGCGCGTCGTACAGGACGGTGGCGCCGGCCGGTTTGTGGTCACTCATCGCTTCACCCCGAATCGTTTGGCGAGATATCCGAAGGCCGCACCCTCCGACAGGGTGATGATCATGAATCCGACGGCGATGATGCCGAAGATCACGAACAGCTGGTCGGAGAAGGTCTCGATCTCACTCTTCATCAGTGCCGACGCCTCGGCCACACCGATCGCCGAGGCGATGGTGGTGTTCTTGGTCAACGCGATCAGGACGCTGCCGAGCGGGCCGAGGACCGCGCGCAGCGCCTGCGGCAGCACGATCGACCCGAACACCTGGATGAACGGCAGCCCGAGTGACCGGGCCGCCTCGGCCTGACCGATCGGGACGGTGTTGAAGCCGGACCGCAATGTCTCACAGACGAACGTCGCCGTGTACACGATGAAACCGACCACCGACAGCCAGAACATGTTGGTCGAGTTGGTGGAGGCGAACTGCAGACCGAGGTTGTAGCTCAGGCCCATCGCGCAGAACAGGATGATGAGCGTCAGCGGGGTGTTGCGGACCACGTTCACGTAGACGGTGGCGAAGCCGCGCATCACCGGAACCGGCGACACCTTCATGCCGGCCAGGATTGTTCCCCAGATCAGGGCGCCGATCGCGGAGAAGAACGTCAGTTTGATCGTCATCCAGAATGCGGGCCACAGTTCGGGCCCCATGCTGTCCCAGAGTTCACTCATCGTCGTTCACCTCACTCACTTCAGGTTCGCAGGGCAGGGGGTGGATGCGGAGTCGAGGAACGACAGGTCACCGACCGTCGGCTCGAACTTGTACTTCGAATCGGGCGTGGCGGCACGGGCCGACACCTGATCGACGAACTCGTCGCCGAGGTTCTTGCGGATCGCCTTCATCCACTCGGAAGTGCCGTCGGTACCCGGTTTGAGCATCGCGGTGAGCGCCTCGTTGAGCAGCGCGACCGCCTCGCCGTCGTCCTTGCCGACGCCGATGCCGTACCGTTCGGTCGAGAACGGCGCACCCGCGGACTTGAGCGCCTCCTTGACGCAGGCGTCCTTCGGGTAGGTCATCTCGACCAGCTTGAACTCGCCCGACCAGAAGTTGGAGTATCCGGCCAGGATCGATTCGTCGGTGGTGAGTGCGTCGACCTTGCCGCGGCGCAGCCCCTCGACGCAGGCCGAGTACGAGTCGAACTCCTGCAACTGGACCGACGGGAGCTGGGCCTTGACGTTCTGCGCGGATGTCGAACCTGTCACGGAGCAGAGCTTCTTGTCCTTCTGCAGGTCGGTGAGCTGGGTGATCGAGTCGTCGTCGCGGCGCACCAGCAGACCCTGATAGGTGACCAGGTAGGGGCCGGCGAACGACACCTTCTTCGATCGGGCCGCGTTGATCGAGTAGGTGGCCGCGATGGTGTCGACCTCACCGTTCTCGATCATCGCCTCGCGGCGCGCGGACGGAGTCTCGCGCCACTTGACCTTGGGGTGTTTGACGCCGAGCTTGTCGGCGATGTGGTTGACCACATACCTCGACACATCGGCGTCGAATCCGTCGACGCCGCCGTTGTCGGGGTTGTAGATGCCCAGTCCGGGCTGGTCGAACTTGGTGCCCAGCACCACCGATCCCTTACGGATCGAGTCGACGAGACTACGGGGTTCGGTACTGCCGCACGCGGCCAGGAGCCCGCCGACGGTGACCAGGACCGCGACCAGGACGGTGAGTGAACCTATTCGCCGTCGCATCAGTGCCCCAGGATCTTGCTCAGGAAGTCCTTGGCCCGGTCGGACTTGGGTGCGGTGAAGAAACTCTCCGGATCGGTGTCCTCGATCACGGCGCCGTCGGCCATGAAGATGATCCGGTCGGCGGCCTTGCGGGCGAAGCCCATCTCGTGGGTCACCACCAGCATGGTCATGCCCTCCTTGGCCAGTGAGACCATCACGTCGAGGACCTCGTTGACCATCTCGGGGTCGAGGGCCGAGGTCGGCTCGTCGAACAGCATGATCTTCGGTTCCATCGCGAGCGACCGGGCGATGGCCACCCGCTGCTGTTGACCGCCGGACAACTGCGCGGGGTACTTGTCCTTCTGGCTGGCGATGCCGACGCGGTCGAGCAGTTCGAGGGCGCGTTTGGTGGCGTCGGCCTTGTTCTGCTTGCGAACCTTCATCGGTGCGAGGGTGACGTTGTCGAGGATCGTCTTGTGCGCGAACAGATTGAACGACTGGAACACCATGCCGACGTCGGCGCGCAGCGCCGCCAGGTCCTTGCCCTCAGAGGGCAGCAGGGTGCCCTCGATGCGGATCTCGCCGCTGTCGATGGGTTCGAGCCGGTTGATGGTGCGGCACAGGGTGGACTTGCCGGATCCGGACGGCCCCAGGACGACCACGACCTGCCCCCTGGGCACTTCGAGATTGATGTCTTTGAGGACGTGCAGCGGTCCGAAGTGCTTCTGGACGCCCTTGATCGAGATCATCGAGGTTCCCCCTGGCGAACTCCCCGACGACGGTGACGACGAAATATCCTTGGAAGGTGCATTCGGCGAATCTGTCATGAACAAACCTTAGAGTGCCCTATGTGATCTGGCGCGCCGAAACGGCAAAGGTCGTTTACCGGACCTTACGAAGCCGATACCGACGTCAAGGGGCGATTTGCGTCGGGTTAGTACTCTGAACGGGTGAGTATCGAGTTGTCCGAGCGTGTGCCGGGACCCGAGGTGGCCGGGTCCGATCCTGATCCCGCGCGCAGCTACCAGGTCCGCACCTATGGCTGTCAGATGAACGTGCACGACTCGGAGCGGATCTCGGGCCTGCTGGAGGGTGCCGGTTACGTCCGGGCCGCCGACGACGCAGAGGCCGACCTGGTCGTCTTCAACACCTGCGCGATCCGGGAGAACGCCGACAACAAGCTGTACGGCAACCTGTCGCACCTGGCCCCGGTCAAGTCCCGCAAGCCGGGGATGCAGATCGCGGTGGGCGGCTGCCTGGCGCAGAAGGACAAGGACACGGTGCTGAGCAAGGCGCCGTGGGTCGACGTGGTGTTCGGCACCCACAACATCGGTTCGCTGCCGGCGTTGCTCGACCGGGCCCGGCACAACGAGGCCGCGCAGGTGGAGATCCTCGACTCGCTCGAACGTTTCCCGTCGACGCTGCCGGCCAAGCGTGACTCCGCGTATTCGGGCTGGGTGTCGGTGTCGGTGGGCTGCAACAACACCTGCACGTTCTGTATCGTGCCGTCGCTGCGTGGCAAGGAAGTCGACCGGCGCCCGGGCGACGTGCTCGCCGAGGTGCAGGCGCTCGTCGATCAGGGTGTGCTGGAGGTGACGTTGCTGGGGCAGAACGTCAACGCCTACGGCATGTCGTTCGCCGACCCCGACCAGCCGCGCAATCGCGGCGCGTTCGCGGAACTGCTGCGGGCGTGCGGCGACATCGACGGCCTGGAGCGGGTACGGTTCACCTCGCCGCATCCGGCCGAGTTCACCGACGACGTGATCGAGGCGATGGCCGAGACCCCCAACGTCTGCCCGCAGTTGCATATGCCGCTGCAGTCCGGTTCCGACCGCATCCTCAAGGCGATGCGCCGCAGCTACCGGCAGCGCAAGTTCCTCGGCATCCTCGACAAGGTGCGTGAGGTGATGCCGCACGCCGCCATCACCACCGACATCATCGTCGGGTTTCCCGGCGAGACCGAAGAGGACTTCCAGGCCACCCTGGACGTGGTGGAGAAGGCGCGCTTCTCCAGCGCGTTCACCTTCCAGTACTCGCCGCGGCCGGGAACGCCGGCCGCCACGATGGACGAGCAGGTGCCGCCCGAGGTCGTGTCCGAGCGCTACCAGCGCCTCATCGCGCTGCAGGAGAAGATCTGCCTCGACGAGAACCAGCGCCTGGTCGGTACCGAGGCAGAGCTGCTGGTGGTCGCCGACGAGGGTCGCAAATCCGCTGCGACACAACGAAAAACGGGCCGCGCACGGGACGGTCGGCTGGTCCACTTCGCCGCCGGTGACGTCGCAGGCGCGATCCGGCCCGGTGACGTGGTGACCACCACGATCACCGGCGCCGCACCGCATCATCTCGTCGCCGATGCGGGCATCATCACTCACCGCACCACGCGTGCGGGTGACGCACACGAGAAGGCGATCACCCCCGTCACCCTGCCGATCGGCGTCGGGCTGGGGATGCCGTCGATCGGCCCGCGGGCCGCCGAGCCGGCCGACACCGGCTGCTCGGTCGGTTGCGGGTCCTAGGAGGAGAGCACAATGAGCGATCACATCGGGCCTGCGCAAAGCCCCGCGGGCGGACAGTTCGCCGCCTACGAGGACGAGTTGCGTGCCGCCGAGAAGAAGGTGGCCGGCGAGATCGACCCGGGCGCACGGGCATTGATGGTGGCGGTCGGCGTGCTGGTGGCGATGATGTCGCTGGTGCTGCCGCATACCGGGAGCGCCAGCGGACTTGAGGTGCTCGCGAACGCGCCCGACGCCGCGAACGCGCATCTGAACGTCACGTCGCGGATCTTCGTCTACATGCTGTTGATCTTCGGCGTCGGTGGATCGGCGCTGGCGCTGCTGACCCGGCGGTGGGTGGTGGCCTGGGTCGCGCTGTGCGGCACCGCGGTGACCTGCGTCGCCGGGATGCTGGCCTGGTGGTCGCGGCACACTCCGGGCGTCGGGGGGGTGGAGCCCCCGTCGGGGGTAGGCATCGGGCTGGTGCTCGGGGAGATCGCGGCATTGTTGCTCGCGTTCCACTGGGCCCGGATCGTGTGGGCGCGCAGCACCTATCATCTGGCGCTGGAGGAGGAGCGTCGGCGGGAGGCCGCCGAACGCGACGAGTTGGCGCGCCTGCTGCAGACCCGCCCGATCCACGACACCGGGAATGACCCCGACGAGCAGCACTAGTCAGACTTCGCAATCACCAACGGCCCCCGGCAGATCGCCGGGGGCCGTTGGTCATTGCCTGGTGAGATTGCCTGGTGAGGTCAGCGATCGGAGATCGCGCTGCGCGCGGCGTCCGCCCACTCGCGCCACTGCGCGGCCTGCTCGCGCAACTTGGCGGCGTCGCGATCCTTGCCCCGCTCGGCGGCCTTGGCTGCCTGCTCCTCGAACTGGGCCGCGCGGTCGGCGAACTGGGCGGCGCGCGCCTCGGCCTCGGGGTCGGTGCGCTGCCACTGGGCGTCTTCGGCGTCCCGGATCTTCTTCTCCAGGGCACGGGCCCGGTTCTCCAGGCTGTGCATCTGTTCCCGCGGCACCTTGCCGATCTCGTCCCACTTGTCGCGGAAGACACGGAACTCGCGTCGCGCGGAGTCGAGATCGGTGTCGGGATCGATCAGTTTCTCGGTCTCGCCGAGCAGGGCGAGCTTGGCCGACGCGTTGGCGGCGAACTCGTTGTCCCGTTCGGTCACCACCGAGTTGCGGGCGGCGAAGAACACGTCCTGGGCGGCCTTGAACCGCTGCCACAGCGCGTCGTCGGTGTCACGCGGCGCGCGGCCGGCGGCCTTCCATTCGGTGAGCAGGTCGCGGAACTTGGCGGCCGTGGGACCCCAGTCGGTGGACGAGGACAGTTCCTCGGCGCGGGTGATGATCTCCTCTTTGCGCATCTTGGCGCCGACCCGTTCGCGGTCGAGCTCGGCGAAGTGCGCGCCCCGGCGCCGGTTGAACGCGTCGCGGGCCTTGGCGTACCGCTTCCACAGCTGGTCGTCGGTCTTGCGGTCGACGCCCTTGATGCCCTTCCACTCGTCGAGGATGGTCCGTAGCCGATCGCCCGCCGCCTTCCACTGGGTGGAGTCGGCCCCGATCTGCTCGGCCTCGGCCGCCAGTTCCTCCTTGCGGGCGATGGCCGTGGCCCTGGCCTCGTCGCGGGCGATGCGCTGCGCGGATGCCACATCATCGGCGCTGGTGACGATCGCGGTCAGTCGCCGTTCGATGGCCGCGACGTCACCAAGGACGGTGGCGGTGGGCAGTTCATCGAGCAGGTGCTTGGCGCTCTGCTGCGCCTTGCGCGGATCGCCGGACCCGGCGGCCAGACGTTCCTCCAGGATCTCGACCTCGGTGGCGAGATCGTCGAATCGCCGGGCGAAATGAGCCAGGCCGTCCTCGATCGACCCCGCCTGCCACGACCCGATCGACCGTTCCCCGTCGGGGGTCTTGAGCCACACCACACCGTCGCCGTCGATGCGGCCGAACTCGTGCGGGTCCCCGTGCGGAACCGGGGCGTGCGTCGGGGGGACGGCGGGAGACGGCCTCGGACCGGGTTTGGGGCCCGGGCGCGGACCCGGCCGGGGGGCGGGGCGCGGGGCACCCAGATCGTTTGCGGTGGGATCGGTCGGTTTGGTCATTTGCTCACACGTCCCTGCACTCGCTTGTGCCGCGCGTCGCGGCTGCCGTTATCGCTGACATCGGCGACCACACTGACATGGAAAGCCGCATATCTCCACCATTCAAACAGTTCAGACCGGTTGGTGTCGCGTCCTCCCGAGTTTTCCGGGCCTATCGCAGCGCGTTTTCCCCGAATCGCGGGGTGATGTCCGCTGTTGTGATACGGCCCTGAGGCCGGTGGCGCTGCCCGGTCAGCTAGCGTTGCCCATTGTGTTGGCCCGCGTCGTCTTCGTTCCGAGCGCGCCCTTGTTGGTGCCCCGACTGGCCGGTCCCCGGGCGACGGAGGCGGTGCCCGTCCGCGACGCGGTGCGTGCGGCGGGTGCGGCGCTGTCGGCCCTCGCCCCCGAATGGGTGGCCGTCGGTGCGGCCGATGTCGGTGCCGCCGGTCGGGGACCGGACGGGACGTTCGCACCGTACGGCGTCGATGTCCACGTGTCCCTGCGCGCACCCGGAGCGTCAGACACCGGTCACCGCCTGCTGCCCCCGTCGGTGGCCGACGCGGCCGCTGATGCCGGCAGGCTCCCGCTGTCGATGTTGATCGCGGCCTGGGTGCGCGAGACCGCCGGTGCCGAACGGGTCGAGCCGCTGATCGTCGATCCTGGGGCCGCGCCAGATACCTGCCTGCGCACCGGCCGGGCCCTGGCCGAGGCGCTGGCGACGACCGACCGGCCCGTCGGGGTGCTGGTGGTGGGTGACGGCTCGACCCAGCTGAGCCCGTCGGCCCCCGGCGGTGGCCTCGTCGAGGAGTCGGTCGAGTTCAATAACAGGCTTGTCGCGGCCGTCGGATCCGGTGATCGCGACCTGCTGGCCGGTCTGTCGCCGCAGGACTGCGATCGCGCCGGTGTCGGGGGCCGGGTGGCGTGGCAGGTCGCGGCCGGACTGTGCGACGGCCTGCCGGTGGCCGCGGTGACGGACTATGCGGGGGCTCCGTTCGGCGTCGGGTACGTCGTGGCCTCATGGACACCCGCGTCAGACGCACAGGCGCCGGGAGCATGAGCGAAGAGCCGTCGGACCTGCCGGTCCCGGTCGCGATCGTCGGCCCCACCGCCAGCGGTAAGTCCGCGCTGGGGCTCGACATCGCCGACCGGCTGGGCGGCGAGATCGTCAATGTCGACGCGATGGCCCAGCATCGCGGCATGGACATCGGCACCGCGAAACCGCCCGTTGCCGAACGCCGCGGCATCACCCACCACCAGTTGGACGTCCTCGACGTCACCGAAACGGCAACCGTGGCGCGGTATCAGGCCGCCGCCCGCGCCGACATCGAACGGCTCCGCGCCGCCGGAATCACCCCGGTCATCGTCGGCGGATCGATGCTGTACGTCCAGGCGCTGCTCGACGATTGGTCGTTCCCGGCCACCGACCCGCAGGTCCGTGGCCGCTACGAGCAGCAACTCGCCGAGGTCGGTGTGGCTGCGATGCACCGTCTGCTGGCCGAGGTGGATCCGCAGGCGGCCGCCACGATCCTCGACACCGACGGCCGCCGAATCGTGCGCGCGCTGGAGGTGGTGGAACTGACCGGCAAACCGTTCGCGGCGTCGGCGCCGACGATCGGTGAACCGCGGTGGGGGACCGTCATCCTCGCTGTGGACCGGGACACCGCGGCCCTCGACGAGCGGATCGCGGCGCGCACCGGCCAGATGTTCGCCGACGGGCTGGTGACCGAGGTCGAGGCACTGTGCGAGGTGGGCCTGCGTGACGGCGTGACCGCCCCGCGTGCGATCGGATACGCACAGGTCCTGGACTACCTCGACGGCGCGATCGGGCTTGACGAGGCGCAGGAGCTGACGTTCATCGGCACCCGCCGCTACGTCCGGCGGCAACGCTCCTGGTTCCGTCGCGACCACCGCATCACCTGGCTCGACGGCGCCGATCCGGACCTGCTCAGCGCCGCATTGCGCGTGATCGACCCGGACTGAGCGCCCCAGACCGAACGATCCGGCCTTCAGGTGGGCGGCGCGTCGATGACGGGACGCCGCACGTCGGCGCCGGGCCCGTCGAAATGCCACCACTCGCCGGAGTAGACGCGCAGACCGCCCGTCCCCATCGCCGTCCGGAGCCGGGCGCGGGAGGCCCGCGCCGCGGGCGACACCCCGTCGGTGGCGTAGGCGGTGGCCCGGGAGGTGAACGAATCGAATCCGGTGCCCATCTCGACCAGACAGTCGCGGCCTACGCGCCGAGCGGCCGGGCAGTGCTGCCGGCGGACGGCGAGCGTCACGTCCACGGACCGGCCGCTCTCGTGGCTGCGGGAATAGGGGCCGGGCGCGGCCACCCACGCCGGGTTGGACACCTTTTTGTACATTCTCTGCTGCACCGAATGCGGCCGGTAGCAGTCCCAGAACACCAGCCTCTCACCCCGGCCCGCGGAGCGAAGGGCGGCGGCCGCCGCGCGCAGTCCCGGTCGCATCGACTCGTGGACCAGGCACCTCGCGTTCGCCGGGTAGAGGCGCATTCCGACGAAGTTGTCGGTGGTCGCATAACGCAGATCGATGATGGCGTCGGGCACCACCGTACGGACGTCGACCAGGCCCGCGGCGCGGGCGGCCGGGTTGACGGGGGTGGCACTCGCCGCTCCGGATCCGGAGTGCGGAGCGGGGCTGGCCGAGCTGGGCCCCGGTATCTGGCCACCGCCGGAACAGCCGATGACGGCGGTCACCGCCAGCGTCGTCGCGCCCAGGCGCAGGGTCCCTGTCCTTCGCATGCTCACCTTGGTACCACGCACCGGACCGGCGGGCGGCCACTGTACGTCATGGCACTGCACGTAATGTCGGTGTGGTGACCGATACCGACGCGCTCCGTTTTGTGAAAGGCCACGGCACCCAGAACGATTTCGTGGTGCTCGCCGATCCGGCAGCAGAACTCGACCTCGACGTGGCCGCGGTGGCCGCGATCTGCGATCGGCAGCGGGGCATCGGCGCGGACGGTTTGCTGCGCGTGGCCCGTGCGGTCGCGCTGGTCGAACGCGGAATCCTGGAGCAACTGCCCGACGGGGTCCGGCCGGACGACTGGTTCATGGACTACCGCAACGCCGACGGATCGATCGCCGAGATGTGCGGCAATGGCGTGCGGGTGTTCGCCCACTACGTGCGGGCCACGGGCCTGACCGACACCGACACCTTCACCGTCGGCTCACGCGCCGGCGGACGCCCGGTGATCGTCCATTCCTTCGACGACGTGCGCGCCGACGTCACCGTCGAGATGGGCCAGGCCCGCGTCGACGGTGAATCGGAGGCGCGGGTCGGGGAGATCACCTATCGCGGCGCGGTCGTCGACGTCGGCAACCCGCATCTGGCCTGCGTGGTTCCGGACCTGACACCGGAACAACTGGCCGCACTCGACTTCTCGGCCGGGGTCACCATCGACCCCGCGGTGTTCCCGAACGGCACCAACCTCGAACTCGTCACCCCCGCGCAGGCGACCGGTGACGGTGCCGACTGGTCCGCGCACATGCGGGTCTTCGAGCGGGGTGTGGGGGAAACCCGTAGCTGCGGCACCGGACTGGTCGCCGCGGGCAAGGCCTCGCTCGGTGTGCTCGGCGAGGACTCGGGGTCGCTGCACATCAGCGTGCCCGGCGGATCGGTGATCGTGACGATCACCCCCGACGGGGCTACGCTGCGCGGTCCGTCGATGCTGGTCGCCGAGGGCCGGTTCCGGCCCGGCTGGTCGGACGCCGGCTGAGACGGGCGGCGGCGGGCCGCCCGAAAAGCAGATGCCCGGGTTCGCCGCACCGTGTCATCATGGAGGTCAAATGACTGAATTCGCATCACAGACCTCCGCTCCGGACCTCGATGAGCCCGACTTCGATCCCGATGACTTCGGTCCGGCGATCGACGACGCACCCGTGTCGGCCTTCCGCATGACACCGCCGACCACCGGCGAGCAGCAGCTGTCCGACCGCGCCTCACTGCAGCGCGTCGCCGGTCTGTCCACCGAACTCGAGGACGTCACCGAGGTCGAATACCGGCAGCTGCGCCTCGAGCGCGTCGTGCTGGTGGGCGTGTGGACCGAGGGCACCGCCGCCCAGGCCAAGGCCAGCATGGTGGAGCTGGCCGCACTGGCCGAGACCGCCGGTTCGCAGGTGCTCGACGGACTCATCCAGCGCCGCTCGACCCCCGACGCGGCCACCTACATCGGTTCCGGCAAGGCCGACGAACTACGTCAGGTGGTCCTGTCCACCGGCGCCGACACCGTCATCTGCGACGGTGAACTGACTCCCGCTCAGCTGACGGCGCTGGAGAAGGTCGTCAAGGTGAAGGTCATCGACCGCACCGCGCTGATCCTGGACATCTTTGCCCAGCACGCCACCTCGCGCGAGGGCAAGGCGCAGGTGTCGCTGGCGCAGATGGAGTACATGCTGCCCAGGCTGCGCGGCTGGGGTGAGTCGATGTCCCGGCAGGCCGGTGGCCGGGCCGGCAGCAACGGCGGTGTGGGCCTGCGTGGTCCCGGTGAGACCAAGATCGAGACCGACCGCAGGCGGATCCGCGAGCGGATGGCCAAGCTGCGCCGCGAGATTCGTGAGATGAAAACCGCACGCACCACCAAACGTGCTGCTCGGCAACGTAGTTCGATCCCCAAGATCACGGTGGCCGGCTACACCAATGCGGGCAAGTCAAGTCTGGTGAACGCGATGACCGGGTCGGGTGTGCTGGTGCAGGACGCCCTGTTCGCGACCCTCGATCCCACCACGCGCCGCGCCACACTCGCCGACGGCCGCGAGGTGGTGTTCACCGACACCGTCGGATTCGTCCGGCACCTGCCCACTCAGCTCGTCGAGGCGTTCCGCTCGACTCTGGAGGAGGTCGTCGACGCAGACCTGCTGCTGCACGTCGTCGACGGTTCCGATCCGTTCCCCACCGAGCAGATCGCGGCCGTGCGCCGGGTGATCAACGAGATCGTCGCCGAGGAGGGCGTCGCGCCGCCGCCGGAGTTGCTGGTGGTCAACAAGATCGACGCCATCGATGAGAATCGGCGCACCGAGCTGCGCGGCATCCTCGACGGCGCGATGTTCGTCTCCGCGCACACCGGAGAGGGTTTGCCCGAGCTGTTCGACCGGATCCGCGCCGAGGTCGCCCGCAACGACGTCGAGGTGACCATCGCGGTGCCGTTCAGCCGCGGTGATGTGGTCAGCCGGATCCACCGCGACGGTGAGGTGCTGTCCACCGACCATGATGAGCAGGGCACCATCATGCGGGTACGGGTACCGGCCGCGATGGCCGGAGAACTCGCCGAGCTGCGAGTGTCCTAGGCCCACCACGACCTCCGGAACGGCATCCGGCCCGTCACGCACGGCGCGTGGCGGGCCGGACATCGTTGAACAGCAAGACTATTCGGCGTCGAGGTCCTTGGCCACCAGGGCGGCGATGGCATCCAGCGTCGACTGATCGTCGGCGGTCACCACCACGGGGGTGCCCTTCTCCGCGCCGAGGGTCATGATGAGCAGGGCCGAACCGGCGTCCACCGGCTCTTCGCCTTCGAGGCCGATGGTGACCGACTGGCCGGACTCGGCGGCGGCCTCGGCGATGATCGTGGCGGGGCGGGCGTGCAGGCCGACTGCTGATCCGACGGTGACGGTTGTGCTGGGCATGAGATCGATCTCCTTGGTTGATTCTTGATCGGTTGTAGGGGTCGGTTTGCCTGTGATCGTAGGCGGATCAGGCCGCGACCGTCTGCGGTTGCGCCGCATCGTCGGACTTGGCCGTGGGCTTCCAGAACTGCTTGGCCGCCGTGACGGCTAGCGCCGCCACGACCGTTCCCGCGACCAGCGCGACCAGGAACAGTCCCCAGTTGTTCATCGCGAAGAAGACGAACACACCGCCGTGGGGTGCGCGCAGTTCCACGCCGAACGCCATGCACAGCGCGCCGGTGACCGCGCCGCCGAGCATCGTCGACGGGATGACCCGCAGCGGATCGGTCGCGGCGAACGGGATGGCGCCCTCGGAGATGAACGACGCGCCGAGCAGCCAGGCCGCTTTGCCGTTCTCCTTCTCCGGGTTCGAGTACAGGCCCGGCCGCAGGACC
This sequence comes from Gordonia amarae NBRC 15530, assembly GCF_000241345.1. Classification (GTDB taxonomy): domain Bacteria; phylum Actinomycetota; class Actinomycetes; order Mycobacteriales; family Mycobacteriaceae; genus Gordonia; species Gordonia amarae. The sequence continues at coordinate 47,339 of NZ_BAED01000071.1, forward strand.
GTCGACAGCGCCATCGCCAGCGGCGGCACCATGCCGGCACACATGACCGCCGCCATGATCTGGTACTGCGCCTCGCCGGCCGACGCCGAGGCGATACCCGCGGTGGCGAACAGGTACGCCGACTTGTTGAGCGGCCCACCGAGGTCGAAGCACATCATCAGGCCGAGCACGATGCCCAGCACGACCGCCGAACCTCCCGACATCGAGTTCAGGCCGTCGTTGAGCTGGTCCATCAGCCACGACAGCGGTCTGCCGAGCACGATGTAGAGCAGACCACCGACTATGGCGCTGCCCAGCAGCGGGATGATGACCACCGGTTGCAGGCCGCGGGCCCACTGCGGCAACGGGATCCGGGCGATCCACAGGCACGCCACACCGGCGATGAGACCGCCGAGCAGGGCGCCGAGGAAGTTGGCGCCGATGGCCACCGACACCAGACCGGCCACGAAACCGGGGGCGATGCCGGGCCGGTCGGCGATGGCGAACGAGATGTAGGCGGCAAGCACTGGCACCGCGAGGTTGAGTGCGGCACTGCCGACCGCGAAACTCACCGCGCCCAGGTAGGTCTTGAGACCGGCGTCGGGCAGGTTGGTGATGGTGTTGTGCAGCGCGATGTACGCGCCGTCGGACAGCGAACCACCCGGGTCGAGCGTGGATTTGCCGATCTCGTATCCGGCGAGCAGGAAGCCCAGAGCCATCAGCAGGCCGCCCGCGGCGACGAACGGGATCATGTAGCTCACGCCGGTCATCAGCGCCTGCCGGGTCTGCCCACCCAGGCCGACACCACCGCCGGTGGGCGCGGCCTCGCCGACCCCGCCGCCCTCACCGCCGGCGACCCGCGCGGCGTGCGGATCATTCGCCGCGGCAACGGCCTCGGCGATCATCTTGTCGGGCTCGTTGATGGCGCGCTTGACGCCGGAGGCGATCACGGGCTTGCCCGCGAACCGGTCCTTACCCTTGACCCCGACATCGGTGGCGAAGATGACCGCGCCCGCATCGGAGATCACCTTCGGATCGAAAGGTGTTGTGGCCGAGGAACCCTGCGTTTCCACATGGAACTCGACCCCGGCGCGTTCGGCCGCGTACTTGAGGGCGTCGGCGGCCATATAGGTGTGTGCGATGCCGGTGGGACACGCGGTGATCGCCACGATCGACGGCTTGTCGGATACGGCCGGCTCGGGTGCGGCAGGGGCCGCCGCAGCGGCTGCGGGTGCGGCCTCGGCGGCCGGAGCAGCGGGCTTCTTCGGTGGCGGATTGATCGCCCCGTCGACGAGTTCGACGATGCGCTCCGGCGTCTCGGCCGACCGCAGATCGGCGACGAAATCGGGCCGCACCAGCGCCCTGGCCAGCGAACTGAGCAGCTTCATGTGCTCACTCGCCCCGCCCGCCGGCGCGGCGATCAGGAACACGATGTCGGCGGGGCCGTCCGGCGCACCGAAGTCGACCTTGGGGGCGAGCCGGGCCATCGCCAGACTCGCCTCAGTGACGGACTCGGCGCGCGCGTGCGGGATGGCGATACCGCCGGGCAGACCGGTGGCAGACTTGGCCTCGCGGGCCAGGGCGCCCTCGATCAGGTCGGACGGGTCCGTTGTGCGGCCCGCCTCGCCGAGGGCGCCGGCGAGATAGTTGATCACCGCGGGCGGATCGGCGCCGGCGTCGACGTCGAGGCGCACCGTGTCGACGGTGATGATCTGTTGTGCCATGGGCTTTCCTTTGTCGGGTTCCTCTGGAACAGGGGAGATATGCCGGGGGAGAGACGTCAGCGGGTGGTGGCGAGTTCGGTGAGGCCGACCCGCCCGAGATCGAGCTGAGCGGGTGCGGGCGGCTGGGTTCCGGCCAGGCCGGCTGCCGCCGCACCGTAGGCGACAGCGGAACGCAGCCGCTCGGGTTCGGGCTCTCCGCGCAACGCCGCCAGAACGTAGCCGGCCAGTGACGAGTCACCGGCACCGACGGTGCTCTTGGTGACCGTGGGTGGCGGGGTGGCCGACCAACTGCCGGCGGCGGTGGTGAGCACGGCCCCGGCGGCACCGAGGGTGGCCAGCACCGCACCTCCCGTGCGCGCGGCCAGTTCGCCGGCCGCGGCGACGATCGGCGCCAGATCACCCGCGGCGGCAGCCGCTTTCAGTACGGCGGGATCTGCTCCCGTGACCTCGGCGAGCTCTTCGTCGTTGGGTTTGATCAGGTCCGACCGGCCGGCGGCTGCGGCTACCAGCGGCGCCCCGGAGGTGTCGACGGCGACGCGGCACGGGAGGTCGGCGAGCGCGTCGAGCAGCGTCCGGTACCAGTCGTCGGGCAGACCTGGGGGCAGCGAACCGCACAGGGTCACCCATGACGCCGACGCGGCGTGTTCGATCACGAGCTCGGTGAGCGCTCGCGCCTGATCCGCGTCGAGTGTGACACCCGGCGCGTTGATCTTGGTGGTGGTGCCGTCAGGTTCGGCGATGGTGAGGTTGGACCGGATCTCGCCGTCGATGGGCATGGCGCGGTAGGGCAGCCCGACACCGTTGAGCGCGGTGAGCAGCGGGTCACCGGCCCGGCCCGGAAGCAGCGCCAGCGTCGACACGCCCGCCTCCGCGGCGACCCGCGAGACGTTGACGCCCTTGCCGCCGGGTTCGGTGCGGGCCGCGACGGCGCGCTGGACCTCGCCGCGCTGCAGCACGCCGGACAGTTCCAGGGTGCGGTCGAGACTGGGGTTGGCGGTGAGGGTCACGATGTCGTAGCTGGTTGGGGCGGTCATGCGAGAACAACCTCGATTCCGTGGTCGGCGAGTTCGGTGGCGTCGGTGGAACTGACCGTCGAGTCGGTGATCAGGACGTCGACCTCGTCCAGGGAGGCGAAGCGGACGAGGTCCTCGCGCCCCATCTTCGATGAATCGGCAAGGACCACAACCTGATCGGCGGACGCCACCATGGCCCGTTTGACGGCCGCCTCCTCGGGATACGGGGTGGACAGGCCGTGCCGTGCGGTGATGCCGTTGGTGCCGATGAACACCGTCGACACCCGCAGTCGATGGATCGCCGCGACCGTGTCCGCTCCGACGGTGGCCTGTGTGAGACCGCGGACGCGACCACCGATCGCGTGCACGAAGCCGTCGGAGTGGTTGGTCAGGGCACCAGCGATCGGGATGCTGTTGGTGATCAGCGTCAGGCCGTGGCCATGGGGCAGGGCCATCGCGGCCTGGAAGGTGGTGGTGCCCGCGTCGAAGAGGACCGAGCCGCCGTTGGGCGGCAGAAACTTCATGGCGGCCATGCCGATCGCGAGTTTTCTGTCGACGTGCGTGGTCTCGCGGACATCGAGGCCCTGTTCGGCGACAACGCGGATCAGACCGGGCCGGACGGCCCCGCCGTGGACCCGCTGCAGATGGCCGGCGCGCTCGAGCGTGGCCAGATCGCGGCGAACGGTCTCGCTGGTCACGGAGAACCGGCCGGCCAGGTCCGCGACCGATGCGCGGCCCACTCTGCGGACCTCGTCGGCGATCGCCTGCTGGCGTTCCTCCGCATACACGAGAACTCCGATCGTTCACTCCGGTGTGATCTGCTCTAGAACCACATAACACCACACATCCGGGCTAACTGATCCCGAAACTGCTTCATGTGGTTTCACATGCGATTGCGTGGACTATGTTGTTGGTATCACTGTGTTTACGCCGGTATCCGGAGAGAGTCAAGCGATATTTGTAGTATAGATCACAGAATAGGTCGGAAGTCGCCTATTCTGTCGATGCGCCTCCGGCACTGAGCGAGGCCTGATCCGGCTCCGCTTTCGTTGCGGTTATGTCCGAGTATGTTGACAAAAGTTGTTTCTACTGCGAGCCTGGGGAGCGTCGACTGTAAGCTGAGTCACACGCTGACTCGTCTCAAGGTTCCTCGAAGCCGCGGTGCCGGGTGAGGAACCGCCACGTCACAAGGATGGTGGACCCATGCCCCCAACAGCTCTCAAAGGAACACCGGTCGTCGGCGGCATCGCCTACGGTCCGGCACTGTGGCCCGGTGAGCGGCCCGCGTTCACCCCTGACAGCGCCGAGATCCCAGAGAGTGAGCGCGACGCCGAGGCGAAGCGGTTCGCCGATGCCGCGGCCGCGGTGGCCGGCCGGTTGCGTGACCGGGCGTCGGCGTCCACCGGCGTCGCGGCCGAGGTCCTGTCCGCGACCGCGGGCCTGGCCGAGGACCGCGGCTGGGTGGGCGCGGCCAAGAAGCTGATCGCCAAGGGTGCGCAGGCCCCGGCCGCCGCGATCGCGGCCACCGACGAGTTCGCCGCCCTGTTCACCAAGCTCGGCGGCCTGATGGCCGAACGGGTCACCGACCTCCACGACGTGCGCGACCGGGTGGTGGCCGAACTGCTGGGCGTACCCGAACCCGGTGTGCCGGTCCCGGATACGCCGTCCATCCTGGTGGCCGACGATCTGGCGCCCGCCGACACCGCCGGACTCGATCCCGCGCTGGTGATCGCGCTGGTCACCCGGCTCGGTGGGCCGACCAGCCACACCGCGATCATCGCGCGGCAACTCGGCATTCCCTGCGTGGTGGCGGTCGCGGACCTCGCCGAGGTGGGCGCGGGCACAGCCATCCTGGTGGACGGCACCACCGGTGTGGTGGAGATCGAACCCGACGAGGAGCAGTCACGATCGCGGGTGGACGAGAGCCGTCGGGCCGCGGAGGCGGCCGCCACGTGGTCGGGGCCCGGTCAGACCGCCGACGGCCACACGGTGGCGATCCTGGCGAATGTCGCCGACGGGACGTCGGCGCGTGCCGCCACCGATCACCCCGTCGAGGGGGTGGGGCTGTTCCGCACCGAGCTTGCGTTCCTGGACCGGGCCGACGAACCGTCCGTGGACGAGCAGGCGGCGCTGTACCGCGAGGTGATCGACGCCTTCGAGGGCCGCAAGGTGGTGATCCGCACCCTGGACGCCGGATCGGACAAGCCGCTCAAGTTCGTCTCGCAGGAGCACGAACCCAACCCGGCGATGGGCGTGCGCGGCAACCGGATCGCATCGGTGCATCCGGACATCCGAACCCATCAGCTCGATGCGATCGCCCGGGCCGCCGAGAACGCAAGCGCCACACCGTGGGTGATGGCCCCGATGATCGCCGGCGCCGGCGAGGCGGAGGAATTCGCCGCCGAGGTGCGCAGCCGCGGACTCGTGGCCGGAGTGATGATCGAGATCCCCGCGGCGGCGGTGCTGGCGCCCGCCATCCTGTCCAAGGTGGATTTCGTCTCGATCGGCACCAACGACCTGACCCAGTACACGATGGCGGCCGACCGGATGTCGGCCGAGCTGGCGGCCTTCACCGATCCCTGGCAACCGGCGGTCCTGAACCTGGTGGCCAACGTGGCGCGGACGGGTAAGGAACTCGGCAAACCGGTCGGCGTGTGCGGGGAGGCCGCGGCCGATCCTCTGCTGGCGTGCGTACTGGTTGGCCTCGGCGTGACCTCGCTGTCGAGTGCGCCGGTCGCGGCTGCCGCGGTGGGCGCCCGGCTCGCGCAGACGAGCAGCGACCAGTGCCGGGAGGCCGCCGATGCCGCGCTGGCCGCCGAGGATCCGGAGGCGGCGCGCACCGCGGTGGCGGCGATCCTGCTGTAGCCACCGCCACCCGTCAACGCCCTCGGCCCCGGAGAAACCTCCGGGGCCGAGGGCGTTTCGTGGCTGTGAGGGTCAGATGCGTCGCATGACGGTGACGACCTTGCCGAGGATCGCGGCCTCGTCGCCGGGGATCGGCTGGAAGTGCTCGTTGTGCGGCATCAGCCAGACATGTCCGTCTTTGCGCTTGAATGTCTTGACGGTGGCTTCGCCGTCGAGCATCGCGGCGACGATGTCACCGTTGTCGGCGACGTTCTGCTGGCGCACCACCACCCAGTCGCCGTCGCAGATGGCGGCGTCGATCATCGACTCGCCGACGACCTTCAGCATGAAGAGCGATCCCTCGCCCACCAGCTCACGCGGCAGCGGGAACACATCCTCCACAGCCTCTTCCGCGAGGATCGGGCCGCCGGCGGCGATCCGGCCGAGTACCGGGACGAAGGTGGGTTCGGGCAGGTTCGAACCGATCGCGGCGACCTTGGCCTGCGACTGGTCGGACTCCTGGATATTGACCGCGCGCGGACGATTGTGATCGCGCTTGAGCAGACCCTTGCGTTCGAGTGTGCGCAACTGGTGGGCCACCGACGACGTGGAGGCCAGACCGACCTCGTCGCCGATCTCCCGGATGCTGGGCGGGTAGCCCCGCTCACGCACAGAGGTCCGGATGACCTCGAGCACCGCGCGCTGCCGGGGCGTCAGCGATTCCTCTGCCACAACGACATCGGATGTGCCGGACGCGTCTCCGGTCTTCTCACTCATGGATGTTCTCTCCTGTCGGTCAGACCTGCCGGTCACGTCGCCCGGATCGGGTGTTCTGGCGTGATTCGTCGAGATATTCGAACGCCAGCGTAGTCGAACTGCGACCCGCGTACCAAACGTTTGTTCGAGATCCGTGCGACTTTGTCGTAGCCCCGTGGTAGAAATCGAACATCAGTTCATCGAACAACTGATCGAACATCCGGACGGATAGCCGGCCGGATCGGGCAACAGGAACGACAACCTCGGAGGTGGTGGCGATGGCCACGACATTCGCAGAACACGCCCGCCGTGCGGCACCGACGCACGACCGCATCGCCCCGCGCCGGCCGGCCGGCAACCACGGCACGGCTGCGCGCCGGGTGGCTCCGCGGACCCCGGTGCCGGCCGGTACACGTTGTGCCGCACGAGGTCACGACCCACGCGAGATCGCGTCGTGGGAGACCATCGCCCGACGCCGGTCTGTCGCCTCGGCAGTACTGGCCGGCGCGCTGCTGGCCGTCGTCACATGGCTGCTGGTCATCGTCGGCAACAACTACGCCGACGCGGTGGCTCCGGACCCCACCGGCAGTGCGCTCGTGCACGTCCGTTCGAACGAGTCGCTCTCCTCGGTCGCCGCCCGGGTCGCGCCCGGCTATCCCGTCGAAGCGGTCGTCGAACAGATCCGGGAGCTCAACGACCTGACCTCGTCCGGCCTGGTGCCCGGGCAGCCGCTCGTCGTGCCCCGATATCGATGAGTGCGGTACCGAGGAACCCGGTGCCGACGGGCCGCGACCCCGGCGACGGGTCGGGAAACAGGCGCTGTGACAGGGCGCCCACCGTCAGGGGTACATCGAGCGCCTCGCTGAACGGCGGTATTCTCATGCCACAGGGTCCAGTCGGAAACCGACACGGTGTGACCGTTCCGCGGTGCGCCGGCGCGCCCCGCGACGGTCATGAGGACAACATGCGCTGCCCGTTTTGCCGCAACGAAGACACCAAGGTCATCGACTCACGTGTCGCCGACGAAGGGCAGGCGATCCGGCGCAGGCGGGCCTGCCAGGAGTGCGGCCGCCGATTCTCCACCGTCGAAAGTGCCGTGCTGTCGGTGGTCAAACGCAACGGCGTCACCGAGCCGTTCAGTCGCGAGAAAGTGATGCGAGGTGTGCGCCGGGCCTGCCAGGGCCGGCACGTCGACGAGGATTCCCTCGCCCTGCTCGCGCAGAAGGTCGAGGAGGCCATCCGGGCCTCGGGCTCGGCCGAGATCCCCAGCAACGAGGTCGGTCTGGCGATCCTCGGCCCGCTGCGCGACCTTGACGAGGTGGCGTACCTGCGGTTCGCCTCGGTGTACCGCTCGTTCGACTCCGTCGAGGACTTTCAGCGCGAGATCGACGACCTGCGTGGCGTCTCGGGTGCGACGGCACCGGCGGAGGCGGGATCCGAACGGGCCTGACCCCGCCGGCCGCCGCCGCGCCTTGTCAGCGCAGTGCGTCGATCGCCTTGATGATCCGTTTTTCCGACACCGGGTAGGCGGTGCCCAAACGCTGGGCGAACAGCCCGACCCGCAGTTCTTCGACCAGCCACTGCGCCGCGTCGTTGACCGCGTCCCGCCGCGTGGCCGGTACCTTCGCGAGCCGGGCATTCCAGTGTTCGATGACCCGGTCGATCGAGCGCAAACCCTGTGTGTCCCGGTCCGCGCCGGCCGGAAGTGCCTCGAGACGCTGTTGCGCGGCCTGCAGATAACGGGGTAGATGCCGTAGGGCGGACAGGGGCGTGGCGGCGATGAATCCGTCGAAGATGAGGTTGTCGAGTTGTTCGGCCACATCGTCGGCGGCCGCCGAGCCTGCGTGCAGGTCGATGAGGCCGCGTAGTGGGGCGACCTCGCGGAGCGCCGCGATCGCCGCCGAAAAGTATTCGGGCGCAGCCGAACGCACCTGCGGACTCAGCGTGGTGAGCAGCCGTTCGAAGGCGTCGGGGGATCGTACCGCCGAGACGGCCGCGGGATCGGCCGCGACCGCGTCGCGGATCGCCCGATAGGTACAGTCGGCGACCATCCGGTCGCGCTCACGGTACGGGCTCTGGCTCAGGCTCAACCTGCCTCGCGGATCGAGCCCGGCCGTGATCTTGGGTGTGAGTGCCGGGATGCGGTGGTCGAACAGCGCGGCGACGGCCACCGGATGGCGGCGGTCTCGTTCCGCGGCGGACACCGCGGCAGTGACCTGCACCCCGAATCGGGGCCCGACCGGCACGGTGAGCAACGCCGGGAAATGCGTGACCTTCTGTCCGGCAACGGTTGTGGTGGTCGACTCGGCGAGGGTGCCGATCCCGTCGGCCGTCCAGTCGGTGTAGGTCGGCGCCTTCGGTGCGCGGGCGGCACCGGTCGTCGTCAGTGTCTTGCGGAGTTCCGGCAGCGACCGGCCTGCCGCGATCTCGCGCCCGGAGCCGTCGACCACGCTGAAGTTCATGGTCAGATGCTTGGGCAGCGTCGCCGGCCGGAAGTCGGCCGGGGTGATCGTCGAACCGGTGATCACCGACAGTTCGCGCGCCAGCCCGGCCACAAGTGGTTCCGATCGCGGCTTGAGCCGCGAGAGCGCCAGGTCGGCGAAGCGGCCTGCCGGGGCCATCGTCTTGCGGATGTGTTTTGGCAGCGTCTTGATCAGCTCGGTGGCCACCTCACCGCGCAGTCCCGGCACCAGCCAGTCGAAGCCCGCCGGACGCACATGCGTCAGCAGTGGTTCGGGGATGACCACGGTGACACCGTCGTCGCCCGCGGTCGGATCGAACCGGTACCGCAGTTCCAAGGTCGCCTCGCCCTGTCGCCACGCGGGCGGAAAGTCCTTGTCCGCGTTGGGAACCACGGTGGCGAACTGGGCCGGGTCGAGGTCGAGCAGGTCGGGCCGGGTGCGTCGGGTCTTCTTCCACCAGGTGTCGAAATGCCGCGTGGATACGCAGTCGGCGCCGACCCGGGCGTCGTAGAAGTCGAACAGTTGATCCTCGGTGATCGAGATGTCGCGGCGGCGGATGCGCTGCTCGATGTCGTCGACCGCGTCGAGCAGGTCACGGTTCTTCTGGAAGAACGCGTGCTCGGTGGTCCATTCACCGTCGACGAGGGCGTGCCTGATGAACAGTTCCCGAGACACGACCGGGTCGATGGTGCCGTAGTTGACGCGGCGGCGGGCCACGAGCGTCACCCCGTACAGGGTGACCTTCTCGTATGCCATCGCCGCGCCGCGCCGCTGCGACCAGTGCGGTTCGCTGTAGACGCGCTTGACCAGATCCCCGGCCAGACGCTCAGCCCAGAGCGGGTCGACGGCGGCAACGGTATGCGCGAACAGCCGTGAGGTTTCGAGGATCTCGGCCGCCATGATGAACGCCGGAGGCTTCTTGGCCAGCGCGGATCCGGGGAAGATCGCGAGCGTGGTGCCGCGGGCGCCGGAGTATTCGCGGGTGTCACCGTTGCGGACGGCAATGTTGCTCAGCAGCCCCGACAGCACCGACCGGTGCACCGCGTCGGGGTCGACCTCGACGTCGGGGATCTGCCAGTCGAGATCGCGCACGATCCGGGTCAGCTGCGCGTGCAGATCCCGCCATTCGCGGATACGCAGGAAGTGCAGGAACTCGCGTTCGCACATGCGGCGGAACTGGTTGCCCGACAGTTCTTTCCGCTTGTCTTCCAGGTAGTTCCACAGCATGAGGTGGCCGAGGAACTCCGACTTGTCGCCGACGAAGCGGCGGTGCGCGGTGTCCGCGGCCTCGCGGGCGTCGGCGGGGCGTTCGCGCACGTCCGGTATCGACAGTGCCGAGGCGATCACGAGCACGTGGTCGAGGCAGCCGAGAGTGTGCGCCTCCACCAGCATCCGCGCCAGGCGGGGGTCGACGGGCAACCGCGCCATCGTACGGCCCACCTCGGTGAGCTGTGGGCCGCGGGAGCGCAGGGAACGTGTGTCGGGCTCGTCTGCTGTGCCTGTCGACGTCTCGGTGATCGCGGCCAGCTCCAGCAGCGTGCCCAGACCGTCGCGGATGGCGCGCGCGTCGGGGGCCTGCACGAACGGGAACTCGGCGATGTCACCGAGCCGCAGCGAGGCCATCTGCAGGATCACCGACGCCAGGTTGGTCCGCAGGATCTCGGGATCGGTGAACGCATCGCGGCTGTCGAAGTCGTCCTCGCTGTAGAGCCGGATGCAGATGCCGGGTGCGACGCGCCCGCAGCGGCCGGCACGCTGGCGGGCGCTGGCCTGCGAGACCGGTTCGACGGGCAGCCGGTTGACCTTGGTGCGTGTCGAATACCGGGAGATGCGCGCGGTGCCGACGTCGATGACATACCGGATGCCGGGTACGGTGAGCGAGGTCTCGGCGACGTTGGTGGCCAGCACGATCCGCCGTCCGTCGGAGGGGGAGAACACCTTCTGCTGGTCGGCGATCGACAGCCGCGCGAACAGTGGCACGATCTCGGCTCCGGCAGCCGCCCGGCGCTTCAGTGCGTCGGCGGTGTCGCGGATATCGCGCTCGGTGGGCAGGAACACCAGGATGTCGCCGCGCTCGTGTGCCCACAGCTCGGTGATCGCGGCGTCGACGCCCTGGAGCTGATCGAGGTCGGCGTGATCGTGTTCGGAGTCGGGCGCGTCGCGAGAGGTGAGCGGGCGGTACCGGACCTCGACCGGATAGGTGCGTCCCGATACCTCGATGATGGGGACGTCGGGGTTGTCTGGGACGGCGAAATGCTGTGCGAACCGGCCGGGTTCGATCGTCGCGGAGGTGATGATCACCTTCAGGTCCGGACGCCGGGGCAGCAGTTGTTTGAGGTAGCCGAGGATGAAGTCGATGTTGAGGCTGCGTTCGTGGGCCTCGTCGATGATGAGAGTGTCGTAGGCGCGCAGCATCGGGTCGGTGGAGATCTCCCGCAGCAGGATGCCGTCGGTCATCACTTTGACCAGCGTGTTGGCCCCGGACCGGTCGGTGAAGCGCACCGAATAGCCGACGGCGTCACCGATCTCGGTGCCGGTCTCGTCGGCGATGCGTTTGGCCACGGAACTGGCGGCGATGCGCCGGGGCTGGGTGTGCCCGATGGTGCCGCGGATCCCGCGCCCGGCTTCCAGACAGATCTTGGGCAGCTGCGTGGTCTTACCGGACCCGGTCTCGCCCGCGATCACCACGACCTGATGCGCCTCGATCGCGGCCGCGATCTCCTCACGCGCGGCGCTGACCGGCAGCTCGGCCGGATAATCGATCCGTGGCGTGCGGGCGCGCCGGGCATCGACCCGGGTGCCGGCGGCGGCGATCTCGCGCTCGATCGACTTCAGGACCTGCGGTTTCGGGTTGCGTCCGAGTTTGTCGAGGCGCCTGCGGAAGCGGAATCCATCGGCGACCGTCAGTTCCGGCAAGAGCTGCCGGAGAGCGCCCACAGACACCTCGCCGTCCGATGTCGCGGAAGAGGCTGCCGGCGTGGGACCGGAGGAGGAATCAGAGGCTGCCGACATGATGTGTTCAGGATAGTGGGGGACCCAGATCACACCGTCATCGCTCACCGGGCATGATTGCTGCATGGATGATTCGTTCTGGCATGGCATGGCCGACATGGGTTCCGTCGTCGCGAACGGACGGTTCGTGGTGGCGCGCGCGGAGGGCACCCGCATCTGGGACACCGACGGCAACGAGTACCTCGATGCGACGGCGGGTCTGTGGTTCGCCAACGTCGGACACGGCCGCACCGAGGTCGCACAGGCCGTCGCCGACCAATTGTCCAAGGTGGCGCACTTCTCGGGGTTCGGGGACATCGCCGCCGACGTCACCCTCGAACTCGCCGACAGGCTCGGCGACATCGCACCCGTGCCCGGCAGCAAGGTGTTCTTCACCTCCGGCGGCAGCGACTCGATCGACACCGCCGCCAAACTGGCCCGCCGGTACTGGCACGAGCTGGGCCAGCCGGAGAAGAAGATCATCGTCGGCCGCACCAAGGGCTACCACGGCATGCATGTTGCCGGCACCTCGCTGGCCGGAATCCCGCTCAACCGTGAGGGTTACGGCGAACTCATGCCCGACACCGAGACGGTCGACTGGGACAATGCGAAAAGTCTCCTCGGACTGATCGAACGGCTCGGTGCCGACCGCATCGCGGCCTTCTTCTGCGAACCGATCATCGGTGCCGGCGGCATCTACCTGCCGCCCGAGGGCTACCTCGACGAGGTGCGCCAGATCTGCCGCGACCACGACGTGCTGTTCGTCGCCGACGAGGTGATCACCGGTTTCGGTCGTATCGGCGGCTCCTGGTTCGCGTCGTCGCGATTCAGCCTCGAACCGGACATCATGACCACCGCCAAGGGGCTGACCTGTGGTTACGTGCCGATGGGTGCGGTGTTCATCAGCCCGCGCGTTGCCGAACCGTTCTACTCCGGCGGTGTCTGGTGGCGCCACGGCTACACCTACGGCGGCCACGCCGGTGCCGCCGCGGCGTCGATGGCCGTCCTGGACATCATCGAACGCGAGCACCTCCTCGACGAGTCGCTGCGTCTCGAAAGCGATCTGGCCGCGGCGCTCTCACCGCTGGCCGACCTCGACACCGTCTCGGAGGTCCGCACCGGTCTGGGCGCGGTCTCGGCGATCCAGCTCGCCGACCCGGCCGAGGGCCCGGCGATGAATGGCCGCATGCGTGCACAGGGTGTCACCGGCCGCGTCTGCGGCCAGGGCGCCCTGCAGATCTCCCCGGCGTTCGTGATGACCACGGAGGAGACCAAGGAACTCGCCGACCGCCTCAGGGCCGCCCTCACGTTCTGATATGGACACCGAGGATCTCCCGGAGATTGACGTCGAACTCAGCGCGATCGGTGCTTTGGGGTCAGCCGAGCGTGGTGTCGAACAGCTCTCGTAGGGCGGTGAAGTGCCGTTCGGCGGCGTCGTGGTGGTAGGCGTCGGTGTCGGCCATGGTGTAGCCGTGCGGGGCGTCCGGATAGACGGAGGTGTCGTGGGGGATGCCTGCGTCGGTGAGTGCTTCGTCGAAGGCGGCGATCGCCTCGGGCGGCATTCCGTGGTCATTGTCGGCGTGGATCGCCAGGACCGACGCGGTGATGCCGGTGAGGTTGCGGTGCGGGCTGATGTCGTCGTCGGTGACCAGTCCGCCCGTGTGGAACATGCCGATCGCACCTACATCGTCGGGTCGCGCCGCACCGGCGAGGAGGGCGAGCCGGCCGCCCATGCAGTATCCGGTGACCCCGATCGGGCCCGCATCGACACCGGGAAGTGACCGCAGCGCGTCGACGTAGTGGCCGAGGTCCTTGCGCGCCAGATCCGGGGTGAGCGCAGCCATCTGTGGCCGGACCTTGGCGAAGGCCGCCTCGCGTGCGCCCGGACCGCGCAACTCGGCGTCCGGTGCCAGCTCGGCGGCCGACCCGCCGCGATAGAACAGATGCGGCACCAGGACGATATAGCCCCACTCCGCGATGCGGTCGGCCATCGTCCTGGTCTGCACGCGCAGCCCGAACACATCGACGATGAACAACACGCCGGGATAGGTGCCGCCGCCTGCCGGCCTGGCGACGTATGCCTCGGTAGGGCCGTCGCCGGCGCTGATCGTGATGGTTTCGCTGACCGTCATTGTCGTCCTTGCCGTTGAGTCGCTTCCGGATTCGTATTCGTGAACCTACGCCCGTAAGCAATGCGCTGCACAGTCATCCGGGCCGGGCGATTCTGGGAGGCGACAGCGTCGTGACGGGCCACGGAAACATCGCAGCCCGGGTGCCGCGTAGCGGCGGGTTCACCTTGGTGAGGCCGCCCTTGCGGACCACGTCATCGTGTGCGGCGGCGCAGTGTTCGCAGCCGTTGATGGTGGAGATGGTGGATACGGTTGCCGCGATCCGTAAGAGTCCTAGAAGCTGGTTCGTATGCGCAACGTATGTCAGAATAGTTCCCGAGTAGGAAGTTTTCTGACATGCCTGAACTGACCGCCAGACAGGTCGCCGAGCGTCTCGGAGTAACGAAACGCTATGCCCTCGACCTCCTCTACAACGGAGAAATCTCCGGTCGCCAACTTGTTAACGGTGTGTGGCTTGCTGACAGCGATTCCGTCGCGCGATATGAGATAGCCGGTAGGCGGGGTTCGGGTCGGACGCTCGATGCTTCGACTGGGTGGGCCTTGTTGTGGGAACTATCGGGACGCAAAGCTTACTGGCTCAGCGGCAGTACCCGCGCACGAGTTCGCAGGCGTTTGCGCGAGTCTGATGTTGAGGCGATAGCAACTGCCGTTGCGAGCCGTTCGACTGCGCACCGATTCACTGCCGCCAATCCTGAACGTGCGATGTCCGGACTCATACGCACCGGTCGTGCTGCCGCCGACGTAGTCGATTCGGAGCTGATCGAGGATCATCGCTGGGTATGTGGGTACGTGCGAAGCGGTACTGTCGACGAGTATGCCAAGAGCCACTTCATGATTCCCAAGCTCACCGGGAACGATGTGATCTACGACAACACTCTCCCTGTCGACTACGTCGACGATGTCATGCCGCCGGCAGTTGTCGCCGCCGACCTGGCACACAGTACCGATACCCGCGAACGGAGCGCCGGGCTGCGAGCTCTGGAGCGAATGAGACAGGCATGGCTGGCCGAGAACTGACCATCCTTATGGCGGACGATGACCGCATTCCGGCGTGGCGCACCGTCGTCGAGGTTGCAGAATCGGGCGTCTCGCAAGATTGGACCCTCGTCGGCGGTCTGATGGTCGCAGCTCACGCGCGCAGAGCGGGTGTCGTGATGCGGCGTCCGACTGAGGACGTCGACGTCCTGGTGGACTACCTCGCTGATCGGGGGAGTTTGTCCAGGGCGAGGACAGGGCTGATGCGACTGGGGTTCGAACTCAGTGATAGTGAGAAGCACGCATACCGCTTTCTACACGTCGACGGACGCAAGCTCGATCTGATGGTCGCAGACCATTTGCCCTCGCGCATGCAACCGAGGATGGATCGGAGACCTGCGTTCGGGGCGCCGGCGGGCGAGCAGGCGATTAGACGGCGCGACGTCTGCGATCTTCAGTTCTCTTCCGGCCGGGCGGCTCGGGTCGGAGTTCCGGACGAACTTGGCGCGCTCGTCGCGAAGGGCGCAGCTTGGCTCGTCGACCGTCGGGACCGTGAACGACATCTGGATGATTCTGCGGTCTTGTTGGCGTGTACAGATGCCTCCGCCCTGGACTATGCCTCGATGAGCAAGAACGATCGGAAACGACTTCGGGCGATCATCGGTGAGCTGGACGATCCTGCCCACCTGTCGTGGGTCAATCTCGATCACTCAGATCGTGAGCACGGGCTGGATACGTTGGTGCTGTTGAGGCAAGCATTGGGCTTTGTGTAGGCCGGAGACTTTGGCCTCCGCCGCCGGGTGAAACATCGCAGCCCGGGTGCCGCGTGTGCGGTACCGGGCTGCGGTGAGAGGTGAAACTCAGGCGAGCGCTTCGGCGGCGGTGATGGCCTGGGCGACGCCCTGGACGGTGGCGGCGACCTTGACGGCCTCCCACACCTGCTCCTTGGTGAGGCCGCCCTTGCGGACCACGTCATCGTGTGCGGCGGCGCAGTGTTCGCAGCCGTTGATGGTGGACACGGCCAGGCTCCACAGCTCGAAGTCGACCTTGTCGACGCCCGGGTTGCCGATGATGTTCATCCGCAGCCCCATCCGGACCTGGGCGTAGTCGTCGCCGAGGAAGCCCTTGGCCCGGTAGGCGACGTTGTTCATACCCATGATCGAGGCGGCGCCGAGTGCGGCGTTGAACGCCTCCTCCGACAGGGTATCGCCGGCTTCTTCGGAGATCTCACGAAGGACGGTGGCCGAGCGGGTGGCGGCCGCGGCGGCGAGGAACGTGCCCCACAGCTGCTGCTCGTTCAGTTCGGTCGACCGCGCCAGGGACCCGAGATTCAGCTTGAGATCCTTGGCGTACTCGGGGAGGGCTGCCTTCAGATTGTCGATGCTCATGTTCGGCGGCTTTGCCTTTCAGTCACAATGGATGGGCGCGATGGGTGATCGGTGGATCAGACGCTGGCCGTGAGGAGTTCGCCGGCGTTGATGGTGGGATCACCCTTCTTCCAGTTGCAGGCGCACAGTTCGTCGGACTGCAGGGCGTCGAGCACCCGCAGCACCTCATCGACGTTGCGGCCCACCGAGCCGGCGGTCACCGAGACGAACTGGATCTCGTTGTTGGGGTCGACGATGAAGGTGGCGCGGTCGGCGACACCGTCGGCGTTGAGCACACCGGTGGCCTCGGCCAGCTCACGCTTGAGGTCGCTGAGCATCGGGAAGGGGAGGGTCTTGAGGTCCTCGTGCTGTGCGCGCCACTGGAAGTGCACGAACTCGTTGTCGACGGAGGCGCCGAGCACCTGCGCGTCGCGGTCGGCGAACTCCTCGTTCAGCTTGCCGAAAGCGGCGATCTCGGTGGGGCACACGAAGGTGAAGTCCTTGGGCCAGAAGAAGATGATCCGCCACTTGCCCTCGAAGTCGTCCGATGTGATCTGGGTGAAGTAGTCATCGGGCTGCTGTGCGTCCACCTTGCTCAGGTCACCACCGATCACTGCGGTGAGATTGTAAGCGGGGAACTGATCGCCGATGGTCAGCAGAGCCATAGTCTTTCACTCCTACTCGAATTGGTACGGCCGTCGCGGTGTCACTCTCGTCGGTGACATCCGGCCGAATTGGTGTTTCACACGTACGAAAGATATTCTGCCGCAGTCCGGGTGAAAGATAAAGTCGATGAGTCGGAGTAGACTGATAGGTATGTCCGATAAGACTTATCAGCCTTCCGTTAATGGCCTGCGTACGTTCGTGGCACTGGCCCATCATCGTCATTTCGGTACCGCCGCAGCCGAGTTGGGTGTGACGCAACCCACGTTGTCACAGGCCCTCGCCTCCCTGGAAACGGGCCTCGGCTGTCGTCTGATCGAGCGGACCACCCGCCGCATGATGGTCACACCCGAGGGGGAGGCGCTACTTCCCAAGGCCATCGCGGCACTCGACGCGATCGACGAGTTCGTCGCCGCCGCCGACCGCAACCATGACCCGCTCACCGGTGTGGTGCGCCTCGGGGTGATACCCACCGTCGCGCCCTACATCCTGCCGACAGTGCTCACCGGCCTCGCGGCCGAACTGCCGGACCTACGGCCGCAGATCGTCGAGGATCAAACCGCGCGGCTGGTGGCCGCACTGCGCGAAGGAACGCTCGACGTAGCCTTGCTGGCACTCCCCGAGGACGAACCCGGACTGACCGAAATCCCCATGTACGCCGAGGATTTCGTCCTCGCGCTGCCCGCCGATCATCCGATGAGCGGCCGCAGCCGGGTCAGTCCGCGCATCCTCGCCGACCTGCCGCTGCTCCTGCTCGACGAGGGACACTGCCTACGCGATCAGGCGCTGGAGGTGTGTCGGCTCGCCGGTGTCGACGCCCAGGAGGGACGCACCCGGGCGGCTTCACTCGCGACCGCGGTGCACTGTGTCACCGGCGGTCTCGGTGTGACGCTCATCCCACGGACATCCGTCGCATCCGAAACCGCGTCGGGGAAACTGGTCACCGTCGAGTTCACCAGGCCGCGCCCGGGCCGGCGCGTCGGGCTGGTGTGCCGGTCGTCGGCCGGCCGCGACGCCGCCTACCGCAGGCTGGCCGCGATCATCGCCGACCTGGTGGTGGCTGACGGAGCGGCCCGCCACGACGACGAAAGCGCATCCGGGACGATCTGATCGGCTTTCGGGATGTGGATCAAGCGTCGGCCTGGGAGGTGAGGGCCTCCCACTCGTCGACCAGGCTGGAGTCGACGTCGCGCACCATCGCGCCCACTTCTTCGGTGAGCGCGACGATCTCGTCGGTCATCACCGAATTCGGCAGGCCGGTCCGCAGCACCCGGTAGCAGTCCGACAGGTACCGCAGTACCACTCCTTCGCTGCGCGCCAGCCCGTACGCGGAGATGAGTTCGGTGAACGTCATCGCGCGCTCGCGCATCTCCCGCAGCACCGACTTGGGGGAGGGCCGGTAGGAGGCGATCCAGGGGTGGCCCTGCCGGTACACACCGTAGGCGTACTCGATCTCCTCGGCCAGCGGTGTGGGCCAGGAGACCTCCTCCAGGCGCGCCATCCGCTCCTCGTACTCGATGCCGTCGGCCTTCATCTCGGCGATCGCCACATCGCGGGCCGCCTTGCGCTGGGCCAGTAGCAGCGGCCGCGGATCGTCGAGTGTGGACTCCAGGATCGACACCACATCCAGTGTGTAGGTGGACGACTCGGGATCGAGCAACTCGAACGCGGCGAGCGCGAACGCCGACAGGGGGTTGGTGAGGGCGAAGTTCTCCGGGACATCGACGCTGAGGGCGACGTTCTTACCGTCGGCGTCGGGTTCATCGAGTTGGACGACGATGCCGGCGTCGCGCAGGCCGCGATACAGCGCGATGGTGTGCAGGATGTGCTTGCGCTGGCGGGGCCGGGTTTCGTGGTTGTCCTCCAGCAGGTGCCGCAGCGCGGCGAAACAGTCGCCGGGACGGCTGAGCACCTCCATCAGCATGGCGGTGGTCATGCGGAAATGGGAGCGCAGTGGTTCGTCCGGGGCGTCGACAAGCGAGAGGAAGGTCTTCTCACCCCACGACACGAAACCTTCCGGCGGCTTCTTGCGCACCACCTTGCGCAACTTCTTCGGATCGTCACCCGCCTTGGCCACCGCGCGGATGTTCTCGATGTCGTGGTCGGGCGCCTGCGCCACCACATAGCCGACCGTGTCGTACCCGGCGCGGCCCGCACGGCCCGCGATCTGATGGAACTCGCGGGCCTTGAGCCTGCGCACCCGCGTGCCGTCGTACTTGCTGAGCGCCGCCAGCAGCACCGTGCGGATGGGCACATTGATACCCACACCGAGGGTGTCGGTGCCGGCGACCACCTTGAGCAGTCCCTGCTGGGCCAGACGCTCGACCAGACGCCGGTACCGGGGCAACATGCCGGCATGGTGGACGCCGATCCCCGCCCGCAGCAGCTTGGACAGCGTGGCACCGAATCCGGTGTGGAACCGGAAGTCGCCGATGGCCTCGGCGATGGCCGCCTTCTCCGCCTTGTCGCAGATCTTGGCCGACAGCAGTGCCTGCGCGCGTTCGACGGCCTGCGCCTGGGTGAAATGCACGACGTAGACCGGGGCCCGGCCGCGGGAGATCAGATCCTCGATGGTCTCGTGGACCGGGGTGACCGCGTAGGTGAACTCCAGCGGTACCGGACGCACCGCATCGGTGACCGCTGCCGTCTGCCGTCCCGTGCGGCGGGTCAGGTCATCGATGAAGAACGACAACTCGCCGAGGGTGGCCGACATCAGCAGGAACTGGGTGTGGGGCAGTTCGATGAGCGGTACCTGCCACGCCCAGCCGCGGTCGGCCTCGCCGTAGAAGTGGAACTCGTCGGCGATCAGCACGCCGATGTCGCTGGCCGCGCCGTCGCGCAGGGCCAGATTGGCGACGATCTCGGCGGTCGCGCACACGATCGGCGCATCCGGGTTCACGGACGCGTCGCCGGTGAGCAGCCCGACGTCGTCGGCGCCGAACAAGGCGCACAGGTCGAAGAACTTCTCGCTGACCAGCGCCTTGATCGGGGCGGTGTAGTAGGCGCGCTGACCGCGGGTGCGGGCGAAATGGATCGCCCCGGCGGCGACCAGCGACTTACCGGACCCGGTGGGGGTCGCCAGGATCACGTTGCTCCCGGCGGCCAGCTCCAGCAGCGCCTCTTCCTGATGCGGATACAGGTCGATGCCGCGCTGAGCCCACCAGGTGGTGAAGCCGTCGAAGGCGTCATCGAGATCGTCGGCCGGGGTGAGTACGTCGGCCGGCGCCGGTGTCAGCTCGCTGATTGCGGACCACCGTTGCCGTCGGGGCCGTTGCCCGCCTGCTCGGCCAGGAACTTCTCGAACTCGGCGCCCAGCTCATCGCCGCTGGGCAGTTCGTCCTCGGCCGCGAGCAACGAAGCCCGCGACTCCTGCACCTTGGTGTAAGAGTCGTACTGCTCCTCCAGCGCGTGCACCACCGATTCGATCTCGCTGTTGCCCGACACCTCGTTGTCGATCTGCTCACGCATCTGCGAGGCCGCGTTCTCCAGCGCGGACACCGGAAGCTCGAGGTCGGTGACGGTGGTGACCGCCTGCAGCAACCGTGCCGACGCCGCCGGATAGTTCGACTGCGCCAGATAGTGCGGCACATGCACCGACAATCCCGAGGCCCGGTAGGACTTCTCCGCCAGCCGCAACTCGAGCAGCATCGACGCGCTCGCGGGCAGTTTCATCGACGACCCCCACCGGGGCAGATCGCCCAGTGCCGCGACGTCGCTGCCGTGCGCGGTGATGGTGGACGGCCGGGTGTGCGGTACGGCCATCGGGATCGCGTTCAGGCCCACCACGTCGGTGACGCCGAAGCGCTCGGCCAGGCGGGCGACGGCCTCGACGAACCGCTCCCACTTCAGGTCCGGTTCCGACCCGCTGAGCAGCAGGAACCCGCGCCCGGAGGTGTCGGTCACAGCATGCATCGACAGCGACGGCATCGTGACGCCGGTGAAGCTGTCACCGGAGAATTCGATGGTCGGGCGCCGGGACCGGTAATCGATCAGTTCGTCGGCGTCGAACGTGGCGACAAGCTCTGAGTCGAGACTGTCACGGATGTGCTGGGCGGCGAGTCCGACGGCGTGTCCGGCATCGGCGAAACCCTCCAGTGCGTGGAGCAGCACCGTGCCTTTGCCCTCGTCGTCGGGTACCGCGGGAGTGGGGAACTCCATCGAGTACAGCGAGCTCGATTCCGGGGACTGCCCGTCCATCGCGTCCCTCCTCACATCGTCTGGGTGACCGGCAATGGGTTCAATTGTCACCCATGGCACCGACAGCGTTCACCGGTGGTGCCACTATGCCTGTTCAACACAGGCCGGGGTGCCGGAGATTCCCGGATTGTTACCCGGCCGGGGAGTGTCGTCCCGGGACCGGCCGTCCCGCGCTGGCACAGTAGGGGTGTGGGTTCGCTCATCGCATCGACATCGCACCGCAGACCGGCACCCGGCGCGCCGTGGCGCACACGCGTGCCGATCGCGATCGGCGCCCTGTGCGCGTTGCTGGTGCCCGGATGCTCGGTTGACGGCGAGGCGCAGTCCGCACCCGCCCGGCCGTCGCTGACACCGCGGCTGGTCGCCGCGACGGCGTTCCCGCACGGAGCGTCAACGGTGCCCGGACCGGGTGTGATGTCAGTGATCGCCGATGTCGCCGGTCCGGCCGGGACCGTCGAGCCGGAGCGCTGCCGGGCGCCCGAAGTGGTGTCCGAGGGTGCGGCGGCGAATGTGGGACCCGATTCGGTGGCGGCCCCGGACACGTCCCCGGGGATCCTGCCCGACACCGGCTCCGTGGGGAGCTCGGGCACGCCGGCCGCCGGAACAACCGGCACGTTGACGGTCCTCATCACGTATGCGCCCGCCGGGCTGGACACCTTCGACATGTTTTTCGCCAAGTGCGGCCGGTTCACCACCAGCACCGCCGGGGCGAGTTCGCGGGTCGTGCTCCAGAAGCTGCCGGCCCGCACCGTGGGCGGTGCGATCGGGACGCGGTCATACGCGCGGACCGTCACCACCGGAGGACAGCGGGGATCGCTGTCGTACGCGATCACCACACTGGTCGCGCAACATGACGGGGTCCGGGTGTACGCCGAACACCGCAGGCAGGGCACCGGCGCGAACCCCCAGCAGATCAGCGCCGACCTCGACACCCTGTTCCGCCGGGCCGTCGAGAAGGCCTGGCCCTCGCGCGGCTGATCTGTGCGCCGGCGTCGACGCTGGCCGAATTGGGGATGGCCGCCGAGGTGGTCATGACGCACGAAGGGTGCTGGGGACAGTGACGCCGCGGCCCCTGGACCGGGTTTCCGGGGGCCGGACGATTTCTCCTATGGCACACCATGATTCCCCACTCGACGGTTCCCCGCCAGACAGTTCCCCACTCGACGACTCGGTCCCACGGCGACCGGTTCACGCCACAACCCTGATCACCGCCATTCCGGCGCTGCTCGGATTCGTGCCCGACCGGTCGTTGATCGTGCTCACCTTCCGCCGCGATCACACGATCATCGCCACCATGCGCTACGATCTTCTGCTCCGGCAGGACGGTCGGCCGTCGACCGAACTGAGAGCGACGATCGCCGGTATCGGAGAGCTGGGCCGGGAATACGGGGCCGAGGCGGTGGTGGCGGTGATCGCCGATGACAGACACCGGATCGAGGGGCCGGAATACCGGACGATCCTCGCGCTGTGCGAGCGCGCCTTCGCCTCCTGCGGAGGACTGTCGGCGGGCCTGATCACCGCCCGGATCGCCCAGGGACAACGCTGGTGGGCCGGGCGTGGCGGCCCGACCGGGACAGGTGTCGCTGCGCCCGTCCAGGTCCCCGCATCCCGGGAAGGACTGGTCGAGGACCCGCACACCTCGCCGACGGCCGTGCGGGAGGTCGTCACCACCGGCCGCCGCGTGCTGGACTGCCGGGACGAGCTGCGGACCATGCTCGACCCGCTGACCTGTGAATGCCGGTCGTGTACCGGCCCGGCGGGTTCAGGTGGTGACAGCGCGGCACTGCTGCGGCTCGTGCTGGCACACCTGCGACGTCGAGAGCCACGTCCCGCCGCGATCGGATGTGCGGACGCCGCGACGCTGGCCACGGCGCTGACCGACCTCACCGTGCGCGATGCGCTGCTGGCGCTCGCCGTCACCGACCTGCGCGGCGACGCCGAGACGTTATGGCGGACATTGGCGCGGCGGCTCAATGGCACCGCCCGAGCCAGCGCCGCGTCGCTACTGGCACACCTGCACTACATCGCAGGCGAAGGCGCCTACGCGGCGGTGGCGCTGGACTGCGCGCTCGACGCAGACCCCGACTGGTCGTTCGCCGTCCTGCTGTCCCAGGCACTGCATACCGGTGCGCACCCGGCCATGCTGTGGGACATTGTCGGTCACTCCTACGAACTCGCCGCCTCGCTCGGCGTCGATCTGCCCCCGCCGACGGCGGCGCAGGTCGGTCGGTGAGCGAGGCGGGATGTGCTGTACCGCAGCCGATCACCGGTACTCTTGCCGGTATCGGACCGCGGTGATCAGACCTTTTCGACGAAGATCGAGTGCGCCAGCTCGTGGGACAACTCCAGCCCGTCATGGCCGGGGGAGCTGATCACCACCTGCTGGGGGGTCTGGGTCACGGCGACGCGCGCGTTGGGCACCACACCGGCCTCGCGGAGCGTCGCGATGAGTTCGGGATCGGACTGCGCGTGCTCGGACAGCCGGCGGACGATCACCGCCACCGACTCGCCCTGTGGCAGATCAGAGAGCCGGCTCGCGCCGTCCTCGGCGGCCGGGACGTCGACGCCGAGCAGTTCCAGGCCGGGGATTGGGTTGCCGTACGGGGACGTGGTGGGGTTGTTGAGGACCGCGAGCAGCCGCCGCTC
This sequence comes from Gordonia amarae NBRC 15530, assembly GCF_000241345.1. Classification (GTDB taxonomy): domain Bacteria; phylum Actinomycetota; class Actinomycetes; order Mycobacteriales; family Mycobacteriaceae; genus Gordonia; species Gordonia amarae. The sequence continues at coordinate 71,085 of NZ_BAED01000071.1, forward strand.
GACGTTGTCGCTCATCACATGTTCCCAGCGGCAGGCCTCCTCGTGGACCTCATCCCACGGCAGGCCGATGACGTCCACCAGCAGCCGCTCGGCCAGGCGGTGCTTGCGCATCACGGCCACGGCCAGGCGACGGCCCTTCTCGGTCAACTGCAGGTGACGGTCGCCCGCCACATGCACGAGTCCGTCACGTTCCATCCGTGCAACCGTCTGCGAGACCGTCGGTCCGCTCTGCTCGAGCCGCTCGGCGATCCTCGCACGCAGCGGGACGATGCCTTCTTCTTCGAGGTCGTAGATCGTCCGCAGATACATCTCGGTGGTATCGACAAGATCGTTCACGTGGCGCAGTCCCTTCGTCTCTGTCAAGGCTACCCTGAGCAGGACCGGAACACCCTTCTCATCATCGAGTATTCGCGTGTCTCGCCGGCGATCGGGTGTGTCCGGGCCGCATGCCGCGGAACTGTCGCGGATTCCGTCCGGCGCCCACTAGATTGAAGATGTGACAAGCGGCACCAACTCAGACCCCAGCGCAGCGGTCATCTGGAGCGAGGATTTTCTCGCTTACAAGTGGGCGTACACGCATCCGATGAACCCGGTCAGGCTGGCCCTGACCATGTCGCTGGCCCGTGGCCTCGGTGTTCTCGACGGCATCGAGGAGGTTCCGCCCCAGCAGATCGACGATTCGGCGCTGACTGTGATCCACGGCCAGGACTACATCGATGCCGTGCGAGCCGTCGGCTCGGGCTCGGCGGCGCTGTCCGGGCAGCTGCTCGAGCGGCTGTTCGGTCTCGGCAGCGCCGACAACCCGGTGTTCACCGGCATGCACGAGGCCGGCCGGCTGCTCGTAGGCGGCACTCTGGCAGCGGCGCAGGCGGTGGCCTCCGGATCGGTGCGGCGGGCGGTGAACATCGGCGGCGGCATGCACCACGCCATGAAGTCGCACGCCGCGGGCTTCTGCATCTACAACGACTGCTCGGTCGCCATCCAGTGGCTGCTCGACAACGGCTACGACCGGGTCGCCTATATCGACATCGACGCCCACCATGGTGACGGTGTCGAGACGGCCTTCGCGGCTGATCCGCGGGTGCTGACCATCTCGCTGCACCAGCATCCGGCCACGCTCTGGCCGGGCACGGGATGGCCCACCGAAATCGGCACCGGCGACGCACAGGGCACCGCGGTCAACCTGGCGCTGATGCCTGAGGTGAGCGACCGACTGTGGCTGCGGGCCTTCCACGCGGTGGTGCCGTCGCTGCTCGAGCAGTTCCGCCCACAGATCCTGATCACCCAGTGCGGGGCCGACAGCCATCGCGCCGATCCGCTGACCGATCTGGCGCTGACCGTCGATGGCCAGCGCGCGGCGATGCAGGCATTGCGCACCTGCGCCGACGCGTACGCCGACGGCAACTGGGTCGCGGTCGGCGGTGGCGGCTACGGGGTGGTCAACGTGGTGCCGCGGAGCTGGACACACCTGATCGCCACCGTCCTCGACCGCGACGTCGACGTGACCACCCCGGTCGGCGACGACTGGTACACCGAGGCCGTGACGGTGGCCACCGAGGTCCACCCCGACTATGCGCGGCCGCCGGAGGAGTCGATGGGCGACGGCGGCGATGTCGACTATGTCGCCTGGGACGGGGACACCGGTCAGTCGCCGCCGGAGGGAATCACCGAAGTCGCGCAGCGGCAAACCGATCGTGGGATCCTCGCCACCAGACGTGCTGTTTACCCCCTACATGGACTCGACCCGGAGGACCCGCGTGACTGATCAGTCGGCACCCGATCACCGTCAACCCGAGCCGGCATCAGCCGCCAGCACATCCGAGCCGGAACAGACCCCCGAGAACTCGACTCCCGGGAACTCGACCAGGGACGCCGCGACAGGGCAAGCCCAAGCTCCCGAATCCCAGGCTTCCGAATCCCGGGCTTCCGAGTCTCAGGGCCCCGAATCCCAAGCCGCCGCGGTCCAGTCGGCAGAGTCCCCGACGGATGTGGCGCAGGGCGACTCGTCGGGCCGGAGTCCCTGGGACTATCCGCGGCACTGGATCGCCGACGTCCTCGCCTCCGACGGTGGCGTCGTGCATCTGCGCCCGATCGTGCCCGACGACGCCGACAGGCTTGTCCGGTTCCATGCGGGACTGTCCGAACGCACCCGCTACATGCGGTACTTCGGCCCCACACCGCGCCTTCCCGCGCGCGAGGTGGCCCGTATGACCACCGTCGACCACCACAATCGGGTGGCGATCGTGGCGGTGCTGGCCGACGACATCATCGCGATGGGTGTCTACGAGGGACTGGCGATCGACGGCAGGCCCGACGCCGCGGAGGTCGCGTTCGTGGTGGCCGACGAACATCAGGGCCGCGGTCTGGGGCCGGTGCTGCTCGAACACCTCGCCGGTGCGGCCGCCGAGAACGGATTTACCAAGTTCGAAGCGGAGGTGCTCAGCGAGAACCCCAATATGGTGGCGGTGTTCCGCGACGCCGGGTACCAGTTGTCGCGCAGTTTCGACGGCAGCACCGTGCATGTCGAGTTCGAGATCGACCCCACCGACGCGATCTCGTCGGTACGCAACGCCCGCGAACGCGCCTCCGAGGCGCGCAGTGTCGCCAACCTGCTGCGGCCTATGTCCGTGGCGGTCATCGGCGCCTCGACCGACCCGCGCAAGGTCGGCAACGCGTTGCTGCGCAACATCGTCGCGGCCGGTTTCGCGGGGCCGGTGTATCCGGTGAACGGGCCGGTCCACAACGACGGGGACGACGAGAGCGGTGACGATAAGGACGGGGACGCGAAAGCGGGGACCAAGCCGAAGCCGTGGGCGGCGATGATGGGATCGGCCTATACGCCCCCGGCCCGCCGCTCACGTCAACGTCAGCCGTCCGTCAACGGTATCCGCGCGTATCCGACGGTGCGCGACATTCCCGACCCGGTCGATCTCGCCGTTGTCGCCGTTCCCGCCGCACGGGTCGACGCCGTCCTCGACGACTGCCTCGTCAAGGGTGTGCGCACCCTCGTCGTGGTCACCTCCGGCTTCGGCGACGCCGGCAGCGAAGGCCTCGAAAGCGAGAACCGGCTGCTGACGCAGGTCCGGGAGCACGGCATGCGGCTGGTCGGGCCGAACGCGCTCGGCGTGGTCAACAACGACCCGGAGATCGCGCTGAACGCCACCCTCGCGCCGCGGATCCCGCAACCGGGCCGCGTCGGGTTCTTCTGCCAGTCCGGTGCGCTCGGCATCACCATCCTCGACACCGCGGCCCAGCGGCAGATCGGGCTGTCGACGTTCGTCTCGGCCGGTAACCGCGCCGACGTGTCGGGCAACGACCTGCTGCAGTACTGGGACTCCGATACCGCCACCGATGTGGTGCTGCTGTATCTGGAGAGCTTCGGTAACCCGCGCAAGTTCTCGCGCATCGCGCGGCGGGTATCGCAATCCAAGCCGATCGTGGCGGTCAAGCGCCGCAACAACGCCATGTCACCGGTGCGTGCGGCCCGCACGCAGGCCGGCCGCATCGACGACGAGATCGCGCAGATGGTGCTCGAACAGGCGGGCGTGGTGCGAGTCGACACGCTCGACGAACTCTTCGACTGCGGTTCGGTGTTCGCGTTCCAGCCGCTGCCGAGGGGACCACGGACCCGGATCATCGGCAATTCGTCGGTCCTGGGCAGCCTCGCGGCCGAGACCGCGCGGGCGCTGGGCCTGGAGGTCACCGACACCGTCGACCTGGGCGCGGGCGCGTCCGAAGACGCGTTCGAGGACGCGGTCACCGAGGCGATGACCGACCCCGGTGTCGACTCGGTCCTGGTGGTGTTCGTGCCCCCGGTGGCCGTGGACGCGGACTGGCACGCCCGGGCGCTGATGGCCGCAGCCGGCACCCCCGGTGCGGATGCGCCCAAACCGATCGTGTCGACGTTCCTGGCTGTCGAGGGTGTGCCGCCGGGCCTGACGAAACCGGGACCGGACGGGTTGCCGGCGTTCGGGTCCATCCCGTCGTATCCGAGCCCCGAACGGGCGGCGACGGCGCTGGCGCGGGCCTGGCAGTACGCCAATTGGCGGGAACGGCCCGAGGTCGACCCCGTCCGGGCGGACGGGATCGATCACGAAGGCGCCCGCACCCTGGTCCGCGAGGCACTCGCCGACCTGCCTGAGGCCGGTGCCGGCGAAGCGCCCACCGTGCGGCTCGATCCCATTGCCTCGCAGCAGCTTCTGGAGAAGTATGGCATTCACGTGGTGCCGTTCCGGGAGGTCCGCACGATGCACGAGGCCTCGGCAGCCGCCCGGGAACTGGGTTTCCCGGTGGCGGTGAAGGCGACGTCATCGTCGTGGCGGGGCCGGCTGGACCGGGAGGGTGCGCGCCTGGACCTGCCCGACGCCACCGCCGTGATCACCGCGTTCACCGAACTGTCGGCGCTCACGGGCGACGCGGTGCTGCACGTGCAGAAGATGGCACCCAAAGGTATCGGAACGGTCATCGAGATCCGTGATGATCGCTCGTTCGGTTCGATCATCTCCTACGGTTTGTCGGGCCGGACGTTCGAACTGCTCGGCGACCGCGGCTACCGTGCAATGCCGTTGACCGAGTACGACGCGAGGGAGTTGCTCCTGGAACCGCGGTCGTCGGCGCTGGTGCACGGCGAGGGCGATGGGAGTGGCGTGGATACGGCCGCACTCGCCGACCTGCTGGTGCGGGTGTCAGCGCTCGGTGAGGACAACGCGGAGATCCGGAGCCTGGCCATCGATCCGATCCTGGTGTCGCCGGAGGGTGCGGCCGTATTGTCGGCGGAGGTGGTGCTCGGTCCGGTGCCGACCCGCGCCGACAGCGGTCCCCGCAGGCTGTAGCCGGGTCGGCACCGGGCTTGTGCCCGAGATGTCACGAGCCGCCACAGGGCTCTGGGCCCCGTGGCGGCTCGGATCGAAAAAGGCGTACTCCGCTGCTCAGCTCGCGTAGGCGCGGAGCCGTTCGGCGCGGTCTCCGTGACGCAGCTTGCCCATCACCTCGCGTTCGATCTGCCGGACACGTTCCCGGGACAGACCGAAGGCACGCCCGATCTGGTCGAGGGTGCGGGGCTGACCGTCGTCGAGGCCGTAGCGCATGCGGATGACCTGCTGTTCGCGCTCGTCGAGGGTGGCGAGCACAGCCCGGATATCCGAATGCAGCAGGCCCGAGATGACCACGTTCTCCGCCGACGTTGCCTCGGCGTCCTCGATGAAGTCACCGAGCGGTGCCTCCTCGTCGTTGCCGACGGGCATGTCCAGGCTCACAGGGTCGCGGCTGTGATCGAGCAGATCGGCGATCTTCTCCTCGGGGATGCCCGACTCGTTGGAGATCTCGGCGTCGGTGGCCTCCCGGCCGAGCTGCTGATGCAGTTCGCGCTTGATACGGGCGATCTTGTTGACCTGCTCGACGAGGTGGACGGGGAGGCGGATGGTGCGGCTCTGATCGGCCATGCCGCGGGTGATGGCCTGCCGGATCCACCAGGTGGCGTAGGTGGAGAACTTGAAGCCCTTGGCGTAGTCGAACTTCTCCATCGCCCGGATCAGGCCCAGGTTGCCCTCCTGGATCAGGTCCAGCAGGGGCATGCCGCGGCCGGTGTAGCGCTTGGCCAGCGATACCACCAGCCGCAGATTGGCCTCCAGCAGATGCGAGCGAGCGATCTCGCCCTCACGGACGATGATGGCCAGATCCCGCTTCTTTGCGGCGGTCATGCGCTTGCCGCTGTCGAGGAGATGGCGGGCGTACAGGCCGACCTCGATCTGCTTGGCGAGTTCGACTTCCTGCTCGGCGTTCAGCAGGGCGGTGCGCCCGATTCCGTTGAGGTAGACCCGGACGAGGTCGGCGGCGGGGGATTGCGCATCCAGATCCTGCTCGGTCATCTGCGGGCGCGTGCTGGGGGTGGTGGCGACTTCCGGGCGTGCAATTGTCGAGCGTGACATTCGGCCTCCTGAATCGAGTGCGTTCACAGGATTCAACGGACCCGGCGGCCGCAAAGTTCCCGGGACCTCCCGATCGGTGAAACCCGGAGAAGCGCTGTGACCTGCTCCGATGGAAGGTCGTCAGGGGTGATCGGCTGAGAAGTTGCTAAGAGTCGCCGCGCGGGGAACCGTCGACGACGGTGCCCTCGACGGTGGTGTTCCCGATCGCCCGGCCGGTGGTCTCGATCGGCAGAGGACCGGTCACGTGGTGTTCGGCGCCGTAGCGATACTGCGGTTCCTCGCCGCGTTTACGGGCCGGACGGTCGTTGGCTATCAGCACCGCCACCCATGGCAGGGGAATGGACAGCACGACGATGCCCAGCGCGAGCAGGCCCGAGCCGGTGACGCTGTAGGCGATGGCCGCCAGGATCAGCGCCGGGGCCCGGAACGCCATCAGCGTCAGATATTTACGCACCCGGGCGCGGTGCTGTGCCTCGAACGATTCCTCTGCGTCGGTGATCAGGAACGCGTCGGCGGATCGTTGGTTGCCCATACCTCCACTGTCCGCGCATTTGATCGCGGTCGCAAGCCGGTGCCGGCCGCTTCCCTACCCCCACGGCAGAGGCGCTCACCTATCCCAGTCGGAGCCGCGCACCTATCATGGTGCGCATGGGAACGCAGACTATCGACCGCCCCGATGTCGACATCAAGGAACGCCCGGATACCGACGCCACCGACCGGGGTGATGACGATACCCCGAAGTTCTTCCACTACGTGAAGAAGAACAAGATCGCTGAGAGCGCGGTCATGGGCAACCATGTGGTGGCGCTGTGCGGGGAGACCTTCCCGGTGACCCGGTCACCCAAGCCAGGGTCACCTGTATGCCCCAAGTGCAAGAAGATCTACAACCGGATGCGCAAGGAGTAGCGACCCCGGTCACCGGGGTGTGCGTGGCTATCGCCGCCGGATCGGGCCGCTGCCGAACCGCTCGGGCAGCGTCTTGATCTGGTCGGTGAGGTCCGACGTCTGGGAGTTGACCCACTCCCGGACCTGGGTGGATGCGGTCGGTTTGGCGGGCCACATCGACTGGATCGCCGCGTTGAGTTCGGCTCCGCCCACGATCGCGAAGCCCAGGAAGAATGCGAACAGCAGGAACGCGATCGGGGTCGCGAGCGCGCCGTATGAGACGCCGGCCTTGGTGATCGTCGCCAGGTATTCGCGCAGAATTGAGCTCGACACCCAGAAGAACACCGCCGCCAGGATCGCCCCGGCGAGCAGCCGGTGCCAGGGCAGCGGGTTGGGCAGCGCGAGATGGTAGAGCGTGGTCAGGACGCCGATCAACAGGATTGCGACGGCGGGGAAGTAGCCGTAGTCGATGAGCCGGGTGACCCATGAATCCCATTCGTCCGGCACGATCCGCCGCAGATAGGTCGGGCCGAGGGCGACCAGCGGCAGCACGATCACCGATACCGCCAGGAACACCACGTAGAGCAGCAGCGCGAAGATCCGCTGCCAGACCGGATTACGGACCTCGTGCTGGTCGTGGGCGCGCACGATCGACGCGACGTAGCAGGACACGGCCGACGACCCGGCCCACAGCGACATGACGAAGCCGACGGACACCACCGACACCTTGCCGTTGCTGAGCACGTTCTCCACCGTCGGGGTGATGAGGTCGTTCATCACGTTGTCGGAGAACGCGCGCCCGGCCAGCGAGATGATCTTGTCCGAGATGACCGTGGTGGTGTCGGCGCCGAACCAGCTCGAGACGTAGCCGACGCTGCCGAGCAGACCCAGCAGCAGCGGCGGCAGCGACAGCGCCTGCCAGAACGCCGCCTGCGCGGCCCAGCCGACGATGCCGTGGTCCCAGGAGTTGACGATCGTGCGCCACACCATCTTGTGCAGATTCGGCAGTACCGGCAGCCGGGCCGGACGTGCCTGTCCCGCACCGCCGATCGCCTGCTGTGCGGGCGTGCTCGTCTCGTCGGGAGCTCCTGCGGGGGTGGTCACCGCTGCCGGTGCGGCTGCCGCGGGGGTGCGCAGCGGCTCGGTGTCGAGGGTCGTGGCGTCGAGGTGATCGGTGTCGAGGTGATCGGTATCGGGTTGATGTGGGTCGAGTCCGGCCAATTCGGGTGAGACAGGCTCGATCGGTGCGGGATTGCGGCGGGCGGCATCAGGGTGACCGGGTACGACCGGCGACGGGGGGTCGTCGTCGGGTGTGGGTGCCGGGTGTCGATGTCGCGTAGCAATGTCCCTATGGTGGCGGATCGGATCGGCGAACACGCTACGGGGGTCGGTACCGCGCCCCGGCGTGTCGCGGCCCGGACCTCGAAACAGTGGCCTCGAGCACGCTGTCGCGGACCGGGCTCCGGGTGTTCGCGGGGGTAGCATGTCTAGGTTCCCGGCCGCGCGCGCAGGCGTGGCCGGCGGAGTTCCCGTAAGGAGTCGGCACACACGTGAGCCAAGCACATTCGGCCGCCGCGAGTACGGTCACGGCGCCAGAAGGTGCGTCAGGGATCCGGCTCCGCGCCTGGCAGCGACGCGCCCTCACCAAGTATCTGGCGACCAAACCCACCGACTTCCTGGCCGTCGCCACCCCCGGCGCGGGCAAGACGACCTTTGGTTTGCGGATCGCCCGCGAACTGCTCGACGACAAGACCGTCGAGGCGATCACCGTTGTCGCACCCACCGAGCACCTCAAGCATCAGTGGGCCGAGGCCGCCGCCCGCGTCGGGATCGCCCTCGATTCGCGGTTCAGCAACTCGACCGGCCAGACCAGCTCCGACTATCACGGTGTCGTCCTCACCTACGCGCAGGTCGCCGCGCACCCATACCGGCACCGCGTGCGCACCGAGAACCGCAGGACACTGGTGATCCTCGACGAGATCCACCACGGCGGTGACGCCAAGTCGTGGGGCGAGGCCATCCGTGAGGCGTTCTCCGACGCCACCCGGCGGCTGGCGCTCACCGGAACACCGTTCCGTTCCGACGACTCGCCGATCCCGTTCGTCACGTACGAACCGGAGGAGGGCGGTGTGCTGCGGTCGCGTGCCGACCACACCTACGGCTACGCCGACGCCCTCGCAGACGGTGTGGTCCGGCCGGTGGTGTTCCTGGCCTACAGCGGGCAGGCCAGCTGGCGCACCAGCGCCGGTGAGGAGTTCACCGCACGCCTGGGCGAGCCGCTGTCGGCCGAGCACACCGCACGCGCGTGGCGGACCGCACTCGACCCGCACGGCGACTGGATCCCCGCCGTGCTGCAGGCCGCGCACACCCGGCTCACCCGGCTGCGTGAGTCGGGCATCCCCGACGCCGGTGGTCTGGTGATCGCCACCGACCAGACCAACGCCCGCGACTATGCCGAGCTCCTCGAATCGATCACCGGGCGCAGACCGGCGCTGGTGCTCTCCGACGATCCCAAGTCGTCGGGCCGGATCGCCGAGTTCTCCGCCTCCGACGACGAGTGGATGGTCGCGGTGCGCATGGTGTCCGAGGGTGTGGACGTGCCGCGGCTCGCGGTGGGTGTCTACGCCACCAGCGCGTCGACGCCGCTGTACTTCGCGCAGGCCATCGGCCGGTTCGTGCGTTCGCGCCGCCCCGGTGAGACCGCCAGCGTGTTCCTGCCGTCGGTACCGGTGCTGTTGAACCTGGCCAGCGAGATGGAGGCCCAGCGCGATCACGTGCTGGGCAAGCCGCACCGGGAGAGTGACGGTCTCGACGATGCCCTCATCAGCGACGCCAACAAGCAGAAGGACGAGCCCGGGGAGGAGGAGAAGTCCTTCCAGTCGCTGCACGCGGACGCCGAACTCGATCAGGTGATCTTCGACGGCTCCTCGTTCGGCACCGCCACCTTCGCCGGCAGCGACGAGGAATCGGATTACCTGGGCCTGCCCGGCCTACTCGACGCCGATCAGGTGCGCACCCTGCTGAGTAAACGCCAGCATGAGCAGGTCACCCGCCGCACCGCGGACAAGGCCACCACCGTCGCGGCACCCGAGGCGCCCGCGACCACCGGCGATAACCTCCATGCCCTGCGTAAGGAACTCAACAGTCTCGTCGCGCTGCATCACCACCGCACCGGGAAACCGCACGGCATGGTGCACAAGGAACTGCGCACCACGCTCGGTGGCCCGCCCACGGCGATGGCCACTGCCGATCAGCTCCGCGAACGGATCGCCGCGCTGCGCAAGTGGTAGCGCGCGGCCTCGCCCGAACGTCGCACAGATACGACGATGCCCCGGCCGAATCGGCCGGGGCATCGACGTGTTGGGGATCGGGGGTTTCAGGGGGAAGACCTCACGAAGTCTGCCCGTGACGGGGTCAGACGAGCTCCGCGGCGGAATCCTCGACGATTGCGCTGAGCTCGGCCAGGCGGGCCTCGTGGCTGTTGTAGTGATGCCGGCAGAACAGCAGTTCACCACCAGCGGGCAGGATGGCACGGACCTTGGCGGCGGCGCCGCACCGGTCGCACCTGTCAACAGCCGTGAGTGGCATGGAGATCGGGGGCGTCATGGCGATATCGGACATTTTTTCCTCCGTCCCGGGTGGGCAACACGTTGCCTGCCCTTCGTGAGCCGGTACATCGGGTCTGATGTACTTCCCTCACTCTGTCAGACGTTTGGCGTCCAGGTATTGTTCCGGGAGCGTTTTCGGTGTGTCATCTCTGACACAACACCCCGTCGAAACATCCAGGTCACACAAGTGTCACCCGAGGCCCGATTCGTCCGTTCCGAACTAGTCGAGGTAGTCGCGCAGGACCTGTGACCGCGACGGGTGACGCAGCTTGGACATCGTCTTCGACTCGATCTGCCGGATGCGTTCACGGGTCACCCCGTACACCTGCCCGATCTCATCGAGCGTCCGCGGCTGACCGTCGGTCAGGCCGAAGCGCAGGCGGACCACACCGGCCTCGCGCTCGGACAGCGTCTCCAGGACCGACTGCAACTGATCTTGCAGCAGGGTGAAGCTGACCGCGTCGACGGCCACCACGGCCTCGGAGTCCTCGATGAAGTCGCCGAGCTGCGAATCACCCTCGTCGCCGATGGTCTGGTCCAGTGAGATGGGCTCGCGGGCGTACTGCTGGATCTCCAGCACCTTCTCCGGGGTGATGTCCATCTCTTTGGCGAGCTCTTCGGGGGTCGGCTCGCGGCCCAGGTCCTGCAGCAACTCGCGCTGGATACGGCCCAGCTTGTTGATGACCTCCACCATGTGGACCGGGATGCGGATCGTGCGGGCCTGGTCGGCCATCGCGCGGGTGATCGCCTGCCGGATCCACCAGGTGGCGTAGGTGGAGAACTTGTAGCCCTTGGTGTAGTCGAACTTCTCGACGGCACGGATCAGGCCCAGGTTGCCTTCCTGGATGAGGTCGAGGAACGCCATGCCGCGACCGGTGTAGCGCTTGGCCAGCGACACCACCAGACGGAGGTTGGCCTCCAGCAGATGGTTCTTGGCCCGGTTGCCATCGCGCGAAACCCAGTTGAGGTCGCGCTTCTGCGCGGTGCCGAGCTTCTCACCCGACTCGACGATGCGGCGCAGGCATTCGGTGGCGTACAGGCCGGCCTCGATGCGCTTGGCCAGCTCGACCTCCTCCTCGGCGTTGAGGAGGGCGACCTTGCCGATCTGCTTGAGGTAGGCACGCACCGAGTCGGCCGACGCGGTGAGCTCGGCGTCCTTGCGCGCCTGCCGCAGGGCCTCGGACTCGTCCTCGTCCCAGACGAAGTCGCCGGACTTGGCCGAATCGGAACCCGAGGCCGCTTTGGTGGCCTTCTTCGCCCCCGCCGTGGCCGCACCGACCTTGGCCGGGGCCTTGTCGGTGGCCGACTCCTCCTGCGATTCGTCCTCGTCCGTCTCGGAGTCGTCGTCGGAGTCGTCCTCGTCGGTGTCGTCGTCATCGACCTCGATGTCGTCGTCGATGTCGAGGTCCTCGAGGTCACCGTCGGGGGCGTCGAGATCGTCGATCGAATCGGGATCGGCGTCCATGTCGTCGCCGACGCCCTCCGCCGAGGTCGCCTTGGCCGCCGCTTTCTTCGCGGTCTTCTTGGCAGGGGCCTTCGCGGTCTTCTTGGCGGCCGCCTTCTTGGCGGGGGCCTTACGAGCGGGCGCCTTCTTGGCGGCCTTCTTCGCGACCTTCTTGGCAGGGGTGGGAGCGGCCTCGGCCGTCGCGTCGTCGACGACCTCGGTGTCACCCACGGGGGTATTGGTGGCTGCCACGTACAACCTTTCGAGCTGACTCACTCAAATGTCGCGGCAGACTCGGTCCGCCGCAGAACAGGGCTTGATTCCTCGGCGCTTGAGGCCGATACGGGACATTGTAACGACAACCGACCCCCGACAGTATCACTTGCCTGGTCAGGGGCGGTTCGGCAGTCGCGGTCAGGTGCGTTCGGGCTCAGTCCGCCACGGCCATCGCGGCACCGACGATGCCCGCGGTGTTGCGCAGTGTCGCGGGCACCACGGGCGTGCGGTTGGTCAGCAACGGAACCCACTTGTGGGCCTTGCGGCTGATACCGCCGCCCGCGATGAACAAGTTGGGCCAGAACAGATTCTCATAGGCGACGAGGACGTCGCTGACCTTCCCGGCCCACTTTTCGTACGACCAGTCGTTGTCCTCCTTGACCTTCGAGGACGCCTGATGTTCGGCTTCCTTGTGGCCGACGATCATGTGCCCGAGCTCGGTGTTCGGTACGAGCGTGCCGTCGACCATGAGCGCGGACCCGATCCCGGTGCCGAAGGTCAGCAGCATGACCACACCCGAGACGTCCTTGCCCGCACCGAAACGGTCCTCGGCCAGGCCCGCGGCGTCGGCGTCGTTGAGCGCGGCGACCTCACGGCCACCGAGGTGCTTGCTGAACAGGTCGTAGACGTCTGTCCCGATCCAGGCCTTGTCGATGTTGGCGGCGGTGCGCATCACACCGTCGGTGACCACACCAGGCAGCGTCACCCCGACCGGGCCCTGCCAGTCGAAATGCGCCACCACCTCGGCGACCGCCCCGGCGACCGCGTCCGGCGACGCCGGCTGCGGGGTGAGGACCTTGAAGCGTTCCCCCACGAGTTGACCGGTGTCGAGATCGACGATGCCGCCCTTGGTGCCCGAACCGCCGACGTCCACGCCGAAACCGAGATTGCCGCCGGTCTCCGGACCGGGGCCGGGCACCGCGTCGGAGGTGGCTGGGGTGGGGGACTCGGTCATAGTCGGCCCTTTCATGGCAGGCGTCACCCGAGACGGTCGTCGCGGTCCGCCGGACGGATCGGTCGTGTCGTCTCACAAGGCTAGGTCATCGGGGCGATATTGGTGCGGCGGACAGCGGCTCCCGGGCGCGGCCGTTTCGGCCGGCTGGATCGGGTGTGTACCGCCCGATGTGTGCCCGCCCACTGTGTTCGGTGCGGCGATGTGTTGACATGGTGAGCGTGAACTCCCCCCGGTCCCATCGTTCAGGTACAGCAGCGTCGCCGGTCGAACTTGAGCGGGTCGCCATCGCCGTCGCGGAGCTGGCGGCCGCCCACGTGCGGTCACGGCGACGGGAACTGTTCGCGGCATTCGGCTCTGCGCCCGCGGCCGCCGCGGGCGGCGGGACACCCGAACCGGCCGTCGGGACGAAGTCGACGCCCACGGACCCGGTGACCCTGGCCGACACCGAGAGCGAGGCCCTGATCCGGGAGCGGCTGCGCGAGCTACGGCCGGACGACGATGTCCTCGGGGAGGAACGCGGCGGCAGCGTCGAGGTTCCCGACGGGGTGCGCTGGGTGGTCGACCCCATCGACGGCACCGTCAACTACCTCTACGGCATACCCGCGTACGCGGTCTCCGTCGCTGCGCAGATCGGCGGCGAATCAGTGGCAGGCGCGGTCGTGGACGTCGCGGCCGGGGTGACGTATTCGGCGGCCCGAGGTCATGGCGCCTATGCCCGTTCCGCCGGGGACGGAGCAGCCCGGCAGCGGCTCGGGTGCGCCGCGGTCACCGACGTCGGGCTGGCGCTCGTGGCCAGTGGGTTCGCCTACGACCAGGGCAGGCGCAGGACGCAGGGCGAGTTCGTGGGCAGACTGCTGCCCCATATCCGGGATATCCGGCGGATCGGTGCCGCGGCACTGGATCTGTGCATGGTCGCCAGCGGCCGCGTCGACGCGCATTTCGAACATGGCCTCAATCCCTGGGACTGGGCCGCGGGCGGGCTCATCGCCGCAGAGGCGGGCGCCGTCGTCCGGCTGCCGGCCGCCGATTCACGTTCGGTCGACGGGGTTCCCACGATCGCGGTGGCGCCGGGGATCGCGAGCGAGTTCCTGGCCCTGGTCGAGGAGCTGGGCGGCTTGGCCGCCATCCCCGAAGGCGGTCAGCAGGACTGATTGTGCACGGCGCTGACCAGGCCGGGATCGGCGCCGGTTGCCGGATCCTTCGGGTTCGCCAGGCGTAGCGCCTCCAGCGCGGCCTGTGCGTCCTGGGACAGTTCGCGTGATTGGTAGTAGGTGCCCAGCGCGACATCGACCACAGTGCCGCGGCGGCCGTCGTCGACGAGCTGGGCGCACGGAATCGCCAGCCACACGGCCGCGGCGGCGCTCTTGCCGCCGGGGCCGAACCGGATCTGTGCCACGCAGTCGAGGTCCTGGCCGACGTAGACCGGGTCGTCGGCGTACGCGGTGTCGGCGGCGGGGGTGAACCCTTGCGCGGTGAGATCGTCGGAGGCCGACCTGGCTGCGCCGCGCTGTCCGGAGGCGTTCAGCACCCGCACCTGGAAGCTCGACAGCGCCGCGGGCGCGACGCTTTCCATCTCGCTCTTGGCGACAACCGTCAGCGACGGCGTGGGCGTGGTGGGGTTACCCGGGGTCCGGGTGGCGGCCGTGGAGGTGGGGGCGGCCGAGGTGGGCACCGGCAGCGGGCTGTTGCATGCCGTGGGGGTGGCGTCATCGCCGGATTTGACTGCCGCGACGCACCATACGACAACCGCGATGGTGGCGAGGACTGTGACTGCGATAAGGACCGGCTCTTTGCGGCGCCTGCGGAACGGCCGGCCTTTCCGGTCGGTCGTCGTACCTGCCGCGATATGGGACACCACGCTGGACGTCGCTCCTCTCGATGACCGGGTTGCTGCTCGATGCTGATGCTCGATGGGTCGCGTGACCGCGCCCACTCCAGGGGCCTGCTGTAGGGGCCCACTGTAGACGGCCCACTCTAGAGGGTCGGCCCGTTCCATCGCGGTCAGGCCCCGCGGTGGTGGGACCTTGGTACCTGTTTCGGCAGGAGTGCGCGACGTCACAGGCCCGGATCTGTACGGTGGTGCGCGTGCGACGCGCGCGGCAATTTGGGCATTGACTTCTCGGTGGTCACTACACTATGCTCTGGGCGCCCGGGCTCCCCAGCAGTCGGAGAACGGGGCCGAGTTGACACGGCAAAATGTCACAGACGTACGTACAGGTCCGGGGACGAAGTGCGGGATCGCATGGGTGGCGGCGCATCACGCGACGCCGCTTCGCCGCTGATCGCGGCAGGGTTCGCTCGTTGCCCGGCCACCGCCCGGAATAACTCCGGACGGGGCGGCGCTTGCTCTCGGTAACCGGCCACAAGCCGGGCCGAGAAAGCGCCCTCAACGCTGAAAAAAGGTAAGGCACACAATGGCTACTGACTACGACGCCCCACGTCGAACCGAGAGCGAAGACCTCAACGAGGACTCGCTCGAAGAATTGAAAGCCCGTCGCAGCGAGGCACAGTCCTCGTCTGTCGACGTCGACGAGAGCGACACCGCCGAGTCGTTCGAACTTCCGGGCGCGGACCTGTCCGGCGAAGAACTGTCGGTCCGGGTCATCCCCAAGCAGGCCGACGAGTTCACCTGCACCAGTTGCTTTCTCGTCTACCATCGCAGCCGGCTGGCCCGCGAGAACGGCAACTCGATGGTGTGCGTGGACTGCGCCTGACCATCGCGGGTACGTGCCCGTCACAACCCATCTGCCTGTCATGCCCCACCTGCGGCCACCAGCCCTGTGTCGTGGGTGACAGCCCGAACCGGCCGTCCAGCCGGTAGAGAAAACCGGACCGCCCGATCGTGCGGTCCGGTTTTGCGTTTCTCCGGTCCAGGTTTTTCGCCACCCGCCCGGTACGACGGGTCGGGTGCCCGTCAGTCGCGGTCCCGCGGAGCCCTGTCCCGGGGTGACGCCGCAGCGTCATCGATACCCAGGGCCGCCAGCACCCGGTCTGGGTGCCGGGTGGAGACCAGCCAGTAGGGCGTGGGGTCGTCGGGATCGTCGAGGACCAGCAACACCATCGCCTTGATCCACGCGCGATGCATCAGGAACGCGGCCGGGTCGAGCTGACGCCCCAGTGCCGCGGACTTGGCTGTGGCCGCCACCGTCGCGCCGCGCGCGACCACTTCACGAGGCAGCCGGGCCTTGTCGGCGACCAGCTCGCCGTCGGCGGTCACTGCCACCCGGGTGCGCCCCATCGACCACAGCAACGCGGCCGCGAGAATCCCGACCACCACGTACCCGGCAACACTCCACGCCGACTTGTGCGCGGACAGCTGGATCTCATATCCCACGACGCCGGTCACGACGGCACCGGCAACCCACCACCACCACGGAACGGTGAGACGTTCGTCATAGAGATCGGGCCGGGCCGACTGGGATCCGACCTGGGATGCCGGGCCGGATGACGAGCTGTTCGGTGATTGGGGTGCTGCCACGACGACCAGCCTAGTCGGCTGCGGCGGAGGGGTAGTCTGCGGTCCGTGAGCGCAGATTCCGCACCCGTGATCCCCCTTCGCCGTCTGGACCCCGATCTGCCGATGCCGACCCGGGCGCATCCCGGCGACGCGGGCGTCGACCTGTACTCGGCCGTAGACCTGGAACTGCCGCCCGGCCGACGTCAGCTCGTCGGGACCGGTGTGGCGGTCGCGATCCCCGTCGGCATGGTGGGCCTGATCCACCCCCGGTCGGGTCTGGCGGCCCGGACCGGGCTGTCGATCGTGAACACCCCCGGCACCATCGACGCCGGGTATCGCGGCGAGATCAAGGTGTGCCTGATCAACCACGACCCCGACACGCCGATCACCATCGCCCGCGGCGACCGGATCGCACAGCTCGTCGTCCAGCGGGTCGAACTGCCCGAATTCACCGAGGTCGCCGAACTCGACGACACCAGCCGGGGGACCGGTGGCTACGGGTCCAGCGGCGGTCATGCGGTGTTAGAGGGCTGAGGGCTCGGTCGGGGCCGGTGACGGCCGCGTTGCACCGCGGGCGCGTCGGGGTGGACTACCCTTCAAGACGGATCCGCTGATCTACATCGACTTACGCAAGGAGGCGCCGGAATGGCTCGGCAGAACGCGACCCAGGGGTTGAGGATCGGCCAGGCGGCCGGCCCTTACGACATCGACGCGTTGGTGACTTCGCTTGCCGAGCTGCAGAATTCGCACCTCGACCTGGGGTCGGTGCTGGTTCCCGTCGTCGAGGGTGGGCAGGTCACCGTCGAGATGACCGCCGACCACCAGCCCGAAGCGGTGTATCTGGTGACACCGTTCGGCCGGATCGGGGTCGCCGCCTTCGCCGCACCCAAGACGCCGGGTACCTGGCGTGAGGTGGTCCGCGAACTGGCCGAATCCCTGCGCGACAGCGGTGCCACCACCTCCATCGAGGACGGGCACTGGGGCCGCGAGGTGGTCGCCGAGGTGCCCGGCACCATTCACCGGTTCATCGGTGTCGACGGCCCGCGCTGGCTCGTGCGGTGCGTGGCCAGCGGCCCGACCGAGGCCACCGAACCGCTCAGCCAGCTCGCCCGCGCGGTCCTCGCCGAGTCGGTGGTGCGGCGCGGGAACGACCCCTATCCGCCGCGTGAGGCGTTGCCGATCGAACTGCCCGACGTACTCGCCGCGCAGGTGGCCGCAGCGCAGCAGGAGATGGTCGAGGCCGGCGAACCGGGCTTCGAGGACGTACCCGCCTACGGGGCCGAGGAGCACGACGGTGGTGCGCTCGATCAGCTGTCGCAGGCGACGGTCGTGAACGCCGACGACGAGGACTTCGACGATCGTGCCGGGTACGACGATCCCGCGGCCTATGAGGACGACGGCGAGGCCGGCGCGCAGGGCGGTCCTGAACCGTCGTCGGGTTCGGCGATGCAGCGGCTACGACGCCGCTCCTGGCGTCGCTGACGCCGTTTCGGCCTTTCCCGAGTGCGGCTGTTGCGAGGTTCAGTCGTTCGGGGCTGCCCGCAGCGCCGCCCAGATACGGGCGGTGGTGGTCCCCAGCAGGGCCGCGTCGGCGCCCCATTCGGGGAGCGGCAGTTGGGCAACCGCGGCTCGCGGAGCGGCCGCGCACCACTCGTGGGACACGTGCACCGGATGGATCGGGTCATCGAGTGATGCCGTGATCGCCAAGGGCACCGCCAGGTGCGCGATTTCGTCCGGACGCGGACACACGTACGCCGCGGCCTGCCGGAGCTGGTTTTCGAGCCGGTCCCCGAAAGCGGTCCACGAGCGGGTCAGTTCGTCGGCGAGCCATGCCGGGGAGGACGCGCGCATCGCGACGATCGTCGCCTCCAGGCCGATGCCGCGGATCGAGTCGGCGGTGGCGGTGGCCGAGGCGCGGGCCATGGCGTTCTGATCGTCGCCGGACCACGGTGGAAGCGCGGCCAGGACACCCGCGCAGGCGCCGGCCTCGCCGGGGGAGGGCTGCTGGGCCAGCGCCCATCGCACCGCCAGCGCCGCGCCGATCGACACGCCGCCCACCAGGATCGTCCCGTGCCTACGGGCGGCTTCGTCGAGGACGGCGAGATGCCCGGCGACGAGGTCGTCGGCGGGCTGCGAGGCGATCAGCTCGACGCCGAGCTCTGTCGCGGCAGGCCCGAATGCACGCCGCACGTAGTCGGCGTCGGAGCCGGTGCCGGGCATCGCCACCAGTGCTGCGGGGGATGGCGTGAGTGAACTGTGAGACAACTCGGAACCCGTCGGCATGTAACGATGATGCCTGGCGTTGGATCTGGCGTGGGCAGGGGTCTACAGTGGCGGAAGTCCGGTGGATCGCGTACGCGGCCCACCACGCAAATCGCCAGCGGTGCTTGGAGAAAGAATGACAACGCCCGGATATCTCAAGAGGCTGACTCGTCGGTTGACCGAGGATCTCGGCGACGTCGAGACCGAACGTATCTCCCGTGAGTCCCGTGCCCGCGGCGGCCAGCGTGCCGCCGAATGTTGTCGCGGTGACGAGGTGACCATGCACGGTGAGCTGCGGTCGGTCGAGACCTGTTCCCGCACCGCGAAAGCCGGTGTCAAGGCGGAGTTCTTCGACGGCAGTGACACCGTCATCCTCAAGTGGCTCGGCCGTAACCGGATCCCGGGTATCGAGCCCGGTCGGACGGTGACGGTGCGTGGCAGAATCGCCGACCTCGACGGCAGCAAGGTGATCTACAACCCGTACTACGAGCTGTATGGCGCCGACGACTGATCCCGGCCGGCCGGAACCCGGAGGTTCGGGCGAGGCGAACAATCCAGAAGAAGTCCGTGCAGAAGAAGTCCGTGCAGAAGAAGTCCGGGCGGAAGTGGCTTCCGAGGAACAGGCCGCCGAGCCGCCGCTGCTGGAGCAGATGGGCGGTGTGTCGGGGCTGATCTACTCGACGGTCCCGATCGCGGTGTTCGTGCCCGCGAACTCGATCGGCGGGCTCGGTGTGGCCGTCGGCGCGGCACTGGGAGCCGCGGCACTGGTGTTCGTGATCCGGCTGGTGCGGCGCGAAGGTCTGATGCCTGCGGTGTCGGGACTGCTGGGCGTCGCGATCTGTGCGTTCATCGCGCACCGCACCGGAGACGCCAAGGGATACTTCCTGTTCGGCATCTGGTCGATGTTGGTTTACGCGATCGCGTGCGTGGTGTCGATAGTGGTGCGCTGGCCGCTGATCGGGGTGGCCTGGCATCTGGTGACCGGTGAGGGCACCGGCTGGCGCCGGCAGCGGGCCGTCCTGCGTGCCTACGACCTGGCCACCGCCTGCTGGGCGGTCGTGTTCGGCGCCCGGTACCTGACACAGTCGGCGCTGTACGACAGCGATCACACCGGCTGGCTGGCCGCGGCCCGCATCGGCATGGGCTGGCCGTTGACCGCGCTCGCGGCCGTCATCACCGTTTTCCTGGTGCGCCGGGCGGTTTCCGCCGAGACGCCCGGCCAGGACACCGCATCCCGGTGATCGGCGGTCAGACGATCAATGGGCCACCTGCATGGCGGCGAACAGATCGTCCTCGGTTTCCTCCGGCGCGATGAACACCAGTTCGTCGCCGCCCTCGATCGAGTCGTCGGACTGCGGCACGATGACCCGTTTACCCCGCAGGATGGCCACGAGCGCCGCATCCCGCGGCAGCGCGAGCTTGCGCACCGGCTTACCGGCGAGGGGAGTGTTGGCGGGCAGGGTCAGTTCGACCAGGTTGGCCTGACCCTGACGGAAGGTCATCAGCCGCACCAGATCTCCCACCGACACGGCCTCCTCGACGAGCGAGGCCAGCAGCCGCGGCGTGGACACCGCCACGTCCACGCCCCAATCCTCCCCGAAGAGCCACTCGTTACGCGGATCGTTGACGCGGGCCACCACCCTGTTGACCGCGAACTCGGTCTTGGCGAGCAGGCTGACCACCAGATTGGCCTTGTCGTCGCCGGTGGCGGCGATCATCACGTCGAACAGGTGCAGTTGGGCGCGCTCGAGATTGCTCAGCTCGCAGGCGTCGCCGAGCACCCAGGTGGCGTCGGGGACCGCGGAGGTGTCGATGTGGGAGGCGAGTCGTTCGAACAGGGTGACCTCGTGCGCGCTGGACAGCAGCTCACGGGCGATCGAACGTCCCACCGCGCCGGCTCCGGCGATGGCGATCTTCACGGCATGGCCTCCATGTGAATCAGGTGTCCTGTCAGTCCCGGATCGGGGCGGGCGCCGCGGCCAGCGCCCTGGCATTGGCCAGATTGTCCAGCAGCACCGCCGCGTACACCTGATCGTCCTGCTGGATGACCGATTTGACGTCGGGCAGCATCACCCGGCCGACCCTGCTGATGAAGGCGATGCGTGCCCCGGTGTGCTCCTGGAAGCGGCCCACGGTGGTACCGATCCACGATTCGTCGACATCGATGCGGGCCACCCCGAGCGTGCCGGACGGGTCGCGCCATTCAGCGGTGTTCGCGGTCTCGTCGAGAGCGGACACGAACCGTTCCGTGGTCCACGGGACGGTCGCGACGGTGGGGATCCCGAGTCGCTCGTAGACCTCCGCGCGCCGGGCGTCGTAAATGCGGGCGACGACCCGCTCCACCCCGAACGTCTCGCGCGCCACGCGGGCGGCGATGATGTTGGAGTTGTCGCCGGAGGACACTGCGGCGAACGCATCGGCCGTCTCGATCCCGGCCTTGATCAGGACGTCGCGGTCGAATCCGGCGCCCACCACCTTGGCGCCGTCGAAGGGCTGGTCGAGACGGATGAACGACGCGGCGTCGCGGTCGATGATCGACACCTCGTGGCCGCGGCGGCTCATGGACATCGCCAACGACGATCCGACTCTGCCGCAACCCATGATGACTACGCGCACGGGCGTCCTTTCCCACATTTGACGTTGCTCAACCTACTCCGTGAACCGATCGAGTGTGATGGTGGGCGGTGACATGTCGGCGAGGCGGGGTGGTGCTGTGGTCTTTGCGAGGGGCACGGCCTAGTGTGGCGTGGTGTCCACCGTGCCCAAGGTGTCCGTCGTGATCAAGCGACTGCTGCTCGGACAGCCTTTCCGCAGCGACAAGCTCAACCACACGCTGCTGCCCAAACGGATCGCGCTGCCCGTGTTCGCCTCGGACGCCATGTCGTCGGTCGCGTACGCGCCGCAGGAGATCTTCCTCGTCCTGTCGATCGCCGGTGTCAGCGCACTGACGTTCACCCCGTGGGTGGCGCTGGCCGTGGCGGTGGTGATGGTGGTGGTGGTTGCGAGCTACCGGCAGAACGTGCACGCCTACCCGTCGGGCGGCGGTGATTACGAGATCGCGAACGTCAACCTCGGCCCGAATGCGGGGCTGACGGTGGGCAGTGCCCTGCTCGTCGACTATGTGCTGACCGTCGCGGTGTCGATCGCCTCTGCAGCCGAGAACATCGGGTCGGCGTTCCCTCTGGTGCATGAGCACAAGGTGTGGTTCAGCGTCGCGGCGATCGCTGTGCTGACCGCCGTCAACCTGCGCGGCATCAAGGAATCGGGTGCGGTACTGGCGATCCCGACGTACGCCTTCATCGTGGGCGTCGGCGCGATGCTGATCTGGGGCTTCGTGGAGATCGTCATCCTCGACCGGGATGTCAGCGCCGAGACCAGCGGGTTCGGGCTCAAGGCCGAGGACAGCCACCTCGCGGGGATCGCCTTCGTCTTCCTGATCGCCCGGGCCTTCTCGTCGGGCTGTGCCGCGCTCACCGGCGTCGAGGCGATCAGCAACGGGGTGCCCGCGTTCCGCAAACCCAAGTCGCGCAATGCCGCGGCCACCTTGATGATGCTCGGCGCGTTCTCCATCACCCTGCTGCTCGGCATCGTGGTGCTGGCGCAGGAGATCGGCGCAAAATACGTGATGGACCCGGCGAACGATCTCATCGGTGCCCCGGAGAACTATCACCAGAAGTCGATGATCGCGCAATTGTCGCTGGCGGTGTTCGGTGACGGTTCACCGGCCTTCTACTTCGTGGCGGCGGCGACCGCGCTCATCCTGGTTCTGGCGGCCAACACCGCGTTCAACGGTTTCCCGCTGCTGGCCTCGGTGCTGGCGCAGGATCGCTACCTGCCCCGGCAGATGCACACCCGCGGCGATCGGCTCGCGTTCAGCAACGGCATCCTGTTCCTGGCGATCGCCGCGATCATCTTCGTGATCTCGTTCGGCGCCGAGGTGACCGTGCTGATCCAGCTGTACATCGTGGGGGTGTTCGTCTCGTTCACGCTGAGCCAGACCGGCATGGTCCGGCACTGGACACGGTTGCTGCGCACCGAAACCGACCCGCAGGCACGCAAACGGATGATCCAGTCCCGGATCGTCAACACCGTCGGGCTGGTGATGACGGCGACGGTGCTGGTGGTGGTGCTGATCACCAAGTTCACAGCCGGTGCCTGGATCGCGATCGTTCTGATGGTGGCTGTGTTCGTGCTGATGAAACTGATCCATTCGCATTACGCGAGCGTGCAGGAGGAACTCGACCGCGACGACGAGAGTGCCGTGCTGCCCAGCCGCACCCACTCGATCGTTCTGGTGTCAGGGCTGAACCTGGCCACCCGGCGCGCGGTGCGATACGCCCGTGCCACCCGGCCGGACATGCTGGAGGCGATCACCGTGAATGTCGATGACCGGTCGACCCGCACGCTGGTGTCCAAATGGGAGGCCAGCGAGATCGAGGTCCCGCTGAAGGTGATCGCCTCCCCGTACCGAGAGATCACCCGGCCCGTCCTCGACTACGTGCGCAGGGTGCGGCGCGAATCGCCCCGGGACGTGGTGACCGTGTTCATCCCCGAATACGTGGTGGGGCACTGGTGGGAGCAGATCCTGCACAACCAGTCCGCGCTGCGGCTCAAGAGCCGGTTGCTGTTCGAGCCCGGCGTGATGGTGACGTCCGTACCGTGGCAGCTCAACTCCTCGGACCGGCTCAAAGATCGTGATCTGAACGTGTACGGCCCCGGTGACACCCGCCGGGGCATGGGTGGGACGGAACGACGCTGAGATGACCGATGCGGAAGTGCCGGAAACCGAGCTGGTGACGGCCCGGATGGCCAACGGCGGCGAGGCTGTCGGCCACTATGACGGCCGGGTGGTGTTCGTGCGCGGCGCGCTGCCCGGCGAGCGGGTGCGGGTGCGGATCGTCGATTGCAGCAACGACCGGTTCTGGCGGGCGGTGGTGACCGAGGTCGTCGAATCGTCGCAGGACCGGGTTCCGCCAGCATGTCCGGCCGCGGCCCACGGCGGCGGCTGCTGCGACCTGTCGTTCGTGGTACCGAGCGCGGCAAGGCGGCTCAAGACCGAGGTGACAGCCGACGTACTGCGCCGTATCGGGTCGCTGACCGACCCGCAGCTGGAGGAGTCCGGATTCTTCGCCGACGGCGTGCAAGCACTGGGGCCCGATGGGGAGGGCTGGCGTGTGCGTACCCGGCTGTTCGCCGACGACCAGGGCCGGACCGGGGTGCACGCCTGGCACGCGAGCTCGGTGATCGTCGGGCATGAGTGTTCGGCGCCGGTCGACGGGCTACTGACCGGTCTCGGCGAACTACGTTTCAGGGCGGGCTCCGAGATCGTCGCGGTCGCCGGTGCCGACGGCAGACACATCGCCGAGATCGCGCCCCCGGAACCGGTTCGGGGCAGCAGAGGCGACCGGCGACACGTCCAGCGCACCCGCCGGGCGCGGGCCGCCTCCCGGAAGATCTCGATGGTCGAGGGCGAGGAACTGGTCACTCACCGCGTGGGCGAGCGGTCCTGGCGGATCGGTGTCAACGGGTTCTGGCAGGCCCATCGCGGGGCACCGGCCACCTACGCGCGCACCGTCATCGACCTGGCAGCGGACGCGGACGCCGAACTGCGGGACGCGGTGGCGTGGGATCTGTACGGCGGAGCCGGAATCTACGCCGGCGCACTGCTCGACGCGGACGCCGCCGATGTCCACGTGGTGGACTCGGACGCCGGGGCCATCGACGCGGCGAAGGCCACCTTCGCCGGTGACCGGCGGCTGCTCGCGCACCGCGGGGACGTGGCGGAGGTGGCTGCCGGACTGCCGGCACCCGGTGTCGTCGTGCTCGATCCGCCCCGGACCGGCGCCGGGCGGGCGGTGATCGACACCATCGCCGCCGCCGGGCCGCGGGTCGTGGTGTACGTGGCGTGCGATATCGGCCGCTTCGCCCGTGACCTGGGTTTCCTGACCGGGCATGGGTACCGGCTGCGGTCGCTGCGGGCCTTCGACGCGTTCCCCGGCACCCACCACGTGGAGGCGGTCGGCTGCCTCACCCGATGACCGGGCAGCCTCCCGTGCGCTGAGGGTGTCAGGAACCGTGCGCGGCGTCGGCGTGTGCGCTCAGCCAGTCCACGGCGGTGGCGATCACCGTGTCGCGTTCGGGTTCGTTGAAGATCTCGTGGAACAGCTCGTCGTAGATGATGAGCGTCTTGTCCGACGATCCGGCGAGCTTCTCGACCATCCGGCTGCCATCAGGCTCGGCGAGCACGTCCTTGCCGCCGTGCATCACGAGCAGCGGAATCCGCAGCGACGGAAGACGCTTGGGGAACGACTGCATGGTGCTGATCATCGCCCCGCCCAAGCCCGCGGGGATCGGGCTGCGCACCACGAGCGGGTCGGCGTCGTAGTCGGCGACCACCTTCGGGTCGCGGGAGATGCTGGCGGCGCGCAGCGCCTTCGACGGCAGCCCGGGCACGATGCGGCCCAGGATCGGGGCGAGTGTGACCAGTATCGGCGGCATGTCGGAG
This sequence comes from Gordonia amarae NBRC 15530, assembly GCF_000241345.1. Taxonomy (GTDB): domain Bacteria; phylum Actinomycetota; class Actinomycetes; order Mycobacteriales; family Mycobacteriaceae; genus Gordonia; species Gordonia amarae. Next base: position 96,404 of record NZ_BAED01000071.1, read on the forward strand.
CCGGGGACCACCGCGGGGCCCGACAGCACCAGCCCGGTCAGCCGCTCCTGATGGTCGAGCGCGAAGTCCAGGGCGATGCAGCCACCCATGCTGTGACCGAGCAGGAAGGTCGGCAGGCCCTCGATCCGCACCGCGTCCAGGACGGTGCCGATGTCCCCGGTGTAGTCGGCGAAGCTGTTGATCCGCAGCCGCTTTCCGTCGGAACGCCCGTGCCCGAGATGGTCGGGGACCGCGACCACGAAACCGGCGCCGGTCAGCGCGTCGACGACGTGACCGTAGCGGCGGCCGTGTTCGCCGAGACCGTGGACGATGACCACCACGCCCCGGGGGTCGCGGTCGGGAGTGGTCACGTCGTACCGGATGACATGTCCGTGGGCGCCCAGGAATTGGCGTTCTTCGGTCGGCACTTGCGCTCCTCGCGTGGTGTGTCGTTGTGTGGATCCGCTCACATAGTGACACCCGTGCCGGATCGGCGGGTCGGTGGGACATCACATCTTCCGCGGCGGGGTGCTCATCCGGGTCGCCTAGACTGTGCAGCACGCCCCGTGGCGGCTTGTGCGGTCGGGCGTGATCGGTTGACGGTGATGATGGAGGTTGGCGATGGGCGTGCTTGATCGGATAGATTCCCCTGCCGATCTGCGGTCCCTTTCGGGTGATGAGATGGTCGCGCTGGCCGCCGAGATCCGGGCGTTCCTCATCGAGAAGGTCGCCGCCAGCGGAGGGCACATCGGACCCAACCTCGGCGTGGTCGAACTGACCCTGGCGCTGCACCGGGTGTTCGACTCGCCGCACGACCCGATCCTGTTCGACACCGGTCACCAGTCGTACGTGCACAAGATCGTCACCGGACGCAAGGCCGGTTTCGACAAGCTGCGCCAGCGCGGGGGCCTGACCGGCTACCAGGAACGCGCCGAGAGCGAACACGACTGGATCGAGTCGTCGCACGCGTCGGCGGCCCTGTCCTACGCCGACGGCCTGTCCAAGTCATTCGAACTGACCGGGCAGGACCGCACCGTGGTGGCCGTCGTCGGCGACGGTGCGCTGACCGGCGGCATGTGCTGGGAGGCGCTCAACAACATCGCCGCCGCCCGGCGTCAGCTGGTGGTGGTGGTCAACGACAACGGTCGTTCGTACGCGCCGACGATCGGCGGGTTCGCCCGGCACCTGTCCGGCCTGCGCCTGCAACCCGGCTACGAGAAGCTGCTGACCGAGGGCCGTAGGGCGCTGCAGAAGGTGCCCATGGTCGGTGAACCGGCGTACGCGGTGCTGCACGGGATGAAGAGCGGCCTGAAGGACCTGCTGGCCCCGCAGGCGATGTTCACCGACCTCGGCATCAAGTATGTCGGCCCGGTCGACGGCCACGACATCGCCGAGCTCGAATCGGCGTTCGCACAGGCCAAGTCCTTTCACGGACCGGTCATCGTGCACACGGTCACCCGTAAGGGCATGGGGTATGAACCGGCCGAGAACCACGAAGAGGACCAGATGCACGCCACCGGCGTCATCGATCCGGCCACCGGGCAGGCCACGAGCGTGTCGCCGCTGGGCTGGACCGACGTGTTCTCCGCGGCGCTCATCGAGGCCGGTGCCCGCCGTAAGGACATCGTCGCCATCACCGCGGCGATGCCCGGACCGACCGGCACGCTCGCCTTCGGGGAGCGGTTCCCGGACCGGCTGTTCGATGTCGGGATCGCCGAACAGCACGCCCTGACGTCGGCGGCGGGGCTGGCGCTGGGCGGGCTGCATCCGGTGGTCGCCATCTACTCGACCTTCCTCAACCGGGCGTTCGACCAGTTGCTCATGGATGTGGCGCTGCTCAAACAGCCGGTGACCCTGGTCCTCGATCGCTCCGGCATCACCGGCCCCGACGGCCCGAGCCACCACGGCATGTGGGATCTGTCGCTGCTGGCGATGGTGCCCGGCATACGGGTGGCCGCCCCGCGCGACGCGGTGCGATTGCGGGAGGAGTTCGCCGAGGCCATCGCCACCGACGCCGGTCCGACCGCCGTCCGGTTCTCCAAAGGTGCTGTGCCGGAAGATATCCGATCGGTTCAGCGGCTTGACGACGGCGTGGACGTGCTGCGCCGCGGGGTGCCCGGTGCGGGTGCCGTGCGTGGTGATGTGCTCATCGTCGCGGTCGGTGCGTTCTGTGCGTTGGCCCTCGACGCGGCCGACCGGCTGGCGCAGCAGGGGATCGCGGCCACGGTCGTCGACCCGCGGTGGGTACTGCCGGTGCCGGGCTCGATCATCGACCTGGCCCGCTCTCACCGTCTCGTGGTGACGCTGGAGGACGGCGGTATCAGCGGCGGTGTCGGATCGGCGGTCGCCGCGGCGGTGGCCGCCGCCGATGTCCTGGTGCCGGTGCAGCAGCGGGGCATTCCGCAGGAGTTCATCGAGATGGGTTCGCGCGGTGAGATTCTCGCCGACCTGGGCCTGACCGCCCAGGATCTGGCCCGCTCGATCACGGCGACGGTGTCGCGGATGCAATCGGTGCCCGAACTCGACGGCGACGCACTCGCCGACACCCCGGCCGATCAGCCCGCCGAGTCCCACGCCGACGACTGATCCGGAACCGCCTCACCCGGCCGCGGGGAGGGACGGCGAATTGAGAATTCGACTCTCATTATGAGAGAACCTGAATACTCTGATGGCGACGGTTCTGCACGCACATATCGGCAGACCGGGGTCGATTCGAACGAGAGTCAGGTATGAGTATGCGATTTGTCTTCGTACACGGCGGTTTTCACGCGGCCTGGTGCTGGGAACGCACCATCGCCGAGCTCCGGGAACTCGGCCACGACGGGGTGGCGATGGACCTGCCCGGCCACGGCAGCCGGGTGGACGAGGACTCGACCCTGGCCAACAGACGGGCCGCCGTCGCCGACGTGCTGCAGCCCGGTGATGTCCTGGTCGGCCATTCCGGCGGCGGTTTCGACGCCACCCTGGGCGCCGACACGAAACCGGAACTGGTCTCGCACATCGTGTACCTGGCCGCGGCGCTGCCGCGGGAGGGACGCAGCTACACCGAGGCGATGACCATGCGCAATGCCGAAGACGGGGAGATCGACGGCGACGTGGGGGAGATGCTCGGCTACCTGAGCTTCGCCGAGGACGGGGCGATGACGTTCGCCGGCTTCGACGGGGCGTGGAAGTACTTCTATCACGACTGCGACGAGGCAACGGCCCGCTGGGCTTTCGAGCGCCTCGGGCCCGAACGATTCGGGGAGACCACCGTCGCACCGGTGTCGGTGCCGAACTTCTGGGCCGCGGATCTGCCACGCAGCTTCATCCGGTGCGAGCAGGACCGGGCGATGCCGGTCTGGCTCGCCGACACGGTCACCGAGCGGCTCGGTGTCGAGCAACTGACCATCGACGCATCGCATTCGCCGTTTCTGAGCCGCCCCCGTGACCTGGCCGAGTTGCTGCTCCACGCGGTGACGACCCGGCCGGTCGGGCCCCTGATCCCGAACTAGCCGGGCTACTGGCTGTCGGCGGGTTCCCCGGCCGAGTTCAGGGCACCGGCCAGCGCTTCTGACACCAGGGCACGCTGCCACGACCTCGCGCCCCCCGCCGCGAGCCGGGCATCGACGGCCTTGGGGGTGGCGGGCAGCTCGACACCCTCCCAGCACAGGGTGCGCACGATGTCCGGCGCGAGGAGATTCTCGGGTGGCAGTGTGTTCTCCTCGGCGAGCGCACCGATCACCGGCCGGACGGCCGCGGCACGCTCGGCGCCCTCCGGATTGCCGCGGTCCCACCGGTTGTACGGCGGCAGGCCCGTCATCGGCGGTTTGCGCGGGGGGAGTTCGGCAGCCGGCAGGGCCCGCGCTCGTTCGAGTGCGTCGAACCAGGTCCGGGCGTTGCGGCTCTGCCGTGGGCCGCCGAACACCGGAAGCCGCGTCAGGTCTTTGACGGTGGCCGGGTCCGCGGACGCCGCGGTGACGATCGCCGAGTCGGGCAGGATCCGGCCGGGCGCGATGTCGCGGCGCTGGGCGACCTCCTCACGTGTCAGCCACAGCTCACGTACCGCCGCCAGACCGCGCGCGCTCTTGACGGTGTGGATGCCGGCCGTGCGGCGCCAGCGGTCGACCCGTGCCGCAGGCGCGGGCCGGGCGAGCACCGCGGCGAACTCCTCACGCGCCCAATCGTCCTTACCGGCGTCGGTGAGGGCGGCAGCGGTGGCATCGCGCAGTTCGAGGAGAACCTCCACGTCGAGGGCCGCGTACACGAGCCAGTCGTGGGGCAGCGGCCGGCGCGACCAGTCGGCGGCACCGTGCCCTTTGCTCAGTCCCAGACCCAGGAACTCCTCGACCATCGTCGCCAGGTTCACCTTCGGCCGCCCCAGCAGGCGACCGGCGAGCTCGGTATCGAACAGCGCGGTACACGTGAAGCCGGCCTCGCGTAGGCACGGAAGATCCTGGTCGGCGGCGTGCAACACCCATTCGGGACCGGTCAGCGCCTCGATGACCGGGGCCAGCGCGTCGGGTTCGACGGTCGGGTCGAGCAGGAACGACCCCGCGCCGGCCCGTTTGAGCTGGATCAGATAGGCGCGCTGAGAGTAGCGGTAGCCCGATGCGCGTTCGGTGTCGACGGCGACCGGACCGTTGCCGGCGGCCAACAGCGCGGCGGCGTCGGAGAACTCGGCCGCGGATGTCAACACCGGCGGGACGCCACCGGCCGGCTCCGTGAGCGGCGTGGGCGTGGCGGTCATAGTTCGGTCACACCCACGGGCGGCAGACCGGCCGCGGCCGACAGGACCTCGCAGAACGCTTCGAGGTGCCGGCCGAGATCCAGGTCGGTCGCGGTCCAGGAGGCGCGCAACTCGAGTTGATGGGTGCGTGGTTGCCCGGCGATGTCGCCGTAGCGCACCGACGAGGTGGAGGTGACGGTGCCACCGAGTGCGGTCACGTGGACATCGCCGTACGTCGAGGAGGTGTCGCCCTCGGCGACGCCCAGCGCGTCGGCCAACCAGCTCCACGCCACCTCGGGTAGCAGCGGATCCATCGCCAGCGCCGCCTCGACCTCCGCCTGCACGTACGCGACCAGCCGCATCGTGCCGTTCCAGGCCTCGTGCCCGGCGGGATCGTGCAGCAGGATGAGCCGGCCGAACGCGCTGCCCTGCTCGTCGTCGCCGAGTTGGTCGGGGCCGTCGAACTGCCGGACCTCGACACCGAGTGCGTGGCTGTAGGGGGCGAGTCGTTGCGGTGGGCGGATGGGGCCGACCTCGATTTCGGGACGGATGTGCGCACCGCCGAGCGAGTCCACGGCGGTCCGGAAATCTTCCGGTATGCGCGTCGAGGACTCGGTCGGAGCTCCGGGTGAGGTCACGCACGTACGGTAAGTCGGACCCGGCGTGTCGCCGGGGAGGCGCGCCGAAGGTCGCCGTCCCGAGGGGGAGTCCCGCCGTGTTCACCGGTGGCCGCACATGGCACAGTTGACCCTGATGCCGCACGAATCCGGAGCGCATAACCGGCGCTCACGCAGCCATGATTCCTCGTTCCCGCTGGTCGCCGCCGCGACCGGGGGGCGGCCCACCCGCCGGCCGGTGTGGTTCATGCGTCAGGCCGGTCGCTCGCTTCCCGAATACCGGGCGATCCGCGCCGACCACGGCATGCTCGAGGCCTGCTTCGACCCGGCGATGGTCTGCGAGATCACGCTGCAGCCGGTGCGCAGGCACGATGTGGACGCGGCGATCCTGTTCTCCGACATCGTGGTGCCGCTGCGCGCCGCCGGTATCGACCTGGACATCGTCGCCGGCACCGGTCCGGTCATCGCCCACCCCGTCCGCACGGCCGCCGACGTGGCGGTACTGCCGCGCCTGGATCCGGCGGGTGTCGGCGCCATCGGCAAGGCCGTCGAACTGATCCTGGGTGAACTTGCCGATCACACCGCTCTCATCGGGTTCGCGGGGGCGCCGTTCACCCTCGCGTCCTACCTCATCGAGGGTGGGCCGAGCCGCACCTACGCCCGCACCAAGGCACTCATGTACGGCGACCCGCGGACGTGGAACGTGCTGATGGGGCACCTGGCCGACATCACCGTCACCTTCTTGCGGGTGCAGCTCGACGCCGGTGTGGACGCGGTGCAGCTTTTCGACTCGTGGGCGGGGCAGCTCTCGCCCGCCGACTACCGGCATTACGTGGCACCGCACAGCGCGCGGGTGTTCGCCGAGATCGCCGGCTATGGCGTGCCCCGCATCCACTTCGGGGTGGGGACCGGCGAGCTGCTGCCGGCGATGACCGAGGTCGGTCCAGACGTGATCGGCGTCGACTGGCGGGTCCCGCTCGACGAGGCGGTCCGGCGGGTCGGCCCGGGCAAAGCCGTGCAGGGCAACCTCGACCCGACCGTGCTGTTCGCGGGGGCCGATGTCATCGAGCGCGAGGTGCGCCGGGTCATCGACGACGGTGACCGGGCCGTCGCGGCGGGGGCGACCGGACATATCTTCAACCTTGGGCACGGGGTGCTGCCCACCACCGACCCGGACACCCTCACCCGGGCGGTCGACCTCATCCACTCCGTCGACCTGCCATGACGCGGCGTTCGGTCGCGGTCGTCGGCGGCGGCGTGTCGGGCCTGACCACCGCCTACCGGCTGCGGCAGGCGCTCGGCGCCGACGTGTCCATCGACCTGTACGAGGCGGGCGGGCGGCTTGGCGGTCTGCTCAACACCACCTCCGTCGGCGGGCTGACCGTCGACGTGGGTGCCGAGGCGTTCATTGTCCGGCGGCCCGAGGTGCTTGAACTCGTCCGTGAACTGGGTCTGGCCGATCTGGTCGTCTCCCCGACGGGACGCCGCCCCGCGATCTGGTCGGGCGGGCGGCTGCACCCGCTGCCGACGCCCGCCCTGATGGGGGTGCCCGCCACACCCGACGCCGTCGCCGGCCTCGTCGACCCCGAGGATCTCGCGCGCATCGCCGGCGAACCCGACCGGCCCTGGACCTGGGAGCCGGGGGCGGATCCGAGCGTCGGCGACCTCATCGCCGACCGGTGTGGGCCGTCCGTGGTGGCCCGCAGCGTCGACCCGATGCTCGGCGGCGTCTATTCCAGCCTGTCCGGCGACATCGGCCTGCGCGAGGCGCTCCCGGCGCTCGCCGCCCGTCTCGACGCCGGGGCGCCCGGTGTCCGGGCCGCGGTCACCGATCTGATCACCGCCGGGGCCGGTGCCACCGGACCGGTGTTCGGGACCCTCGTCGGCGGCTACCGGGTGCTCGTCGACGCCCTCGCTGCGGCGTCCGGAGTGCGGCTCGTCGAGGCCGGGGTGTCCGCGGCGGTCCCGGTCGGCGACGGCTGGGACGTCGGCGGGCAGACCTATGACGGCGTGGTGCTGGCCGTGCCCGCCTGGGAGGCCGCCCGGCTCCTCGGGGACACCACGCCCGAACTCACCACCACGCTCGCCGCCGTCGAACCCGCGGGCAGCGCCGTCGTCTCGATCACCCTGGCGCCCGGCACCCCGGTGCCGGACCATTCGGGTGTCCTCGTGGCGACCGGGGAACGGTTGCGCGCCAAGGCATTCACGTTCAGCTCCCAGAAGTGGGCGCACGTCGCCGACAGCGGCCTGGTATCGGTGCGGGCCTCGTTCGGCCGCTACGGCGAACCGGTCACCGCCGGCGACGACGAACTGGTGCGCATCGCGCTCGGGGATCTCGATCAGGTGGTCACCGCCGCGGGGTGTCCGGCCGTGTCACCGCGGGTCGTCGAAGCCCTGGTGCAACCGTGGCCGACCGGGCTGCCGCGCTATGCGCCCGGGCATCTGGTCAGGATGTCCGAGGCCCTGCGGCTGCGGCCGTCCCGGCTGGTGCTCACCGGGTCGTCGTACGCCGGCGTCGGCGTACCCGCATGCGTGGGGGCGGCCGGACGGGCCGCGGCCGACCTCGTCGCCGACTTGACCTAGCAGTGGATGGGCCGAACGGCCCTGCCGCGATCGTCGGTACGTCCCGGTGGCACGATGGATGGTATGAGCCGCCTGGATTATGACGAACTGAACGCGACGATCCGCTACCTGATGTTCTCGGTGTTCAAGGTGCGTGCCGGTGAACTCCCCGAGGACCGCGCCAAGGTCAAGGACGACGCCACCGAATTCTTCAACTCGCTCGAGGACGAGGGCATCGTGGTGCGCGGGATCTACGACGTGGCCGGTCTGCGCGCCGACGCCGACTTCATGATCTGGTGGCACGCACCCAGCATCGAGGCGCTACAGGCCGCCTACGCACGCTTCCGCCGCGAGGTGCAGCTCGGCAAGGTGTGCGACGCCGTGTGGAGCAACGCGGCCGTGCACCGGCCCGCCGAGTTCAACCGGGCCCACATCCCGGCGTTCCTCGCCGGTGAGGCACCCGGCAAGTACATCTGCGTGTACCCGTTCGTGCGCTCCTACGAGTGGTACCTGCTGCCCGACGAGGACCGTCGCAAGATGCTCAAGGACCACGGCCTGGCCGCGCACAGCTACGCCGACGTCCGCGCCAACACCGTGCCGGCGTTCGCGCTCGGCGACTACGAGTGGCTGCTCGCCTTCGAGGCGCCTGAGATGATCCGCATCGTCGACCTGATGCGTGACCTGCGCGCCACCGAGGCCCGCATGCATGTGCGCGAGGAGACCCCGTTCTTCTCGGGCCCCCGCGTCGAGGTCGCCGACCTCATCGACGCGCTGCCGTAGCCCGGCCCTGTGCCGTCGGTGCCGCTAGCGGCGCTGACGGCGCAGCAGCAGGACCGCCGCGGCGAATACCGCTGTCCACACGATCACATTCAGCAACGGCCACCACAGCGGGTCGGGGTCAGAGAGCTGACCGTCCACGGTGCTCTGGATACCGTCGGTCATCGGGTAGCGGGTGAGTGTGGATGCCCCATAGGCGGGGGTGAACCGCCCGACGGCCAGCAGCCCTTCGCTCAGCGGCATGAACATGCCGCCCAGGAACGCCAGGACCACCACCGAGGTCGCGGCGATGCTCACCGACGCGGCTGTGGGTATCGCCGTCGCCCACGCGATGCCGTACAGGCCGAACGGCACCGACATCACGACCGCCAGTGCCAGCGTCGACGCCCACACCCCGGTGGGCATCTCGGCGCCGGTGAGGGCACCGGCCAGATACACCGCGAGGATCGGCAGCACCGCGCGCACCGCGATGCCGATGAGGTTCGCCGACAGCCGCTGGCCCGCGGTGAGCGGGGTCAGCGCGAGCTGGCGGCCCCACCCCGTCTGGTTCTCCATCGCGATGGTGCCCGCCGCCCCGACCGCGCCCGTGATGCCCGCGTACAGGGCCATCGCCACCATGACGTAGGCGGTCACATTGCTGTCGTTGATGCGGTCGTTTCCATAGTCCTGGAACGCGCCGAAGATCAGGTACATCGCCACCGGCAGCATGATCGAGAAGAACAGTGTGCTCCAGTCCCGGGACAGGCGCATCAGGTCGTATCCGGCGAAACGCAGCGTCGTGCTCACCCGGGCACCCGCCGTGATCGTGGCGGTCATGGGCGGTCTCCCTCCACCACGTGTGAGTCCCGGTCGGTGAGCGCGATGAACGCATCCTCCAGGGTATGGGCGGCGATCCGCAGATTGCGCGCGTCGGTGGTGGTGAGCAGTTCCCTGGCCAGCGCGTCCGAGTCATCGGCGGTGACCGTGTGGTGGACCCTCACCCCGTTCTCGGTGATGTCGTAGTCGACGACACACCCCGACAGCCGGGACTGGATCCCGGCCGGGGTGTCGTCGGCGATGATGCGGCCTCCGTCGAGGAGGACGATGCGTTGCGCGAACTGTTGTGCCTCGGCGAGGTAGTGCGTCGCGAACAGCACCGTGCGGCCGGCGTCGGCCTCCTCGCGCATCGTGGCCCAGAATCGCCGCCGCGCCCCGGCGTCCATGCCCGCGGTCGGTTCGTCCAGGATCAGCAGGTCGGGCCTGGCGAGCAGGGCGATCGCGAACCGGACCCGCTGCTGTTCACCACCTGAGCAGGATCCGACGCGGCGGTGGCGCAGCCTGGTCAGATCGGTGCGGGCGAGGACGTCGTCGAGGGCAGGTGGGTCGCTCATGGTGGCGGCGAGCATCGCGACGGTGTGCTCGACGGTCATGTCCGGCAGCAACCCGCCCGCCTGCATCACCGCACCCACACGTTGATCTCTGATCGCCTCCCGCGGCGACGTGCCGAACACCTCCACCGAACCGGAGGTGGGCGTGGACAGGCTCAGAATGAGGTCGATGAGGGTGGTCTTGCCCGCACCGTTCGGTCCGAGGACGGCGACGATCTCGCCGGGGTCGATCGTCAGGTCGGCACCGCGCAGGGCGTACACCGGATCCTGGTTGCGCGGGTGAAACGTCTTACTCAGTCCGACCGTCCGTATCACCGCTCCCACAGGCATATGTTTGCGGTCACCCGCACCTGCGCGCCAGTGACCATCGTCAGGTGCCGGTCGGGTATTCGGTCCGGTGGTCAGTTTTCTTCCAGCCGAAGGCTGACGGAATTGATGCAGTAGCGTAGGTCGGTGGGGGTGGGGTAGCCCTCACCGGAGAACACGTGCCCCAGATGGGAGCCGCAGTTCGCGCACAGCACTTCCACCCGGCGCATGCCCAGTGAGTTGTCGGCCCGTTCGATGATCGCCTCGCCCGCGAGCGGGGAGAAGAACGACGGCCAGCCGCAGTGCGACTCGAACTTCTGCTCGCTGCGGAACAACTCGGCATCGCACGCCCGGCAGCGGTACACGCCGATCGTCTTGGTGTCGGTGTACTCGCCGGTGAACGGTGCCTCGGTGCCGGCCTGGCGCAGCACCCGGTACTCGGCCGGGGTGAGGCGGGCTTTCCACTCGTCGTCGGACAGTGCGGAGAAATCGGTCATCGGTTCACGGTAGCCACGGCCGGGGCACCCTCGCCACCCGTGCCCGTCGCCTCGTTCTCGCGCCGGGGCCATTCTTCCAGCAGCGGACCGGCCGCACCCGCCCTACGCAGGTCCAGGTAACGGAACAGCAGGCTGCAGAACACGGCGATCATGATCAGCGACCAGCCCATCGTCACCTTGTTGTATTCGAGGATGCGGCCGAATGCCTCCCACCGGTCCGAGTACAACGAGTCGAACGTGAACGCGCCATACACACCCAGCCAGGCCGGCCAGTTGCGCATCGGCGAACCGGGCAGGAACACCGACGCGAGCAGCGGGAACAGCAACATCGAGTAGTAGCCCTGACCGAGCGAGCCGACCAGGAACTCGGTGGTCAGCAACACCCCCGCCGACACGGTCAGCCACAGCAGTTCGTCGGTCTTGCGGTAGTAGCGGTACAGGAACCACAGGCAGAACACCGCCATCAGCACGAACGCCGCCCGCAGCAGCAGCACCAGCCAGTCCGCGACACCGAAGTAGGCGCCGTTGCCGGCGATGGAGCTGTTGTAGTAGTCACGTACCTCGCCGAGATACGGCACGGTGCGGTGGACGAAGTCGGCCGAGTCGACACCCAGCGGCCAGGCGACCACCAGCAGCGCGAGGGGAACCAGCACGGCCGGGATGATGGCCTTCCACTGCCGGTTCAGCAGCGCCAGCAGCAGCAGCGGGGCCAGGACCGGTTTGACCGCGATCGTCAGCCCGATGAACACACCGGCCCACCAGTCGTGCCGGTTGCGCAGCGCCAGCAGGAAACCGAGCATGCCGAGCAGCACGAAGCCGTTGAAGTTGGTGAAGATCAGCGTGTTGGCCACGGTTTCGGTGCTGAAGAAGGCGAACAGTACCGCCGGCATCTGCCAGCCGCCGATGCCGTACCCGAACAACCGCACCAGCAGGTACGCGCACGCCACCAGGGAGATCGTGCTCAGCGCGATGAACAGCCAGCGCGCGTCCTCGTAGTCGAGTTTGGCCAGCGGCGCCATCACCAGGGTTCCCGACGGCGGATACAGGTAGTGCGGATCCACCGTGTTGTAATTCTCGGCGTACACCGGGAAGTCGTTCAGGAACCGCCACGCGGCGAGATAGACCGGACGGAAATCGTTGGTGCGGGCGCCGTCGACACCGAGGATCACCGACTTGTGCAGCACCATCATGATCGAAATCGGCCACAGGATCATCGGAATCACCCGTTGCGCCGAACTCGGCGGAAACAGCATGCGATCTACTCTTGCCACCCGCGAACCGTACTACGATCCGGTACCCCGATCGGGTACCGACCCGGACCCCTGCGCCGAACAACCGTCGGGTATCGGTGAGCGCTACGCGGAACAACTCCGCTCGGTGGGACCGCTGACCGGGCGGGGACCGAGATAGTCTTTCAGGAACAGCGCCGCACAGTTGCTGTTGGCCAGCGTCGAATAGCCCAGTCCCTCCAACGTCACCGAGATCGGGGTGACACCGGCCCGCAGCAGGGTGGCGTTGAGTTCCTTCGCGCCCTGGCCGCCGTTGACCGGGTCGTCGGTGGTGTTGAGCACCACCGGCGCCACCGGCAGATCCGACGGCGCCTTGGTCGGCGGTGCCGACCCCCAGCCCGAGCACCGCAGCAATGTCATCGCGGCATCGGTTCCGGTGAGCGGGTACTGCTTGGACCACCGGGTGACCAGGGCGGGGATCTCGTTCTGCCCGACGGTGCCGGTGACGTCGTTGCACCGCGACAGGAGTTGCCCGTCGGATGTACGCAGATCGGCCGCGTGTTCGGCGGCGGCGGTCATCGGCCGCAGGTTGCCGTCGGCGGCTGCCGCGACCATCGTCGCGGTCTGCCGGATCGTGGCGGCCGAGGACGGGGCGGTGGCCAGGGAGGTGGTGATCGCCGACAGCACCTGCGCGTCCGACAATGACCCGAGCCGGCCCGCGCGTGCGTCGGCGAGAACCCGGGTGAGGGTGGCCAGAGGATCGTCGCCCAGCGGACAGGTGCCGGCGGCGGTGCAGCGCTGTGCGAACGCCTGCAGCGCCGTCTGTACACCGCCCGCGGTCAGCTGTGCCCGGTCCTTGGCCGGTTTCCCGAACGCGGTCGGGGTGTCGAGGATGATGCGCCCGGCGCGCCCGCCGTACCGGGAGGAGTACGCCAGCACCACATCGGAGCCCTCGCCGATGCCGAGCAGTGCGAGCCGGTCGACCTTCCACGCCCGGCGCAGCGTCTCGATGTCCGAGGCGGCCTCGCCGATCGAGAAGTTCAGTTGCGTCGGGTCGAGGGCCTCGGTGCAGCCGTCCGAACCCGACGACGCCGCGGCGGTGAGTGTCTCGATGCGGGCCGCGATATCGCGCGCGGTGTCCACCTGGCCGTTGGCGGCGAGGGTGTCGCGTTCGGTCCGGGTCAGGCAGTCCACGTCACCGCTGCCGGGCAGACCACGCCGGTTGATCGCCACCACGGGGTTGGTGTCGAGCAGCGACTTGCCGGGGCCGGTCGCGATGAGCAGGGCGCCCAGAGTCGACGGGAAGTCGCTGCCGGTGGTCAGTACCACGGGCACCGCACCGGCCGGGGTCCTGGCGTTGCGGACACGGGTCAGCGACACGGTCAGCGAGTCCCCGTCCTGCCGGTCGGGGTCGACGGGGGAGTCCAGCGTCGCGCATTCGATGCGGGTACCGGCGGCCGGGCGCAGGCCGAACGTGTCGGTCGTCGTCTTCGCACAGTCGCTCCAGGCGAGATCCTCGGTGGGCGCGGTGACCGCGGGAACCGCGGGGGTGGCCGATTCCGAGGTGGTGGGGGCGCCGGAGCCGTCGTCTCCGGTGACGAGATCGGGCCCGGGATCGGGGCCGGTTGCGCATCCCGCGAGCGTGATCGCCACAGCGATCGAGGCCGCGGCCATGCGGAGCGTGCCGCGTGGCGGACTGAACCGTGGCATGCCCGCGAGCCTACGGCATGGCATCCGGTCACCCCTCGGACCAGGCCGCCTCCGTCGGCCGGTCAGCGGCCGGGCCCGCGCACCCATCGGGTGTAGATATATCCGTCGTCGTCGGTGAGGGTCGTTTCCGGCCGCATCGGCCGGAGGGCGGTGTCGGGGCCGTGCGCGATTCTTCCGGCGTCACCACCGGCCAGCACCGGGCTGGTGGTGTGGCATAGCTCGTCCACCAGGTCGGCGGCGATCAGCGAACCGAACAGCGACGGTCCGCCCTCGCAGAGCACACGGTTCCACCGGTTCGTGCCGCAGATCTCGAGCACCCGTTTCAGATCGACCGTGTCCTGTCCGCAGGCCATGATCGTGGCGCCCGCGGCGGCGAGCGCCTGTCTGCGGTCGTGTGGGGCGCTCGCGCAGGTGAAGACCACCGTCCCGGCGTCGGCGAGGGGCGCGTAGTCGGCCGGGATGTTCAGTGAACGCGACACCAGGGCGAACCGCGGAGCCGGTGCCTGACCGTGGTCTCGGCGCAGGTCGGTGAACACGTCGTCCGGTTGCGGTTGCCGGTAGCCCTCGGTGACCGCGGTGCGGGCACCGACCAGGATCACGTCGGCCAGTCCGCGCAGCGTCCTGAACACAGCCCGGTCACCGGGGCCGCCGAGGTCACCGGACTTGCCGTTGTGGGTGGCCGCGCCGTCGATCGAGCTGACGAAGTTCACCCGGACGTACGGCGAGCCGGTATCCGGCGACGGGGACTCCGGATACCGGTAGCAGTCCGCCAGCCGGTGCAATGAGGCCGGGTCATCGACGCTCTCCGATGTGATGTGGGTCGCTTTCCTTTCAGAGAACATGAATCCATCATGGACCCGCCCGTTACGCTCCCTGCATGGTGGCACGACTCTGCGACAGAAACCCTGTGATCTCCCCGGACGCGTTGGTCGACGAGATGGTGCCGCCGTCGACATTCGACCACGTCAGTTTCGACTCCTACATCCCCGACCCGAACGAGCCCAGCCAGGCGCAGGCTGTGGCCAAGGCCCGCGACTTCGTGGCCCGGGCGAGCAAACTGCGTGGCAAGAAGAAGGGCTTCTTCTCCAGGCACAAGGAACCCGAGCACGGCGTCGGGCTCTACCTCGACGGCGGTTTCGGCGTCGGCAAGACGCACCTGCTGGCGTCGGTCTATCACTCGATGCCCGGCCCCAAGTCGTTCGCCACCTTCGTCGAGGTCACCCACGTGGTCGGCGCCCTCGGCTTCACCAATGCCGTCGAGCGGCTGTCGAACCACACCGTGCTGTGCATCGACGAGTTCGAACTCGACGACCCGGGCGACACCATGCTGGTCTCACGCCTGCTCACCGAACTGTCGGCGCGTGGGGTGTCGATCGTGGCCACCTCCAACACGCTGCCCGGCCAGCTCGGTGAGGGCCGCTTCGCCGCGCAGGACTTCCTGCGCGAGATCCGCAAGCTGTCGGGGATCTTCGAGACCATCCGGGTCGACGGCCCCGACTACCGGCACCGCGACCTGCCACCGGCCCCGGAACCCAAGGCCGAGGCCGAACTGATCGCCACCGCGGAGGCCACGCCGGGCGCCACCCTCGACAGCTTCGACGACCTGTGCAAGCATCTGGCGACGCTGCACCCGTCCAAGTACAAGGCACTGGTCGACGGGGTGTCGCTGGTGTGCATCGACGGCGTGCATCCGGCGCCCGATCAGACCGTCGCGCTGCGGATCGTGGTGCTGGCCGACCGGCTGTACGACGCCGACATCCCGGTCACCGTGGCCGGCAGCAAGCTCGACGAGATCTTCACCGAGGAGATGATCAACGGTGGTTACCGCAAGAAGTACCTGCGCGCCACCTCACGTCTGCTCGCGCTGTCCCGGTTCGCCGAATCCAAGGTGTAGCAGTCAGATTCAGCATTTTCCGTAGGTGACGAGGTACGGCAGGGTGCCGTGCATCGTCACGCCCGACCCTGTCCATTCGAACCACACGTCGACGCTGCCGGTCGGGTTGGCGCTGATGTCGCCGTCGTGTAGATAGCGGTAGTTGACGTAGACGGCGGTGTCGGTGGTCTTGGTGACGGTCTGATATGCGGCGTTGCATTTGATGCCGGTGCCGAGGAACCTGCCGTTGTGGAACAGCAGCAGCTGCATCGGCGACGACGCGGTGGCGCCTTGGGTGTCGAGCGAGGCGTAGCTCAGGGTGCGGCACGTGTTGTAGTTGGTGTTGCCGCCGAACACCCACGGCACGTCTGTCTTGTAGCTGAGCGGGGGAGCGATCCGGTTGGCCGCGTCGGTGATCACCGCGGAGCCGTCCGTCGAGCAGTCGGTGTGTGACGTCGGTGCCACCGGTTGGGCGCCTTCGTTGTCCTGTCCGTCGTTGTCCTGTCCGTCGTTGTTCTGTCCGTCGTTGTTCTGAGTGCCGTCGTTCTGGGTGCCGGAGTCCTGGTTGTCGCTGTCCTGGGTGTGCGTGTCCTGCGTCGTGGTCACTGTGACGGTGCTGGGTGTGGGCCGGCTTGCGGCGGTGTCGCCGGAGTCGCCCGTGCTGCAGGCACTCAGCAGCAGAAGACCCGCGATTCCCATGGGCGCGGCCAGGGAGACGAATGTGTTGCGCGGCATCGCCGCTCCTCTCGACGGAAAGATGCATAGGTCAGCTATGCATAGTGAGAATCGCAGGCGCGGCCACGCAATGTTAACGGTGTCGTTCACACGAGGGACGGATAGCCGTCGGAACGATGGGCTGCTCGTGAGGCGCGGGCTTCAGAGTTGTCGCCTGTCCGGCTGAGTCGGACTACAGACGACGACTCAGCACGTAATCGTGTTCGACGTTCCCGTTGAGATCGAAGGTCTTCTCCCCGACGCGGGTGAACCCCATCTTGGTGTAGAACCGCTGGGCACGGTGATTGTGCTGGTTGACACCCAGCCAGGCGACGACGCTGCCGCGGTCTCGGGAGATACCGAGGGCGGTGGTCATGAGCGCCGCCGCGACGGCCGAGCCGTGATGGCCCGGCAGGACGTACATCTTGGAGATCTCCGACGCCGGGCGTTCGGTGACCACCGCTGTGACGTCCGGGTTGGACGGTGGCGTGTGGTGAATGAGGCTGTATCCGATCACCTTGCGGTCCTCGCGTGCGACGAGCAGATCGGATTCGGGGTTCTGTATGTGCCGGACGAAGTTCGCGGGCTGGAAGTTGTTCGCGACGAAGGCGGCGATGTCGCCGTCGGTGCAGTGCGGGGGACAGGCCAGGGGAAAGGTGATGGCCGCGACGTCGGCGACCTCCGCGGCCAGAGCGGTATCGGCCACGACGTCGATGACCGGCGCTGCCGGTGTCGGCCCAGTCGTTGCTGCTGTCTTGGACGGTCCTGCGTTCATCTGTCCGGTGTTCCCTTCCTGCCTCGGTGTCCACGGTAACCGGCGCCGATGCGCTACAGCGGGCGGGATCGGCCAGTCCGCTCCCGTCGCCGGGGACACAGGTCTGGGAAACAGGGATAGGAAAACAGTGCAGGCCCGGCGGTGGGCCGGGCCTGCACTGTGGTCTTCGATGGTGCGCAATACTGGGATTGAACCAGTGACCTCTTCCGTGTCAGGGAAGCGCTCTCCCACTGAGCTAATCGCGCTCGTATGAAACTGTGCAGTCAGATGACTGTGAACGGTGGAGGTGGCGACGGGAATCGAACCCGTGTGGACGGTTTTGCAGACCGTTGCCTCACCACTCGGCCACGCCACCATAGGCTGGCATACGAGCGGATGACGGGATTCGAACCCGCGACCCTCACCTTGGCAAGGTGATGCGCTACCAGCTGCGCTACATCCGCATGTTAACCGGAACCTTCCCGTTGGCAGGGGGGTTTCGATCACCGTGCGCCGATACTGGGATTGAACCAGTGACCTCTTCCGTGTCAGGGAAGCGCTCTCCCACTGAGCTAATCGCGCGGGACTTACATCTTTGTGGAGGTGGCGACGGGAATCGAACCCGTGTGCACGGCTTTGCAGGCCGTTGCCTAACCACTCGGCCACACCACCACTGCGGGCAGAACCCGCTCCGAGCGGATGACGGGATTCGAACCCGCGACCCTCACCTTGGCAAGGTGATGCGCTACCAGCTGCGCTACATCCGCATGCTCACGAGCGATCTTGTGGACCGTAGTGCCCGTGACGCGAGATGAAACATTAGTCAACGATGACTCACATGCCAAATCGCCTGGTCAGCGGCCTTTCGGCGATCATTCGCGAGGTCGGACAAGGTGGCCGGCACGTTTGTCGCTGGTCGCGGCCCGGATTTGGTGGTCGGCACACAAACGTGTAATCTTCTGCCTCGTGCAAGGCGCGAGAGCGTCGAACACGGTCCCGTGGCTCAGTGGAAGAGCGTCCCGTTCACACCGGGGAGGTCGCTGGTTCGATCCCAGCCGGGACCACCATCATCACAAACACGGA
This sequence comes from Gordonia amarae NBRC 15530, assembly GCF_000241345.1. GTDB lineage: Bacteria > Actinomycetota > Actinomycetes > Mycobacteriales > Mycobacteriaceae > Gordonia > Gordonia amarae. The sequence continues at coordinate 114,580 of NZ_BAED01000071.1, forward strand.
CCGGTTCATCGTCAGCGATGCCGGTCCGTTCTCGTTTTCATACGGGCAAGTCACCGGACCCGAGGGGATGTGCATGGTCAGCAAAGGGTTCCGTCACGGGGTGGCCGCTGCCGCGGTCTGCCTGGCTACCGCGGTCGGGTCGGTTCCGGTAGGGGTCGCCGCGGCCGAGCCGAAGCCGACCGCGCCGGCATCGTCGGACGGCGGGCTGCGGCCCTGCGGGAAGAATCCGGCAGGATTGCAGAATCAGATCTACTTCGGCACCAAGGTCGTCGAGGCGCCGCGCACGTACGCGACCGATTTCCGGCGCCCGGACAACAAGGACTTCTGCAGCTACAACGTGGCGCGGGGGAATCTGCGGTACCGGCCGGACGGCCTCACGCTGGCGATCCCGCCGAACACCTCCGGCGCCAACAACGCCGAGATCCTCTCCCGTGTGGCCTTCCCCAAGGGCCGGCGCTCGACGGTCCGGGTCAACGCCGACCGCATCAAGGGGCTCAACGGCACCGTCGGCTGGGGCGTGGCGACCCGGACACTCGAATACCCGCAACTGCAGGTCGCCTGGTTCTTCTATAACGACACCGATTCCGAACTCGGAAAGCTGACCACCCAGCTCAAACCGATCGCCGAACATCTCGCCGGCGGCCTGCCCAAAGGCTTCTTCGCGATGGTCAAGACCGAGAACAACCTGATCCCGCGGGTGATGCCGCTGCCGATGAGCCTGCTCGACGGGACCCATGACTACGCGGTCACCGCGTCGCGGTCGGGAACCTTGTTCGCCGTCGACGGCAAGACCGTCGCCGACTTCGACATGGTTCTGTCCGACACTGTCCGCGTCATCGGCTACGACAAACCGGTTCCGCTGATCTTCCAGACCTGGGTCGACAGCAACTACTGGTTCCCGTACCCGATCAAACAGCAGAACCCTGCCGGACACTCCTACCGGCTGGAACGGTTCGCCGAAGGCCCCGTCGCCTCGACGCCGACCCGGTTCTGACCTGCCGCGGGATTCGTTCTCCGCGTCCTGCGCGGCGCGGTAGCGTGAGGCGCCCGCCCCGCCATGAGGAGGAGATTCGATGACCACCTACCGCGCACTCACCGCACAACTCGACGGCGACAGCACCAGCGCCGTCGTTCAAGAGCGTGAACGCGCCGACCTGCAGCCTGGCGAGGTGCGGATCGCGGTCCGCTTCTCCGGGGTCAACTTCAAGGACGCCCTCGCCTTCGATCCACGCGGCGGCGTCGTCCGCAACTATCCGATCGTGCCCGGCATCGACGCCGCGGGTGTGGTGATCGATTCCGGCTCACCCGATTTCGCCGCCGGCGACGAGGTGATCGCGCATGGCTACGACATCGGTACCGGCCGTGACGGCGGCTACGCCGAGGAACTCGTGGTGCCCGCAGACCAGGTGGTCGCACTCGACGGGCTCGGCCTTCGGGAGGCCGCGGCCATCGGCACGGCGGGCTTCACCGCGGCGATGAGCGTCGCCGCGATTCTCGACTGGGGGGTGACGCCCGGGAGTGGGCCGGTCGTGGTGACCGGCGCCACCGGAGGTGTGGGGTCGACCAGCATCGACCTCCTCGCCGCGAAGGGCTTCGAGGTGGTGGCGTCGTCGGGCAAACCCGCCGCGGAGCCGCTGCTGCGTGAACTCGGTGCGGCCGAGGTGATTGGCCGGCTGCCCCTGGATCCCGACGCGAAACCGCGTCCGCTCGGCAAGAGCCGCTGGGCCGCGGCCGTCGACTGCGTCGGTGGCGCGGCGCTCGCCGATGTCCTGAGCACCACCGAGTACCGGGGCGTCGTCGCTGCCAGCGGACTGACCGGCGGCGCCGCCCTGAAGACGACGGTGATGCCGTTCATCCTGCGGGGCGTCGGACTGATCGGTATCGACTCCGTGCTGCTGCCGATCAGCGAGCGCCGCGCGCTGTGGGCCCGCATCGCGGGCGATCTCAAGCCGGCTCATCTCGATCGGTTCACCGGCGACATCGGTGTCGGTGACATCCCGGATGTCGTCACGGCACTGCGGAAGGGCGAGTTCACCGGACGGGCCGTCGTCGACCTGGGTTCGGGTTGGTAACCGCCGCAGTCTCACGGAATCAACCTCGCCACAAGCTGATTCGACGGTGATGCCGGCTGTGGCCGCCGCGGCCCGAGGTCACAGGCTGTTGGGTTGGGCTGAGTGAACAGATACCTCCCGTGGGCCACCTGCGGTGTTCTCAGCCTCGTGGCGGCGATCGGTCTGTACTGGCGCCTCGTGTACGAACGCGACCGGTGGAACGCCGACGCGCTGGCGCGGCACTGCCACACCTGCCGGCCTTGCCTCCGACCGTGCTCTATTGCTCGACGGCAGCGGTGCTGGCGGTGCTGGCGGTGGCATTGTTCGCCTGCGGCCTGCGCGGGGCGTTGGTGGGGAGGGCGGTGGTGGCGGTGATCTCCGGTGTGCTTCTCTGTGCGCTGATGGTGATCGCGGTCCCGCTGGCGGCATTGTGTGTGTTGGAGGCGACGCACCCACGGACCTCGATCAGTGACGGCACCGACGGCAGCGGGCTGCCCTGCCCGTCCGGCTGATACGCCGCCGTCGCCGCGCCGCCACGGTAGCGTGAGCGCCATGGCGGGGCGCGAACCTCAGACGATCATCATCACCGGCGCGGGCGACGGCATCGGTGCCGCGGCCGCGAAACAACTGGCCGAGCGTGGGGAGCGGGTGGTGGTGGTCGGCAGAAGCGCCGCCAAGACCGCGGCCGTGGCCGACAAGATCGGCGCACCGCATCACCTCGCCGACTTCGCCGAACTCGCGCAGGTGCGGGCACTGGCCGACGAACTCCTCGAGGCGTATCCGAAGATCGATGTGCTCGCCAACAACGCCGGCGGCATCTTCCGCAGGGAAAGCACCGTCGACGGTTTCGACAAGACGCTCCAGGTCAACCACCTGGCGCCGTTTCTGTTGACCAACCTGCTGCTGGACCGGCTCGCCGATGCAGGTGGCGCGAAGGTCATCGCCACCTCCAGCATCGGGGCGAGGCTGTTCGGTCACCTCGACGTCGACGATCTGAACAACGAACGTCGTTGGAGCGCCAACAAGTCCTACGGCGACGCCAAGCTGGCCAACATCCTGTTCACCCGCGAACTGCACCGGCGCTATCACGACCGCGGTATCGCGGCGGTGTCCTTTCATCCCGGCAATGTGGCCACAGCCTTCGCCAACGACACCTCGTCGGTGCTGGCGCTGGTGTTCGGGAATCCGCTGACACGGTTGAGTCTGGACTCACCGGCCAAGGCCGGAGGCAAACTCGTCTGGCTCGCCGAGGGGACGCCGGGGCAGACGTGGAAATCCGGCGAGTTCTACGACAACAACAAGGTCTCGCCGCGCTGGAAGATGAACCGGCAATCCTTCGACGACAATCTCGCGGCACGCCTGTGGGAGCGAAGCGCCGTGATGACCGGCGTGGGCGGGTAGCGTCCGCGTCGTCGTTTGCTGTGGTAACAATCGCCGTAGGGCGGCGATAGTTCTCATAACGGGCGCCGGCCCGACGGCGTCCGCGAGGCATAGGAGATGTTCACGGTGGCGACATCACTCAGGTCCCGGACCCTTGCGCTGCTCGCGGCGATGGGCGCGGCACTCGCAGTCCCGGCCACCGCACACGCGGCGCCGACCGGGTCGTCCGCGGGTTTGCCTGCGCTCACGCTTCCGGTGATCACCAGCATCGAATTGCCGCCCGTGAGTATCCCCGGCGGGTCGCTACGGCCCATCACCGTTGTCGCCCGCCCGGCGATGCGGACGCTGCAGTACCCGCCCCCGCCGCCCGCCGTGGAGTTCTCGGTGCCGAACCTGATGCCGCACGACACCTGGCTCGAAAGCCGGTACCTGCGGGTGACATGGCAGAACCTGCGCTCCGGCAAGGACGGCGCCGTCAACCTGAGGTACTGGCGAAAGGGTGGTCCGAAGTACCCCGGTATGGGTTCGAGCTACCCGGAAACGCTGCCGACGGCTGCCGTCGCCGCCACCGGCGCCGGACCGATCATCGCGCGCGTCGAGGTCCTGTGGCAGACCTACGGTTCGAAGACGCTGATCCCGGGTGTGATCGCACTGGATCTCCCGGCCTGATCCACCGGTCCGGCCGGGGGCGGGGGCCGCTAGGGTGATGGGCATGCGATACCCCGACCGCGCCGCCGATGCCGGCGCCTGGCTTCTGGAAAACAGCCACCGTGCACTGCTGACGCTCAGCGGCGGCCGTTTCCCCAAGAACCTGCTCGGCATGAAGACCGTAGAACTGCACACCGTCGGCCGCAAGTCCGGCAAGCAGTACACGACCCTGCTCACGACCCCGATCCACGACGCCTCCCGCGTCGTCCTCGTCGCGTCGAAGGGCGGGTCGAGCAAGGACCCCGACTGGTTCCGCAACGCTGTCGCCACCCCCGACATCACCGTCGTCGTTGACGGCGAACCCGTCCCGATGCGGGCCCGGGTGGCCACCGACGACGAACACGCCGAACTATGGCCGCAAGCGGTCAAGGTGTACAAGAGTTACGCCGACTACCAGGCCAACACCGACCGTAAGATCCCGATCTTGATCTGCGAGCGTCGGTAACCGTACCCAGGTGGTTCCTACCGGTGGGTGCCCGACACCGCGACGGAGATCCCGACTCCGATGATGCAGACACCCCCGGTGCGGCTGATGACCCTCATGCGGCCGGGGGATCGGGTGAACCAGGCGCGGGCGCTTCCGGCGGCCACCGCCCATGCGGCGTCGGTGACGAGGCCGATTGTCACCGGTACCACACCCAGAACGAGCATCTGTAGCGGAGTGTGACCGGCTTCCGGTTCGACGAACTGGGGGAGAATTGCCGAGAACAGGACGAAGCCCTTGGGATTGGTGAACCCGACGACGGTGCCGACGCGGACCGCCGTGCCGAACGTCTCCGTTCTGTGCATCTCCAGCCCGCGCGTTTCGTTGCTGTCTCCCGCGTTGTCTCCGACATCGGGCGCGGCGGCGTGGCGGATTGCCTGGATGCCGAGGAAGAGAAGGTAGAACACGCCGGCCCACTTGACTGTCTGGAACAGCGCCTCGGATCGCTCGAGCAAGGGGCCGAGGCCGACCGCGATCACGGCGCAGGCGCTGTAACAGCCGATCGCGTTGCCGACGACGCTGCCGATGGCGCTGGTGCGGCCGTAGCTGAGGGCGCGGCCGACGATGAACAGAACCGACGGCCCGGGCACACAGATGAGCACGACACTCGCCAGGGCGATACCGACGGCCTGGTCGACGGAGATCACGCGACTGAGTGTAGGTGTGTGGCCGGTGGGTCGGTGCGGGGTGTGGATGTAGTGGATGTGCCCCGATGCGTCCCCGCTCTGCTTTCCCGGTGACGTGCCCGTCCGTCGGGCACCCTTCCCCGGCGGGAAACGTCTGGACGCGGATGAAATATCCTATATTTGACGTCCGTGCGTAGGGTTGATCCTCTTCGGTCGGGATACCAACCGCCTTGTGTGTTCCACTGTGGTGACAACGAATTCGGCGTCGGTCATGATGGTATGGTCCGGCGGGCGGCGACAGGATCGCGGAATGGTTCCGGCTGTGTCGCATTCCATTTGAGGTTGCGAACACATTGTTGTGCTTGACGTGATAGACGGCACTTCCGTTGTTTGTTAGTGTCGCCTCTCATGCATCCGACGACGCTGGGGTTGACCCATGCACAAGGAGCCCCGGCCCTTGCCCCTTCGGGGGTCGAGGTCGCCGAGGCTCTTGCCGAGATCCGCAAACCGGTCGCCGTTGTCGCGTCGGCCCTGGGCCCGGTTCCGGTGGTGGTGGGCGACGGCGGGCTGGCCGAGATCGCGGGCGAAGAACTGCTCGCCCTGCTTCCGCCGGTCTACCCCGAATGGCTGGGTGAGCGGTCGTTCACAGCGGCGCACGGTGTGCGCTTCCCCTACGTCGTCGGCGAGATGGCCCGTGGCATCGCCACTCCGCAGATGGCGATCGCCGCCGTGCGCGCCGGGGGCATGGGCTTCTACGGCAGTGCGGGACTGGACCTGGACACCGTCGAGGCCGGGGTCCGCGAGATCCAGAACGCCCTCGGCCCCGATGCGCCCGGGTGGGGCGCCAACCTGATCCACAACGTGCAGGACGACCGCCGTGAGATGGCCACCGTCGAACTGTTCCTGCGGATGGGGGTGCGATGCGTGTCGGCGTCGGCGTTCATGCAGCTCACCCCCGCGGTGGTGCTGTACGCGGCCAAGGGGCTCTACCGCGGCGGCGACGGCCAGATCGTCCGGTCGGGCCGCATCTTCGCCAAGGTGTCCCGCGACGAGATCGCCCGGCACTTCCTCTTGCCCGCTCCCGAGCAGATGCTGCGGGCTCTTGTTGCCGAGGGACGGCTCACGGCAGCGGAGGCCGCACTGGCCGCCGAGGTCCCGATCGCCGAGGATATCACCGCAGAGGCCGACTCGGGTGGCCACACCGACAACCGCGCCCTCACCGTCCTGCTCCCGCGGCTGATCGCCCTGCGTGACGAGATCTCCGAACAATACGGCTACAGCGTCCTGCCGCGGGTGGGTGCAGCAGGCGGCATCGGAACCCCCGCCGCGGTGGCCGCGGCATTCGCCGCGGGTGCCGCCTACGTGCTCACCGGTTCGGTCAACCAGTCGGCTCTGGAGAGCGGCCTGTCCGAGGACGGCCGCAACCTGCTGGCACTGGCCCAGGCCACCGATGTGGCCACCGCACCCGCGGCCGACATGTTCGAGATGGGGGTGACCGTGCAGGTGCTCAAGCGTGGCACCATGTTCGCCCAGCGCGGCCAGCGGCTCACCGATTTCTACCGCAAGTACCCCTCGTTCGACGCGGCTCCGGCCGACGAGGTCGCGAGCCTGGAGAAGACCGTCCTGCGCCGCAGCATCCCCGAGATCTGGGCCGAGACCAAGGAGTTCTTCGCCACCCGCGACCCCCGTGAGGTGGTGCGTGCCGAGGCCGACCCGCACCACCTGATGGCGCTGGTGTTCCGCTGGTACCTGTTCTCCGGGGCCCAGTGGGCCCGCGAAGGTGACACCGACCGCCGCGGCGACTACCAGATCTGGTGTGGCCCGGCGATGGGCGGATTCAACGACTGGGTCAAGGGCAGCTTCCTCGAACCGGTCGGCGCCCGCACCACCGGCCAGATCGCCCTCAACCTGCTCGAAGGAGCGGCCACCGTCACCCGGGCCGGTCACCTCCGCACCGCCGGTGTCCAATTGCCACCCGGCGCCTTCGACTTCCGTCCCAGACCCCTGGGTTAACCGACCACCGGGCTGACGGCCCGACGTTTGTCCAGTACCGCCCCACAGCGAAGAGGAATTTTGAGCGACTCCGCAAAGAACCACGTTTCCCCACCAGTTGCCGTCGTCGCGATGAGCGCGATCTACCCCGGGGAGACCGGTCTTGAGGGCTACTGGCGGACCGTTTCCGGCGGCCGTGACGCCATCACCGAGGTGCCGCCCACGCACTGGCTGATCGACGACTACTACGATCCCGATCCGTCGGTGCCGGACAAGACCTACTGCAAGCGGGGCGGATTCATCGACCCGGTGCCGTTCGATCCGGTCAAGTTCGGGTTGCCGCCGAATGCGTTGCAGACTACCGACTCGGCGCAGATCCTGGCCCTCATCGCGGCCAAGCAGGTCCTCGACAAGGTGACCGGTGGCCGTGAGGACTTCGACCTCGAGCGCACCGACATCATCCTCGGCGTCGCCTCCACCACCGAACTCGTCGTGCAGGCCGGCGCCCGGCTGCAGGGCCCGGTGTGGCGCAAGGCCATGCTGGAGAACGGGCTGTCCGAGTCCGAGGCAGAGGAGATCTCCGGCGATATCGCCGCCCACTACCCGCCGTGGGTGGAGAGCACCTTCCCCGGCCTGCTCGGCAACGTCGTCGCCGGGCGTGTGGCCAACCGCCTCAACCTCGGCGGCTGCAACTTCGTGATCGACGCCGCGTGCGCGAGCTCCCTGGCGTCGCTGCAGTCGGCGCTGCACCGGCTGTATCTGCACGAGGCCGACACCGTCATCACCGGTGGCGTCGATGCCCTCAACGACGTGATGATGTACATGTGCTTCTCCAAGACGCCCGCGTTCTCCAAGACGGGAGACATCCGGCCACTGTCGGACGGCGCCGACGGAACCCTCATCGGCGAGGGCGTGGGCATGGTCGCCCTCAAACGCCTCGACGACGCCGAACGTGACGGCGACGACATCTACGCGGTCATCCGCGGCATTGGTTCCTCCTCGGACGGACGCGCATCGAGCGTGTACGCCCCCCGTTCGGAAGGGCAGGCCAAGGCGGTCCGCGCCGCCTACCGGCACGCCGGGTACGAACCCACCACCATCGGCCTGCTCGAAGCGCACGGCACCGCCACCAAGGCCGGTGACGCCGCCGAGTTCGCCGGCCTCAAGTCGGTGTTCACCGATACCGACAACCGGATCGCGATCGGCTCGGTGAAATCCCAGATCGGCCACACCAAAGCCGCAGCCGGTGCCGCCGGACTCATCAAAGCCGTTCTTGCGCTCCAGCATTCGACGCTTCCGCCGACCCTCAAGGTGGAGCGGCCCAACCCGGCGATGGGTATCGAGGACACGCCGTTCTACATCAACAGCACCACCCGTCCGTGGGTGCGCACCGACGAGACGCCGCGCCGCGCATCGGTCAGTTCGTTCGGCTTCGGCGGCACCAACTTCCACGTGACCCTCGAGCAGTACGAGGGCGCCAACCAGGCCCGGCGTCTGCGCACCCTGCCCACCGAACTCGTCGTGCTCAGTGCCACGAACGAGACCGAACTCGCCGCCCGCGCCGGTGAGATCGGCGAGCAGGTGCGTGCCGGTGAGAGCCTGGCCCGCATCGCCTTCGAATCGGCGCAGTCCTTCGACGCCACCCACGGTGCGCGTGCCGCCTTGGTCGTCGCCGACACCGACGCCCTGACCGGCCTGGTGCAGAAGTTGCGCACCGGCCTGGCCGACGGCAAGGGTGCCGCCATCAAGGACCCCAACATCGCCGTGGGCTTCGGTGCCCCGCGTGAGGGCAAGACCGCTTTCCTGTTCCCCGGGCAGGGCAGCCACTACATCGGCATGGGCGCCGACCTGGCGCTGGACTTTCCCGAGGCGCTGGCCGTGTGGGACGGACTTGACGGTGACCTGGCCGATCTGCACAACGCTGTCTTCCCCGAACCCGCCTTCGACGACGAGACACGCGCGGTGCAGAACAGCGCGCTGACGTCGATGGAGACCGCTCAGCCTGCGATCGCCGCGACCAGCCTGGCCCAGCTCGCGCTGCTCGAGGAACTCGGCATAAAGGCCGACGCCGCCGCCGGTCACAGTTTCGGTGAGGTCACCGCGCTTGCCGCAGCCGGCGTGCTGCCCGCCGACCGGCTGATGGAGACCGCCCGTACCCGTGGCCTGCTGATGGCCGAGGCCGGTCGCGGCAAGGATGCCACGATGCTGGCGATCGTCGCGAGCGCCGACGAGGTGCGTGCACTGCTGGAGGCCCAGCCGAAGACCGACGGCACTCTGGTCATCGCCAACGACAACGGTCCGCGTCAGGTGGTCGTCGCCGGCCACATCGCTGAGATCGAGAGCGTCGAAAAGGCTGCGGCCGGGGCCGGTCTGCGGACCAAGCGACTCACGGTGGCATCCGCGTTCCATTCGCCGATCGTCGCCGAGAGCTCGGCGCCGTTCGCCGAGTACCTGAACACCCTGCCGCTCGGCGACTCCCACCTGACCGTCTACGCCAACGCCACCGCGCAGCCCTATGGCGACCAGCCGACCACCCAGCTCGCCGACCAGGTGCGCCAGTCGGTGCGGTTCCGGGAGATGATCCAGGCGATGGCCGCCGACGGCGTCACCCGGTTCATCGAGGTCGGACCGGGTCGCGTGCTCACCGGCCTGGTCAACCAGATCCTCGGCGACGCCCCGCATAAGGCGGTGGCACTCGACGACCCGAAGGTCGGCGACCTGCGCGGTTGGCACCGCGGTCTGGCCGCGCTCGCCGCCGACGGTGTCTCGCTGGACCTGGTCCGGCTCTACGACCACTACGAGGAGCCCGCGAAGTTCGTGCCGGCGCCCAAGTACGCGGTGATGGTCGGCGGTGCCAACGTCGGCAAGCCGTACCCGCCCGCCGACGGCAAGGTGGTCATCACACCCAAGCCGACCCGTCAGCCGCTCGCCTCCGCACCCGCCGAATCGAGTGGTGCGGCACCGGCGAAATCGGTTGCCGCCCAACCTACACCGGTCGCGACACCGAAGCCGGCGCCGGTTACGGTCCCGCCCGCCGCCGCGCCCGCGCAGGCTGTTTCGGCGGTTCCGGCTCCGGCCGCGCCGCCTCAGCGCGCCCAGACACCCGCTCCCGTTGCTGCAGAAAGATCAACCGTGACCCCGCAACCGCAACCGGCCTCCGGTGCCTCCGCCGCCCGACCCACGACAGCAGCCGCCCCGGCGAGCGATGCCCCGCTGTCGACGGATGCGTGGAGTCTGATCGACCGCATCCAGCGGGAAACCGCGGCGCAGCACGAGCGCTACCTGGATGTGGTGGCCGACAGCCATCACCAGTTCCTCGACATGTCGACGCGGATGCTGGCCGAGATCGTGGGGGAGCCGGGCACGGCGCAGACCGTCGTCGCCCCGTCCCGTGAAGCGGCCCCGGCTGTGCAGGCACCGGCGGCACTGGCCGCACCGGCACCGGCTGTCCCGCAGGCTCCCGTCGTGCCGCAGACCCCGGTCGCCGCGCCCGCCCCGGTGGCGGAGCCGGCCCCGGTCGTCGCGGCCAAGCCGGCGGCCGCCGCGAAGCCGGCCGCCCCGCACCTGTGGCCGCCCGGCCGCTGCCGCCGCTGCTCCGGCTGCCGCATCGGGTCCGTCGGCCGCCGATGTGGTGCTGGAGATCGTGTCCGAGAAGACCGGTT
>NZ_BAED01000070.1 GCF_000241345.1 Gordonia amarae NBRC 15530
CAGGGTATGCTAACGTCCGTTTCGAAACAGGCGCCCGAGCCGCGGGGGTCAGGGCAAGTCGATGGAAAGCGTAGGGCGCAACTGTGCAGTCAGCGCGTGTCGTAAACACAGGTCAAACCAAGCGCAACGTGGTGCGGGCGACGGCTGTCGCCACGCTCGCGAGCCTGGCCGCGGTGACCGCAACCGCCAACGGTTCGGCCGCACCGATCAGTGACACGCCTGTCGCCAAGAACAACACCGTTGCGCCCGAGCAGGTCTCGCCGTACGCCAAGAAGAAGGTCCAGCGGTACAACCCGAAGACCGAGACCTACGAGCAGCGGCAGGAGCGCATCGCCAAGCAGAAGCGGCCGGTGCTGCGTCAGAGCGCGGAGACCAAGAACGAGGACACCACCTGCGTCAGTAGCGAATTCACCACCCTGAGCGTTGTCTTCGACTCCATCTACGACTCGCTGCTGCCCTCGCTGCCGCCCGCCGCTCAGGCAGCGGTCAAGCAGCAGCAGAAGAGCCTGCAGCGCAGTCTCAAGAACGTCACGGTCTCCACGCTGTCGCTGAGCGATGACCCGCGTGCCCTCGGCGCCGACATGCAGGATCCGGCGAACAAGTACAAGTCGCCGCATTCGACCTACATCGTCAACCAACTGCTCAAAATCCGTGACGGCAAGCAGAATGAGGCCATCCCGGTCGCCAATATCACCCTGTCCCAGGCTGTGGAGACGGCGTGGCTGTACTTCTTCACCGGTGTGCTCGCCCCGATCAACTTCGCTCTCGGCATGGCCCCCGAGTTCACCGACATCAACCAGCAGTCCAGCCCCGCCGCATATCTGCCGCTGCCGCAGAACATCACCGGCATCCTCGGATCGTTCCTCAGCTACAACACACTCGTCGGCATCTTCTTCGCCGGCGGGCAGGCGGGTCTGACGGCGCTCTACAACCAGACCGCTACCTCTCTGCTGAACCAGTGCGTCGCGCGCGTCACGGAGGAGCAGAAGGAGAACGCGGGTAAGGCACACGAGCACATCCGCTACAACATCCCGATCCCCGCGATCATCAAGAACACCGCCAACCAGCTCGCCCTGGCCGACAAGGACAACTGCAAGCCTGTCGGGGCCAAGACGCTGGGTGAAATCACCGAGCGGACCATCAAGCAGGCCAAGGACGCCGCGCCCAATGCGCAGGCCCGTGCCCGCGTGGCCGCCGAAGGCCGTCAGATGATGGGAATCCTGCGTTCCAACTACATTCCGGCCAACCTGATCCCGAAGGACAAGGCCGACTTCGACGGCACCGAGCAGGCTGTTTCCACGATCGGTGGTTTCATCCCGGTCCTCGGTGGCGCTCCCCTCGACGTGATCCTCGGCCTGAGCAGCAACGTGCGTCAGGGCCAGAGCCTGGGGCATCAGATCCCGCTGTCCAAGTTGACGGTGACCAAGTCGATCACCGGCGTCTACTACACCTACGCCTTGTCGGTGTGGCTGTTCCGCACCATCGGCACCTACGCCGGAATCCCCGCACTGGCACCCGTCGAACTGATCCCGGGCGTCAACAAGTTCAACCCGGTGCGGATGATCTCGACAGTGCTCACTCTTCCGCTGACCTACGGCATCACCACGTACCACAACGTGGTCCGCTCGATGTGCTTCACCGACGACGACACCACCGGTTCGGGTCTGGGCGCCGAGGCCCACAAGCGCAAGGACGAGGCGCAAGAGAACATCGCCAAGAACAAGGAGAAGGCGGACAAGGAGAGCACCGGTACCACCAAGCGGGCCAGCTCCACCACCACCAAGAAGCCCGCTCCGGCATCGGACAGCGGCGAGTCGACGCCTTCGACCACCACGCCGAAGCCCAAGAAGAAGGCGGACCCGGACGACGAGATCCCGCCGTGGATCCGCTGATCCCCGATAGCTGACAAAGAAACCCGGAATGTCCCAAGGCATTCCGGGTTTCTTCGTCTGTGCTGTCAGATCACGGGCGACGGCTGTAGCCGCGGACGGCGAGGAAGCCGCACACAAGGGTCAGGCCGATGGCCCACGCGATGGTGGCCATGACATCGCCCGCGTAGTCACCGCCCGAGGCTGCTCCGCGCATCGCCTGCGCCACATGCGAAATGGGGTTGGCCGCAGCGATCGGCTGCGCCCAGCCCGGCAGGTCGTGGAGTTGCACGAAGCCGGTCGACAGGAAGGACAACAGCAGGAGGAGTGCGTTGGTCGATGAGACCGCCGTTTCCACGGAATCCACGTAGGTCGCGATCGCCACCATCATCCAGGCCACCCCGAAGCCGAGAACCACCGGCAGCACGAAGTAGAGCACCGCGCCGCCGAAACCGTTGTGCCAGCGGAATCCCATCGCCACCGCCACGAGCATGACCACCACGACCGAACCCGCATTGCGCAGGGCGTCGGCGAAGATGCGTCCGGCGAAGGGCGCCACCGGTGAGACCGGTGAGACGCGGAGTCTGTCGTCGAAACCCGAGGTCCGGTCCTCCAGCGTGGCGACAGCCGTCCCCAGTGCCCCGAATGTCACGCCCATGACGACGAACACCGGTGCCGCGTACTGGACGTAGCCGGCGAGGCTCGCACCGGGCAGGACCATCTTGCCGAACGACACCGACATCAACGTGAGCAGGATGATCGGCATGAACACGGCCATCGCGATCGTCATCGGCGACCGCACCATCAGCGTCAGTCCGCGCCGTGTCATCACTTGTACATCGGTGACCATCTTCTCAACCCACCTTTCCGATGACCCGCGGCACCGCGGCGCCGAACACCACGACCAGCCCCGCACACCATGCCAGGGCGATCAGCACCGTCGAGGTGGTGTGCTCCATCCCGAGCGTCGACGCCGCCCGCAGCGCCTCACCGAGCCGGGAGATCGGCTGGTTCTCGACGATGGGCCGCATCCATCCGGGATAGGCCACCGCGGGCACGAACAGCGTCGACACCAGCAACAGCGGGAAGTAGACCAGGTTGCCGATGGCCTGGACCGGCTCCATCTTCGCCAGCCCGTAACCGAGCACCAGATACGGCAGACAGATCGCCGCCGCCGCGCAGACGACGATCCCGAGGAAACCGAGAAAGCCGAGAACACCTGTCTCGAACCGGAACCCGGCGATATAGCCCACCACTATCAGCACGAGCGATCCGACGACGGTCCGGATCATCTCACCGATCAGCAGGGCGAGCGCAGGGGCGAGCCGTGAGACGGGCATGGAGCGCAGCCGGTCCATCATCCCCGATCCCGCGTCCTCGGCCGCCCAGATCGAGATGGACATGCCGGAGAAGAACACCGACTGCAGAACGATGGCGGGAACCATGAATTGGGCGTAATCGATTCCGGCGCGGTCCATCACCCGCCCGAACACCGTCAGGAACAGCACCGCGAAGACCACCGGCAGAACCAGCGCGCCGATCACCGAGGCCGGCCGGCGCGCCATCATCCGCAGGTGCCGCCCGGCCAGCGTCAGCGAGTCGGTGATCAACGATGGCCGCGGCGTCGTGCGCTCATCGGTCGGCGGGGCGCTGCGTGTTGTCGCCGTCATCGTCGCGCACCGGTCGTGTCGGCCGGCGCGTTGTCGTCCGTCTGTTCGCCGTCTCCGGCCAGGTCACCGGTCAGCGCGAGGAATACGTCGTCGAGGGTGGGATAGCGTAGGCCCACATCGTCGGGGATCACCTCATGCCGGTCGAGCAACCGCACGACGTCGAACAGCGTCTGCGGACCCTCCGCCGGAACACTGACCGTGCCGGATGTGTGGGTGACCGTCCACTGCGTTTCCAGCGCCCGGATCACCCGGGCTTGGTCGGCACCCGTGACCGACACCTCGCACACCGACCCGCCGACGAGTTCCTTGAGTCTGCCCGGGGTGCCCTCGGCGATCACCGCTCCGTGGTCGATCACCACGATCCGGTCGGCGAGTTCGTCTGCCTCGGCAAGATATTGGGTGGTGAGGATGATGGTCATGCCGTCGGCGCGCAGGCGTTGGACGATCTCCCACAGCATGTTCCGGCTGCGCGGGTCGAGGCCGGTGGTGGGTTCGTCCAGGAACAGCACCTTGGGGTCGCCGATCATCGACGCCGCCAGGTCGAGCCTGCGGCGCATGCCGCCGGAGAAGGTCACCGTGCGCCGGTCGGCGGCCTCGGTCAGGTCGAATTGGTCGAGCAGGTCCGCCGCGCGTTCCTTGGCCCGTGCGGTTCCCAGTTTGAACAGCCGCCCGAACAGCACCAGGTTTTCCCGGGCGGTCAGTTGTTCGTCCAGGGCCGCGAACTGTCCGGTGAGCCCGATCAGCGGGCGCACCGCGGCCGGATCGGTGAGCACGTCGATCCCGGCGATCCGCACCTGCCCCTCATCCGGACGCAGCAACGTGGTCAAGACGTTGATGGTGGTCGTCTTGCCGGCGCCGTTGGGACCCAGCAAGCCCAGGATCTCGCCTTCGGCGACACTCAGGTCTATGCCACGCAACGCACGTACCGGTGCATTCCGCGACGCGAACGTCTTTGTCAGGCCTGTAGCCTCGACTATCACCGCACCCCTCCTTAAGTTAGGCAACCCTAACGCGGAGGTTAGCACTGTGACCGGCCCGGCAGAACCCTCCGAACAGGATTCGCCCGGTCCCGGCATCACACGGCGCGCAGACCGTCCTCGACGAGCTCGGCGAACAACTGACCGGCACACTCGTCGAGACTCCCCGACAGTTCGTCGTCACCACCCGGAATCACCCGGAACTCGCCCGGCCTGCGGCGCTGCGACGCCATCACCCGCTCGATCCCGCCTTCGCCCAAGGTGTCCGCGTAGTACCGCACCCAGGGTTCGTAGTCGGATTTGGCCAGGTTGAGCCGGCGCAGCGCCTTGGCATCGATCACACCCGACCTGCCGACACCCAGCATCCGCACCACCCACCCGGCGCCGTCGGTGGCGGCGACGCCGACATTGCGGGGTTCGCGCCGGCGCATGTCAGCCGTGTACTGGATGAGATGCCAGGTCACCGTCTGCGGAAAAGCCATCTGCGTCACGGCGGCTCCTAGAACAGGGTGTCGGGGACGAGCCGCAGCATCGGCCGGGCGAATTCGGGTTCGGCGGGTGTATCGGCCGAGGGTACGAGGCTCACGATCTTGTCGCGACGGGCCAGCAGGTACTTGGCCAGCCACGACTGTTGCTTCTGCGTGATCAGGCCCCGCTGGTTGGCCTCGAGCAGCGGGCGTCCGATCACGTGTGCCGAGATCGCCTGCACGCGTTGCTCCCAGAACCGCAGCAACTCCTTGTCGATGGCCTCGTCGGCGAATTCATGCCACGACAGTGGGAGGAGCGCCTCATCGTCGGGCTTCTCGGTGAACGCGTGCCCGCGCGGCTGAGCGAGTGAATGCCCGTGGTCGACGAGCCAGATGCCGAGTCGTTCGTCGTAGAGGACGCTGTCGGCGAAACGGTGGGTGTTGTTGACCCAGGCGTCAAAGACGATCATGCCGGCCACGATCTGCGGCTGGGCTACGGCGATGTCCTCGGCGGTCGAGGGCGGCACCGAGATCCCACCGTCCGAACGCACACCCGGGATGGCCCAGTAGGTGGTTCCGTCCTGGTCCCGGGCCACCTCACCGGGCAGTACGGGCAGGCCGAGCGCGGCGGCGAGGCGGGAGCAGATCAGTTCGTTGGCGATCAGGTACGGCTCGTCGGGGTCGTGCTTGGTGACGTGCATCCACGAACGGCCCCAATAGGTTTCGGGTGCGTCCGGATCATCGGGGTCATCTACACGGACGAGCTCGTCGAGCCGGAGACCGGGGCGGAGTTTGCGCGGTGCCACTGTTCGCCGCCCTCCCGCCGGTCACGTTCGCTGTCTGTGGTGCTGTGACCATTCAACATCATTGCGATTGCTGATGTTCACGGCGCAGCAGCGAATCCTTGACGTCGGTCCCCCACGCGAAACCGCCGAGGCTGCCGTCGCTGCGCAGCACCCGGTGGCAGGGCACGAACAGCGCGGGCGCGTTGCGGGCGCAGATCGACGCCGCGGCACGCACGGCACCGGGGTTGCCGACGACGGCGGCGAATCCGGTGTAGCTCAACGGCTGCCCCGGCGGGATCTCACGCAGCGCCGACCAGCCGAGCCGCTGCAGGTCGGTCCCCTGCTGCAGCACAGGGGTGGCTATCACGGCCGCCAGATCGCCGGCGTAGTAGGCGGCCACGTCCTCGGCGGCCCGGGTGATTCCCTCGGCCACCTCGGTCGGCCGGATGTCCCGGTGAATGCGGTCGAGCACCGCCTGCCGGTCGGTGGTCCATCCCGATCCCAGCACCCGCCCGTCGTCGTCGACGATCAGCGTGAACGGTCCGTCCGGGGTGTCGACGGTCTGCACCGTGCCTTGCTTGCTGCCAGTCATGATTCTCCTGGTCGTTGTTTCCGTGGGAAGGGCTCGTCGGTGAGCCGCAAACCGCTGGTTGAGGTGTGCGGAGCCCTGGCGCCTAGCCTCGAAACCCGGTGCAACAACATTGTCAGCGCACCGGGTTTCGGGGCGGGCAGGCCTGCGCATCTTCCATCGAATCGGTTCGCCACAGGTGCGCGGTCAGGTAGCTGCGCCAGGGCGCTACTCGCGACGCCCATTCGGAGAGGCTCCGCGGCTCGGAAGGCAAACCGGCCGTCGCCGCGCCCGTCCGCACCCCGCTGTCGCCGGGCAACAACACGTCGGGGTCGCCGAGCACTCGCATCCGCACGTAGTCGGCGGTCCACGGCCCGATACCGGGGAGTGCCAACAGCGCGGTGCGTTGTTCGGCGCCGTCGTCGGCGCTGGTCAGCGTTAGGGTACCGGCGGCGAGTGCGGTGGCGGCACCGGTGATCGCCCGGATCCGGGCCGCCGGTCCGCGCAGGACCTCGTGGCCGTGCTCGGCAATCGCCGCCATTGTCGGGAACAGCCGCGTCGGGAACAGCCGCGTCGGGAACAGCCGCGTCGGGAACAGCAGGTCCGATGCGCCGTCGGGGGCGTCGACGGTGGCGCCGAGTTCGTCGACCAGCCGAGTGAGGGCGGTGCGCGCCGCCGCCACCGTGACCTGCTGTCCGACCATCGCCCGAATCAGCATCTCGTGGGGATCTGCGGCACCGGGAACCCGCATCCCGGGCGTCCTTGCGACGAGTGGCTTCAGTTCAGCGTGCTCGGCCAGCGCGGTATCGACGGCGAGCGGGTCGGAGTCGAGATCGAACAGGCGCCGGACACGCACGACGAGCGGTCCGAGGTCGGCAGGATCGGAGAGGCTTGCGCGCAACCGGATTCGGCCTGCGGTGTCGGCACGCACCTCGAACCATGCCGTGCCACCAGGCAACGAGAGGCCCCGGGCGAAGGAAGTGTCTGTGGCGTGTTCCATCCCAGGCAGACACCGTGCCACCATCCACCGGAAGATGCCGGTCGCATCGAACGGTTCCCGGACCGGCAGCACCAGATCGATGACGCCGGGAGTCGTTGTGGCCGTGCGACTTTGCTCGCGCAGCTGGGTGGGGGTCATCGCGAAGACCTCGCGGATGGTGTCGTTGCATTGGCGAATGCTCCCGAAACCGGCCGAGAACGCGACGTCGGACACCGGAAGGTCGGTGCCGGTCAACAACATTCGCGCGGTATGTGCCCGCTGCGAACGTGCCAGGGCCAGCGGTCCCGCCCCCAGTTCCGCGGTGAGCAACCGGGTCAGATGCCGCGGCGAGTACCCGAGCCTGGCCGCGAGCGTCGCCACGCCCTCGCGTTCGACGACGCCGTCGGCGATGAGCCGCATCGCACGACCGACGGTGTCGCGCCGCAGATTCCACTCCGGCGACCCGGGTGCGGCCTCCGGCAGACAACGTTTGCAGGCCCGGTACCCGGCTTCGTGTGCGGCCGCGCTCGTCGGATAGAACTCCACATTCGAAGGTTTGGGTGTGCGGGCCGGACACGACGGCCGGCAGTAGATTCCGGTGCTGCGCACCGCAATGATGAACTGGCCGTCGAAACGCCGGTCACGCGCCTTGACGGCGCCGTAGCGCTCGTCGAAGGTCATCCGCGTGTCGAAGGCGGTCGGGGCCGGGGTCATAGCTCCACTCTGGCACGACCCACCACCGCCGCACCGGCGGGAATCGGACACGACAGTCGGCGCCGGCGTTCCTGGCCGTTCGCTTGCGTAACGATACGTCCGATGTGACCGATACCACCGATATGTCGACTAACACACGCACCCGAGCAGCCGCTGCCGCAGTCGCCGTCTTCGGAGCCGCCGGGCTCGCCCTGAGCACCGGGCCGGGCGACGCGAACGCGGCCCCCAGCGCCGAGTATCCGATCGGCACCTGCTTTGGGATGAGTCCCAATGTGGTCGACGTCCCGTACATGCCGCGCCGGGTCATCGTCTCCGACTACGCAGGCACCACCTACCTCGCCATCGACTACACCAGCTACTGGATCGGCGTGGGTTACGACTCCACCGCCACTCTCGACTGGCACAACCTGCGCACCGGCAAGCGCGGCACGCTTACCTCACGCAGCCACGTCAGCCCGCCGTACCAGGGCGTCCACAACTTCACGATTCCCACCAAGACGATCGGCACCGGGAAGGTCGGCGTCACCCTCAACACCGTCAACCGCAATGCCCTGTGGTCGGTGCCCGCCACCACCTGCGGTGGAACCATCACCGTCCGCTGAGCCACCGGCGCTCCCGCGTCACAGACTTCGTCCCGCGAATTGACTTTCGCGGTATCCGATAAGCGCGACGGAGTTTTCGACGCGGGAAAAAGGGTGCGCGAGAGAAGTGGTAGTGGTGCGCGAGGGGGGACTTGAACCCCCACGTCCTAGGACACTGGAACCTAAATCCAGCGCGTCTGCCAATTCCGCCACTCGCGCGTGCGCGAACAAGCGTACCGCGTGGGCTGTGACGTGCGTCGTACGGGTACCGTCGAGGTTATGGATTCTGCCCGTCCCGCCCGCACACGTCACCGGCCCGCACTGATCGCGCTGGTCGTGGTGGCCGCGGCGGTGTGTCTGGCGCTGGCCTGGTGGCAGTGGTCGCGGTACGAGTCCGCGTCGGGTACCGCCCAGAACCTGGGGTACGCGTTGCAGTGGCCGGCGTTCGCGGGTGCCGTGGTCTATGCCTACCGCCGGTTCGTGGTGCTGGAGAACGATGCCGACGAGGTGGAGAAACTCTCGCCGCGCAGCAAGGGTGCCGTGGAGATCCCCGAGGGGATCCTGCCCGAGCGCCAGAGTTTCCCCAGCGCCGGATCGCTTGCGGCCAAGGATGATCCGACCGCCGATTCCGGGTTGCGGGAGTACAACCGGTATCTGGCCGAGCTCCATCGCACCGACCGATCCCGGGAGACCGCCGACGATCCCGAAACCACCGTGCGCTGACCCCCTATCCGGTCAGCAGCTCAGGTCAACAGCAGTTTGTTCTCACACACCGTTAGGAAGTCCCTCGTGACCGATACCAGCACCAGCAAACCCACTGCCTCCACCGCGTCGGTCAAGAACGCGCTTGTGCGTTACCGGGTGCTCGCCTGGGTCACCGGTCTGTGGTTGCTGCTGCTGGTCGTCGAGCTGATCCTCAAGTACGGCTTCGACGTCGACGCGCTCGATTTCGTGCCCATCGTGCACGGCTGGGTGTACTTCGTGTACCTGATCATGGCCGTCGACCTGGCCATCAAGGTGCGCTGGCCCGCGGGGAAGATCGTGTGGACCGCGCTCGCCGGGACCATTCCGTTCCTGTCGTTCGTCATCGAGCATCAGCGGACGAGGGAAGTGAAGGCGCAGTTCGGGATCTGATCGTCGGGGATCGGGTCAGGGGTGTCCTGGGTGCGTCATGCGGGCGGGTCGCCGGACCTTCGTGACCCTCGCTCCTTCGTCGCTCGGCCTCAGGGATCAAGAGGTGTGGTCGCGGCGGTGTTCGGGATCACGCTGGTTGGCCGGTGGCGAGTGCTCGGAGGTCGGGGACGAGGGCGGCGAGGGCTTTGCCGCGATGGCTCAGGGAGTCCTTCTCTTCCGGTGACAGTTCCGCTGAGGAGCGGCCGGCGGCGAGGTCGTCGGCGGGCAGGAACAGCGGGTCGTAGCCGAAGCCGTTGACGCCGTGGGGTTCGCGGGCCAGGGTGCCGCGCCACTCGCCGCGGACCACCGTTTCGGTGCCGTCGGGACGGACCAGCGCGCACGCCGACACGAAGGCGGCGCCGCGGCGGTCGTCGGGCACGTCCGAGAGCTGGGCGAGCAGCAGGGTGTTGTTGGCCTCGTCGTTGCCGTGGGTGCCACTCCACCGTGCCGACAGCACCCCGGGCATCCCGTTGAGGGCGTCGACGCTGATCCCGGAATCGTCGGCGAGGGTGGGCAGGCCGGTGGCCGCAGCACCGGTGCGGGCCTTGATCAGCGCGTTGTCCTCGAACGTGGCACCGTCCTCGGGGAGTTCGGCGAACTCGGGTACGTCGTCCAGACCCACCACATCCAG
This sequence comes from Gordonia amarae NBRC 15530, assembly GCF_000241345.1. GTDB lineage: Bacteria > Actinomycetota > Actinomycetes > Mycobacteriales > Mycobacteriaceae > Gordonia > Gordonia amarae. The sequence continues at coordinate 10,414 of NZ_BAED01000070.1, forward strand.
ACCGGTGATCCCGGCCGCGGCCACCACCCGGCGGAGTTCCTTGAGCTTCTTGGCGTTACGGCTCGCGAGCAGGATCGTCGTCACTTGGCACCCGGCAGGTCACCCGGGTACGGGAGCGCGAGCGCGGCCTTCTGCGCCTCGAACAGGGCGCTGGTACCCACCTCGGCCATGTCGAGCAGCTTCTCCAGGGTCGCACGCGGGAACGTCGCCCCCTCCCCCGTGCCCTGCACCTCGACGAGGGTGCCGGCGTCGGTGGCCACCACATTCATGTCGACCTCGGCCCGCGAGTCCTCCTCGTACGGCAGGTCCAGGCGCACCCGGCCGTCGACGACGCCGACGCTGACCGCGGCGATCGCGCACGACAGCGGCTGCGGATCCTTGAGCTTGCCGGCGGCGCCCAGCCAGGCGACTGCGTCGGCGAGGGCGACATACGCGCCGGTGATGGAGGCGGTGCGGGTGCCGCCGTCGGCCTGCAGCACGTCGCAGTCGATGGCGATGGTGTTCTCACCGAGTGCGGCCAGATCGATGCAGGCACGCAGCGACCGGCCCACCAGCCGGCTGATCTCGTGGGTGCGGCCACCGATCTTGCCGCGCACCGACTCCCGCGACGACCGCTCGTGCGTCGACGACGGCAGCATCGCGTACTCGGCGGTGAGCCAGCCCAGGCCCGACCCCTTGCGCCAGCGCGGCACACCGTCGGTGACGCTCGCGGTGCACAGCACCCGGGTGCCGCCGAACTCGACGAGCACCGAACCCGCCGGATGGGAGGTGAAACCACGGGTGAAGGAGATGGGGCGGAGTTCGTCGTCGGCTCGGCCGTCTGCTCGTGTCGTCACGGTATCCAACTCTATCGCTGACCGGTGACCGGCCCGGACGCCCCCGCCGCCCGAGAGGTCACAGCTCGAAAGTCTGCCCCTGGGAAACCATTTCGATGGGGCCGCTGTAGGTTCTGCGCACCTCGTCGTAGATGTCCTGTTTGGACGTCCACGGCGGTACATGCGTGATCGCCAAGAGTTTGACGTTGGCCTTGGTGGCGGCCTCACCCGCCTCGACACCCGACAGGTGCAGGTGCGGCGGGCGTTCGGACGGCGCGTGAGTCCACGACGCCTCGCACAGGAACAGGTCGGCGTCGGTGGCCAGATCGATCAGCTCGTCGCACGGCGCGGTGTCACCGCTGTAGGCCAGGACCTTGCCGTCGGGCGCGGTGAGCCGGAAGCCGTAGGAGTTGGGCACATGGTCGACGACGACGGGCCGGATGGCGAAACCACCCAGCTGCACCTCCTCGGTGCCCCATTCGTGGACGTCGAAGGTGTCGGTGATGTCGTCGACCTCGCCGGGAACCTCCGACGACCCGGCGCCGATCCGTTCGCACACGCCCGGCGGCCCCCACAGGTGCGTTCGGCCGGTGGCCGGTTCGGGTGAGTACCGCCGCCACACCAGCATCGCGGCCAGGTCCATGCAGTGGTCGGCGTGCAGATGGCTCAGCATCACCGCCACCTCGCGCGGGTTGATGATCCGCTGAAGTTCCCCGAACGCCCCTGGACCGCAGTCCATCATCACTGGCTGATGTCCGGGAAGCTGCAGAAGGTACCCCGAGCACGCAGCACCGGGGCCACCCACACTCCCTGAACATCCGAGCACGGTTAGGCGCATGGTCCTACCTTGCCATGCCGTCACCTCAGGACGGCAGATATCCGGTCACAAGTTCACGCGGCGGCACTACAGATGCTGGACCTGCCCGACCGCCGGACCGAGGAACCGCGACGACAACCGCGCGAAGAACTCCGGGTCACCGGTCGACTGGAACAGCCGCACCGCTTCCCGCCCGGTATGCGGGGACAGCAGGTCACGTTCGGTGAGCACCCGGAACACGTCCTTGGCCGTCTCCTCCGCGCTCGAGACCAGCGTCACCTGATCGCCCATCGCCAGCGCGATCACCCCCGACAGCAGCGGGTAGTGGGTGCAGCCGAGCACCACCGTGTCGACGTCGGCCTGCTGCAACGGTTCCAGATAGCCCTGCGCCAGCCCCAGGATCTGCCTGCCGCTGGTGACCCCGCGTTCGACGAAGTCGACGAACCGCGGGCACGGTACCGCGGTGATCACGGTATCGCGGGCCGCGGCGAACGAGTCCTGGTAGGCGTGCGAGGCGATCGTGGCCGCGGTGCCGAGCACCCCGATACGGCCGGTCTTGGTGGCCACCACCGCCCGGCGCACGGCGGGCAGGATCACCTCGATGACCGGTATCGGCGCGTACCGTTCGCGGGCATCACGCAGGCAGGCCGCCGAGGCGGTGTTGCAGGCGATGATGATCGCCTTCACCCCGCGTCCGGCGAGGTCGTCGCCGATGGCCAGGGCGTGCTTGCGGATCTCGGGGATGGTGAGCCCGCCGTAGGGGCCGTTGGCGGTGTCCCCGATGTAGATGATGTCCTCGTCGGGCAGCAGGTCGATGATCGCGCGCGCGACCGTCAGGCCGCCGACTCCGGAATCGAAGATCCCGATGGGCGCGGTGGGGTCGGTACTCAGAATCCCACCCCTGACGACGGAAGCGGCTGCGACGGCGCGGGACGCCTGCGGCGATCACGGCTTGCGAGGTACCAGGCGGCCGCGACCCCGCCGACCGCGCCGAACAGGTGCCCCTGCCACGAGATCGATTCGTCGGTGGGCAGCACACCCCACAGCACCGAGCCGTAGACCAGGAACAGCACCACCCCGATGAGGATCTGCTTCAGATTGCGGTTGAAGATCCCCCGGATCAGCAGGTAGGTGAGCCAGCCGAAGATGATGCCCGACGCCCCGATGGTGACCGTGTACGACGGCGCGGTCAGCCACACCCCGACACCGGAGGTCAGCCAGACGACGCCGGTGACCGCCAGGAACCGCTTGGCCATCAGCAGCAGGAAACCCAGGACGACGCCGGGGCCGAGGTTGCCGAACAGGTGCGACCAGTCCCCGTGCAGGAACGGTGACCACAGAATGCCGTCGAGTCCGCCCACCTCGCGGGGTTCGATGCCGTTGGCGTCGAGATCATGGTTCGGGGTCAGCGCGTCGATCAGCTCGATCGCGATCAGTACCGTGGCGATCGCGGCCATCGTGATCGCCGACGTCAGCCACAGCGGGCGTGGCTTTCGGGGCTGCTCGGCGGGAGCGGCCGGCATCGGGTAGGTCACGTGTCGTCCCTCATCGGTGGGTGCGGCCCTCATCGGTGGTTGCAGCGCAGCCGTGGTCAGGCCCAGAGCTGCCCGGCGAGCGCCGCCTCGGCATCGTCCAGGCTACCTTCGTACGCCCCGGTCGACAGATACTTCCATCCCGCGTCGGGCACCACCAAGCCGATATCGGCACGTTCGTTCCGTTTGACAGCCTGCCGCCCGATGGCGCGGGCAGCGTGCAGGATCGCCCCGGTGGAGACACCCGCGAAGATCCCTTCGAGGTCGATGAGCTCGCGCACCCGGGCCACCGCGTCGGCCCCGGTCACCGAGAATCGGCGCGTCAGCACGGTGTCGTCGTACAGTTCGGGCACAAAACCCTCGTCGATATTGCGCAGGCCGTACACCTCGTCCCCGTACCGGGGTTCGGCCGCGACGATCTGCACGTCGGGCTGCTGTTCGCGCAGGTACCGGCCCACCCCCATCAGGGTGCCGGTGGTGCCCAGGCCCGCGACGAAGTGGGTGATCTCGGGCAGGTCGGCGTACAGCTCGGGCCCGGTGCCCTCGTAGTGGGCGAGCATGTTCGCCTCGTTGCCGTACTGGTACAGCATCACCCAGCCCGGGTTGGCGGCGGCGAGGTCCTTGGCCATGGCCACCGCCGTGTTCGATCCGCCCGCGGCCGGCGACGAGATGACCTCGGCACCGAACATCCGCAGCAACGACCGGCGTTCGTCGGAGGTGTTCTCGGGCATCACGCAGATGAGCCGGTAGCCCTTGAGTTTGGCGGCCATGGCCAGCGAGATACCGGTGTTGCCGCTGGTCGGTTCGAGGATCGTCGCGCCGGGCCGCAATGTCCCGTCGCGTTCGGCGGCCTCGATCATCCGCAGCGCCGGCCGGTCCTTGATCGATCCGGTGGGATTGCGGTCCTCGAGTTTGGCCCACAGCCGCACGTGCGGGCCCTGCTCGCCGTCGTCCCAGCGGGGTGAGAGCCGCCGCAAACCGATCAGCGGCGTGTGGCCCACCGAGTCGATGAGCGAGTTGTACCGTGCCACGGCCGGATCAGCCGCCCGCGACGGCCGGCAGGATGGTCACCTCGTCGCCGTCGTCGACGGCGGTGCCCAGGCCACCGGTGAACCGCACGTCCTCGTCGTTGACGTACACGTTGACGAAGCGGTGCAGCTTGTCGGTGCCGGCATCGTCAGGGGCGACGAGACGTTCCTTGAGGCCCGGATGCGCCGATTCGAGGGTGTCGATCAGTTCGGCGAGGGTGGCGCCGGACGACTCGACCCGCTTCTCGCCGCCCGTGTGCGGGCGCAGGATGGTGGGGATGGACACGGTCACAGCCATGAGGTCTCCTGATGTCTGGGCTGAAAAGCGGTTATGCGGGGTTGATCTCGACGGGTTCCTCGGTGACCGCACCATCGACGATGCGGTAACTGCGGATCTCCTCGACCTGTGGGTCGCGGGTGGAGATGAGCACATAGTGAGCGCCCGGTTCCCCTGCGTACGAGATGTCGGTGCGGCTCGGATAGGCCTCGGTGGCGGTGTGCGAGTGGTAGATCACCACCGGCTCTTCGTCGGCCCTGTCCATCTCACGCCACACCTTGAGCTGCTCGGCCGAGTCGAATCGGTAGAAGGTGGGCGACCGTTCGGCGTTCAGCATCGGGATGAACCGCTCCGGACGATCCGAACCCTCCGGTCCGGCGATCACCCCGCAGGCCTCGTCCGGGTGGTCGGCACGCGCATGGGCGACCATGCGGTCGACCAGTTCGCGGCTGATAGTCAACATGGCTCAGTCAACACGGCGATCTCCACCGGACATTCCCGGGCAGGCTCGGCGCCGCCGGATCAGCGCGACATCAGCACGTCGACCAGCATGTCCTGCATGAACGTGAGCCAGTGATAGACGTCGAGGTGGGCTGCGTGCGGGTGGTCAGGGGGCAGTTCGGCCGGGGTGTCCTCGGTGATGCCGAGCATCGCGCCGAGCGCGAGCCGCACGTCGTTGAGTGCGGTCAGCCATTGTTCGGCCTCGTCGTCGGTGAGCGCGATCCGGCCGCCGTCGGGCGGGATGGTGTCGAGCATGCCCTTGGCCGCGGCGAGTTTGGCGTCGATGATGAGGGGTTCGTTGACGCTGCGCAGGCCGGCGTTCAGTTCCCCGTTGATCACGTCCGCCGACAGTTCGCTGTCTTGGTCGGGACGATGGAAATCGGGCAGCAACCGGCCGAGGGTGAGGTCGCCGGGCGCGTCGCGGTGCCCGGTGCGGATGCCGGTGAGCGCGGCCAGTTCGTCGGCGGGCGGGGCGGTCGACACGCGTTCGCCGAGCAGGTCGGTGAGCGAGGTGACCATCGAGATCAGCAGTTCGGCCTCGTGCGGTTCGAGGACCGAACAGATCCGCCGCGACTGCCCTCGGCCTTCACGTTTCCAGTTGCGCACGCCTCACATGGTAGGCCGGTCCGGGCGTCGTCCGGCGTCGGCCGTGGGACCGGGTCAGGTGTCGCGCTGCATGGTGGCCCACAGGCCGGCGGCGTGCAGCTTGCGCACGTCCGTCTCCATCTTGTCGCGGTCGCCTGCCGACACGACGGCCTTGCCCTCGTTGTGGACCTGCAGCATCAGTTCGTTGGCCTTGGTCTCTGAGTACCCGAAGATCTTCTGGAACACGAAGGTCACGTACCGCATCAGATTGACCGGGTCATCCCACACGATGGTCACCCAAGGGCGATCAATTCCGAGCTGTGGATCGGCGACCTCGGGTTCGGCCACCGCCGTGGAACCGGGAGTAGCCTCGTGCGCACACCATATGTCCGCATGCATACGAATAGGGTAGGCGATTGTGAGTCTCGACAACACAGCCCTGCTGACCGACCACTACGAACTGACCATGGTGTCGGCGGCGCTGCGCGGTCCGCTGGCATCCCGGTCGTGCGTCTTCGAGGTCTTCGCCCGGCGCCTGCCCGACGGCCGCCGCTACGGTGTCGTCGCCGGCACCGGGCGGGTGATCGACGAGCTGACCCGCTTCCGGTTCGGCGACGACGAGATCGCCCAGGTGTCGCAGTTCCTCGACGAGGACACCGTCGCGTGGCTGCGCGACTACCGCTTCACCGGCGATATCGACGGTTACCGCGAGGGTGAGCTGTATTTTCCCGGTTCCCCCATCCTCACCGTCCGCGGCACGTTCGCCGAGGCGGTCCTCCTCGAGACCCTGATCCTGTCGATCCTCAACCACGATTCGGCGATCGCCTCGGCCGCCGCACGCATGGTGAGCGCGGCCGCCAAGCGCCCGATCATCGAGATGGGCAGCAGGCGCACCCATGAGCGGGCCGCGGTCGCCTCCTCGCGCGCCGCCTATCTGGCCGGGGTGGCCGCGACGTCGAATCTGGAGGCGGCCCGCACGTTCGGCGTGCCCAGCGCGGGTACGGCCGCGCACGCATTCACCCTCGGATTCGCCGGACCCGACGGCCCCGACGAGAAAGCGGCGTTCGCCGCGCAGGTCGAGGCGCTCGGCGTGGGCACCACGCTGCTCGTCGACACCTACGACATCACCCAGGGTGTGCGCAACGCCATCGACGTGGCCGGTCCCGGTCTGGGTGCGGTGCGGATCGACTCAGGTGATCTCGGTGTCCTGGCCCGGCAGGTGCGCGATCAGCTCGACTCCCTCGGCGCCCCGGATGTGAAGATCGTGGTGTCCGGGGACCTGGATGAGTACGCGATCGCCTCCCTGCGCGCCGAACCCGTCGACACCTACGGGGTGGGCACCTCGCTGGTCACCGGCAGCGGCGCCCCCACCGCCGGAATGGTCTACAAACTGGTGGAGGTCGACGGCATCCCCGTCGCCAAACGGGCCAGCCACAAGGCGTCGGTGGGCGGCGCCAAATCCGCGGTCCGGCTGGCCCGCGCCAGCGGCACGGTCGTCGAGGAAGTGGTGTACCGCACCGGCTCCCCCACCCCCGACGGCGAGGGACATTCGGTACGGCCCCTGCAGATCCCGCTGGTGCGCGGCGGCGAGCCGGTCGCCGACGTCCCGTCGCTCACCGACAGCCGCGCCCACCTCGCCGACGGGCTGGTGAGCCTGCCGTGGGAGGGGCTGGGCCTCTCGCACGGCGATCCCGCGATCCCGACCCGCTACGAGCTCTAGGAGAACCGCCATGCCGCACAAGGATCGGGCCCTGATCGTCGTCGACGTGCAGAACGATTTCTGTGAGGGCGGTGCACTCGGCGTCAACGGCGGCGCCCGCGTCGCCGAGGCCATCACCGGCCTGCTGCCCGGGTACGCGACCGTCGTGGCCACCCGCGACTACCACATCGACCCGGGTGACCATTTCTCCGACAACCCCGACTACGTCGACAGTTGGCCGCCGCACTGCCGGGTGGGCACCGACGGGGTCGGTTTTCATCCCGCCTTCGACACCGGCGCCGTCGCCGAGGTGTTCGCCAAAGGGCATTACAGCGCGGCCTATTCGGGTTTTGAGGGGGCAGCCGAAGATGGCACGACCCTGGCCGACTGGCTCGCGGCCCGCGACATCACCGCCGTCGACGTGGTCGGTATCGCCACCGATCACTGCGTCCGCGCCACCGCCCTCGATGCGGTTGCCGACGGGCTGTCGACGCGGGTGCTGCTGAACTTCACCGCGGGCGTGGCCACCGAGACCTGCCGGAACGCCCTGGCGCAGATGCGTGAGGCCGGCGTCGTCCTCGACGGCGACCTGCTCTACGACGGCTCGTCGGCGTACTCCGGGTGAGCCGGGCCGGCAAGAACTCGGTGACGACGATTCCGGAGGTCCCCGAGCTGCTCGACATCGCGGTCACCGCGCTCGGCGGAGCCCGTCGCGACGGACAGCTGCGGATGGCGTCGGCGGTGGCGCACTCCATCGACACCGGTGAACACCTGGCCGTGCAGGCGGGCACCGGCACCGGCAAGTCCCTGGCCTATCTGGTGCCGTCGATCCGGCACGCCGTGACGACCGGTCACACCGTGGTGGTCTCGACGGCCACCATCGCCCTGCAGCGTCAGCTGATCGACCGGGATCTGCCGCGGCTGGCGACGGCCCTCAAGGCCCCCCTCGGCCGCGAACCGTCATTCGCGATCCTCAAGGGACGTTCGAACTACCTGTGCCTGAACAAGATTCACACAGCCAGCACCGAAGAACCCGAGGGTGAGCTGTTCGACCCGTTCGAGATCTCCCGTACCGGCCGCGAGGTGACCCGGCTGCACGAGTGGTCCTCGGACACCGAGACCGGCGACCGCGACGACCTGGTGCCCGGCGTCTCCGACCGGGCCTGGCGGCAGGTCAGCGTGTCCGCCCGCGAATGCCTGGGCGCCGCGAACTGCTCGTACGCCGAGGACTGCTTCGCCGAGCAGTCCCGCCGCAAGGCCGGCCAGTCGGATCTGGTGGTCACCAACCACGCGATGCTCGCGATCGACGCGATGAGCCCGGCGACGATCCTGCCCGAACACGACGTGGTGGTGGTCGACGAGGCGCATGAGCTGGTCGACCGCATCACCTCGGTGTCCACCGACGAGTTGTCGGCGGCGTCGATCGCGTTGATCGCCCGCCGCTGCGGCAAGCTCATCGACGAGGAGACCACCGACGCCCTGCTGGGTGCGGGTGAACAGTTCGGCGAGTTCCTCGACGAGGTCCGCACCGGCGAATGGACCACGATGCCCTCGGGCGGCGACGCGGTGTTCGCGGTACTGCGTGACCGGCTGTGGCAGGCACACACCGCCATCGGGCCCGTGCGCGGTACCGGCCAGGACGCCGACAGTGCCGCGGCCCGCTCCGCCGCGCTGACCTCGCTGGAGAACACGCACGACGCGGTGGTCCGGCTGCTTGGCGCGTTCGACGAGCAGGACATGGCCAAACGCCGCGACGTGGTGTGGGTGAGCGCCGAACCGATCAACCGCGCCGGCGACACCCGCCGGGTGCTGTGTATGGCCCCGCTGAGCGTCGGCGGGCTGCTGCGCAGCAGCCTGTTCGCCGGGGCGACGGTGATCCTCACCTCGGCCACCCTCACGATCGGCGGCAACTTCGACGCACTCGCCGTCAACTGGGGACTGCCCGCCCACGGCGGCGGTACCGCGGGGGCCGCGGTCGACGTCACCGCGACCGGCAAGACGGCGCCGTCGGACTCCTCGTCGATGCGCTGGAACGGGCTGGACGCGGGCTCGCCGTTCGACTATCCGCGCTCGGCGATCCTGTACGTGGCCAAGCATCTGCCGCGGCCGGGCCGCGACGCCCTGTCGGAGCCGGTGCGCGCTGAGATCGCCGAACTCGTCGACGCCGCCGGCGGCCGCACCCTCGGGTTGTTCTCGTCGATGCGGGCGGCCAAAGAGGCGACCGAGTTCATGCGCGGGCACTCCGATCGCACCATCCTGTGCCAGGGCGACGACTCCACGTCGACGCTGGTGAAGAAATTCGCCGACGACCCGGAGACCTGTCTGTTCGGCACGCTGTCGCTGTGGCAGGGCGTCGACGTGCCGGGGCCGTCCCTGAGCCTGGTGCTGATCGACCGGATCCCGTTCCCACGGCCCGACGATCCGCTGATGACGGCCCGGCAGCGGGCGGTCAGCGCCCGCGGCGGCAACGGATTTCTGGCGGTCGCGGCCAATCACGCGGCGCTGCTGCTGGCCCAGGGCGCGGGCCGGTTGCTGCGCGCGACATCCGACCGCGGTGTGGTGGCGGTACTCGATTCCCGGCTGGCCACCGCCGGATACGGCGGCTACCTGGTGGCCTCGCTGCCGCCGTTCTGGCGCACCACCGACCCGGCGGTGACCCGGGCGGCGTTGCGCCGGTTGAGCGATCCGGCCTGATCGGTTCCCGATCCCGGCCATGTGGCGGTCCACACAGTGAGAGACTGAGTCCATCACGCTGAGACATGCGCCGTGATCGCCTACGGTTAGGTGTCAGCGCAAGCAGCCGAGAGGAGGCCGCGTGATCGGCCGGATGGGCATCGACGACATCTCACCGATGGTTTCCGCTGGATTATATCCAGCGAAAGCCGTTGTGGGCGAACTTGTTCCGGTCAGTACCGCAGCCTGGCGGGAGGGTCACGACGCCATCGGCGTCACCCTGCACATCGACGGCCCCGGCCGGGGCAGGCGCCGCGACATCCCGATGACCCCGTCAGTCGAACCCGATGTGTTCAACGGCGCCTTCGTGCCCGACGCACCCGGCTTCTGGACGTTCCGCATCGACGCCTGGAGCGACCCGTACGCCACCTGGCGTTCGGCCGTCATCAAGAAGGTCGACGCCGGGCAGGGCGCCGCCGACCTCGCCAACGACATCGAGATCGGTGTCGGCGTGCTGACCCGCGCACTGGACCTGGTCCCGGAGGAGTCACGCGCCCGGCTCGATGAGGCGATCGCCGCGCTGCGCTCACCGCGGCGGCGCATCGAGAACCGGGTCGGGCCCGGCACCGGCGACGACATCGCCGACCTGCTCGGGCGGTATCCGGTGCGCGAGCTGGTCACCAAGTCCCGCACCTACCGTGTGTGGGTGGACCGCCGCCGCGCGCTGTACGGCTCCTGGTACGAGTTCTTCCCGAGGTCGACCGGCGGCTGGGACACCGAGGGCAATCCGGTGCACGGCACCTTCCTCACCGCCGTCAACGACCTGCCCCGGATCGCCGGAATGGGTTTCGACGTGGTGTATCTGCCGCCGATCCACCCGATCGGAGAGGTCAACCGCAAGGGCCCCAACAACACGCTCATCGCCGGCCCCGACGACGTGGGTTCGCCGTGGGCGATCGGCTCAGCCGACGGCGGCCACGACGCCATCCACCCCAAGCTCGGTACGGTCGATGACTTCACCTATTTCGTCAGTCGCGCACGCGAACTCGACCTCGAGGTGGCTCTCGACCTGGCGCTGCAGTGCGCACCCGATCATCCCTGGTCGTCGGAACATCCCGAATGGTTCACCACCCTGCCCGACGGCACCATCGCCTACGCCGAGAATCCGCCCAAGAAGTACCAGGACATCTACCCGCTGAACTTCGACAACGACCGTAACGGCATCTACAAGGCCGTGCTCGACGTCGTAGTGCACTGGATCGAGCTGGGCGTCAAGATCTTCCGGGTCGACAATCCACACACCAAGCCGCCGAACTTCTGGGAGTGGCTGATCGTCGAGGTGAAGAAGCGGCATCCGGAGGTGCTGTTCCTGGCCGAGGCGTTCACCCGGCCGGCGCGGCTGTACGGCCTGGCCCGGCTCGGCTTCACCCAGTCCTACACGTATTTCACGTGGAAGACCCAGAAGTGGGAACTCGAGCAGTTCGGCCGGGAGCTGGCCGAGCACGCCGACGAGGCCCGGCCCAATCTGTTCGTGAACACCCCCGACATCCTGCACGAGAGCCTGCAGCACGGGGGTCCGGGCGTGTTCGCGCTGCGGGCCGCTCTCGCAGCCACCCTGGCCCCCACGTGGGGGGTGTACAGCGGTTACGAACTGTATGAGCATGTGGCGGTGAAGGCGGGCAGTGAGGAGTACCTGAGCTCCGAGAAGTACGAGCTGCGGCCGCGCGACTACAAGGCCGCCGCCTCCAACGGTATGTCGCTCGAACCCTGGATCACGTCACTGAACATGATCCGCAGACGGCACCCGGCGCTACAGCAGTTGCGCAACATCACCTTTCACCATCTCGACAATCCGGCACTCATCGCGTACTCGAAGGTCGACCCGGTGACCGGCGATCGGGTGGTGGTGGTGATCAACCTCAACCCGTTCGGTACCGAATCCTCCACGCTGTGGTTGGACATGCCCGCGCTCGGTTTCGACTGGCAGGACCGGTTCGCCGGTCGCGATGAGGTCAGCGGAGAGGAATTCCATTGGGGTCAGGCAAATTTCATCCAGCTCGAACCATGGAAGGCCGTCGCGCACATCGTGTCGCTGCCGCCGCTCACCCCGGCCGCGGCCGAACAGCTCTCCTACCGGGTGCGCTGACATGACCGACGCACCCGACGCCCGTGCACCGCAGCACGATCTGAACCGGCTCGGTAGCCTCACCCATCCCGATCCGCATGCCTTCCTCGGCGCCCATGACACCGGTGACGGGTACACCATTCTGCGCACACTGCGGCCCTCTGCACTCTCGGTGGCCGCGGTCATCGGCGGCGTCGACTATCCGATGCGATCGGATGGCGACCTGTTCTCCGTGGCCGTACCGATCTCCGATCTCGTCGATTACCGCTATCGGATTGTGTACCCGAACGGCTCGGGCGGCACCGGCGAGTTCGTCGTCGCTGACGGCTACCGCTTCCTGCCCAGCATCGGCGAGATCGATGTGCACCTGTTCGCCGAGGGCCGTCACGAAACCCTCTGGGAGGCACTGGGTGCGCGGGTGGTCAGCTACAAGACCGCCGACGGTGAGGTCACCGGCACGGCGTTCTCGGTGTGGGCGCCCAACGCCAAAGGTGTTGCCGTCGTCGGTGATTTCGACGCGTGGGGCGGGCGGGCCCATCCGATGCGGATGGTCGGTTCCAGCGGTGTGTGGGAGGTGTTCATCCCCGATGTGCGCGGCGGCGCGCGCTACAAGTTCCGCATCCACGGCGCCGACGGCGTGATCCGGGACAAGGCCGATCCCATGGCGCGGCAGACCAATCCACCGCCCGCCACCTCGTCGATCGTCAACGAGTCGACGTACGAGTGGGGCGACGACGACTGGCTGGCACGGCGCACGGCGGAGCATCCCGTCGAGCGGCCGATGAGCATCTACGAGGTGCACCTGGGGTCCTGGCGTCTCGGCCTGGACTATCGCGAACTCGCCGATCAGCTGGGCGCCTATGTCGTGGAGAAGGGTTTCACGCACGTCGAGTTCCTGCCGGTGGCCGAGCACCCGTTCGGCGGCTCGTGGGGTTATCAGGTCACCTCCTACTACGCCCCCACCTCCCGCTTCGGCAGCCCCGACGACCTGCGCTACCTGATCGACCATCTGCATTCGCTGGGCGTGGCGGTCATCGTCGACTGGGTGCCGGCACACTTCCCCAAGGACGACTGGGCGCTGGCCCGCTTCGACGGCACCCCGCTGTACGAGCACGCCGATCCGCTGCGCGGCGAACAACTGGACTGGGGCACCTACGTTTTCGACTTCGGCCGGCACGAGGTGCGCAACTTCCTGGTGGCCAACGCGCTGTTCTGGTTCAGCGAGTTCCACATCGACGGCCTGCGCGTGGACGCAGTCGCATCGATGCTGTATCTGGACTATTCGCGGCCGTCGGGTCAGTGGCGGCCCAACATTCACGGTGGCCGCGAGAACCTGGAGGCGGTGCAGTTCCTGCAGGAAACCAATGCGACTGTGCACAAACACTTTCCGGGTGTGGTCACCATTGCCGAGGAATCCACCGCCTGGCCGGGAGTCACCAGGATGACAGATGCGGGCGGTCTGGGATTCACCCTGAAATGGAACATGGGCTGGATGCACGACACCCTGGGGTATCTCTCGCGCGATCAGGTGCACCGCAGTTTCCACCATCAGGATCTGACGTTCTCACTGATGTACGCATGGAGTGAGAATTTCGTGCTACCGATCTCGCACGACGAGGTGGTGCATGGCAAGGGGACGCTGTGGACCCGGATGCCCGGCGACGCCTTCATCAAGGCGTGTGGTGTGCGGGTGTTCCTGGCGTTCATGTGGTCGCACCCGGGCAAGCAACTGCTGTTCATGGGCCAGGAGTTCGGGCAGTCCCGGGAATGGGCCGACAACCGGAGTCTGGACTGGGATCAGCTGCAGGGCTGGGAGGGCGAACTGCATGCGGGCATCTCGGCACTCGTCGGCGACCTGAACCGCGTCTACCGCGGATCACCCGCGCTGTACAGCCAGGACGCGACGCCTGACGGATTCTCGTGGATCGAGGCCGACGATTCCGCCAACAATGTGATCTCGTTCCTGCGGTTCGGTTCAGACGGGTCGGTGATGGCCTGTGTGTTCAACTTCTCCGGCAGCGACCGGGCCGGCTACCGGATCGGGCTGCCCCGGGGCGGAACCTGGACGGAGATCCTCAACACCGATTCGGCGGCGTACAACGGCCGCGGTATCGGCAACATGGGCAGCGTCGCCGCGGACGGCCCGGGACTGCACGGACAGCCCACGTCGGCGGCGGTGACGATCCCGGCCAATTCGGCGATCTGGCTGACGCCGGAGTCCTAGCGGAAGGAAGGCTCGATGATGAGCGGCATCCAGCGCCAATTCCCCAAGCCCGCGGAGCTTCTCGAACTGATGCAGTTCAAGAAGCCCGAATTGAACTCGCGCACACGCAGGCTCGGTAAGGCTCTCACCATCGACGATCTGCGCATCATCGCCAAACGCCGCACCCCCAAGGCCGCGTTCGACTACACCGACGGCGCCGCCGAGGGCGAGTTGTCGCTGGCCAGGGCGCGGCAGGCGTTCAAGGACATCGAGTTTCATCCGGGCATCCTCGCGCCCGCCCCCAGCGTCGACACCTCGTGCGAGGTTCTCGGCGCCCGCAGTGCCCTGCCGTTCGGGATCGCCCCTACCGGATTCACCCGGCTGATGCAGACCGAGGGTGAGGTGGCCGGTGCCGGCGCGGCCGGTGCGGCGGGTATCCCGTTCACGCTGTCCACTCTCGGAACCACCTCGATCGAGGATGTGCGCGCGGCGAACCCGGATGGCCGCAACTGGTTCCAGCTGTATGTGATGCGGGAACGGGAGATCTCCTACGGCCTGGCCCGCCGCGCCGCCGACGCCGGTTTCGACACCCTGATGTTCACCGTCGACACCCTGATCGCCGGTGCCCGCCTGCGCGATAAACGCAACGGGTTCTCGATCCCGCCGCAGCTCACGCTCGGCACCATCGTGAACGCCATCCCCCGGCCGTGGTGGTGGATCGACTTCCTCACCACACCGACGCTGGAGTTCGCCTCACTCAGTTCCACCGGCGGCACCGTCGGCGAGTTGCTCAACGCTGCGATGGACCCCACCATCAGCTTCGCGGACCTCGACATCATCCGCGAGCTGTGGCCGGGCAAGATCCTCGTCAAAGGCGTGCAGACCGTGGCGGATTCGGTGCGGCTGCGCGATGTGGGCGTCGACGGCATCGTGCTGTCCAATCATGGTGGGCGACAGCTCGACCGGGCACCTATCCCGTTCCACCTGCTACCCAAGGTGCGGGCCGCCGTCGGCGAAGACTTCACCGTGATGGTCGATACCGGCATCATGAACGGCGCCGACATCGTCGCCGCCGTCGCACTCGGCGCCGATTTCACCCTGATCGGCCGCGCCTACCTGTACGGCCTGATGGCCGGCGGCCGCGAAGGTGTCGACAAGACCATCGAGATCCTGCGCACCGAGATCGAACGCACCATGGCCCTGCTTGGCGTCTCCTCCCTCACCGAACTCGGCCCCCACCACGTCACCCAGCTCACCCGGCTGGTCCCGCTGCCCGATTGCCCCAGCGTGCAGCACACCTGACCGAACACACTTCCCATCCATCAAGGTGGACCGATCAGAACCTGGCGCCGGTCTCATTCGCTTCCCTCATTTCCGGCATGCTCACAGCATCGCCCGGACACACTGAGTCGAGCCGTATCCTTGGCCGGTGAAGTTCGCGATCCTCAGCCACCTGGAGGTGACCCGCGACGGCGTTCCCGTCGACCTGGGCACCCCAAAGGCCCGGGCCCTGCTGGCGGCGCTGGTGCTGGCGCGGCCGCACGCCGTGTCGGTGGATTCGCTGATCGCGCAGTTGTGGGGCGAGCATCCGCCGGCGTCGGTGATGACCACGTTGCAGGCGTATGTGTCGGGCTTGCGGCGGGCTCTGGAGCCCGATCGTAAGCCGCGCCAACCCGCCACGGTGCTATTGACCCGGGCGCCCGGCTACGCGCTGGACCTCACGCCGCGCAGCGTCGACGCCGACGTCTTCGAATCGGTGATCACCGGCGTCGACGCGCGCCGCGACAGTCTCGCCGGTCTGACCGCCGAGAGCTTGGAGCAGGTTGACGCCGACCTGGCCGACGCGTTGTCGCTGTGGCGTGGTGAGGCGTACGCCGATCTGGGCGACGCCGCGGCCGCCGAACGATCACGCCTGGACGAACTACGTGTCCTCGGTGAGGAACTGCGCCTGGAGGTGTCGACGGCGCTGGGCAGGCACACCGCGGTCGCGGCGGCTGCCGAAGCGCTGATCACCCGTTACCCGCTGCGCGAAAGCCTTTGGCGGATCAGGGCTCTCGCGTTGGCACGGTGCGGGCGGCAGGCCGATGCGCTCGCGGTGATCGACGATCTGCGAAGGGTTCTCGACGAAGAGCTGGGACTGCTGCCGGGTCCGGCGATCCGGGAACTGCAATCGGCCATCCTGCAACAGGATTCGTCCATCGCCTGGGATCGTCCGGCATCGGCGGTTCCGCAGGCGGCGACCCGGCCCGACCGGGCACCGGCGCCACCGGCGGCCGACGCCGTACCCGCCCTACCGTGGCCCACGGCCGGCCGGGCGGCTGAGCTGGCCGAATTGTCGTCGGCGTGGCAGCGATCGGTGGCAGGGTCGACGGAGTTCGTGGTGATCAGCGGCGAAGCCGGCATCGGCAAGACCCGGCTGGTCACCGAAACGGCCCTCACGGCCGCACGCGAGGGCGCCCTCGTCGGGTGGGCCCGCTGTTCCCAGGACGACGGTGCGCCGCCGCTGTGGCCGTGGGCGCAGATCCTGACGCGGTGGGGCCGGGACCTGCCGACGATCACCGCCGGTGCCCACACCGACGAGGGCGCCGCGTTCCGGTTGCGCGAACGGATCGTCGCGGAGGTACTGGCCGAATCGTCGCGCAGGCCCGTGCTCATCGCGATCGATGACCTGCACTGGGCCGACCCGTCGACGTTGCGGGTGCTGCAACTGCTCGGCGAGATCTCCGGCGATTCGCAGCTCATGGTGCTGCTGACCTGGCGCGGCGTCGACGGCACCGTTCCGCTCGCCGAACTGTCCGAATCGCTGGGCAGGCGCCACGCCACCCGTATCCCGCTCGACGGACTCGACTCCGATGCGGTGGCCGAGGTGATGCACTCGGTCGCCGGGACCACGACATCGGACTCCCAGGCCGTCCAGCTCACCGGCCGCACCGACGGCAACCCCTTCTTCGTCGTCGAATACGCCCGTCTCGCACAGCATTCGGGTAGCGTGTCGCAGTTGCTGGCCGAACCGCGCCCACCGACGGCGGTCGGTGAGGTGATCGGCCGGCGCATCGACAGACTCGGCGCCGACACCGCCCGCATCCTGCAGACCGCAGCGGTCCTGGGTCGCGAGTTCACACTGCCCGTCCTGTGCGGAGTCCGGGACGAAGACCCCGACACCGCCCTGGACCTGCTCGACACGGCAGTCGCGGCGGGCCTGATCCGTGAGGAAGGGATCGGCGAGTTCGTCTTCGCACATGCCCTGGTCCGCGATCACATCTATTCGGTGTCGGCTCCGACCCGGCGCGCCTCGGTCCATGCCCGCGCCGCGCAGACCCTCACCGACCTCGGGGGCCGGGGTTCGGAGATCGCCCACCATTGGCTGTCGGCCGGTCCGGCGCACCGGGCGCGGGCCTGGCGGGCCGCACGGGACGCCGCCCATCAGGCTGCCGAGGTATTCGCGGACGACGAGAGCGTCAGTCTGTACACCGCCGCGCTGGAGGCACTGCCCGGTGATCGGACCGCCGATGGCGCCGACGAGTTCGAGTTGCTGCT
Source organism: Gordonia amarae NBRC 15530 (assembly GCF_000241345.1). Taxonomy (GTDB): domain Bacteria; phylum Actinomycetota; class Actinomycetes; order Mycobacteriales; family Mycobacteriaceae; genus Gordonia; species Gordonia amarae. The sequence goes on from NZ_BAED01000070.1 coordinate 28,206, forward strand.
GGATCTGGCCGAATGCCATCGCCGACGCGGGGATTGGACCGCGCTCGAAGAACCGTTGGAGGCGGCGATCGGCCTGGCCCACCGATCGGGGAATGGGACATGGCTCGCCCGGGCCGGGGTTCTGCCCTCGCGTGGTTCGGCCTGGTTCTCGGTCGGTGTCGGCGACCAGAACGATCATGTGGTCGAAGCACTGCGCGAGGCGCTCACGATGCTCGCCGCCACGCCGTCGCGTGAAAGCTCGGCGCTGCGTGCCGAGGTGATGCTGGCTCTGGCCAACGAGATCTATTACACCTCCCCGATCACCGAACGCCGCGAGCTCGTCGCGGCCGCCACCTCGATTGCCATCGAGCTCGGCGACGACCGCCTGGAACTGGCCGCGATGCTGGCCGGGCAGCAGGCGTTGTGGTCGGCCGACAACGCCGAGCAGCGACTCACCATGCTCGAACGCGCCAAGGAACTGGCGCTGCGGGTGGGCGATGTCGACAGCCGGATCCTGGCGACGTCCCTGTGCGCGAATGCGCACGCCCAGCTCGGCCATCCCGAACGGATATGGCCGCTGCTGGACATCGCCCTCGCCGACGCCCGCCGCCGACGACGCCCGTTTCTGGTGATGGTGGTGTTGTCGACAGCGGTGACCTGGCATGCGATGTCGGGTGATTTCGCCCGGGCCCGTGCGCTGGCCGACGAGTACTTTCAGCTCGAGCACCGGGTGCGGCTGACCCAGTCTCCGGTCGCGAGCATGGGTATCAAGCTGGGAATCGCCCTGTGGGACGGTTCGCTGTCTGCGGTGGCCGCGCACTTCTCCGGGCCCGTCATCGATCAGATGCCCGTCGGATGTTTCCGGGCCGCACTGTATCTCCGTATCGGCGATCACGAAGCTGCGCGCGCCTCGATCGTCGAAGATCCCGGTCTGTCCTCGCATGACTGGTATTCGCTGGCCGAGTGGGCGGCGGCCGGTGAGGTCGCCGCCCATCTGGAGCTGCCCGATCTCGGCCGCCAGGCCTACGATCTGCTCGCACCGATGGCGGGGTGGTCGGTGAACGCGGGTGCGGGCACCGCGATCGGTCCCGCCGATGCCTTCCTGGCACTGGCCGCATTCTCGATGGGTGACACCGAACTCGCGTCCCGGCACGCCGACGACGCCGAACGCCTGATGGACCGATGGCGAATCCCGCCCGTCCGGCAATGGTTCGCCGGCGAGCGGGATCGCTTCGGCTTCTGACGACAATCGGCCACCTCCACTACCCCGACCCGACCCCCACCCGCGCGGCAACAGTTCGCCGGCGAGCGGGATCGCTTCGGCTTCCGACGACAATCGGCCACCTCCACTACCCCGACCCGACCCCCGCTGGTTGAGGTGCGAGGTCGCCCAGCGACCGAGCCTCGAAACCCGGTGAGCGAACAGTGTCATCTCACGGGGTTTCGAGGCTCGCGGGGCTCGCACCTCAACCGGCGAAGGGCTCACACAGCGGTGGGGACCAGTTCCGGCGATGCGTCCGGATCCTCTTCTGCTGCTTCAAGATCGATCGTCGGCAGAATCCTGTCGAGCCACGCCGGCAGCCACCAGTTGTAACGGCCCAGCAGCGACATCGTCGCCGGCACCAGCACCATCCGGACCACGGTCGCGTCGAGGAAGACCGCCACGGCCATCCCGAGGCCCGCCATCTTCAGCATGATGTCGGTTTCGGTGGAGAAGCTCAGGAACACCGCCACCATCACCGCAGCCGCGACCGTGATGACCCGGCCGGTCTTGGCCAGCCCGCTGATGACGCTGCCGCGCGGATCGCCCGTGGCGAGCCACTCCTCGCGGATGCGGGAGAGCAGGAACACCTCGTAGTCCATGGACAACCCGAACAGGATCGCGAAGATCAGGATCGGCACCCAACTCGACACGGCCACAGGCTGATCCACGCCCAGCAGCGACGATCCCCAGCCCCACTGGAACACCGCGGTGATGACGCCGTAGGCGGCGGCGACCGACAGCAGGTTCATGATCGCGGCCTTGACCGGGATGATCACCGACCGGAACACGATCGTCAGCAGGATCACCGACGCGGCGACGACGAACCCGATGACCACCCACAGCCGGACGGCGAGCATGTCGGAGATGTCGTTGTAGTAGGCGGTCTCGCCGGTCAGTACAGCACCGTCGGGCAACTGGTCGCGGATCGCCGCGAGCACATCGCCGGTCTGCTCGGCCGACGGCCCGTAGGCGATGGTCACCTGGGCGACGCCGATCGCCTTGTCGGGCGACGGCATCAGCGGGCTCACCGATACCACTCCGTGTTCGTAGGAGATGCGATCGAGTGCCGATGCCACCGCCGCCGGGTCGGCCTTGCCGGGTCCGGTGTTCTCTGTGACGATCAGCACCTCGGCGTTGGCACCCGGCCCGAACTCTTCGGCCAGCAGGTCGTAGGCGCGGCGGGTGGTCAGCTCGCTCGACTGCGCACTGGCATCCGAGGGCCAGGTCCGCATCGCGACGGCCGGGGCGGCGAGGGTGACCATCACGATCACCGCCAACAGCGCAGCGACGAGCGGCCGACGACCGACCGCAGCGGCCCAGCGACCGATGAACGTCTCGGTCGCGGCGACGGGTGCGGCGTCGGTCTTGCGTTCCTTACGCGGACTCAACCGCTTGCCGGCCAGCGCACACAGGGCGGGCACCACGACGAGTGTCGCGGCCAGCATCGCGACCACGGCGATCGCGGTGGCGAACCCGAACGACGAATAGGTGGGCAGCCCCGCCAACCGCAGCCCCATCAGCGACACCAGAACCGTCGTCGCCGCGATGACCGCCGAACGGCCCGCGGTGGCAACCGACCTGGCCGCCGACTCAACCACGATGTGACCATCGCGCAGGTTCTCCACATGCCGGTTCACCACCAGCAGTGCGTAGTCGATGCCCACACCGAGACCCACCATGCTGGCCACCATCGGCGCGTTGGGGCTGACCTTCATCGCCGCCGCCAGCAGTGTGACACCTGCGGACGTGGCGACGACACCGACGATCGCCGAGACGATCGGCAGGCCGGCTGCCACCACAGAACCGAAGGCGAGCACCATGATCAGCAGTGCCAGCACCACACCGATGATCTCGGCGTATCCCTCCACCGGTGCGGCGGCGGTCTCCGGCACGGCACCGTTCATCTCCACTGTGAGACCCGCCGCCCGCGCGTCGGCGACCGCCTCGTTGAGCGGCTTGTCGTTGCCCATCAGGTCCTTGTGGGTGACCGGGACGTCGTAGCCGACGGTGATCACCGCGGTGTCCCGGTCGTCGCTGAGGCGCGGCTCCGACACCGACACAACGTGCGGCATCGCCTCAAGCCTGGTCCGCAGGTCCGCCGTCTCGGCGCCCGTGAGCGCACCGTCGCCCGAATGCACGACGACGCGGGAGAAGGCATCCCCCACCCCGGGCTGGTGCTCCCGGAGCAGTTCGACGCCGTGCTGGGACGGCACGCCGGTGACGTCCCAGTTCTCCTGGGTCTCACCGCCGAACGTCGTCGACACGGCCAGCAGCACGACGAGCGCGCCGAGACATCCGAGCAGTGCCCGGACCGGATGCCGGGCACTGAGATGGCCCAGCCGGTACAGCAATGTGGTTTTCATGCCGACAGCGTCGCCGACCCCACTTGGCGACCGCTTGTACCCGACTTGGAGCAGGCCGCCGGTCACAGTTCACATCCCAGCGTGAAGTGGCTCTACAACCACCAGACTCTCCGCCAAACGTTGCCGGCAGTTCCGGATTTCGGAACTGCCGGCAAGGTTTACGAGTCAGAACAGGGCACTGGCCAGTTTGCGCCGCGCCGTGACCACGAACGGTTCGGCCGGGTCGAAGAGCTCGAAGAGTTCCAGCAGGCGGGTGCGGGCCGCGGTGCGGTCGTCGCCCGAAGCCACCTTGACCAGGGCGATGATGCGGTCGAAGGCGGCTTCCGGTTGCTGATTGGCGAGCAGCACGTCGGCGGCCGCGAGCTGGGCGTCGACGTCGCCGGGCGCGGCGGTCTGCACGATCGACGGATCGTGCGCACTGGCCCGGATCATGAACTCCAGGTTGCGCACCAGCGACGCCGCCTCAAGGTTGCCCGGTTCCTCGGCGACGATCGCCTTGTACGCCTCCAGCGCACCGGCGAAATCGCCGGCGTTCATCTTGTCGTCGGCAGCCGCCATCCGCTCATCGACCACGGGCTCGTCCACGGCCTCGCCGGGAGCACCGGTGAAGGTATGGCCGACCTTGGCCAGGATGTCGTCGATCCAGGCGGCGACCTGCCCGGCGGGCTGCACACCCTGGAACGCGGTGACCGGCTGCCCCTGGGCGATCGCGATGACCATCGGGATCGACTGCGCCCGGAATGCCTGTGCGATACCGGGATTGGCGTCGACATCCACCTTCGCGAGCACCCACGCCCCGTTGGCCTGCGCTGCCAGGGACTCCAGGATCGGCGAGAGCTGCTTACACGGACCGCACCACGTGGCCCACAGGTCGACGACGACGAGCTGACGGGTGGAGCGTTCGATGACGTCCGTCTCGAACGTGGCGTCGGTGACGTCGATGACCGCCGGGCCACCACCGGCGGGAGGTGTCTGACCGGCGTGGCCGGGGGCCGCGGACGGTGGCGATTGCGGGGCGGGTCCGCGACTCTGGGATGCAGCCCGCTGGGCGTCCGCGCGTTCCTTCAAGGCTGTGAGGTCCACCGCACCGGACATTGCAACGGCAGCGGCGGCCTGCTGCCGACGAGTAGGTCGTGTCACCTCTCCAGTGTGTCACGACGTAGGTGAGATGCGGTTACGGGGAGCGACCACACCGGCGGCCGCCGCCGCAAACGCCAGCGCCACGACGGCGACGACCAGTGCCCCGTTCAGCCCGACGGCGCCGCTGAGGAAGCCGATGACTGCGGGACCGGCGAGCATGCCGAGGTAGCCACACCCGACGACCACCGAGATCGCCCGGCCGCTCGCCCGCACCGTGAGGTTTCCGGCGGCGGTGAAGATCTGCGGGATCAGCCCGGCCAGGCCGATGCCGAACACCGTCCAGCCCGCGATGGCCAGCGGTGCGACGGGTGCCAGCACAGCAACGGTCATCCCCACGGCCCCGATGAGTGCGCCGTACCGGACCAGGCGCACCGCGCCGACGGACGCGGTGATCCGGTCGATACCCAGGCGCGCCACCGTCATCGCCGCGCTGAACGCGCCGAAAGTGATGGCACCGATCGCCTCGGTGGTGCCGAAGGTCTCCACGACGTGCAGCGCACTCCAGTCGTAGGCCGTGCCCTCGGCGAGCATCAGCGCGAACGCGACCAGTGCCATCAAGCCCAGCTGCCGCAGATCCACCTCATGCCACCACCGCGATCCACGACTGCTCGATGTCTCCGGCTCCCCCGCGGCTTCGCCGGGCAGCACCTCGATCGTCGGATCGCCGTATCCGCGCGGCACCAGCCATCGCCGGACAGCGGCCACCGCCGCGGCACCGAACACGGCGGCGCCGATCACCGTCGGCACCACCCCGGCATCGAGCCACAGGGTCAATGCCACCAGGCCGGAGCCGAGCAGACTCCCGACGGAGAAGTATCCGTGGAACGCCGACATGATGGGCCTGCGGTACGCGCGCTCCACGGCGACGGCCTGCGCGTTCATTGACACGTCGAGCGCCCCGTTGGCGAACCCGAACAGCGCCAGCGACGCCGCGAGCGCCTCTGGATTGCGCGCCAGCGCCGGACCGATGATCGCGACGCTGAGCAGCAGCGCGGCGGCGATCGTGGTGGGACGTGACCCCCACCGGTCGATCACCGGGCCGCACAGTTGCATCGCCACGAAGGCCGACGCCCCGATCAGCAGCAGCAGGCCACCGAGCTGGGCGTGCGACACATGCGCCCGCTCCGTGATCACCGGGATGTGGGCCACCCACAGCGCGGCGAGGAAACCGTTCAGCGCGAAGACCGCGGTGACGCTGCGCCGGGCCCGGACCGCGGGAGGACCGTCGGCGGGCGTCACCCCGCGGACTACGCGGTCGCCGGAGATGTCGACGCGGAACCGGTCGAGAGCTCGGCGAGGTGCCCGTTACGCGCGGCCCACCACTCGAACACGAGCGTGCCGAACGGCGGGATGCTGGAGACCAGCGCCAGCCCGGTCACCTTGACGTTCCAGGCCAGTGCCTTCGCGGTGAGGAAGGAGATCGCCACGAAGGCGATGAACACGATCCCGTGCACCATGCCCGGCACCTGCACCGCACCGTCGTTGTCGGCGACCCGCTTGACGATCATCGCGATGATCAGGGCGAACCACGTGATCGCCTCAAGAATTGCGACAAAACGGAACCGCTTGGCGGGCGTGCTGAAATCGAAGAAGTCTTTCACCATGCCCACCATTGTGCCGAACGTCCCGGACCGACTACGACAAGGTGTAGTACAGATCTCCTTTTCAGGCCTTCGGAACCCGCACGATCAGGGCGTCGCCCTGACCACCGGCACCGCACAGCGCGGCCGCACCGATGCCGCCACCACGACGCTGCAGTTCGAGCGCGAGGTGCAAGGTGATGCGGGCGCCCGAGGTGCCGATCGGGTGGCCGATGGCGATGGCGCCGCCGTTGACGTTGACGATGGCATCGTCGATTCCGAGTTGCTTGGCCGAGGCCAGTCCGACGGCCGCGAAGGCCTCGTTGATCTCGACGAGATCCAGGTCGGACACCGCGATTCCCTCACGGGCACAAGCCTTCTCGATGGCATTCGCGGGCTGCGCCTGCAGGCTGGAGTCGGGCCCGGCGACGACGCCGTGTGCGCCGATCTCGGCCAGCCAGGTGACGCCGAGTTCCTCGGCCTTGGCCTTGCTCATCACCACGACCGCCGCGGCACCGTCGGAGATCTGCGAGGAGTTGCCCGCGGTCAGGGTGCCGTCCTTGCGGAACGCCGGACGCAGCCGGCCCAGCGAATCGGTGGAGGTGTCGGCGCGCACGCCCTCGTCCACGGTGAACTCGATCGGGTCACCCTTGCGCTGCGGGATGCTGACCGGCACGATCTCGTCGGCGAACACGCCGTTCTTCTGCGCGGCGGCGGCCAGCTGGTGGCTGCGGGCGGCGAATTCGTCCTGCTGCTCGCGGGTGAAGCCGTCGGTGTCGTTGCCCTGCTCGGTGAGCAGGCCCATCGCCTGATCGGTGAACACGTCGTGCAGGCCGTCGAAGGCGGTGTGATCGAGGATCTCGGCATTGCCGTACCGGTAGCCGCCGCGCGCACCCGGGAGGATGTAAGGAGCCTGCGTCATCGACTCCTGGCCGCCGGCCACGACGACGTCGAACTCGCCGGCGCGGATGAGCTGATCGGCCAGCGCGATCGCGTCGATGCCCGACAGGCACATCTTGTTGATGCTCAGCGCGGGCACGTCCCAGCCGATACCGGCCTTGATGGCGGTCTGCCGGGCGGGCATCTGGCCGGCGCCCGCGGTGAGGACCTGGCCCATGATCACGTACTGCACCTCGGAGGCCGGGACACCCGCCTTCTCCAGTGCGCCCTTGATGGCGACGGCACCCAGGTCGACGCCGCTGAAATCTTTGAGCCCGCCGCTCAGGCGACCGAAGGGCGTGCGTGCACCGGCGACTATGACCGTCGACATTGGGAAGACCTCCACGGTTGTTCAGGGTCCGAACCGCCCCGCACCGGCACCAATCGACCGAGCGGGCGTTCGGGCGTACCCGATTAACGCTACCGTGAGACCATGACCACACAATCGGCAGACCCCGCTGCCACCCCAGCCACCGCCCTCATCGCCGACCTCGTCACCGCCGTCGATCATGTCGGCATCGCGGTGCCCGATCTCGACGCCGCCAAGAAGTGGTATGAGGACAACCTCGGCTTCGTCACGCTGCATCAGGAGACCAACGCCGAGCAGGGTGTCGAGGAGGCCATGATCGGCCCCGCCGGCGCCGACGCCTCGGGTGCCGCCGTCATCCAGCTCCTCGCCCCGCTCAACGAGGAGTCGACGATCGCCAAGTTCATCGCCCGCAGCGGCCCCGGCCTGCAGCAGCTCGCCGTCCGGGTCACCGATGTGGACGCGGTCTGCGAGCGACTCACCGGTGCCGGCGTGCGCGTGCTGTACCCCGCCCCCAAGCGCGGCACCGCAGATTCGCGAATCAATTTCGTTCATCCCAAAGATGCTGGTGGCGTCCTTCTTGAGCTCGTGGAGCCGGCCGCGCACAACGTAGGCCACTGACGCCGACTCGGCTAAACTCTGCGGCATGGCAGCTGGACCCGGGACGGATACATTCACCGTAGTGATGCGCGGTTTCGATCGCGAACAAGTGATCGAACATCTGCGGCGCGTCGACGCCGAGATGCGGCTGCTCGCAGCCGACCGGGACGCGGCCGCGGCCAACGCCCGGGAACTGGCCGCGCACCTCGACAGCGCCCGCGACGAGATCGCCGAACTGCGCGGCGAGGTCGACCGGCTGTCGGTGCCGCCGACCACCGCCCAGGGCATGAGCGAACGTCTGTCCCGGATGTTGCAACTCGCTTCCGACGAGGCCTCCGAGATGCGTGCGGAGGCCTCCTCGGAAGCCGCGGAGACGCTGTCCATCGCGCGCCAGGAGTCCGACGGCCTGCGTAAGACCGCCAAGGACGATGCGGAGAAGACCCGTTCCGAGGCCCAGGCGTTCGCGAACAAACTCAAGCGTGACGCGCAGACCAACGCAGAGAAGACCAAGCGCGACGCCACCGCCGACGCCGAGAAGGTGCGCCGCGAGGCACATTCGCTCGCCGACAAGACGGTCAAAGATGCGCAGGCGACCGCCGAGAAGACGGTCCAGGAGGCACAGACCTTCGCCGAGAAGACGCGCACCGAGGCCCAGTCGTTCTCCGACAAGACGCGTGGTGAGGCGCAGGCGTTCGCCAAGTCGACCACCGACGAGAGCAAGGCGCTCGCCGAGAAGACCACCAACGAGGCCAAGGCCCTCGGCGACAAGCGCATCGCCGAGGCCACCGAACGCGCCCGTGAGATCCGCGAGAAGGCGGATACAGATGCACAGGCCACCCGGGAGCGCGCCCGCGAGATCGCGCAGGCCCGCCTGGCCCGCTCCCGCGAGTTGCTCGGCTCCGCGGACACGGTGCGCCGCAACATCATCAGTCAGGTCATCGAGATCCGCAGCCTGCTCAACGAACTGCCCGAGAAGCTCACCCACGAGGGCAAAGACGATCCACTGCTGCTGGCCTCGGAGGTCGACGACGTCGACCTGATCAACAAGACGCTGACCGGCGAGGCGAAGATCACACCAGGCAAGGCACGCCACTGACCACCCGGCCGGGCACCGGGCGCACCATCGGCCGGCGCCCGGTCAGAACAACCGGAACTCGGTGCTCTCGGTACCGCGCAGCTCCTCGTAATCGAGCACCACGCACCGGATGCCGCGGTCCTCGGCGAGCGTGCGCGCCTGCGGCTTGATCTGCTGGGCCGCGAACACCCCCGACACCGGAGCGATCGTCGTGTCGCGGTTGAGAAGTTCGAGGTAGCGGGTGAGTTGCTCGACACCGTCGATCTCACCGCGCCGCTTGATCTCCACCGCCACCGTCGCACCGTCTGCGTCACGGCACAGGATGTCGACGGGCCCGATCGCGGTCATATACTCGCGCCGGATCAGGGTGTGCCCGGCGCCGAGCGTCTCGATATGTTCGGCGAGCAGTTCCTGCAGATGCGCCTCCACACCGTCCTTCACCAGGCCGGGGTCGACGCCGAGTTCGTGCTGGGAGTCGTGTTCGACCGAAGCGATGGTGATCCGCAGTTCCTCGCCCGCCTTGTTGGTGACCACCCAGTAGGCCTGCGCCTCGGTGCCCTCGGGCACCTGCGCCTCGGTGAGCCGGCAGGGCGGGCTCATCCAGTTGAGCGGCTTGTAGGCGCGGTCGTCGGCGTGCACGCTGACTGAACCGTCGGACTTGACCAGCAGCAGCCGCTTTGCCATCGGGAGGTGGGCCGTGAGCCGTCCGACGTAGTCGACCTGGCATTCCGCAATCACCAAACGCATCCCGCCGAGTCTAGTGGCCTGCCCTACACGCCCTCGAGCTGGATCGACTCGGCATCGGCGACTGCCGCCTCCATCGTCGAATGCACATGCGGCAGGATAATTTTCGACGATGAATCCACGCCGGATCCGTTCTCGACGCGGCGCAGGCCCTCGCGCACCACACCGTCGGGGTCGACGAGCAGCACCCGCTTGCCCCGTTCGGCCAGCGTGCTGCCCGCGCCGAGAACCATGCGCCGCGCCACCGGGTCGATCACGTCGATCCGGGAGATCTCGACGATGACGATGTCACAGGCATCGATGTCGAGGTCGATTCGCCGCAGGACGCTTTCCGCACCGCTGAAGGTGAGATCGCCCTGTAGCTCGTACACCCGCACCCGGTCCCGGCAACCGCGCAGGCGGGCGCGCTGAGCGCCGGTCCACTCCGTGCCGATCTCGAACTCGCCGATGTCGTAGACGGCGCGGATCGTCACCCGGCTCTCCCGCGTGATGTTGAACATGTGCAGACCCAGATCCGCCGACAGATGCCGGTAGGTGTCCACGCCCCGCACGCTGTTGCCGTGGTCGTCGAGTCGGGGCGAGAACACCCCGATACCGAGTTGTCCGGGCAGCGACCCCAGGATTCCACCCCCGACCCCGCTTTTCGCGGGGATACCCACGGACGTCACCCAGTCGCCGGCACCGTCGTACATGCCGCAGGTGGTCATCACACTGAGCAGGCGCTGCGCGGTGCGCCGGCTGAACACACGCCGCCCGGTGCGCGGATTGACCCCGCCGCAGGCGATCGTGACGCCGACGACCGCGAGGTCCGCGGTGGTCACCCGCAACGAACACTGCCGGAAGTACAGGTCGAGGGCGGCGTCCGGGTCTGTGCCGAGCACCCCGAAGCTGTCGAGCATGTAGGCGATGGCCCGGTTGCGTGAGCCCGTCGACTTCTCCGACAGATAGACCTCGTCGTCGATGGTCAGACGCCGGCCGGCGCAGGCCGAGTAGAACTCGACGAGCTCGGCGAATGCCTCATCGACCACGCCGGGTTCCACCTCGCGATGCTGCGGCAGCAGCAGCGAGGCCGCCGTGATGGCACCGGCATTGATCATCGGGTTGCGGGGCCTGCGCCTGCTGTCGACGCTGATCTCGTTGAACGCCTCCCCCGACGGCTCCACCCCGATCTTCGCGTCCACGACGTCGGAGCCGTGCCTGCCCAGCACCATTGCGTACGTCAGCGGTTTGGACATCGACTGGATCGTGAACTCGGTGGTGGTGTCGCCGACCGAGTAGAGGTATCCGTCGTGCGCGCACAGCGACAGCCCGTACTGATCCGGATCCACCGCGGCAAGCTCGGGGATGTAGTCGGCCACCGCGCCGGAGCGGTCGTCGGCACACTGGTCGGCGATGTGCTGCAGGTACCCGGCCACCAGCGATGTGCGGCCCTCGGTCGAGGAGGTCATGCGCCCAACGCTACTGGCCCGATTTCACCTCATCCGCCCGGCGCACCCGCATCGCCCCTGTGCACGTGATTCTCGACAGCGCCGATGATTCGGCGGTGACGTGGTGTCAGGAGCGCACGTCGACCGCGTCGGCGAAGCGGTACGGTCCGGCGACGATCAACCCGCCGAAATGCTTACGCAGGCGCGACATCTCGGCCCGGACGGTGACCGTCCGGTCCGGCACCCCGAACAGGTGCATCGAGAGCTGCGCGGCGCTCGCCCCCTCAGGGTGCGCTGCGAGGTAGGCGAGGATCTGCGCGTGCCGGGGCGACGGGCGGTGGGTCCATTTCCCGCTGCCGCTCTCGACGGTGACGATGGACCCACCGTTCGGTGCCGCCGACAACTCGACAACGGTGGTCCCGGCAGCGGCCGTCTCGGTGACCCGCACCAGCCAGCCGCCGGGCAGCGCCTCGATGTCGCATTCACCGAGCGTGTTGACCCAATAGCGGCCCGGGGAGTCGACCTGCGGCAGGAGCAGGCGTGAGCGCGGGGACACGGTGTCGAGCGCCGCGACCCAGCCGTGCGGATCGACGGCCAGCGCGGGACCGGGCGAGCGCGCCAGGATGGGCGCGGCCACCGCTCGCAATGTGTCGAGGGAACGATGATGATGTTCACGCAGCTGGGACTCGGCGAGCCGGGCGACGGCGTCGACCAGCGCCAGCGTCGTCGGGTGGATGGTGGCCGCCGGGCCACTGACATCGACGACGCCGAGCATCTCGCCCGAGCGCGGATCCCTGATCGGTGATCCGGTGCACGTCCACGCGTGATGGCTGCGCACGAAGTGCTCGGCCGAGAACACCTGCACCGGCCTGCCCGACATGAGAGCGGTACCGATGGCATTGGTGCCGACGTTGTTCTCCGCCCAGTCGGCGCCCTCGACGAAGCCGAGCCGGTCGGCCTTCATCAGCACCCGCGGTGACCCACTGCGCCACAGCACCCGTCCCTGCGCGTCGGCGACCACGAGGATGTTGTGGCCACCGTCGATGACCGCATCGAGCCCGCTGGTCAGGTCGGGCAGGATGGTCGAGAGCCCCGACGACTGCCTGCGTGACTCAAGTTCATCGCGGTCGAGGGCGCTGTCGGGGCCGCCGGTATCGGGATTGACCCCGGCGCCCTGGACGCGGTGCCACGAGTCACTGATCACGGCCCTCGGGCGTGCCGGCATCCGCGCACCCGACATCGCGGCGTCGTACACCGCGCTCAGGACCTGCGCGAACTGTCTCGGGTCGTCACCGACATTCACCGCCGGTTCGAGTGCTCCACTGCGTGCCATCACCACCGATTGTGCTCCGCATCACATAGTTGCGCAAAGCAGCCGGTCGCAAGCACGCGACGTCAGGTGACCTTGGCCAGCGCCGGCTCGATCAGATCGAGCACATACGGCACCGAGGCGACGGACGGCTCGGACAACGCCTGCGCCTTGTCGTTGCCGAATGGTGCTCAGGTGTGGGGGTACCGAGCGCCACCCCACGGCACCGCAACCCGTTGCAACCCTTGTCCAGGCCGTTTCCTCGTTGTGTGCTGTACATCACAACCGTGCCGATAACCGTCGGCACGTCTCTCCCACACAGGAGGTGCACTCACATGACGCAGACCCTTGAACCACCCGCCGCCGAATCCGTCGGAGAGGCTCAACAGCGTATCGACGCCTGGCTGACCACGTTCAACGACGCCCTGGCCTCCCGCGACATCGATCGGATCACGGGACTGTTCGCGACCAGCAGCTTCTGGCGCGACCTGGTCGCCTTCACCTGGAACATCAAGACGGTCGAGGGGCATGACGAGATCGTGGATATGCTCCGCTCCCGGCTCGACGACGTCGACCCGAAGGGATTCGCCACCACCGATCCTGCCTCCGACGACGGGGACGGTGTTGTCTCCGCGTTCATCAGGTTCGAGACCGCCGTCGGCCGTGGCGAGGGACACCTGCGGATCAAGCGCGACGAGAACGGCGAAGACAAGGGCTGGACGCTGCTCACCACGCTCCAGGAACTCAAGGGTCACGAGGAGTCGACCGGCCACAGCCGCCCGCGCGGCGCCGTCCACGGCAGCGACCCCGACCCGCGGTCCTGGGCCGAGAAGCAGGAGGCGGAGGCCACCGAACTCGGCCGCAGCCACCAGCCGTTTGTGCTGGTGATCGGCGGTGGCCAGGGCGGCATCGCGCTCGGTGCCCGCCTGCGCCAGCTCGGTGTGCCCTCGATCGTCGTCGACAAGCACGACCGACCCGGCGACCAATGGCGCGGACGGTACAAGACGCTGTGCCTGCACGATCCGGTGTGGTACGACCACCTGCCCTATCTGCCGTTCCCGGAGAACTGGCCGACATTCGCACCCAAGGACAAGATCGGCGACTGGCTCGAGTTCTACACGCGGGTCATGGAGGTGCCCTACTGGTCCAAGACCACCTGCACCTCCGCCGTCTATGACGAGGATGCCGGCACCTGGACCGTCGAGATCGACCGGGACGGCGAGAAGATGACGCTGCACCCGACCGAACTGGTCCTGGCCACCGGCATGTCCGGTAAGGCCAACGTGCCGACGTTCCCGGGCCAGGATGTCTTCCAGGGCGAGCAGCACCATTCGAGCGGGCACCCTGGTCCCGACCGGTACAAGGGCAAGAAGGTGGTGGTCGTCGGCTCCAACAACTCGGCGATGGACATCTCCAAGGCCCTCGTCGACAACGGCATCGACGTCACGATGATCCAGCGTTCGTCGACGCACATCGTCAAGTCCGACTCGCTGATGGAGATCGCGCTCGGGGACCTCTACAGCCAGCGGGCCGTCGAGAGCGGAATGACCACCAAGAAGGCCGACTTCACCTTCGCCTCGCTGCCGTACCGCATCATGCACGAGTTCCAGATCCCGGTGTACGACGCGATCCGCGAACAAGACAAGGAGTTCTACGACGGCCTGACCGCCGCCGGGTTCGACCTCGATTTCGGCGACGACGGCTCCGGCCTGTTCATGAAGTACCTGCGCCGCGGCTCGGGCTACTACATCGATGTCGGCGCGGCCGAGCTGGTCGCCGACGGGAGCATCAAGCTCGCCCACGGCAACGTCGACCATCTCACCGAGAACAGCGTGGTGCTCGATGACGGCACCGAACTGCCGGCCGACGTCGTCGTGTACGCCACCGGCTACGGCTCGATGAACGGCTGGGCGGCCGACCTGATGGGCCAGGAGGTGGCGGACCGCGTCGGCAAGGTGTGGGGCCTCGGTTCGGAGACGACCAAGGATCCGGGGCCGTGGGAGGGTGAACAACGCAACATGTGGAAGCCCACCCAGCAGCCGCACCTGTGGTTCCACGGCGGCAACCTCCACCAGTCGCGCCACTACTCGCTGTATCTGGCGCTGCAGCTCAAGGCCCGTTACGAGGGCATCCCCACGCCCGTCTACGGGCTGCAGGAAGTCCATCACCTGAGCTGACAGACCCTCGCCGTTGAGCCCCCGGAATGTATGTTCCGGGGGCTCAACGTCATTCGGATGCGCTGTGACCAAAGGGCACGGAATCGGACGGCGAGCGCGGTCGGGGCACTACGCTTGTGTCAGTTGCCGATCGGAGACACACAATGAAACTGCTCGTCGCCTATATCGCCACCGCCGGCGGGGCCGATGCCGTTGCCCTCGGGTCATCACTGGCCCGCACGCTCGACGCCGAGTTGGAACTCTGCGTCGTGATCCCACCCGAGCCACACGCTCCCGGCTCCGATGAGCAGAGCGATATCGACAAACTGTCCGACGCCCTCGACCACGCCGCGCAGGCATGGCTCGACGACGCCGCGGCCATGATTCCCGACGACATCGAGACCACCGCCACGATCGCCACCGATCCCAACCCCGC
This sequence comes from Gordonia amarae NBRC 15530, assembly GCF_000241345.1. GTDB lineage: Bacteria > Actinomycetota > Actinomycetes > Mycobacteriales > Mycobacteriaceae > Gordonia > Gordonia amarae. The sequence goes on from NZ_BAED01000070.1 coordinate 43,525, forward strand.
GCTCGGTCTCATCCGTCAGGCCCGGAAGTCAGGTGCCGATCTCATCGTCATGGGTGGTTCCGGCGGCGGGATCCTGGGCCGGCACACCCTGGGCACCGTGGTCAACGGCATCCTCCATTCCTCCCCGCTCCCGGTGGCCCTGGCGCCGCTCGGCTTCAGCCATGTCGGAGCCGAGCAGGTGCGCGAACTGACGGTGATGATCGGGCATCGTCCCGGCACCGACCTCCTGTTCCAGACAGCCATCCGGGCCGGTCTGCGCGCCCACCGGCCGATCCGCATGGTCTCACTCGTCGCACTCGACGAGGTGCAGCCCTGGGCCGATCAACCCGACGACGTCGCCGTCGAGGACGCCCGCAAACACGCTCAGTCAACACTCGACGAGGCGCACAAGCGGCTGCCCGACGACTACCCGATCACGTCGGCGGTCGCGCAGGGACACACCATCGAAGACGCCGTCACCTCCCTTGAATGGCACGACGGTGACGTCATCATGGTCGGTTCGAGCCGGCTCGCCGCGCCGAACACCACCTTCCTGGGTTCCACGGCGTCCAAGATCCTGCGCGCCCTGGCCATTCCGATGATCGTCGTCCCCGCCACCGAGCAGGAAGCCACCTAATCGCTGTCGGCTCTACCTCGTCCCCGGACGGGTAGAGCCGGCCATCTTGGCCC